>NZ_JBPJSR010000004.1:0-555756 GCF_051390675.1 Streptosporangium heterodermiicola
TCCACACCGTCGCTGCTGAGTCCGCCACCGAACCCAATCCAGAGCTTTCACCATCGGGCCATTAGCGGGCCATTAACCAGGGTGACGAGGGGGCAACCACGGTCACTCACGACCGGCCGAACACCCAGGTCGGCCGTCCCACTAGGCGTGATCGATGCACTTCCCAAGCTGACAGCGCGGGTTCGATTCCCGTCACCCGCTCCAACGCTAAGGCCCAGTTCAGGACATCAGTCCCGACTTGGGCCTTGTTGTTTTCACGGCCGTCTCTCACTCGCGTGCCAGATCCGTGCCAGATTGGTTGATCTTGGCATGGGGGGCCACCGACCATCAGGTCTACAGATCGCGGCGACCCCCACCGATGGACCTCAGTCCATGATCTGGTGCAGCAGGCCGATTGCCGCCAACCAGACAGGCACCCCGACCATGGGATTGGTCAGGAACGCCGCAGCAACAGCGATCGCGGACGAGACAGCAAGGATGGTTACCCACCTCTGAGGTAGGCGTCCATACCCATCGGCCGCAGATGCTTTGTCTGACGGAGATCCCCTCCGTACGCTCATCAACGACGTCCTCTCTTGTACCGACTAGCGAGGGACGTAAGAGCGGCTCTCTGCGCCAACAGAGAGCCGTTCGCCATTTGGGCGATCGGTGCGTCGCTCTCACGCAAGGAGCAGTAAAGCAGGACAGCGCTCTCTTCCCCACGATCCTGATCAACGATGCCTCTCTCGTATCGAGCATTGACGGACATAAGGGAGTGCCCTGTACTGCTCTGCGCCAGCAAGGAGACCGCTTACCGCTCGACATCCAGCACATAGATCCTGCACAAGAAGTACTAAAACAGGGCAAAGATCCCGGACTTGACAAGAGAATGCGCCCGAGCACTGAGCAGAGTTGCGGCATGTTCCGCTCCTTCAGGCATTGGGGGTGGCGGCAGGCAGCGATTCGGTTCCTCTCTTATCAGATTTAAGACCTTCCTTAACGATCTCCCCCAATGCGTCGGCGATGGCCCGATCCCGATCTTTGGTGGTGTGGAGATAGATCACGACGGGAAGATCCGGCAGGCGAAATCCACGGATGGCGTCTCCGCACTCTTTCGCTGCGTCTGCCGACATGGGATGATCTTCGCTGTGAACGAGCCGGAGAACGTCACTCCTCGCGAGACAAAGAGCGACTTAGAGACCGTGAGAGCCTGCGGGAATGTGGCCTTCACTCTTGGGGTGACACTGGCTCTCTCCTGCTCCTCATCGCCAATGATGGCGAACTACCCGACCAGGCTCTCACGGGAATGCCGATCTTTGCTGTCCTCGGCATCGGCCTACGAATCGAGGCGGCGATTCGGGAGCATGGACGCTAGCTTGACGGCAACCGCAGGACACTCCGAATGATCACGCCGGCGCATGCCCCCGCGCCCGTTGCGTGCCCGTCAGCAGGAAGAGCCAGAGGAACTCACGGCAACCGGAACACTCCCCCACAGGTCAGCGCTTCCCCAGCTCAGAGGCCAAGTGCTTTGGAAACTATCCAAGCTGACAGGGCGGGTTCGATTCCCATCACCTGCTTCGATATCAAAAGCCCAGCTCAAGAACGTGATCTAGAGCTGGGCTTTTCCTCGCCCCCTGGCGCCGACGACTCCCGAACAAGGCCGCCGCAGCTGAAGCTTGCAGGCTGGGCCTAGAAGTGGCCGCCTGCAGCTGATGCGCTCGTGAGCTGTCGGTGATGCACCGTTAGAGGCTCGATTTCGGTGGTGTCGTCGTCAACGACGAGCTCGACGCGGAACCGAACCCCCATTGCCGCACCGAGGCGCAGCAGCGTCGCTATATCCGGAATACCGCCACCGCCCTCGATGCGAGACAGGGCGGGCTGGGACATCCCGGAGCGCTCCGCTACGACCCTCTGAGACAAGCCTCGGCGCTTACGGATCTCACGCAACTGATCTCCGAGCTCCAGGTCACGGCCCGCCTGCTCGTACTCGGAGTGGGGCTGCGCATCCTCCTCCATCTCGCGCAGACGCTTCGCCTTGTAGGTCTCCCAACGGCTGTGCCCCATCATGCGCTCCTCTCGAACACGTGCGTGGTGGCCAGGTCATGCTCTGCCTCACACCGCTTCTTGGCAGCAATCGCTCGGTCGATGTCGGTGGTCTGTGTCCCATCCTGTGTCTTGCGGAAAACCGTCAGGATCACGATCACTTTGTTGGACGGCTTCCAGAAAGTCATCCGCCAGGTCGTACGGTCGAGAGCAACACGCAACTCGTGCACCCCTTCGGCGTCCTTCAGTTTCTTAACGTGATCCCCATCAGAAATGCCACCAGTGACGAGGTAGTCATCTACGTTCCGCATGACCCGCTGATAGAGCGGAAAGGAAAGTCCGTCCAGCCAAGACTCCACCTCCGGCTCCAGGTCGATCTCCCACTGAGACATACCATCAATAATATATACACTCGATGGTAACTCGCGGCAGAGATGAGCACCAGGCCCGACTTCGTGTCCACTGCTCGATCTTGGTTACCATCCCAGATCAGCCGCTACGCCCTCAGCTGAGCCCTTGGCCTGGCTGAGGCGATGGTTGGCCCCGCCGGCCGTTTGTTAGGCCTGTACGGGGTTGAGGTCAGAGGGTTCGCCTGCGTGATGGTTCGCCGTCCTGGTTAGGCCATCGCCATGGCACGTGGAGACTTCACCGATCACGCTGGCGCATGCCCCCGCACCCGTTGCGTGCCCGTCAGGAGGGAGATCACGGGGAATCGCGATCACTCGCCCTCTCCCCCGGAAAGTCAGCTTCTCCCCTGCTCAGCGACCAGGTGCGTTGGAGACATCCCAAGCTGGCAGCGCGGGGTCGATTCCCGTCACCCGCCCCACGCCCAAAAGCCCGGTTTCGGGATGGATTTCGAGCCTGGGACTGATCTTTTCCGGTATCTCGACGACCACCTGTGCCGTTGCGTACTCGATGACTTCAATGCCTCTTCAGCGGATCAGCTCGCTTCACGCAGCGGCTGGAACTGGACGCTGAGCCGCATCTCCAACGCTTCCGCGAGCCTCTCCAGCATCGGAATCGTCGGCATCGTCCCGCCTGCCTCGAACCGCGCCACCGCGGGCTGCTTCAACCCTGTGCGCTCGGCCAGTTCGGCCTGAGTCAGCCCGAGCTGTTCGCGGCGCAGCCGTACCGCCTCACCGAGCTCGAAACGGATCCGCGTCGCCTCGTACGCGGCCCCCGCGCCGGGACGGCTCATGATTTCCTCCCGCTTGTCGGCCCACGTCTTACGCTCGCCCATTCCGCTCACTCCTCGTCTGCCGTGTGAGCCTCAGCGATGCATCGCTGCATGGCCCGCCACGCACGCTCGACTTCGGCGGTCTCACGCATCCGCTGCTTACGGAAGACCGTCAACAGGATGATCCGCCTGCCCGGTGCGATGCAGTAGCTGACGCGCACCGCCTCTCGTTCAAGGTGAAACCGCAGCTCACGTAACTTGCCACGCAACTGCCGGGTGTAAGGCTCATCGAGCAGGACACACCGCTCGGCCAGCAGGCCGACATAGAACGCCGCCGTCTCCTGACCTTCTTGATCAAGCGTGTCGAACCACTTGTCCACCTCTGGCTCCAGCCCTACTCCTCCCCAGGTCATAACACGGACGTTATACAGCGGGCAAGCGCCACATCCGCGGATCACGCGAATCCACAGGGACCAAGCGCTCCGGTCGGATGGCCGACCCGAATCCGCTTCTCCGGCGGGCAGACCGAGGCGATCAGGTGGGCAGGGTGCGGGTGTCGTACGGGTAAGACCAGGTCGCGAGCTGATCGCCGGGCCATTGGCCAGGGCGAGAAGGGGCCGAACAAAATTACTCACGACCGGTCCAAAGCCAAGGCCGGCAGTCCTGCCAGCTGTGATCGATGCACTTGCAAGCTGACCGCGCGGGTTCGATTCCCGTCACCCGCTCCACGCTTCGAGGCTCAGGTCAGGGATGGATTCCCGACCCGCGCCTCGGTCGTTTCCAGGACTGTTCGACCTTCTCGGGCCATGGCTCCGCGATCACCCTGCGGGCATCGCACCGGGTCTGCCGCCGAAGCGCCGGGGGTGTATCTCCGTGCGGCCCCCGCCGACCGGCAGCAGTGTCGCGGCGGCCTCCCGGTCCGGCGCCTCCACCATGGCCGCTCGGCCGATCCGCGCCTCACCGTCAAGGGCGAGCAGCTCGCCGTACACGATCATGTGTTTCGACGTGACCGGTGCGGGGTCGGACTCGCCCATGGTGATCACCAGGAACCGGCCGCAGCCGTCGACGGCCTCGGTGAAGTCCCACATGGTGCGGCCCAGGGCGTTGTGAAAGCGGCACAGCGGCACCGACTCGAAGACACCGGCGCGGTAGTACGGCTCTTCGTAGGCGAACGTGCGAGCGGCCTCCGCGTCCGGGAGGTCGACGATGTGCAGGCTGCCCGTCGACTCTGCGTCGTCTCCATCGCCGGTCAGCGTGGGACCGCGGGCGACCAGCAGTTTCCCGTACCCGTCCATGAAGGACCGGTGGTCGCCGTTCAGGCTCATCTTGAGCTCGAAGGCACCGGGGCGGTCGCGGCCGTACACGAAGTATTCCACGGTCGTTCAAAGTAGATGATCGTGGCGGCGAAGCCTCTCCTGGCCGAATCCGTATCCATTCGTATCCTCGTCATCAGGTCGGAGCGTCGTTCCACTTTCCTTTGATGCGGGCCCTGACAGCGCTGGCCCCGATGGCGCCGGCCACCACCGAGCATATCCGCTGACAGACGATCGACGCGCATGATCCCTTCCTGTTATCAGTAAGGAGACACTCCTTTCTGGTCACACCAGAACCCCGATTGGTGAACGGTCGGCACAGGCAAGGCACGACAAGCTTTTGACAAGGCGGCGTGACTAACGTGCACCACAGCTGAGTCGGGAGTTGCCATGCCTTCTTTGGTGTCAGCCGGTCCGCGCATTCGTTTGGGCAAGAGGGACGGCGGCTCTTTCCAAATAGCGTGCGGTGTGTTGATCGCGTTGGGTGGCGCGCTGACAGCCTTCGCCTTCAACGCGATCCACGCGAGGGGCTGGATTGATCTGGAGGTTTACCGGGAAGGCGGAGCGGCGGTACTGCAGCGCACCTCTGTCTACAATTTGATCATAGGTGACAACTGGCTGAAGTTCACCTATTCACCGTTCGCGGCAATGCTGTTCACGCCTCTCGCCCTGGTCGGAATGGAGATCGCCGTCGCCCTCTGGGTGCTGATCTCCATACTCGCCCTTGAGGTGGTGATATGGATTCTCGTCGGCCGTACCGCGGTGAAGAGCCGTAGTCGCCGGGCGACTCACACGTTGCTGGGCGTTGTCGCGATGCTTCCCTTGTACCCAGTAGCGCTAACATTATGGAACGGTCAAATAGGTATCATTCTGCTGCTGGCGATAGTTGTGGATCTGACGCACGGCAAAGAAAAGTGGCACGGTATAGGAACGGGAATCGCCGCAGGCATCAAGCTCACCCCGCTGATATTCATCCCCTATCTTCTCATCACGCGTCGTTTCCGGGCCGCCCTGATGACCGGCCTTGGTTTTCTCGGCACGGTGATACTCGGATTCCTGCTGCTGCCGGCCGATTCGCGTGATTACTGGGGTGGCGCGTTCTTCGACACGCAACGGGTGGTCGCCGAGCAGAGCGCGAATTTTTTCAATCAATCGATTCGCGGCGTGCTTCTGCTCATGCCCGGCTCCTGGCCCACCGTGCCCCTCTGGCTCGCCCTGTGCGCGGTGATCGGCACGGGCGGACTCCTGGTCGCCGCGTGGACCGCGAAGAAGGCGGGCGAGCTCGCCGGGATCACCGCCTGCGCCGTCGTGGGGCTGCTCGTCTCACCCGTTTCCTGGCCGCACCACTGGGTCTGGTGCGTACCGCTCCTGGTGCTCTGGGCACAGCGCGCCCAGCGCGTGGACGCCCCCCTTGAGAAGGCGGGCGTGGGGTTCCTGTGGCTCATCTTTCTACTGCCCGGATACATCACCCTGGCGACACTTTTCATATATCCATCCCACGTCGGGACGTGGCTGACGGCGCTTATGGGTAGTTATCCGCTCAGTGGATTGTTGACATTGCTGGCGCTCGCGATTTATTTCGGCCGGAGCGATTGGCGGCGAAGAAGGCTCGGGTCGATCGACGACTAGAGACCTTCAACGGTCAGGGTTGCATGACCTGACCTCGGCGTGAGTCGGCAACCGTTCGGCTCCCGTCACCCGCTCCAGGCCTCAAGACCCAGGTCGGACGGAATCCCCAGCCCCCTGAGACTTGATCTTTCCGGGGAGCGACACTCATTCGTGTGCGAGGTTCGTGTCGCCCGCACGGCTCTCAGGCGGCCCCGCGGAGGAAGAACTCGGCCAGTGCGGGGGCCAGCACGTCATCGGGGACGCCGTGCCAATCGCCCTTCAGGGGCAGATGACGACCTTGCGGAAGAGCCGCCGCCGTCTCCTGAGCCCAGCCGCGCAGGCGTTCGTCACTGGATTCGCTGTTGATCACCAAGGCCGGCACGACGACGGATCGAAGCGTGTCGGAAGAGACGGCTTCGGTCGTGCGACTGTCGTAGGCGAGGGTGTGCGCGATGCCCTCCAGTATCGGGAAGAAAGGCGCCTGTCGCATGCCCGCGGTCATCTCGGGGGGAACGCCGATGCTTGTGTGGAAGTGCTCGACCGCATCGGCTCGGCGACCGGCGGCGACCAGTGCCTCGATCTCGGCCGCGAGGTCACCTTCCTGTGACGGCTTGTCGAGGGCGATCGGCGGCTCAAGGAGCGAAATCATCGAAATCGGCAGCCCGGCCACCGCTCCGAGCAGGGCGAGGATCGCGCCGGAGGAGAACCCGTGGACGAACGCAGGCCCACCGGCCCCCTCGATCACGGCCGCCAGGTCCTCTACCTCCCTTTCGACCGCGTACGGCTGCGTGTCTCCGCTCTCGCCACGCCCGCGCCTGTCGTAGATCACGACCGTGAACCTGTCGGCGAGGTGTTCGGCGAGTGACTTCATGGGGCCGAACTCGCGGAATCCGCCCGCCGCGTCGACCAGTACGAGCGTTGGTCCCGTTCCCGTCTGTTCGAATCCGATCCGCGTACCGTCGCGTGACGTTGTCGTCGCCATGATGATCCCTTCGCACAGTGGCCTCGGACGCTACAGAGCTCCACCGACAATTTCGAGACAGGGAAAAGGTCGCAAGCGTGATCGCGTACCGGATGCGTGCCGGAACAGACGGGGAATCGCCCCGCCCCGATCCGTGCTCCCGTTTTCCCTGCTCAAGCCCGCGCGGCCCGGCCGGCGCGTCACAGGCCGTCAGCTCCCCCGTTCCACCCGCGCGATGAACAGTACGGGCTCGCCCGCCCGCGAACCGGCCCAGCCGCCTTCCACGGGTAGCAGCCGGTCCACGTGCTGCGCCCCTGGGCGGGGCACGATCCGGTCGATGGTGAGGAGGTCGCCGGTCACCGGGCCGGCCGCGCGGACGGCGGCCTCCAGGGCGGCGGGCGCGATGCCGTGGGCGGGTGGGAAGGGGGTCGTCCACAGGTCGGCGGCCGTCACGACGGGCAGCGGGTCGGCCGCCGTCCCGAGGACGAGCCCCGACCAGGCCAGGCGGCCGCCATCGTACGTCTTGACGGCGGGCGGGGCCGGGGCGGGGGTAGGGGGCAGGGGAGGGATCTCGGGGGGTTCCGGCTGGTAGAGCAGGCGCATCGAACCGGCGACCGCGCCGTCGGCGGCGGTGATCGTGACGTGGACCGTCCAGCCCTCCTCCGTCATCTCGCCCACCGCCGACGTGGTGAACCGGCCGCCGTCCAAAATCAGCGCCGATGGGTGTATCCGTATGTCGTGCACCGAGGCCAGGTGCTGCAGCGGCCAGCCGGGGGGTACCACCCAGTCGGCGACCGAGCATGCCTGCTCCAGCAGCACCGACACCGGCAGGGCCGGTCGGCCGTCCACCGTGAAGTCGGCGAGGCAGGGGTGGGAGCCGGGGCGGTGGACGATCGAGCCGCGCAGTGAGCGGAAGGGCAGGAAGTCCTCGACCTCACCGAGGAAGTGCGCCAGGCCGTGCAGCCGGGGCAGGTCGGGGTGGCCGGTGAACAGCCAGAAGCCGCGCAGCTGCGTGGGCACCAGCGCGCCGCCCACCTGGCCGATGAACATGACCTCGCCGGTGCCGCCGGAGCGGAGCTCGTCGATCCAGCGGCGCACGCCCTCGGCGGGGTCGAGGGTGGACACGTACCGGACCGCCGCGTCGTAGTTGGCGATCACGCCCAGGCGCTCCCACGTCGGCCAGCAGAGCGTCTGCGTCGGCAGCCCGTACGTGTTCCGTGCCCAGAACCCCAGCCGCGACAGCGCCTCGTTGCCCGCCGCGTAGTCGATCTGGCCGATCATGCCGCCCATGCGCCCGGCCAGCGACCCCACGTTGCAGAAGACCTTGAGCGCCGCCCGCCGCTCCGGCGTGGCGAGCACCGCCCTGGTCAGGGACGCGAACCCCGACACCTTCACCTCGACGGTGCGCACGACCTCCTCGGGGGTCTTCCTGTCGAGCCTGGTCGGCAGGTCGATGCCCGCGTTGTGCACCACCGCGGCCGGGGCCGGGAGACGGGCGAACAGGGCGTCCACCTGCTCCTGCCGGACGCAGTCGCACGCCTCGTACGCGATGCGCAGGCCGTCCCGTTCGGCGGCGGCCAGGTTGGCGGCGACCTGGCGCAGCTCCGACTCGCGCTTGAGCGCCGCCCGCGTCTCCCGCAGGGCGTCGGCGGTGCGGGCGGCGGCGATCCGGGCGCGGCGGTGGGCGTCGTAGCGGTCGTCCGGCAGCGTGAGCCAGTCCGCGGCGGGCAGCTCGTCGCGGCCCGTCACCACGACGCGGCAGCCGAACCGCTCGGCCAGCCCGCGCGCCAGGGCGAAGCCGACGCCGCGCGCGCCTCCCGAGATCAGTACCAGGTCGCCGGTGTCCAGGTCCAGGCGCGGCGGTGGTTCCGGGCTCGGCAGGGCGGTGAGCGCGTGGCGCACGCCGCGCCGGTAGCCGATCTCGAACAGGTCCCACGCCGCCAGCTCGGACTCCAGCAGCCCGGCGAGCCCGTCCGGGTCGGCGGAGTCGACGTCCAGCACCTTCACCGCGAGGTTGGGCAGCTCGCGGGGCAGGCACTTGGCGAACCCCGCCCAGATGCCGCCCAGGGGTGTCTCGATCGGCCCGTCGTCGTAGCCCATCAGGCCGCCCAGGTGGGTGACCGCGACGTAGCAGCACCGGTCGGCGCGCGACTCCGCCTGCCAGGAGGCGTAGCGGCGCCGCACCACGCGGGTGGTCCTGGCCAGCGCGTCCCGCCACTCGCCGCCGCCGAGCCGGTACGGGACGCCGGTGACGTTCAGGTCGACGATCCCGTCCCAGTCGCCGTGCTCCGGCTCGCGGCCGGGGGCGCACACGTCGGCGCCGAGACGGCTCGCCAGCCGTACGGCCAGGTCGGTGTCCGAGCCGACGACCAGCAGCCGCCGCGCCACGGGGGACGGCGGCGGGAGCGGGTGCGGCACCGGCTCCCAGACCATGCGGCGCACGGGCCGCACGAAGGAGCCGGTCTCGAACGAGACCAGGTGCGGCCGGACCGCCGCCACGGCCGTGTCCGCTCCCGCGGGACCGCCGGAAACCCCGGGCGGCCGGACCACCGTCCCAGTCATGTCCGCTCCTGTACGACCGCCGGAAGCCCCGGGCGGCCGGACCGCCGTCACGGCCGTGTCCGCTCCTGTACGCCGGACCTCCGTCACGGTCATGCCCGCTCCTGCACGACCGCCGGGAGCCCCGAGCTGGGGAACAGCGTGATGTAGTGGCCGCTGCGCACCTGGCGCGCGCCCGGCAGCCGCAGCCGGTAGCGCCGCGACAGCATCGCCACCGCCGTCACCAGCGTCGCCATCGCCAGTCCCTTGCCGACGCACATGCGCCGCCCTCCCCCGAACGGCAGGAAGGCGTGCTTGTGCCGCTGGTCCTGGGCGTCGTCCAGGAAGCGCTGCGGGTCGTAGGCCTCCGGGTCCGCCCAGTGCTCGGGCGAGCGGTGCGTGCCGTACACGCTGAGCAGGACCGTCGTTCCCGCCGGGACGTGCCGCCCGGCCAGGGTGTCCGGCTCGACGGCGTCGCGGGGGAACTGCCAGACCGGCGGGTGCAGGCGCAGCGCCTCGTTCACCGCCGCCGTGGTCTGGGGCAGCTCGCCCAGCCGCTCCAGGTCGGGCGGCCCTTCGGCCAGCACCTCGTCCACCTCGCGCTCGACGGCGCGGCGGGCCTGCGGGTGGCGGGCCAGTTCGTACATGGTCCAGGCCAGCGCCTGACCGGTGGTGTCGGAGCCGGCCAGCAGCAGCGTGCGCAGGTTGTCCGAGACCTCCTTGTCGGACAGTCCGGCGTCCAGCAGCAGCCCGGCGGCGTCCGTGCCGTGCTCGCCGGCGGCCCGCCGCTCCTCGATCACCTCGCGGATGATGGTGTCGAGCACCCGTTCCGACCATTTGCGGTCGCGGTGGTAGCGCGTCGGCACGAAGGACGGGATCAGCGCCGAGACGCCCTTGATCGTGCTGGTGTATATGACCTTGTTGGCGATCGCGGCGGCCCGGGTGTAGTCGGTGCCCGACAGGTCGCGGCCGACCAGCGCCATGCCCATGACCCGCGCGGACACGTCCATCAGGCCCGGCGCGACGTCCACCACCGCGCCCGAGGCGGCGTGCCCCGACCAGGTTCGCAGCAGTTTCTCGGTGGCGGTGACCGCCTCGCGGGCGCTGCCGGTCACCCGCCGGGGGGTGAAGGCCGGCTGCACCGCCTTGCGCGGGCCGCGCCAGTCGTCGGTGTCGAGCGTCAGCAGGCCCGACCCCATCATGCCGAAGAACCCCTGGTAGAGGGTGCCGCGCTGGTAGTTGTCCGGGTTGACGCGCAGCACCCGCTCGATCGCCTCGGGCTCGGTGACCTGGACGAACGGGATGGGCAGCTGGACCGACACCAGCGAGTCGCGTTCCTGCATGGACAGCGTGTAGGCCAGCGGGTCCTTGAAGTAGGGGATGGCGTCGCCGATCACCGGCAGCCCTCGCGGGCCGTGGGCGACCGGGCAGGTCCCTTCGGGGTTCATCGGCGCTCCTCGCGGTCGAATCGCTCGTCGAATCGCTCTCTGTCGACGTACTCGCCGGTCTCCTGGTCCACGTAGCCGACGACGGCGCCGATGATGTCCTTCACCTGCAGCAGCACCTCGCCGCTCGACGCGACCGCGATGGCCCGGTTGTCCGGCTCCGGGTCCTCCAGGTCGAGGTCGACCGGGGTGACGTACAGCTCCACCGGCTCGGTCAGCGCGGCGAGTGTCAGGTCGGTGTGGCCGCCGTACAGGTCGACGCGGCGGATCGAGCGGGGGATCGCGACCGGCGTCCAGCGGCCCGCCACCCGTTCCAGGACGGCCACGCGCACCAGGCCGTCCAGCGTCACGGACGGGACCAGCAGGTCGGGGAACCAGCGGCGCAGCGCGGGCGCGTCGAGCGCGAGCCGGCCGCGCCGCCCCAGCGGATGCGTCCGGGTGCCGGTCGTGGACTCGAACACCTCGCGCAGCAGGACGTCGGACCCCGGCACGTGGTACGGGTCGCGCAGCGGCCTGCTGCCGTGCTCGTCCCAGTGCGCCCACGAGGGGCCGGGCACCGGGGCGTCGCGCAGCCGCACCGTGACCGAGAAGTGCAGCCGGTCGCGGGCGACCGTGACGCCGTTCGGGGCGACCACGTCCCCCAGCACCCGTACGGCCACCACCGACTCGTGCTCGTCGGCGCGCAGCAGCCTGGCGGTGAGCCGCTTCACCTCCGGCCGGTCCGCGCGGTAGATGCGCAGGAACGACTCCAGCCGCAGGTCCTCGAAGACGACCGGCACCCGGCCCGGCACGAGGGCGACGGCGGCCTGCGCCGCCAGCTCGGGGACGAACGTGCCCGGCAGCGTCGGGTAGCCGCGGACCTGGTGGAGGTCGAGGTATCCGTCCCGTTCCAGGGAGAACGTCCGCTCGGCCACCAGCTCGGCGGCGTCGCGGCGCAGCACCCGGTCGATGTACGGCAGGGGCCGCGTCGCGGCCGCCGAGAACTCCAGGAACTCCGGTACGGCGGCCCTGATCGCGGCCCGCTCCTTGGCGCCGAAGAACACGGTGACGGGCGCGTCCGGGGCGGCGGCCAGCTCGGCCATGAAGTGCTCGACGCCCTCCTCGGTCGGCGTCGGCGTGAACTCGCCGCTGCCCTCCAGGAAGTCGCGCATCAGCGGCGACGCTCCGAGGCCGATGTCGCGCCAGAGCGTCCAGCCGATGGTGAACTCGCCGGTGGCGTTCATGGCGGCCGTGTTGAGGAAGTCGTTGGCGGCGCCGTAGTCGGTCTCGCCGCGCTGGCCCGTCAGCCCGATGAACGAGCCGAAGTTGCACCACAGGCGCGGCTCGCGACCACGGGTCGCCTCTTTCAGGTTCAGGTACGTGCGCACCTTGAGGTCGCGTACCACCCGGAAGTCCTGGACGGACTTGGCGGTGACGTCGGAGGCCCGGTTCGTGCCCGCGATGTTGAGCAGCAGGTCGATGGGGCCGTCCACGGTGGCGAGGGCCCGCTGGACCGCGTCGCCGTCGCGCAGGTCGCAGCGCAGGTAGCGGACGCGTCCCGGCCCGCACAGCCGTTCCAGCCCGGCCAGCGTACGCCGGATCTGCCGGGCCTCGCCGAGCCGGTCGTACCGGGCGTTCGCCTCCGGCACCGAGACTCCCTGCCGCAGCTGGGCGCGGATGAACGCGCTGCGGTCGAGCTCCTCGTCGCCGTCGTCGGGGAGTTCGGAGCTGCCCAGTATCACCAGGCGCGGACGGTGGCGCGCGGCCAGCGCCTCCAGCACCGGGGCGCCGATGCCCCGCGCCCCTCCGGCGGCCACGACCAGCGCGTCCTCACCCAGCGACGAGACCGCGAACGGCGGGACCGTAGACGGCAGGACCGTATGCGGCGGGACCGTAGACAACGGAACCGTGTGCGGCGGGACCGTAGACGGCGGGGCCGGGGTGGGCACCGCTCTTGGCGTGAGCCGCAGGCCCCCCGCGTGGTAGGTCACCGGGATGAGCCGCCGCGCGCCCAGCTCGGCGCTCACCGTGGCCAGCACCTCGTCGAGCGGCACGTCCTCGTGCACGGTGGCCAGTACGTCGGCGCCTGGGAACTCCAGCGCCAGGCTCTTGACCAGGCCCGTGAACAGGCCGGTGAACGGCAGCGGCACGCCCGCCGCCGTCACGCCGCCCACGACGCTCACCACGAACGAGCCGCCGTCCAGGTGGGCGGCGCACTCCTTGGCCTTCAGGAACATGCGTTCGTGCAGGTCGAGCAGCTCGTCGACCGCCGGCGACCAGCGGGCCGCCCGCAGGCGGGGGTCGGTGGCGTCCACGAGCAGCCTGACGTGCGCGGACACGCCGTCGTCGCGGCCCGTCCCGAAGCGCGGCGCGTTGGTGAGCACGACGGCGTCCGGCGGGATCGCGGGCGGGGCCGTACGGACGGGACGGCGCGGGTCGGGGGCCAGTTCGAACACGTGACGGTCCAGCAGCCGCTCCGGCTCGCGCCTCGCGACGTGCTCGGTCTTCCGCGCGTCTTGCGTGGCGGGCTCGGGGGGCTCGGGGGGGCGCGTGTCCCGCGCGGCGGGTTCGGTCTTCCGCACGTCCTGCACGTCCTGCGCGGCGGGCGCAGGGGGCTCGGGGGGTCGTGTGTCCCGCGCGGTGGGTCTCCTCAGGTTGATGAGGCGCGCGCCGGCGCCGGGATCGGGCCTGAGCTCGATCGTCCCCTCGCCGCCGCCCTCCAGGAACGCGATCAGCTCGCGGGCGCCCTGCGCGCCCAGCAGATTCGCCCTGCTCATGCCGTGGCCTCCAGTCATGCCGTGGCCTCCAGCCTCTCCTCGGCGACCGCCTCGACGGACACCTCGGCCAGCACCGGCAGTCCCTCGGCCAGAGCCAGCGACTCGCGGGTGACCGCGAACAGGAACGTGCCCTCGCCGATCGGCCCGCAGCCGAGCAGGTCGCCCCACGACCGCAGGCTGTTGCCGTTGCTCCCCGCCACCAGGACGACGTCCACGTCGCCGAAGTCCAGATAGCGCCCGGCCAGGTCGAAGGCGTCGGCCAGCGAGGCGGCGCCGCCGTCCACGGCGATGTTGAGCCCGCGCAGGTCGAAGTAGCCGCTCAGCCGGGCGGCGATGACGTTCGGCATCTCGCCGGGGAAGGAGTCCTCGTCCGGCGGGCCGATGAGCCCCGTCACGCGCTCGCGCAGCTCCACCGCCCGTTCACCCGCCAGATGGCCGAGCTCGTCCAGGTGGGCGCGCACGGCGTACAGGACGGCGTTGCGTGTGGGCCCGGTGTGGCCGACGACCACGCCGGTCGTGCGGCTGTGACGGGCGCAGAACTCACGGACGCGCGGCTCCAGCCGCTGCATGCACTCGATGATCATGAGTTGGGTACGGTCGGTCGCCCGGATGGTGGACGCCGGCAGCCGCAGGCGGGCGAACGGCGGATGCGGATAGCGGTCGCCGAACGAGTCCGGCTGGAGGTGCCGTCCGCGCGCCCACGCGCCGACCTGCTCGTTGTCCTCGGCCCCCGGCACGTGCGCCGACCAGCCCACGATCACCATGGGCTCTCCGTTCCTGGCCCCGTAACCCGCTTGAGCGGGCAGGCCCGGCCGGAACTCCTGCACCAGCAGGTGCGCGTTGGTGCCGCCGAAGCCGAACCCCGACACGGCGGCCGTACGCGGCCCGTCCGGCCGGGACGGCCACGGCACCGGCCGGGTGGGGATGGTCAGGTTGCACGTCTCCAGGCCGAAGGCGTCCGGCGCGGCCGAGAAGCGGTGCTGTGGCGGGATCACCTCGTGCCGCAGCCCCAGCAGCGCGTGGATGACCGACACCACGCCCGCCGCCCAGCCGGTGTGGCCGATCAGCGACTTGTTCGAGGTCACCCGTACCTGACGGGTCCCGGTGTAGGCGGCGCGCAGGCTCAGGAACTCGGCCTCGTCGCCCGCCGGGGTGCCCGTGGCGTGCGCGATCACCCAGTCGACGTCGTCGGCGCCGACACCCGACTTGCCGAAGGCGCGGGCGATCGCCAGTTCCTGGCCCGCGCTGGACGGCGCGTAGATCGCTTTGCCCTTGCCGTCCGCCGACAGCCCGACGCCCGCGATGAGGCCGTGCACGGTGTCGCCGTCCGCCAGCGCCCGCGACAGCCGCTTCAGCACCACGACGCCGGCGCCGTCGGAGAACAGCACGCCGTCGGCGCTCCTGTCCAGGGCCCGGACCTCGCCACCACGCGACAGGCCGTGCAGCTTGGAGAACAGCACCGAGCCGCCGGGGGCCAGCGCGAACGCGCCGCCGCACACGGCGACCTCGGCCCGGTCCGCCAGGAGGTCGCGCAGCCCCAGATCGATGGCGTAGAGGGAGGACGAGCACGCGGTGTCCACCATGAGCAGCCGCGTGTCCGCCGGGAGCAGGCCGTCGATCGCGCCCGCGCCCACCCGGTGCGGGAACGGCTCCGACCGGGAGGCGTCGCCGTGCGGCAGCACACCGGGGCCGCCGAGTTCCCGGTCCACCAGCGCCTCCTGGAGGTGCTGGCTGCCGTCGGGGGTGTAGCCGAAGCAGGCGGTGAAACGGTCGGCGCCCCGCCTGGCCACGCCCTCCAGCGCCTGGTGGACGCTGTGCCGCAGCCACAGCGTGGTGTGGTCGAGTCCGGCGTCCGGGCGTTCGGCGGCCAGGGCGGGGTGCGGGGTGAAATCGGTGATGAAGCCGGAGCGGCGCTGGTAGGTCTTGTCGGGGGCGCCGGGGTCGTCGTCGTGGAAGCTCGCCAGCGGCCAGCGGTCCGGCGGGACGTCCACGAACAGGTCGGCGCCCTCGGTGAGCAGCCGCCAGAACGCGTCGGGGTCACCGGCGCCCGGCACGGCCAGCCCCATCCCGACCACCGCGATCGGGTCCACTTCCTGGATCCGCTCCGTACGCGACTCGTGCCCGGGCTTGGGGTTGGGGCTGGGGTCCGACGCGGGCTCGGACGTGGGCTTGGACTCGGACGTGGGCTCGGGCTCGGATGCCGACTCGGGCTCGGACCGCGACTGCGCGGGCTCTGGCGCGGGTTCTGGTACGCGCTCTGACGCGGACTCTGGTACGCGCTCCGATGCGGGCGCTGGCGCGGGGGTCGGTGACAGGGCCGCGCGGTGCAGCGACATACCGCCGTCCGCGACCACCGTCTGTCCCGTGACCCAGGCCGCGCCCGGCGAGGCCAGCAGCAGCACCAGGTCCGCCAGGTCGGCCGGGGTCGCCAGCCGGCCCATCGGGGTCGCGGCCACGGCGTTCGCGCTCATCGAGTCGAACCCGGGGAACATCCGCCCGACCGGGTTGTCCAGCAGCCCGGCGGAGGCGGTGTTCACGCGGATCCCGTCCGGCGCGAACTCGGCGGCCAGGTAGCGGGTCAGCGCCTCCAGCGCGGCCTTGGACAGCCCCACCGGCAGGTAGTTCGCCGGCGCGTACACCGCCCCGACCGAGGAGACGTTGACGACGCAGCCCGCGTCCGAGCGCGCCAGCAGCGGGCGGGCGGCGCGGGCGCACCACAGCGCGCCCTTGACGTTGGTTTCGTACGCGTGGTCCAGGTGCTCCTCGGTGAGCTCGTCCCAGCCGACGAAGGTGCCCGCGGCGGCGTTGTTGACCAGCAGGTCCAGCCGTCCGTACGCCGAGGTCACCTCGTCGAACATCCGGCGCACCTGGTCCTGCTTGGCCACCGACGCCCTGATCACCCGGACGCCGCCGCCCAGCTCGGCCGCGAGTTCCTTGGCCGCGTCGTAGGAGTGGAAGCAGTTCAGCACCACCGTGGCGCCGGCCTCGGCGAGCGAGCGCACGAGGTGCGCGCCCACGCTGCCCGCGCCGCCCGTGACAAGGGCCACCCGGCCCTCGAACGCCGTCATGCCGCGTCCGCCCTGGCCAGCGAGTCGACCACGAAGTCCACCACCTGGCCGAACGTGCGGTAGTCGGACATCCGCAGGTTCTCGGGGCGCGGGCCCAGCTCGAACAGGAGGCCGAGCCGGCTCATGAGCTCCACGCGCTTGACCGAGTCGACGCCGAGGTCGGCCTCCAGCTCGGCGTGGTCCTCGAAGACCTCCTCCGGGTACTCCAGGGTGGTGGCGTAGAGGTCGCGCACGCGGGCGGCGATCGCCTCCCTCGACCGCGCGACGGCGCTTCCGGCTTCAGCGGGAGCGGTGAGGCTTCCCGCGACGACCGCCTGAGCGGTGGCACCAGCGGCGACCACCATGGTGGTGGCGCCATCAGCGGGAATCGCCCGGGGGGCGGGGTTCTCGACGGTCACCGACCGGGGGGCGGGGGTCTCAACGGCCACCGACCGGGAGCCGGAGTTCTCAACGGCCACCGGCCGGGGGGTGGCGGCGGGGGCCAGGAAACGGCCGGTCTCCCGCAACGTGTCCACGTCCGGCAGCAGCGGCGTGTGCACGGACGCGGTCCGGTGCGCCGACCGCACCCGTGACGTCAGCGCCCGCCCCGCGCCCACCTCCACCCAGACGCCCGCGCCGGAACGGTGCAGCCGCTCCACGGCGGCGCCGAAGCGCACCGGCGTGACGAGATGGGAGGCGAGCAGCTCGCCGAGGTCGTCCGAGTCGCGGTAGTAACGGCCCAGGATGGGCGAGAAGACGGGCACGCCCAGCCCGCGCCGCCCGTACCTGGTGAGCCTGCGGCCCAGCTCCTGCCCGGCGGCGGCGAGCAGCGGGCTGTGGAACGGATGCGGCGCGCGCAGCGCGGTGGCGGCCAGGCCCACGGCGCCGGCGATCGCGGACGTGCGCCGCAGCGCGTCGGCCGGCCCCGACACCACCGTCTGCTCCGGCCCGTTGTCCGCCGCGATCACGGCCCCGGAGGTGGGCAGCAGGTCCAGGATCTGCTGGGCCCGCTCCGCCTCGCAGCCCAGCGCCAGCAGCCCGCCGCCGCTGCTGTCGTGTTCGCGCAGCGCGATGATGCGGTGGCAGAGGATCTCCGCGCCCTCGGCGACGTTCAGCGCGCCACCGGCGACCAGCGCCGCGATCTCGCCGAGGCTGTGCCCGACGAGCACGCTGAACCGCGCTCCCTCCTCGGTGAGCGCGCGGTGGGCCGCGGTGGACGCGGCGAACACGGCCAGCTGCAGGACGTCCGGCGCCTCATCCAGCAGCCGCTCCAGGGAATCGCCGGACAAAGCGCGGTCCAGTCCTTTTCCCAGCATTCCCCGGGCCACGTCGTCAATGGTGTCAACCGCTTCGGCCGGGCCATTCCCGTACGCTTTCAGCCACTGCAGGGCGTTCGGCGCGTAGGCGCCCTGTCCTGGAAAAAGACCAACGACGATCTCGACGGTGTTCAGCATTGTCTTCCCCTTCCCGAGCACGACGAATAGACGAATGCATCGCCTCTGGTGATCCCCGTGGAAAAGTGCGTGCGGGGGATTGACACATCCGACGATAACCACGGCCGTGATGCGCGGGACACCCCTAAGGTCTTATCTCTGGGGTGATCGGCCGGGCCCTCGTTAGGGTGTTCCCATGTTCGAGGCCGGCAAGGTGCCGCGGGTGCTGGCGCTGCTCCGCGACGCGGGGTGCGAGGTCTGGGTCGCCGGCGGATGGGGCATCGACGCCTTGGTCGACAGGATCACCCGCGAGCATCGCGACCTTGACCTGGTGCATCGCGTCGAGCGGGAGCCTCTGCTGATCAGGACGCTGGAGTCGGCCGGGTTCGCCGAACAGCCCGACGTCTCGCCCGGGCGACCGGCTCGCTTCGTCATGACCGATCGCGACGGCGACGATCTGGACCTTCACCCGCTGCTGTTCGCCTCGGACGGCTCCGCCGTCCAGCGGATCGACGCCGCCGGCGGCATCTCTTCCCACCCCCCGGACTGCTTCGTCACAGGCGTGATCGACGGCGTTCGGGTGCCCTGTCTGTCGGCCGCCCAGCAGGTCCACTTCCATCAGGGGTACGACCCCGGTGACCGGGACCTTCACGACATGGCCCTGCTCCGTGACGCGTTCGGGATCACGACCCACTTCTGATCATCCACCGGAGAGGCCGGACGCCGAGGCCGCATGTGGCCGGCCCGGCTGCGGGCCATGTGACCGGGCACGCATGACGCGGCGGGGAATGCCGGGTGCAGTGCGGAAGTTGATGGTTGTCATGACAACTGTTGGACTCATCGGCAGCGGAAACATCGGGGGCACGGTCGCCCGGCTCGCCGTCGCGGCGGGCTACGACGTGGTGCTGAGTAACTCACGCGGCCCGCAGACATTGAAGGAACTGGTCGACGAGCTCGGGCCGAAGGCCGGCGCCGCGACCTCCGCCGAGGCCGCCGAGGCCGGCGACCTGGTGGTCGTCAGCGTCCCGCTCCGGGCCTATCTCGACGTGCCGGTGGAGCCGCTCGCCGGCAAGACCGTTCTCGACACCAACAACTACTATCCCCAGCGCGACGGGGACATCCCGGAGCTCGACGCCGGATCCACCACGTCCAGTGAGCTGCTGCAGCGGCACCTGGCGGCGTCCAGGGTCGTCAAGGTCTTCAACAACATCTACTTCGAGCACCTGCGGGCGCTGGCCCGGCCCTCCGGCGCGGCGGACCGCAGCGCCCTGGCGATCGTGGGCGACGACGTCGGCGCGAAGGATGAGACGACCGCGTTCCTCGACCGGATCGGCTACGACACCGTCGACGCGGGCGCGCTCGCGGACGGGTGGCGCTTCCAGCCGGGAACGCCCGCGTACGGCTTCGTCTACGCGGGTGGGATCGAGAACTTCTGGGAGTCACCGGGGGTGCCCTTCGGCGGCGCGGCGCTCCGCGCGAAGCTGGCCGGCACCCGGCGTTGACACCTGGGCCGGTCGGGATCCCAGCGAGCCGACCGGCCCTTCGGCGACGCGGGCTCGATCCTCGCCGCTCCCCTCCGGCCGAGCGATATCGGTGGAAACCGGCCAGGATGTACGGTGCCGGGGAGGAGGACAGACGCGATATGGCAGATGAGCGGATGTAGAACGACCGGACAGCCGGATGGCCCGTCGCCCCTCGCCTGACGGAAATCCCGTGGCGGTCCCGGTCGCCGGTGGTGAGGATTCCGGCATGCGCATCTTCCTGGAGACCGACCGGCTCGTGCTCCGCGCGTTCACCGAGGCCGACGCGGACCACCTGTTCGAGCTGGACGACGACCCCGACGTCATGCGCTTCATCAACGGCGGCCGCCCGGCGAGCCGCGAGGCGATCCGGACACACACCTTGCCGCGCCTCCTCCACGACCACCCGTGCTTCGGCACCCGCGGCTACTGGGCCGCGGAGGAGAGGAGCACCGGCACCTTCCTGGGCTGGTTCGCGTTCCGGCCGCCGGACGACCACGGCCCCGTCGTGGTGGAGCTCGGTTACCGGCTGAAAAAGGCCGCCTGGGGCGTCGGTTACGCCACGGAGGGATCGCGAGCCCTGATCCACAGGGGGTTCACGGACCTCGGGGTGGAACGGGTGACCGCGAACACCATGACCGTCAACACACGATCCCGGCGCGTGATGGAGAAGGCCGGTCTGTCGTTCGTCCGGAGCTTCACCGAGGACTGGCCGGAGATCATCGAGGGCTCCGAGCACGGCGACGTCGAGTACGGGCTCACCCGGGCCGACTGGGAGCGGCGCCGACTTGGTGTTCGCCAACCAGGATCGGGCCGAGGGAGCTTCCCGCGACGGGAAGCTCCCCGCGACGGGAGTGATCAGGCGTCTGGGCGTACGGCGTGAGCTGTCCCAGCAGGCCCGGCGGCGTCCCACCGGGACGAGATACTCGCGGCCCGCCCTGGTCTGCCGGTAACGCCGGGACAACCGCCGGTGGTCGCCGGGGAACATCACCGCGAGGATGAGCGCCATCAGCCCGCCGCTGAGCCACCCCGAGGTGCCTCGGTCGCCGCCGGGGCTCCCGTCTCCAGCAGGCGGCCCTCGGAGAGCCGCAGCCAGCGGTCGATCCCGATCTCCGCGAGGAAGCGTTCGTCGTGGCTGACCACCACGAACGCGCCCTCGTAGGCGCTGAGCGCGCTCTCCAGCCGGCCGACGCTGACCAGGTCGAGATTGTTGGTCGGCTCGTCCAGCAACAGCAGCTGGGGCGCCGGTTCCGCGTACAGCACGCAGGCCAGGGTGGCGCGCAGCCGCTCACCGCCGGACAGCGCTCCGACCGGCAGGTGAGCGCGGGAGCCGCGGAACAGGAAGCGGGCGAGCAGGTTCATCCGGTCGGCCTGCGGCATCCCCGGGGCGAATTCGGCCAGGTTCTCCGCCACGGTCCGGCCGAGGTCGAGCAGGTCGAGCCGCTGGGAGAGGTAGGCGACCCGGCCGTCGGCCCGCCTGGCCCGGCCGCCCTCCGGTTCGAGATCACCGTTGATCACGCGTAGCAGGGTGGACTTGCCGGCGCCGTTGGGGCCGGTCAGCGCGATCCGCTCGGGTCCCCGGATCGTCAGGCCGACGCCCTCCCCCGCGAACAGGGCCCGCTCACCGTAGTGGACCCGCATCCCCTCGCCGAGGAAGACCGTGCGTCCGGCCGGGACGTTGGTCCCCGGCAGTTCCAGTGTGATCCTCTGCTCGTCGCGCAGGGCGCGGCTCGCCTCGTCGAGCCGGGCCCTGGCGTCGTCGACCCGCGCGGCGTGCGTCTCGTTCGCCCTGCCCGCCGACTCCTGGGCGTCGCGTTTCATCGTCCCGGCGAAGATCTTCGGCAGCCCGGCGTCCTTGAGGTTGCGGGCGGCGTTGCTCGCCCGGCGCGCCGCCCGCTCGCGGGCCTGCCGCATCTCCCGCCTCTCCCGCTTGACCTCCTGCTCGGCGTTGCGGACGTTCTTCTCCGCGACCTCCCGCGCGGCGCGTACGGCTTCCTCGTAGGCGGTGAAGTTCCCGCCGTGGGAGCGGACCTCGCCCCGGTCGAGCTCGGCGATGCGGTCCATCCGGTCGAGCAGCGCCCGGTCGTGACTGACCAGCAGCAGGCAGCCGTTCCAGTCCTCCAGCACGCCGTAGAGCTTGCGGCGCGCGTCCAGGTCGAGGTTGTTGGTCGGCTCGTCGAGCAGCAGGACGTCGGGCCGCTTCAGCAGCTGCGCCGCCAGCCCGAGGGAGACGACCTGGCCGCCGCTGAGGGTCGCGAGGCGCCGGGAGAAGGAGAGCTCCCCGAGACCGAGCCGGTCCAGCTGGGCACGGGTGCGCTCCTCGATGTCCCAGTCGTTGCCGATCGTGGTGAAGTGCTCCTCGCTCGCGTCCCCGGACTCGATGGCGTCCAGGGCCCTGATCACCGGAGCGATCTCCAGGACCTCGGCCACGGTCAGGTCACCGGCCAGCGGCAGGCTCTGCGGGAGGTAGCCGAGCACGCCCTGGACGGACACGGTTCCGCCACCGGGCCGGTACTCGCCCGCGATCAGCTTGAGCAGGGTGCTCTTGCCGGCGCCGTTCGGGGCGACGAGGCCGGTACGGCCGCCGCCCACGGTGAAGGAGAGATCCTGGAAGACCGGGGTGTCGTCGGGCCAGGAGAAGGAAAGGTTCGAGCAGATGACGAACGCATCGGACATGCGAGAAGACCTCGTGTGGGACGCGGGCGCGCGAAGGCCGCCCAGCCGGGGAACAGGAATCGGTGAGACGACGACATGGCCACGGCGACAGCGCTGCTACGCGCCGGCCGGTGGCCGATTCCTTCCGGTATCACCCGGAGATGTCGTCGTCACCTATCACGTCTGATCTCCCTTTTGCCCTGTCACTCGCGGCCCATCATATGGGATGCGTCGCGGAGGACCGGAAAGATCTCCCCACGGCACCCCCGGAGACCTTCTGGCCGTACGGGGCCCGAAAGAGCTCACGTGCCGGAACGTGTCCCGGAAGTCCTGGGCCCATGGTCGTCCGATGCGCCGGAGGCGGGAGGGGACGTAGCGTCGGTGTCTCGTCCACGGAGAGGCGATTCCGATGACGTTTCCGGTGACCGGGGCGACGGGCGGGGCCGGTCGGCACGTGGTCGGCACGTGGTCGGCCACTGGCCACGATCGCGGAGCCCGGGCTCTGACGGGGCCTGACGGGAGCGGACCGCGTCGGTGGTCCGCTCCCGGGAGGATCGTCGGCCGGGCCGGGGGATCCGGCCACGGCCGGAGGAGCTGTTCGCGGAGCTGCGGCGGGGACGGTTCGCGGAGCTGCGGCTGTGGCTGTTTCCGGACCGTGGCCGCCGACCGGTGCGAAACCGGGCCGACGCGAAACCGGGCCGCTACGAGACCGGCCCGGCACGCGTCAGCGAGAGATCACGAGGGATCCGTGAGGCGTCGGTGAGGGATCAACTCAACGCGAAGGAACGATTTCGTGTCCGCGGGGAGCGGGACGGATCACGCCGCCGCTTCCTGGTCCGCCTGTTCCGCGGCCTGGCGGATCCGCTCGATCTGCGCCCCGGTGACGTTGAGGGTGCCGAATTCCTTGACCGCCTGGTAGTAGGTCCAGGCGAGGCTGTTGCAGGTCCCCCTGGGGATGGTGGAGTATCTCGCGCAGACCTGCTTCATGTCGAAGTAGAACGCGTCGTCGATGCGTGCCTTGTTCGCCGGGAACTGGCTCACCGCCTTGTAGTTGCGGTAGCCGAAGTCGTGGCGCCGGCACGAATTCCTGAAGTCGAAGCCGAGTGGCTGGTCGGGGCTGCTCGAACACAGGTCGGTCGACCAGTCGAAGCCGTAGTCCCCCCAGCTTCCCTGGTTCTGCCAGGCGGAAGTCCAACTGGCGGCGCTGGCCGCCGTCGGCTGGCTGAAATTGGAAAGTGCGGCAAGTTTTTGCTCCAGCGTTACCGCGTAGGCCGTCTGTGTTAATCCGATTAACGCGGCGAGGGAGAGGGAAGCAGTTGCGAGGGCGCGTTTCACCATGGGCTCTGCCTTTGTCTGGGGGGTGCCTCTCGTGGCAGAGATCCGCCACGGCCTAACAATGAAACGAAATATCCTGTGACGCCGGAACAGATCTCCGCGAAGATCGGCCCGGATATTCGTAGACGAAGGCTCTTTACAACATTTACCGCGTCATGTAAGGAGAGATGTCGCGAGCCTGGGGCCCGAGACGATTTCCACGTACGCGGCCTACCCGGCCAGGGCGGCGTCGAGTCGCAGGCGGAGCGGGGTCTCATGGCCGGGGTCGGTGCGCAGCGTCACGGTCAGCCCGGCGTCGGTGGCATCGGCCAGGACGGAGAGCAGGACGGAGAGCTGTTCGAGGGGCTCGGCTCCGAGCAGCTCCTCGGCGTGCTCCACGACCAGGGCGACGTTCCCGATACGGGTCGCGTCGCGCAGGGAGTCGGTGAGCGCGTCCCAGTTGCGGCCGAAGTAGTCGGGGAACCGCAGGACCCGCGCCACCTCCTCGAAGAAGGCGGCGCGGGTCCGACATGCGCGCCCGTCGACGACCGCGGGTGCCGGACCGGTGGACACCGTCAGCCATGGCGGCAGCGGACGTGCGGCGGATGTCATGGAAGGTCCTAGAGCCTGTAGAAGTCGGCGTAGTGGTTCGGCGAGAACCAGGTCACGCCGGTGCTGCGGTTGACGACGATCCGGTAGGCGTCACGAGCGGCACCCCGGGCCCGGGGGTAGACGTCGTACTCATAGTAGGTGGCACCGGTGGGGAGCTGGCCCTCCCGGTTGTAGTGGCGTCCGCCGGTGTAGTTGTACTTGCCACCCGACCAGGTGTACCAGCCGCTGGTGGTGGGGTAGCCCTTGGAGGCCCAGGTCGCGTTGGCCGAACGCGCGTCGGAGCATCGGGAGATGGTGCAGGAGTTGAAAACCGACGCGTTGGCGGGGGTGATGCCGACCACGCCGGTGAGGGACAGGATGGCGGCGAGCATGACGGTGAGCTGCGCCAGCCGGGAGGACCGGGGTCGCCGGGAGGTGTGCACGGAGTCTCCTTGCCTAGGGGGTGCGAGGGTGACGAACACTCGTCAGGATCACCGCCCGGCGGCTGTCAGGTAAAGGCAAAGATCGCCAAAGGTACGGTGAACTCTTGGCGGATCCGATGACGGAGGATCGTCCAAGGCACCCGAGGCGCCGCCCGGCTCTCCCGCACCGGCCGCCGTGCGTGGCGGGCGATCGGCGAGTCGGCGGCGGCCCGCGCGTGACCCCGCCCGCCGGAGACGGTCAGCGTGCCGAGGCGGTTTCGAGTCCGTGTGGCCGGCCACGGCGGTCCGACGTCCGTGCTTCGGCATAGGCCGACGAACCTGTGTGCCCAACTCCTCGCCCCTCAAGCGCGCGAGGACGATTTTCGACCTTCTGATCCTGTTGTTCTTGACTGCCCCTTTCCTCGTTCACGTTGCGTTCAGCCCGGCCTTCGAGACTCGCAGATTGGGACCAAGCTGCAGATGACCGAAAGGCTCCATTGTGAAGGACCAGAACATCGAAGACCCCGAGCGTTCGTCGCTCTCGCGGCGCCGGTTGGTCAAGTACGCCGGCCTCGGGGCGACGCTGGTCGCCGCGAGCCCGCTGGCGACCGGCAACGCGGCGTGGGCGGAGGAGAACCCCGAGCGCGCGAGCGAGAACCGTGGCAACTCCCGCAACCGGGTGTGGCGCGCCGGTGACCACCACGTGCACTCGGAGTACAGCGGCAACTTCGACACCTCGACGAACCCGCCGAAGTTCAGCAAGGGCGCCGACGCCGTGTACCCGATCGTCACCAACGCGATCATGGCCAAGTACTTCGGCCTGAGCTGGGCGATGTGCACCGACCACGGCGGGCCGACGCACTCGAAGGTGAACCTTGAGCAGGCCTACCCCGACCTGCTGCGCTCGCGCGTCCTCGTGCCCGAGGTCCTCCAGTTCTGGGGGATGGAGTTCGACGCCCCGGCGCTGGACCACCACACGCTGATGATCCCCCACCACTCCGGTGAGGCGCAGCAGCTGTTCGAGCTGGAGAGCCGCTTCGCCAAGCACGACGCGTTCCCCGCCGACCCCGGCCGCGACACCGAGGCCAAGATGGTGGAGTTCCTGAAGGCCGCGAAGGACATGCGGCAGAAGCCGCTGGTCATCGCCCACCACGCCTCGCGGTCGGCGACCGGTCTCGGCGTCTACGGGCAGGACACCCCCCGGGAGTTCCGCAACGGCAACAACGCCGCGCCGGAGATCTACGTCGGCTTCGAGGGCTCTCCCGGCCACCAGGCGGGCCCGCTCAACGGCGGCGCGCGCGGCTCGTACGGCAACCACCCGACCTACGGCGGCTTCGACCAGATGACGGCTCGCGTCGGCGGCCTCTGGGACTCGCTGCTCGGCGAGGGCCGGCGCTGGTGGATCACCGCGACCTCGGACTCGCACGTGCACTGGACGCGTGGCGGCGCCGACTTCTGGCCGGGCGAGTACAGCAAGACCCACGTGCTGGCCAGGCAGGACTACGCCGACATCATGGACGGCCTCCGCAACGGGCGGATCTGGGTCGGCACCGGCGACCTGATCACCGGCCTCGACGTCACGGCGAGCACCCAGGGCCGCCAGGCCACCGCGGGCGAGACCCTCACCGTGAGCCGCCGCAACCGCACCGACGTCGACATCGAGATCAGGTTCCGGCCGCTGGAGGGCAAGAACGCCAACGGCGACCACCCGGAGGTCCGGCGCGTCGACCTCATCACCGGCCAGGTCACCGGCCCGAGCGCCAACCTCGACGCCGACACCAACCCCACCACGAAGGTCGTGGCCCGGTTCGGCCCGCGCGACTGGCGCAGGTCGGGACGCGAGTACGTCATCCGCCACACCCTGCGCGACGTGCAGGGCGACTTCTACGCCCGCGTACGCGGCACGAGCACCGACGAGGCCGAGCCGCTCGCCGACGGCAAGGAGAGCCCCTGGGAAGACCTGTGGTTCTACTCGAACCCGGTCTTCGTCCAGTACCGCTAGCACCTCGACCGCCCGAGAACGCCCCGCCGGCTCACCGCCGGCACCTCGAACACACGTGAACGCCCCGCCGGTCCGGAGACCGGCGGGGCGTTCACACGTTCGGGCTCGGGCCGCCCGCCGCGCCGGGTTGTCGGGTTTCCCCGGCGTCAGGACACGACGCTGATCCCGGGCATGGGGCAGAGCATCTCCCGCTTCGCGGGGAAGTGCTTCTTCGCGTTCCAGGTGACCGTCTCGCCCGGGGGAACCTTCACGAGGGCCTGGGCGTAGTCGAGCGTTGTCGCCTTGGTGGTGGTGAAGTAAACGACGACCTTGTAGGTGACGGCCTTCTTCCCGGGGTTCTTCGCCGTTCCCTCGGCGCTCCAACCGCCCGGGATGGCCTCACACTTGGTCTGGACGACGTTCTTGCGGACGTTGGGCTCGTTGGCCACCTTCGCCGGCAGCTCGTTCGCCTCGCCGCCCGCCTCACCGCCCGCCCCGGTCGGCTCCACGACCGGCGACCTCTCCGACACCACCGCGGCGTTGGGCATGGTGTCCACGTTCGAAGAACATCCGGCTGCCAGCACGGCGGCCAGCATCACCAGCACCGGGGCTTTTACCACCGTAGGTGACGCAAATCGTATATTCACTGAACGACTCCCGCAGCATCAGTTGATTTATCCTGATATTCAGATCCTCGGCCGATACGGAATCGCAGCGTCGGGCCGAGGACATCCACCGGATGCACTGGATTCGCACGGGGCCCGCGTATCTGGTGCGCAGAATGACCGCCGAAGCCATTTCTTCACGATTACCATGGAGCAGTGGATGCCATATCACCCACGATAATACAACCGCTCCCGGTGACCGCATTCTTCATTGTCCATAGCCGACCCCCTTTTGAGGTAATATTCACGCTCATCGGGGGCGAATTCTCCTCTCCTGTCTCGTATGACAGATAAAGCCATTCCGGCGCCGGGACACCGGTGCCCTCGCCGCCCGGACATGATTTCGCGGTGGGCGCTGTGGCACCCACCGCGAAATCCCGTCCGGCCGGCAGGCCGGGTGAATCCTCTCCCGGCCTGCCGGTCGCCGTGATCGGGTGTCGCCGCCACGAGCGCCGAGCCGATCACTCCTTGCTGTTCAGATGACCGTCACCGCCCCGGCGGGGCTCAACGGCGCCTCTTCCAGTTACCTCCGTGGTGCTTGTGGTGGCGCTTCTTCTTGCGGTCGGTGATCTTGATCTTGGTGGAGTCGGACGACCGGTTGCGGATCTTGTTCTCCTGGCGGTCCACTCCGTCGTTCGCCCGCGGCCTGACCGGTGCGGCCACCGCGACCGTCACGCTCGACCCGCCGGACGTGACGGGCGGGCCCGAGAACGGGTTGCCCGTCGCCGTCGCCGTGTTCACGATCGGCCCCGCGTTGATGTCCGCCCCCGTCACCACGTAGGTGCCCGTGCAGGTCGTCGAGGCCCTCGGCGCCAGCGTCGTCACCGGGCACGTGATCACCGGCGGGACCCCCGACCTCGGGGACGTGTCCCGCACACCGATCCCCGTCAGGGTGACGTTGCCGGTGTTGGTGACCAGGTAGGAGTAGGTGATCGTCTGCCCCGCCGTCGACACCCTGCCGGGCGTCGCCGACTTCGACAACGTCAGGCCGGGACTCGGCGTGGCGGTCACCGTCGCCGTCGACGACGGGGACGTGACCGGCGGACCGGTCGGCGGAGTCCCGGAGGCCGTCGCGGTGTTCACGATCGAGCCCGCGTCGATACCCGCCTGGGTGACCGTGTAGGTGCCCGTGCAGGTCGTCGAGGCCCTTGGCGCCAGCGTCGTCACCGGGCACGTCACCACCGCGGGGACCCCGCCTCCCGGAGGAGCGGTGTCCGTCACGCCGACGCCGGTCACCGCGACGTTGCCGGTGTTGGTGACCAGGTACGAGTAGGTGATCGTCTGCCCCGCCGCCGTCACCGTGCTCGGCGACGCCGTCTTGACGAGTGTCAGCGACGAGACGGCCGCGGCCGTGACCGTCGCGGTCGACGGGTTGGAGCCGGTGATCGCGCCTGTCGGCGTGGTGCCCGAGGCCGTCGCCGTGTTCACGATCGAGCCGGCGTTGATGTCGGCCTGCGTGACCGTGTACGTGCCCGTGCAGGTCGTGGTGGCCTGCGGGGCCAGCGTCGTCACCGGGCAGGTGACCACCGGAGGTGCTCCCGAGCCCGAGAACGCCGCGTCCACCGCGCCCACCCCGGTCAACGTCACGTTCCCCGTGTTGGTGAGCAGGTAGGAGTAGGTGATCGTCTGTCCCACGGTCGCCATGGTGGACGGCGAGGCCGTCTTGGCGAGCGTCAGGGCGGCGACCGGTGCGGCGCCCACCGCCGCCGTCGACGGCGGAGACGTGACCGGCGGACCCGTGGGCGGAGTGCCGGAGCCCGTCCCGGTGTTCACGACCGAGCCCGCGTTGATGTCGGCCTGCGTGACCACGTACGTGCCCGTGCAGGTCGTGGTGGCCTGCGGGGCCAGCGTCGTCACCGGGCAGGTGACCACCGGAGGTGTTCCGGTGCCGGAGAACGCCGTATCCGTCACGGCCACCCCGGTCAGCGTCGCGTTGCCGGTGTTGACGATCGCGTACGAGTAGGTGATCGTCTGCCCAGCAGCCGTCACGGTGGCCGGGGCCGCCGTCTTCAGCAGTGCCAGGCTGGGAGCGTCCGCGATGGTGATCGTCACCGTGGACGGGTCGGACGTGACCGCCGGACCCTCCGGCGGGGTGCCCGTCGCCGCCGCCGTGTTCACGAGCGTGCCCGCGTCCACATCGGCCTGCGTGCTCACGTAGGTACCCGTGCAGGTCGTCGTGGCCTGCGGGGCGAGCGTGGTCACCGGGCAGGTGACCACCGGGGGCGTCCCGGTGCCCGAGAACGCCGTGTCCGCCACACCCACACCGGTCAACGTGACGTTGCCGTCGTTGACGACCAGGTAGGAGTAGGTGATCGTCCGGCCGGCCGCCGTCACGGTGGCCGGGGCCGCCGTCTTCAGCAGCGACAGGCTGGGAGTCTCCGTGACGGTCGCCGTCGACGTCGACGGCGGAGACGTGACCGGCGGACCCGTCGGCGGGGTGCCGGTCCCCGTCGCGGTGTTCACGACCGAACCGGCGTTGATGTCGGCCTGGGTGACCACGTAGGTGCTGGTGCAGGTCGTGGTGGCCTGCGGGGCCAGCGTGGTCACCGGGCAGGTGACCACCGGGGGCGTCCCGGTGCCGGAGAACGCCGTGTCCACCACGACCAGCGCGGTCAGCGTCGCGTTGCCGGTGTTGACGATCGCGTACGAGTAGGTGATCGTCTGTCCCGCCCCCGTCAGCGTGGTCGGCGAGGACGTCTTCAGCAGCGTCAGGCTGGGAGCCGGTGCGATGGTGATGGTCGTCGTCGACGGGACGGACGTGACCGGCGGACCCGTCGGCGGGGTACCCGTCGCCACCGCCGTGTTCACGAGCGTGCCCGCGTCCACATCGGCCTGCGTCGTCACGTAGGTGCCCGTACAGATCGTCGTGGCCTGCGGGGCCAGCGTGGTCACCGGACAGGTGACCACCGGAGGCGCACCCGTACCCGAGAACGCCGTGTCCACCACGACCAGCGCGGTCAACGTCGCGTTACCCGTGTTGGTGACCATGTACGAGTAGGTCACCGTCCGGCCCGCCGCCGTCACCGTGCTCGGCGACGCCGTCTTCAGCAGCGCCAGGCCGGGAGCCTCCGTGATGGTGATGGTCGTCGTCGACGGGACGGACGTGACCGGCGGACCCGTCGGCGGGGTACCCGTCGCCGCCGCCGTGTTCACGATCGAACCGGCGTCCACGTCGGCCTGCGTGCTCACGTACGTGCCCGTGCAGATCGTCGTGGCCTGCGGGGCCAGCGTGGTCACCGGACAGGTGACCACCGGAGGCGCACCGGTGCCGGAGAACGCCGTGTCCACCACGGTCACACCCGTCAACGTCGCGTTGCCGGTGTTGACGACCAGGTAGGAGTAGGTGATCGTCCGACCGGCCGCCGTCAGCGTGCTCGGCGACGCCGTCTTCAGCAGCGACAGGCCGGGAGCGTCCACGACGGTGATCGTCTCCGTCGACGGGGCGGACGTGACCGGCGGACCCTCCGGCGGGGTGCCCGTCGCCGCCGCCGTGTTCACGAGCGTGCCCGCGTCCACGTCGGCCTGGGTGGTCACGTAGGTGCTGGTGCAGGTCGTGGTGGCCTGCGGGGCGAGCGTGGTCACCGGACAGGTGACCACCGGAGGCGTCCCGGTGCCGGAGAACGCCGTGTCCACCACGACCAGCGCGGTCAGAGTCGTGTTACCCGTGTTGGTGACCATGTACGAGTAGGTCACCGTCCGGCCCGCCGCCCCCACCGTGCTCGGCGACGCCGTCTTCAGCAGCGCCAGACTGGGAGCGTCCGCGACGGTGGTCGTCACCGTCGACGGCGGAGACGTGATCGGCGGACCCGTGGGCGGGGTGCCCGACCCCGCCGCGGTGTTCACGACCGAACCCGCGTCGATGTCGGCCTGGGTGACCGTGTAGGTGCCCGTGCAGGTCGTGGTGGCCTGCGGCGCCAGTGTCGTCACCGGGCAGGTGACCACCGGAGGCGCACCGGTGCCCGAGAACACCGTGTCCGCCACACCCACCCCGGTCAGCGTCGCGTTGCCGTCGTTGACGAGCGTGTACGAGTAGGTGATCGTCTGCCCCGCGGTCGTCACGGTCGACGGGGAGGCGGTCTTCAGCAGCGCCAGACTGGGAGCGTCCGCGATGGTGATCGTCACCGTCGACGGATCGGACGTGACCGCCGGACCCGTCGGCGGAGTACCCGTCGCCGCCGCCGTGTTCACGAGCGTGCCCGCGTCCACATCGGCCTGCGTCGTCACGTAGGTGCCCGTGCAGATCGTCGTGGCCTGCGGCGCCAATGTCGTCACCGGACACGTCACCACCGGAGGCGCACCGGTGCCCGAGAACGCCGTGTCCACCACGACCAGCGCGGTCAACGTCGCGTTACCCGTGTTGGTGACCAGGTAGGAGTAGGTCACCGTCCGGCCCGCAGCCGTCACCGTGCTCGGCGACGCCGTCTTCAGCAGCGCCAGACTGGGAGCGTCCGCGATGGTGATCGTCACCGTCGACGAACCGGAGGACACCGGCGGTCCCACCGGCGGGGTGCCCGTGGCGAGCGCGGTGTTCACGATCGAACCGGCGTCCACGTCGGCCTGCGTGCTCACGTACGTGCTGGTGCACGTCGTCGTGGCCTGCGGAGCCAGCGTCGTCACCGGGCAGGTGACCACCGGAGGCGCACCGGTGCCCGAGAACGCCGTGTCCACCACGCTCAGCGCCGTCAACGTCGCGTTGCCGGTGTTGACGAGCGTGTACGAGTAGGTGATCGTCCGGCCGGCCGCCGCCACCGTGCTCGGCGAGGCCGTCTTCAGCAGCTCCAGGTCAGGAGCCGCCGTGATGGTGACCGTCGCCGTCGACGGGGCCGACGTGACCGCCGGGCCCACCGGCGGGGTACCGGTGGCGACCGCGGTGTTCACGATCGAACCGGCGTCCACGTCGGCCTGGGTGCTCACGTACGTGCCCGTGCAGGTCGTGGTGGCCTGCGGGGCGAGCGTGGTCACCGGGCAGGTGACCACCGGAGGCGCACCCGTACCCGAGAACGCCGTGTCCGTCACGCCCACCCCGGTCAGCGTCGCGTTGCCGTTGTTGACGACCAGGTAGGAGTAGGTGATCGTCCGACCGGCCGCCGTCACCGTGCTCGGCGACGCCGTCTTCAGCAACGACAGCCCGGCGGCCGGGTCTCCGGTGACCGTCGCGGTCGACGGATCGGACGTGATCGCCGGGCCCGTGGGCGGAGTGGCGGTGGCGACCGCGGTGTTCACGATCGTCCCGGCGTCCACATCGGCCTGTGTAGCCGTGTAGGTGCCCGTGCAGGTCGTGGTGACCTGCGGGGCGAGCGTGGTCACCGGGCAGGTGATCACCGGAGGCGTCCCGGTGCCCGAGAACGCCGTGTCCGCCACACTCAGCGCGGTCAGCGTCGCGTTGCCGTCGTTGACGACCGCGTACGAGTAGGTGATCGTCTGCCCCGCGACCTCCACGGCCGACGGGAAGGCGGTCTTCAGCAGCGACAGGCTGAAGACATCCGTGATGGCGACCGTCGACGTCGACGGGTCGGACGTGACCGGCGGGCCCACCGGCGGAGTGCCCGTCGCGACCGCCGTGTTCACGAGCGTGCCCGCGTCCACGTCCGCCTGCGTGGTCACGTACGTGCCCGTGCAGGTCGTGGTGGCCTGCGGGGCGAGTGTCGTCACCGGGCAGGTGACCACCGGAGGCGCACCCGTACCCGAGAACGCCGTGTCCACCACGCTCAGCGCCGTCAACGTCGCGTTGCCGGTGTTGACGACCAGGTAGGAGTAGGTGATCGTCCGACCGGCCGCCGCCACCGTGCTCGGCGACGCCGTCTTCAGCAACGACAGGTCAGGAGCCGCCTCGATGGTGACCGTCGCCGTCGACGGGTCGGACGTGACCGCCGGACCCGTCGGCGGGGTACCCGTCGCGACCGCCGTGTTCACGATCGAACCGGCGTCCACGTCGGCCTGGGTGCTCACGTACGTGCCCGTACAGGTCGTGGTGGCCTGCGGAGCGAGTGTCGTCACCGGGCAGGTGACCACCGGAGGCGCACCCGTACCCGAGAACGCCGTGTCCGTCACTCCCACACCCGTCAACGTCGCGTTGCCGTCGTTGACGACCACGTACGAGTAGGTGATCGTCCGGCCCGCGGCCGTCACCGTGCTCGGCGAGGCGGTCTTCAGCAGCGACAGGCTGGGAACCGGGTCGGCCGTCACCGTCTCCGTCGACGGGGCGGACGTCACCGGCGGCCCCGTCGGCGGGGTGCCGGTGGCGACCGCGGTGTTCACGATCGAACCGGCGTCCACGTCGGCCTGGGTGGTCACGTACGTGCTGGTGCAGGTTGTCGAGGCCTGCGGGGCGAGTGTCGTCACCGGGCAGGTGATCACCGGAGGTGCTCCCGTGCCCGAGAACGCCGTGTCCGCCACACTCAGCGCCGTCAACGTCGCGTTGCCGGTGTTGGTGACCATGTACGAGTAGGTGATCGTCCGACCGGCCGCCGCCACCGTGCCCGGCGAGGCGGTCTTCAGCAGCGCCAGACTGGGAGCGTCCGCGACGGTGGTCGTCACCGTCGACGGCGGAGACGTGACCGGCGGACCCGTGGGCGGGGTGCCCGACCCCGCCGCGGTGTTCACGACCGAACCCGCGTCGATGTCGGCCTGGGTGACTGTGTAGGTACCCGTGCAGGTCGTCGTGGCCTGCGGCGCGAGTGTCGTCACCGGACACGTCACCACCGGAGGCGCACCCGTACCCGAGAACGCCGTGTCCGCCACACCCACCCCGGTCAGCGTCGCGTTGCCGTCGTTGACGAGCGTGTACGAGTAGGTGATCGTCTGCCCCGCGGTCGTCACGGTCGACGGGGAGGCGGTCTTCAGCAGCGCCAGACTGGGAGCGTCCGCGATGGTGATCGTCACCGTGGACGGATCGGACGTGATCGGCGGGCCCACCGGTGGAGTGCCCGTGGCGAGCGCGGTGTTCACGATCGAACCGGCGTCCACGTCCGCCTGCGTCGTCACGTAGGTGCTGGTACAGGTCGTCGTGGCCTGCGGAGCCAGCGTCGTCACCGGGCAGGTGACCACCGGAGGCGCACCCGTACCCGAGAACGCCGTGTCCACCACACCCACCCCGGTCAACGTCGTGTTACCGGTGTTGACGAGCGTGTACGAGTACGTGATCGTCCGGCCCGCCGCCGTCACCGTGCTCGGCGACGCCGTCTTCAACAACTCCAGGCTCGGAGCGTCCGCGATGGCGATCGTCACCGTGGACGGATCGGACGTGATCGGCGGGCCCACCGGTGGAGTGCCCGTGGCGAGCGCGGTGTTCACGAGCGTGCCCGCGTCCACGTCCGCCTGCGTCGTCACGTAGGTGCCGGTGCAGGTCGTCGTGGCCTGCGGGACCAGCGTCGTCACCGGACAGGTGACCACCGGAGGCGCACCCGTACCCGAGAACGCCGTGTCCACCACACCCACCCCGGTCAACGTCGTGTTACCGGTGTTGACGAGCGTGTACGAGTACGTGATCGTCCGGCCCGCCGCCGTCACCGTGCTCGGCGACGCCGTCTTCAACAACTCCAGGCTCGGAGCGTCCGCGATGGCGATCGTCACCGTCGACGAGCCGGACGTCACCGGCGGACCCGCCGGTGGGGTGGCCGTCGCCGTCGCGGTGTTCACCACGGTGCCCGCGTCCACGTCGGCCTGGGTGACCACGTAGGTGCCGGTGCACGTCGTCGTCTCCTGCGGCTCCAGCGTGGTCACCGGGCAGGTGACCACCGGAGGCGTCCCGGTGCCGGAGAACGCCGTGTCCGCCACGACCAGCGCGGTCAGAGTCGTGTTACCCGTGTTGGTGACCATGTACGAGTAGGTCACCGTCCGGCCCGCCGCCCCCACCGTGCTCGGCGACGCCGTCTTCAGCAGTTCCAGGCTGGGAACCGGGTCGGCCGTCACCGTCTCCGTCGACGGGGCGGACGTGACCGCCGGACCCGTCGGCGGGGTGCCCGAGGCGACCGCGGTGTTCACGATCGAACCGGCGTCGATGTCATCTTGGGTGGTCACGTACGTGCTGGTGCACGTCGTCGTGGCCTGCGGGGCCAGCGTGGTCACCGGGCAGGTGACCACCGGAGGCGTCCCGGTGCCGGAGAACGCGGTGTCCACCGCGTTCACCCCGGTCAGCGTGGTATTACCGGTGTTGACGATCGCGTACGAGTAGGTGATCGTCTGCCCCGCGGTCGTCACGGCCGGCGGGGCCGCGGTCTTGAGCAGCGACAGGCCGGGAGCGTCCGTGATGGTGATCGTCGCCGTCGACGGCGGGGAGGTGACCGCGGGACCCGTCGGCGGGGTGCCCGTCGCCGTCGCGGTGTTCACGATCGTGCCCGCGTCCACGTCCGCCTGCGTCGTCACGTACGTGCTGGTGCACGTCGTCGACGCCTGCGGGGCCAGCGTCGTCACCGGACACGTGATCACCGGAGGTGTCCCGGTGCCGGAGAAGGCCGTGTCCGTCACCCCCACGCCCGTCAGCGTGGTGTTACCGGTGTTGGTGACCAGGTAGGAGTAGGTCACCGTCCGGCCGGCCGCCGTCAGCGTGCTCGGCGAGGCGGTCTTCAGCAGCGCCAGGCCGGGAGTCGGCGGGATCGTGACCGTCGCCGTCGACGGGGCCGACGTGACCGCCGGACCCTCCGGCGGGGTGCCCGTCGCCGTCGCCGTGTTCACGATCGAACCGGCGTCCACGTCGGCCTGCGTGGTCACGTAGGTGCCCGTGCAGGTCGTCGAGGCCTGTGGCGCCAGCGTCGTCACCGGGCAGGTGACCACCGCGGGCGTCCCGGTACCCGAGAACGCCGTGTCCGCCGCGATCACCCCGGTCAGCGTCACGTTGCCGACGTTGGTGATCAGATAGGAGTAGGTCACCGTCTGGCCCGCCGCCGTCACCGTGGCCGGGGCCACCGACTTGACGAGCGTCAGCGCCGAGGCATCCTCGGCCGTGACCGTCGCGGTCGACGGGGCCGACGAGACCGCCGGACCCGTCGGCGGGGTGCCGGTGGCGACCGCCGTGTTCACGATCGAACCGGCGTTGACGTCGGCCTGGGTGACCGTGTACGTGCCGGTACAGGTCGTCGAGCCCTCCGGGGCCAGCGTCGTCACCGGGCAGGTGACCACCGCCGGTGTCCCGGTGCCGGAGAACGCCGTGTCCGCCGCGGTCACCCCGGTCAGCGTCACGTTCCCGGTGTTGGTGACCAGATAGGAGTAGGTCACCGTCTGGCCCGCCACCGACACCGTGGCCGGGGTCGCCGTCTTCATCAACGCCAAACTGGGAAGCAGTTCGGCGGGCAACGTCGCGCTCGACGGGACGGACGTCACCGGAGGGCCTGTCGGCGGGGTGCCGGAGGCCGTCGCGGTGTTCACGACCGAGCCCGCGTCCACGTCCGCCTGCGTGGCCACGTAGGTGCCCGTGCAGGTCGTGGTGGCCTGCGGGACGAGCGTGGTCACCGGGCAGGTGACCACCGGGGGCGTCCCGGTGCCGGAGAACGCGGTGTCCGTCACGTTCACCCCGGTCAGCGTCGCGCTACCGGTGTTGGTGACCAGGTACGAGTAGGTGATCGTCTGGCCCACGCCGACCAGGGTCGACGGGGTGACACTCTTCAGCACCGTCAGGCCGGAGCTCGGCGCGGCGTTCAGCGTCGCGGTCGACGGGGCGGACGAGACCGGTGGGCCGGTGGGCGGGGTGCCGGTGGCGACCGCCGTGTTCACGACCGAGCCCGCGTCGATGTCGGCCTGGGTGACCGTGTACGTGCCCGTGCAGGTCGTCGAGGCCTGCGGGACCAGCGTCGTCACCGGGCAGGTGACCACCGGGGGCGTCCCGGTGCCGGAGAACGCCGTGTCCGTCACGTCCACGCCGGTCAGCGTGGTGTTGCCGTCGTTGGTGACCAGGTAGGAGTAGGTCACCGCCTGGCCGGCCGCCGTCACCGTGCTCGGCGACGCCGTCTTCAGCAGCGACAGGCTGGGAAGGTCGTCGATGGCGATCGTCACCGTCGACGGGGCGGAGGCCTCCGGCGGGCCCGTCGGCGGGTTGCCGGTCGCGACCGCGGTGTTCACGATCGAACCGGCGTCCACGTCCGCCTGCGTGCTCACGTACGTGCTGGTGCACGTCGTCGTGGCCTGCGGGGCCAGTGTCGTCACCGGGCAGGTGACCACCGGAGGTGTCCCGGTGCCCGAGAAGGAGGTGTCCGTCACGTTCACCGCGGTCAGCGTGGTGTTACCGGTGTTGACGATCGCGTACGAGTAGGTGACCGTCCGTCCGGCCGCCGACACCGTGCTCGGCGAGGCCGTCTTCAGCAGCGCCAGACCGGAGTCCAGCACGGCGGCCAACGTCTCCGTGGCCGGATCGGAGGACACCGGCGGACCCGTCGGCGGGGTGCCGGTCGCGACCGCCGTGTTCACGATCGAGCCCGCGTCCACATCGGCCTGCGTCGTCACGTACGTACTGGTGCACGTCGTCGTCTCCTGCGGCTCCAGCGTCACCACCGGGCAGGTGACCACCGGAGGCGCACCCGAGCCCGAGAACGCCGTGTCCACCACGCTCAGCGCGGTCAGCGTCGTGTTGCCGGTGTTGACGACCGTGTAGGAGTAGGTCACCGTCCGGCCCGCCGCCGCGAAGGTCCCCGGCGACGCCGTCTTCAGCAGCGACAGGCTGGGAGCCGGGGCGGCCGTGATCGTCACGGTCGACGGATCGGAGGACACCGGCGGACCCGTCGGCGGGGTGCCGGTCGCGACCGCGGTGTTCACGATCGAGCCCGCGTCCACATCGGCCTGCGTCGTCACGTACGTACTGGTGCACGTCGTCGTCTCCTGCGGCTCCAGCGTCACCACCGGGCAGGTGACCACCGGAGGCGCACCCGAGCCCGAGAACGCCGTGTCCACCACGCTCAGCGCGGTCAGCGTCGTGTTGCCGGTGTTGGTGACCAGGTAGGAGTAGGTCACCGTCCGGCCCGCCGCCGACACCGTGCTCGGCGACGCCGTCTTCAGCAGCGACAGGCTGGGAGCCGGGGCGGCCGTCACCGTCGCGGTCGACAGTTCGGAGGACACCGGCGGACCCGTCGGCGGGGTGCCGGTGGCGACCGCGGTGTTCACGATCGAGCCCGCGTCCACATCCGCCTGCGTCGTCACGTACGTACTGGTGCACGTCGTCGTCTCCTGCGGCTCCAGCGTCACCACCGGACACGTGACCACCGGAGGCGCACCGGTACCCGAGAACGCCGTGTCCACCACGACCAGCGCGGTCAGCGTCGTGTTGCCCTCGTTGACCACCAGGTAGGAGTAGGTGATCGTCTGGCCCGCCGCCGACACCGTGGACGGCGAGGCCGTCTTCAGCAGCGACAGGCTGGGGGCCGGGGCGGCCGTGATCGTCGCGGTCGACGGGTCGGCGGCCACCGGCGGGCCCGTCGGCGGGGTGCCCGACGCCGTCGCGGTGTTCACGATCGAGCCCGCGTCGATGTCGGCCTGCGTGGTCACGTACGTGCTGGTGCACGTCGTCGTGGCCTGCGGGGCCAGCGTGGTCACCGGGCAGGTGACCACCGGGGGCGTCCCGGTGCCCGAGAAGGAGGTGTCCACCGCGTTCACCCCGGTCAACGTGGTGTTACCGGTGTTGATGAGCAGATAGGAGTAGGTCACCGTCCGCCCGGCCGCCGCCACCGTGCTCGGCGACGCCGTCTTCAGCAGTTCCAGGCTGGGGGCCGGGGCTGCCGTCACCGTCTCCGTCGACGGGGCGGACGTGACCGGCGGGCCCACCGGCGGGGTGCCGGTGGCCGTCGCGGTGTTCACGATCGCACCCGCGTCGATGTCGGCCTGCGTCGTCACGTACGTGCTGGTGCACGTCGTCGACGCCTGCGGAGCCAGCGTCGTCACCGGACACGTGATCACCGGAGGTGCTCCCGTACCCGAGAACGCCGTGTCCACCACGCTCAGCGCGGTCAGCGTCGCGTTGCCGGTGTTGACGACCATGTACGAGTAGGTGATCGTCCGGCCCGCCGCCGACACCGTGCCCGGCGACGCCGTCTTCAGCAGCGACAGCCCGGCGGCCGGATCTCCGGTGACCGTCGCGGTCGACGGAGCGGACGTGATCGCCGGGCCCGTCGGCGGGGTGCCCGAGGCGACCGCGGTGTTCACGATCGAACCGGCGTCCACATCGGCCTGCGTGGCCACGTACGTGCCCGTACACGTCGTCGACGCCTGCGGGACCAGCGTCGTCACCGGACAGGTGATCACCGGAGGCGTCCCGGTGCCGGAGAACGCCGTGTCCGTCACGCTCACCCCGGTCAACGTCCTGTTACCGGTGTTGACGACCATGTACGAGTAGGTGATCGTCTGCCCCGCGACCTCCACGGCCGAGGGAGAGGCGGTCTTCAGCAGTGACAGCTGCGGGTCCGACGTGGCGGTCACCGTCGCCGTCGACGGGGCGGAGGACACCGCCGGGCCGGTGGGCGGGGTGCCCGAGGCGACCGCGGTGTTCACGATCGAGCCCGCGTCGACGTCGGCCTGCGTGGTCACGTACGTCCTCGTGCAGGTCGTCGTGGCCTGCGGGGCCAGCGTCGTCACCGGGCAGGTGATCACCGACGGCGTACCGGTGCCGGAGAAGAACGTGTCCACCACTCCCACCCCGGTCAACGTCGCGTTGCCGGTGTTGACGATCGCGTACGAATAGGTGATCGTCCGGCCCGCGGCCGTCACCGTGCTCGGCGACGCCGTCTTCTGCAGCGCGATGCCGGGAGCCGAGGTGAGGGTGACCGTCGCGGTCGACGGGTCGGACGTGACCGGCGGGCCCGTCGGCGGGGTGCCCGACGCCGTCGCGGTGTTCACGATCGTGCCCGCGTCCACATCGGCCTGCGTGGTCACGTACGTCCTCGTGCAGGTCGTCGTGGCCTGCGGGGCCAGCGTCGTCACCGGACAGGTGATCTCCGACGGCGTACCGGTGCCGGAGAAGAAGGTGTTCGTCACGGTCACCCCGGTCAACGTCCGGTTGCCGGTGTTGACGATCGCGTACGAATAGGTGATCGTCCGGCCGGCCGCCGTCGCGGTGGTCGGCGAGGCCGTCTTCAACAGCGCGATGCCGGGAGCCGAGGTGAGGGTGACCGTCGCGGTCGACGGAGCCGACGTGACCGGCGGGCCCGTCGGCGGGGTACCCGACGCCGTCGCGGTGTTCACGATCGTGCCCGCGTCCACATCCGCCTGCGTCGTCACGTACGTGCTGGTGCACGTCGTCGACGCCTGCGGAGCCAGCGTCGTCACCGGACAGGTGACCACCGGAGGTGTCCCGGTGCCGGAGAACGCCGTGTTCGCCACGGTCACCCCGGTCAACGTCCGGTTGCCGGTGTTGACGATCGCGTACGAGTAGGTGATCGTCCGGCCGGCCGCCGTCGCGGTGGTCGGCGAGGCCGTCTTCAACAGCGCGATGCCGGGAGCCGAGGTGAGGGTGACCGTCGCGGTCGACGGAGCCGACGTGACCGGCGGGCCCGTCGGCGGGGTACCCGACGCCGTCGCGGTGTTCACGATCGTGCCCGCGTCCACATCCGCCTGCGTCGTCACGTACGTGCTGGTGCACGTCGTCGACGCCTGCGGAGCCAGCGTCGTCACCGGACACGTGATCACCGGAGGTGTCCCGGTGCCGGAGAACGCCGTGTTCGCCACGGTCACCCCGGTCAGCGTCCTGTTCCCGTCGTTGACCACCAGGTAGGAGTAGGTGATCGTCCGGCCCGCGGCCGTCACCGTGCTCGGCGAGGCCGTCTTCAGCAACGACAGGCTGGGAGCCGAGGTGAGGGTGATCGTCGCGGTCGACGGGGCGGAGGTGACCGCGGGACCCGTCGGCGGGGTGCCGGAGGCGGTCGCGGTGTTCACGATCGTGCCCGCGTCCACATCGGCCTGCGTGGTCACATACGTCCTGGTACAGGTGGTCGACGCCTGCGGGGCCAGCGTCGTCACCGGGCAGGTGATCGCCGACGGCGTCCCCGTACCCGAGAACACCGTGTTCGTTATCCCCACCCCGTTCAATGTCCGGTTACCGGTGTTGGTGACCAGGTAGGAGTAGGTCACCGTCCGGCCCGCGGCCGTCACGGTGGTCGGCGAGGCCGTCTTCAGCAGGGCGATGCTGGGAGCCGACGGGATCGTGACCGTCGCGGTCGACGGCGACGAAGTCACCGCCGTGCCCGTCGGCGGGGTGCCGGTGGCCCTCGCGGTGTTCACGATCGAGCCCGCCTCCACATCCGCCTGCGTGGTCACGTACGTGCTGGTGCACGTCGTCGACGCCTGCGGGGCCAGTGTCGTCACCGGGCAGGTGATCACCGGAGGCGCTCCCGAGCCCGAGAACGCGGTGTTGGTCACCCCCACCCCGGTGAGGGTGGTCTGACCGGTGTTGGTGACGGCGTACGAAAAAGTGATCGTCCGGCCCGCGGCCGTCACCGTGCTCGGCGAGGCCGTCTTCAGCAGCGCCAGCGACGAGACCTGCACGGGGACCACCGTCGAGGCGCTCGCGCTGGCCGTTCCCTGCTGGGTCGGCGTGTCGGAGCTGGAGTATCTGATGGTCGCGGTGTCGGTCACCGTCGTGCCGGGCGAGTTGGGGCCGAGGGTGACCCGGAACGTCACCGAGGTGGACTGGCCCGGTGCCAGGGAGCCGCCGCTCGTGGCGTTCGCCCCGGTTCCCAGCTGCGCGCTGACCTGGTTGCCGACGAACTGCGCCTGGTCGTCCCCCGGGGCGTCCGTCTTGGAGCCGGCGTTGGGTCCCGACGCCACGGCGATGGTGCCCGGGACGTAGACGGTGTTCGCGGGGATCGGGTCGGAGAGCAGCACCCCGATCGCGGTGTCGTCTCCCGTGTTGGTCGCGGTGATGGTGTATTGGACGACCGAGCCGGGCGCGGGGGTCCCGCCACCGACCACCTGGGCGGCCTTGGTCATCTGGATGTTCGCCTGGTGCAGGTCGGTCTGCGTGAAGAACGCGTGGGGCCAGTAGGCGTCACCGACCGTGCTGAAGGTGAACTGGGCCGAGGTGTCGTTGTTACGGAACGCCGACGACGCGTCGATGATGTTGGAGTCGTACCCGAGCGTGTTGGTGTAGGTCGGGTTCCGGTCGGTCACCTGGTTGGCGAGCGTGGCGATGGTGGAGTTGAAGAAGTTGTTCGCCGGGTGGAGGGCGTCGCTCAGCACGGTCAGCGGCCCGTTGGTGGTCTTGATGCTCAGGGAGTCGCCGACGATCGCGTTGTCGCCGTCGTAGACGACCTCACCCAGCTGGACGTTCACGGCCCCGACGGTCGGGGTCTGGAATCCGCTCAGGTTGATCGTGGTGTCCGGGGTGCCGTTCTGCTGCTCCAGGAAGCCGTCGAACACCGAGATGTTCCGCAACGGCAGGGACGAGTCCCGGTAGGCCACCACCAGCGACCATCCGCCGAACGCGCCGAGGCCGTCGAACCCCCGGGCGGCCTGCACGTTCGCCACCGCGTAGGTGCCGGCGCCGGCCGACGCCACCAGGGAGGTGACGTCCGCGGAGGCGCCGTAGACGATCCCGTCCGCGGTGACGTTGTCGGGGGTGTCGCCGATGTCGGCGGCCGAGGCGTTGATCGTCCGGTAGGCGGTGTCGCCCGGGGCCTTGATCAGCACCCGCCCGCGCAGGCTGATGTCGGGGGCCATGCGGTTGCCGGCCGGCAGGCCCGTCGTGTCGGTCGTGGTCTGGCCCCGGCCGCCCCAGTACAGCCGCGCGTAGGCGACCTGCGCGCCGGCCGACAGCGTGAGGCCGGCGGTGCTGGAGTTGAACGTCGTCCCGTCACTGTCCACGTCGATGAACGTGGCGGCGATGCTGTTGTTGCCCGAACCGTTCTGGACGGTGGCGCAGGTGGCCACCTGCGGGGGGTAACAGGTCACCACCGAGTTCGCCGCGCGGGTCACCGACCCCCGGTAGTTGCTCACGTAGCGCTGGGAGAAGGTGATCGGCGCTCGGCGTGCCGATCGCGAACCCGCCTTGGCGCCCGCCCGGGCCAGCCTGGTCTCGGTCAGGACCTCCGGGGAGGCCTTCAGCCGGGCGGCCCTGCCCTGCGTGCCCCTCCGTGCCGGAGCGGTCGCCGCACCGGTCTCCTCGGCCTGTGCCCACGTGTCGGCCGGGGCGTCCGCCGGGGTGTCGGCGGGAGCGTCGGCCGGGGCGTCGGCGTCGGTCGGGACGTCGGCGGCGGCTGGGGCTGGGGCGTCGGCGTCGGCGGACTCACCGGCCGGTGTGCCGACGGCCCTGGGTCCGGAGGTCATGCCCTGGCAGGTCCGCCCCGCGTGCGCGTCGACCGTCGGGATGGAAATCCGGTCACCGGCCGCCCGGACGGCGTACCGCACGTCGACGCTCTCACCGGCGGCCACATCGCCCACCCATTTGAGCAGGGGTTTTTCGTAGGTCAACCTGCCCGCGGTCGCCCGGCTGTCACCCACGGTCTCGCCGCCGGGAACGGCGGAGAGGTCCTCGGCGAAACTCGCCCCCTCCGCGTCGACGTCACCGGTGTTGGCGACGTGCACCGTGACGATCGCGCGGTCGCCGTCGAGCCGTGCCTCCCTGGTCAGCCGCAATGTCGGGCCGGTGCTGTCCGGGCCGCACGTGATGACGAAAGACGGGGTGTCGCCATCACCGCGAGATTCGGCATAGGAGGTATGCATCATTGGTCCCAAGCCAACCGCACACACCGTAAATCCGGACAAGGCGCTCCCAAAGAAGCCCTTCCGCACACGTGTCCAGGACAACAAGGCCGACCTCCCGCAAGAATTCCGACAAATAGTGTCGAATTAAGTAACGGGGGGCCGAGCTTTCCGCAGCGATATTGTCCTGACCACGGCTTTAGGAGGATAACCAGGCCATCAGCAGCCGAAACGTTAGGCGCGCGGCAATCACGATCTTTCAAATTATGGCATTACCGGCGATCCACTTTCTTTACCGGCACGGCTTTTCACAAAAGCCATCGATTGCGACTCATCGGATATTGGATATTACGGGAGGAAGTCGGATTGGATGTCTATCTGACGATGCCCCGGCCTGACGATGCCCCGGCCCGGATCGAGGTCCGCCCGCCGGCGCCGGAAGCGCGGTCGGCAGCGGGTGGGCGAGCGCGTGACGCCCCGCCACGGGGCGGCGGTGAGCGACAATCACCTCATGACGGCATCACTGACCGGAGCGGTCCGGTTCCCCGACGGTGTCAGGGTTCGCGGCCGGGGACTGCGCGATGCCGCTCCCACCGGCCCGGCACCCGACTTCGCGCTCTATCTCGGTTCCGCACGCCTTCGGCAACGACACCAGGACGCTCTGCGGTGGCCGCACGAATGGATCCGCTGGCCGGACTTCCTGCTGCCCGTGGACCGGCACGCGGCCGCACGCTCCATCGTCCACCTGCACGACCAGGCGCGATCGGGGCTCGGCGTCGAGGTCGCCTGCGGCGGCGGGGTCGGCAGGACCGGCACCGTCATGGCCTGCCTCGCCACCCTCACCGGCCTGCCCCCTCGGGAGGCCGTCGAGTGGACGCGTGAGCACTACCATCACCGTGCGGTCGAGACCCCCTGGCAACGGCGGTGGGTGACATGGTTCTCCACCCACTCCGGTACGTGACCCCGCGAAGCACCCGTCCCGGACGTCTCGTTCGGTAGCGTCTGGGGACCGTCTCGGTCCGCGCGCCCGCCACCGGGCGAGCGCGGCATGCGGGAACACAGAGGAACGCAGAGGAATGCAGGGGAATGCAGGGGAATGCAGGGGAATGCAGGGGAAGGGAATCGGCCATGCCGGGGAGAACCTCGTACGAACCGGGAACGTTCTGCTGGGCGGACCTCAACGCGCCCGATCCGGACGCGGCCACGGCCTTCTACACCGGCCTGTTCGGCTGGCACGCGCACCTCGACCCCGACCCCCTGGTCGCGGGCCACGTCACGCTGACCCTCGACGGTGACCTGAGCCGTCCGGTGGCCGCGCTGATGCCGATGATCGCCGAGGCGCCGCCCGGCACACCGGCCTTCTGGACCACCTACGTCAGCGTCGCCGACGTCGACGCCACGGCCGAGCTCGTACGGGACGCGGGCGGCCAGGTGTTCATGGGGCCGATGGACAGCGGGGAACTGTGCCGCTTCGCGCTGCTGTTCGACCCGCAGGGCGCGCTGGCCGGGCTCTGGCAGGCCAAGGACTTCCACGGCGCCGGGGTCGTCGGCGAGCCGGGCGCGTACTGCTGGAGCGAGCTGACCGTACGCGACGTCGAGGCCGCCGGGGCGTTCTACGGGACGGTGCTCGGCTGGAAGGGCGACACCGGCCCCGCCTCCCACACCGAGTGGCGCGCACCCGGCGGCACGCCCGCCGGGTGGACGGTCCGGATGGACGAGCGGTGGCCCGCCGAGACCCCGGCCCGCTGGACGGCCACCTTCGCGGTGTCCGACTGCGACGCCGTCGCCGCACGCGCCGCCGAGCTGGGCGGCACGGTGGCGATGGCACCCCACGACGTCCCGGCCGGGCGGTCCGCCCTGCTCAACGATCCCCAGGGCGGGCGCTTCTCGATCATCCAGCCGAACCCCTGACCGGGTCCCGCTGGTTCGGGGACCCGGTCAGCGGAACGAGGGGCGGCCGCCGTACGCCCGTGACGGCACGGACGCCACGGGTGTCACGGGCGTACGGCGGCCCCCGTCAGGTGAGGAGGCTGTCCCCGATCCAGCCGCTGGGGGAGCAGCCCGGCGGGATCGCGAAGACTGCCGAGCCGATCGGGGTCGTCCACTCGTTGAGCAGGTCGGCCTCGGCCAGCCTGCGCTGGATCGGGACGAACTGCCGGGAGACGTCTGCCTGGTAGGAGGCGAACAGCAGCCCGGAGTCGGCGTGCCCCTCCGGGGTGAGCCCCTCGTCGTAGTTGTAGACCCTGCGCAGGATCCGCAGGTTCGGGTCGGCGACATGGGCCCGGCGGATGTGGGCCTGCTCGGAGATGACCGGGAAGCCGATCGCGTTGAGCTTCTCGAAGTCGGCCACGTCATGCTCGTCGCGCCCGGTGAGCGGGGCACCGTTGTCCAGACGCCGGCCCACGCTGAACTCCTTGGCGACCCGGTCCACGGCGTCCCAGGTCTCCATCTCCGCCCGGATGCGCCGCAGCACCAGCGTGGTGCCGCCGCGCAGCCACTCGGGGCCGTCGCTCACCCACACGGCCCGGTCGAACCCGGGAGCGCCGGGCGCCGGGTTGACGGTCCCGTCGAGCTGGCCCATCACGTTGCGCTGGGTCTGCCCGGCGGGCTGGGTGCCCGCGCCGCGCCGGAAGCCCCGCTGGGTCCAGCGGACCTTCGCGAAGGAACGGGCGTCCTTGACGATCATGCGCAGGGCGTGGGTCAGGGTGAGGGAGTCGTCGGCGCAGATCTGTAGCAGCAGGTCCCCGCCGCTCCACTCCTTCCTGAGCCTGTCGACCGCGAAGGCGGGCAGCGGCGCCGCCGCCTCCGGACGGCGGTCGGCGAGCCCTGCCGCCGCGAAGAGGCCGGGACCGAACCCGAAGGTCACGGTGAGCCGGGCGGGCAGGACGGCCAGCTCGGGCTCGGTGTCGGCGAGGGCCGGCCTGCCCTGGGTCAGCCGCCGGGCGTCGTCGGTGAGCAGCCGCATCATCCGGACCAGCGCCTCACGGCCGGTGTCCGGCAGCAGATCCAGGCCGACGAACACCCCGTACGTCTGGGGCGCCGTCGCGATCCCGGCCTGGTGGACCCCGTCGAAGGGTTCCGTTAAGGAACCCCCGGAACCCCCGGAGCCTCCGGAGACAGGGGATGCCACCGAGGCGGCCTGGGGATCGGCTTGGGGGGCGACCGGGGGGACAGCCTGGTCGGGGGCGCACCCGGCGAGGGCGCCGACCGCGGTGGCGGCGCCTCCCGCGAGCAGTCCCCTACGGCTGAGTCGGGGTTCCCGCATGAGTTCTTCTCCGTTTCCCGCTTCCCGGTCAGCCGTCGCTCTCGCCCATGTCCATGCCCTTGTCGCCCTTGTCGCCCTTGTCGCCCTTGTCGTCTCCCATGTCCATGCCGGGCTGGTAGTCCTCCTTGCCCCCCGCGAATTCCTTGCCGACCGCGGTGAACTCCACGGTCTTGCCGTCCTTGAGGGTGAGGGTGAAGGGGATCTGCGCGCCGGGCTTCACCGCTTCGGTGATGCCCATCAACATGATGTGGTCGCCGCCGGGCTGGAGGTGGTGGGTGCCCTTCGCGGGGATCACGATCCCGCCCTCCTTGGGCCGCATGATCATCTTTCCCTTGGAGTCGACGACCTCGTGCAACTCGATCTTCGGAGACAGCGGCGAGGCGCCGGAGACGATCGTCACCTCGGCGTCGGTGTTGTTGACCAGGGTGCCGAAGGCGGCGCTCATCCCCTTCTTCGCGGTCTTCACCCACGGATCGGTGATCGTCACCTCGGCGACGGCGGCGGGGGTGGCCGCGGGTACGGCGGGCGCGGCGGCACTCGGGGCGGTGGCCGGGGCCGTGGCGCCCTGGGAACCACACGCGCCCAGGACCATCACGGCCGCGACCAGGACACCCGCGGAGGCGGTACGGCGGATTCCGGCGCGGCCGACCCCACGACGGCCGATCACGGCGAGGCCGATTCCGGCATGGTCGATCACGGCGAGGTCGATTCCGGCACGGTTGACACGACGAGCAGACACGTTGACGCCTTTCTTCTGGCCGGACCGGCGGGCCGCGGCGGAACGCCGCCTCGATAGGGCCATGCCGGGCACGCGGCCGGGATTGTCACGCTGATTCGATCCGCCGAGCGGCCGGGAGGCCGCGTCGGCGCGGGCCCGCGCGTACGTACGCGCGGGTGCGGGAACGAGTCGCGCCCCCGGGTGACCTGGGCGGTCAGCCGGAGGTGGCGGTGACGATCCGGGGAGGGCCGCGCCGGCTGACGACGTGGCGCAACACGGCCGGGCGGAGGACTCCCGGCTCGATCGCGGCCGCGGTGAGGAAGGACGCGTACTCCGGGGTCACGACCACGATGAGCACGCGGCGCAGCCGGACGCCGAGCCGCCGGAGCAGTGCCCACAGCACCGCCTCGCCGCGCGCCAGCCACAGCGCGGTCAGCCCGACGGCCCAGCCGTGCGCCACCAGCATGCCCAGGCCGGGCAGCAGCCCCGAGTGGGCATGCCCGATCATCTCGGCCATCTCGGCGGGGGACGCGGCGTGCGCGAGGGAGAACAGCACGTGCAGCCCGGCCTGCGCGCCCGCCAGCAGCGGCAGGATCACCGCCAGCGTCCGCTCGCGCCCCGAAGCGGCGAGAGCGGCGGCGAAGGCGAGCACCAGGGCCACGGTCGCGGCCGGCACGGAGACCGAGCCTCCCGCGAGGACGTGCGCCATCACGCTCAGCCCCAGGCAGACCGCCGCGAAGGCGGCCGCGCGGGCGAGGCGGAGGAGCGGCGTCGCGGGCATGATGGGGAAATCATCCCACGCCGTCCCGGCGGTACGAAGTCCGGCGCCCACGGGGGTTCGCGCTCGCGCCACCGCCTCGCGCCTCCGGAGCCTCGGGGCGCCCCCACCACGGATCGTGATCCCTCCACCCGAACCCTTGTTCTCGCAGCTCGGAGTGGCGGAGGTCACCCCGGGGACATCGGTTCCAAAAAATCTCGAAAGAAATCCGGGCGCCGTGTCGAATCGGGCCGAGCCCGTTCGAAGCGTGGTCAGAGGGCCGGGAGGAACACGGGAACCGGCCCGGGACACGTGAGGAGAAGGCCATGGCCCAGCAGACGACGAGCACCGCGAACACGGTGGCCCGCGACCCCCGGACGAGCGTCACCAGGTCGCTCCTGGTCTACGGCGTCATCGCCGGGCCGCTGTACATCGCGGTGTCCCTCGCCCAGGCGCTGACCCGGGAGGGCTTCGACCTCACCCGCCACGCGTGGAGCATGCTCGCCAACGGCGGCCCCGGCTGGATCCAGATCGCCAACCTCGTCGTCGCCGGCCTGGCGAGCGTCGCCTGCGCGGCCGGCCTGCGCCGGGCTCTGCTCCCGGGGCGCGGGGCGACCTGGGCTCCCCGGCTCGTCGGCGCGTACGGGGTGAGCCTGGTCGGCGCGGGGATCTTCAGGGCGGACCCGGGGATGGGCTTCCCCGCCGGGACGCCCGAGGGCCCGGGACCGGTCAGCTGGCACGGGATGCTCCACTTCGCCTGCGGCGCCGTCGGCTTCCTGTGCGTGATCGCCGCCTGCTTCGTCATCGGCCGCCGGTTCGCGGCGGAGGGCCGTACGGGATGGGCCGTCTGCTCGGGGCTCACCGGCGCGCTGTTCCTCGTGACCTTCGCCGCCATGGCGAGCGGCGGGGGCGCCGTCTGGGCCAACCTGGCCTTCGTCACCGGGATCGTGGTCATCTGGGGATGGCTCTCGGCCCTATCGCTCCACCTCTACCGGCGCACCGCGCCCCGGCACGCCTGACCCGGCCGGACCGTCCGGCGACAACACGACCTTCGGCGACAACACGACCTTCGGCGACAACACGACCTTCGGCAGACAACAGGACCAAGGAGAAACACGATGCGATACATGGCCACCCTCAAGGTCACCCACCGGCCCGACACCCCGCCGCCCGCCGAGCTGATGGAGGCCATCGCCAAGCTCGGCGAGGAGGCCACCAGGGCGGGCGTGCTGCTCGACACCGCCGGGCTGGCGCCGAGCACGCAAGGCGCGCGGATCGAGCTCACCGGGGGCAGGCTGAGCGTCACGGACGGCCCGTTCGCCGAGGCGAAGGAGCTGATCAGCTATGCCGTTTACCAGGTCCGGTCGAAGGAGGAGGCCATGGAGTGGGTCTCCCGTTTCATGAGGCTCCACCGCGACCACTGGGAGGGCTGGGAGGGTGAGAGCGACCTTCACCGCGTCTTCGGCCCGGAGGACTTCGCCCCCGCGTGAAGCCGTCGCCCGCGGTGTCGCCCCGGCGTCGCGGGCGGTGTCGCGGGCGGGGGCGACGTGCTTGGATCGGGGAGCATGACGGTTGGGGATCCTCACCGGGTGGTCGAGGCGGTCTGGCGGATCGAGTCCGCGAGAGTGATCGCGGGGCTCTCCCGGATGGTGCACGACGTCGGACTGGCCGAGGAGCTGGCGCAGGACGCCCTGGTCATCGCACTGGAGCAGTGGCCCAAGACAGGCGTACCGGATAACCCCGGTGCCTGGCTCATGCTCACCGCCAAGCATCGGGCGATCGACCTGCTGCGCCGCGGGAACCGGTACGAACGGAAGCTCGAAGAGGTCGGCCGGGACATGGAGATCCGCCGGGAGTCGGCCGAGGCCGAGCTGGACGACGCCCTCGACGATCACATCGGCGACGACGTGCTGCGTCTCCTCTTCACCGCCTGCCACCCCGTACTGTCCACGGAAGGGCGGCTGGCGCTCACCCTGCGCCTGCTCGGCGGCCTGACGACGGAGGAGATCGCGCGCGCCTTCCTGGTGCCCGAGCCGACCGTCGGCCAGCGGATCTTCCGGGCCAAGCGCACCCTCACCGAGAAGCGGGTACGGATCGAGATGCCCGCCCCGGCCGAGCTGGGTGACCGGCTCTCGTCCGTCCTGGAGGTCGTCTACCTCATCTTCAACGAGGGTTACTCGGCGACCTCCGGTGACGACTGGATGCGCCCCTCGCTCTGCGAGGAGGCGCTGCGCCTGGGCCGGATCCTGGCGGGTCTCATGCCGGGGGAGTCAGAGGTGCACGGCCTCGTCGCCCTGATGGAGATCCAGGCGTCCCGCACCCGCGCCAGGACGGGACCGGGTGGCGAGCCGGTCCTGCTGCTCGACCAGGACCGGGGACTGTGGGACCGGCTGCTCGTCCGCCGGGGGCTGGAGTCGCTCGCCCGCGCCGAGGGGCTCGGCACGCTGGGCCCGTACGGCCTGCAGGCCGCGATCGCCGCCTGCCACGCCCGCGCGCCGTCCGCCGGCGACACGGACTGGGAGCGGATGGCCGCCCTGTACCGGGTGCTCGCCCACGTCGCCCCCTCCCCCGTGGTGGAGCTGAACCGCGCGGTCGCGGTGGGCATGGCGTACGGCCCGGAACGCGGCCTGGAGATCGTGGACGGGCTGGTGACGGAGCGCGCGCTCAAGGGCTACCCGCTGCTGGCCGCCGTACGGGGTGATCTGCTCGTGAAGCTGGGCCGCCTCGACGAGGCGCGCGAGGAGTTCGAACGGGCCGCCGGGCTCACCCGCAACGAGCGCGAGCGGGCCCTCTTCCTCGCCCGCGCGACCGCCCCGGACGGTTGACGGGCACCGGGCCACCGCTGGGGATCCGCTTCACCGCCAAGGGCCTGACCCACCGCTGAGAACCTGCCTCGCGCCGAGGGCCGCGGCCGTCGTACTCACCGGTAACTAAGTAGCGGCGCTCACGATCCCGGAGCGGATCCTCGCGACGATGGTGCGCATGACGACACGACCGGCGAAAAACAGGACGACGACCGCTTTCTACGCGCAGGCCGTCATCTCCTTCGGACTGTCCGTGGCGGCCCTGGGGATCGGCATCGCCTACCTGCCCGTGACCACCTGGGTCCGGTCCTTCATGGGGCTCGGGCTGCTCTACGTGGTGACGTCGACGTTCACGCTCGCCAAGTGCGTCCGGGACCGGAACGAGGAGGCCTCCGTCGTCAGCCGCGTCGACCAGGCCAGGCTGGACAAGCTGCTGGCCGAGCACGACCCCTTCAAGAACGACTGACGCCCGCACGGATCCGCCGGCCGCGTCCGGCGCCCGCGTCCGGCGCCCGGGTTGGCGGGCGCGGCTCGGGGCCCGGCGCGCTCGTACCTCGTCCGTACCGGCCTGATCGGACGCCCCTGCGGGGCCCCTCAGGGCCCGGCGTGCTCGTACCGGTCCGTACCGGCCTGATCGGACGCCCCGGCCGGGGCCCCGGCACCGGGGCCGGGCAGCACGTCGACGTCGGCGGCGCCCATCGGCCGGTCGCACACCGCGCAGCGCAGCTCGACGTGGCTGATCTCACCGCAGGCGTGGTGGCGGTAGAGGACGGGCGGACCGGCCTCGCCCGCCGTCCACCGGTCGCCCCAGCGCACCATCACCAGGAGCAGGTCGCACAGCTCCAGGCCCTTGGTGGTGAGCGTGTACTCGTGGCGGGGCGGCCGGCTCGAATACTCCCTCCGCTCCAGCACGCCGTTCTCGACCAGCCACTTGAGCCGCTCGGTGAGCACCTTGCGTGAGATGTCCAGGCTCTGCTGGATCTGGTCGAAGCGGCTGATGCCGACATAGACGTTCCGCAGGATCAGCGGCGACCAGGGCTCACCGATGACGTCCAGCGTTCGGGCGATCGAGCAGGCCATGTCACCGAATCGGGTTCGCTGCATGAGGGCAGTCTAGGCGAGAGGGTTCCCTTAAGGAACGTTCTCCTGTTACCGTCTCCCCAGTCAGTTCCTTGAAGGAACCAACCGAGGGGGGCACGTCGTGAACAGTTCCCAGGTCGTCTCGGCCCAGGAGTGGCAGGCCGCGCGGGAAGCACTGCTGGTGAAGGAGAAGGAACACACCCGCGCGCTGGACGCGCTCGCCGCGGAGCGGCGCAGGATGCCGATGGTCAGGGTCGGCGGAGACGGCGAGGAAGGGGACGGCGGCGGATACGTGTTCGAGGGCCCGGACGGGCCGGTGAGCCTGCTCGACCTGTTCGACGGGCGACGCCAGCTCATCGTCTACAGCTTCATGTGGCTGGGCGGCGACGCCTTCTGTCCGGGATGTTCGATGTTCACCGACAACGTCGGGCATCTGAGCCATCTCCACGCGCGCGACACCTCCCTGGTCCTGGTGTCCCGCGGCCCGCTGGCCGAGATCATCCCGTTCAAGGAGCGCATGGGCTGGACGATCCCGTGGTTCTCCTCACTGGGCAACGACTTCAACGACGACATGGGAGCGGACGACGGGTTCGCGCTGAACGTCTTCCTCCGGGACGGCGACACCGTCTACCGCACCTACTTCACCTCGGGGCGGGGAGTCGAGCGGCTCGGCAGCGGCTGGACCTTCCTCGACCTGACGCCGTTCGGCCGGCAGGAGACCTGGGAGGACTCCCCCGAGGACCGGCCACAGAGCGGGCCCTACGCGTGGTGGCGCCTGCACGACGAGTACGAGGCCTGAGCACCACCCGATCGACCGTCACCCGACGAGGAGTCAGGACCCCGAGGATGAGCAGACCCGCGACGACCGGGACGACACCCGTCGCCGAGCTCCTGTTCGGCGAGGCCGACGCGACACCGATCAGCACGGACGAAGCGACGATCAAACCGTGGGACGAGGCGCGGGCGTGCCTGGAGTCCGCGCAGAAAGCCTGGATCTCGACCGTGTGGCCCGACGGCCGCGCGCACGCCATGCCCGTGATGCCGGTCTGGGCCCGCGACGCGCCCTGGATCGCGACCCGCCCGGGATCCCGCAAGGCCAGGAACCTCGCGGGCAACCCCAGTTGCGTCATCACCGTCGCGGGCGAGACCCTCGACCTCGTGGTCGAGGGCAGGGCCACCCGGGGGCGGGACGAGGACGATCTCCGGCGGGTGGCCGCCGCCTTCGGGGAGAAGTACGGGTGGGAGTTCGCGGTACGCGACGGCTCCGTCTACGAGGACAGCCTTCCCGGCTCACCCGAGTACGGCTTCTACCAGGTCACGCCCACGCGCGCCTTCGGTTACGGCACGGACGGCAGGACGGCGACACGCTGGTGGTTCGGATGACCGGCTCCGCCCGGCCTCACACGCCTGTTCACGCCCGGCCCGTTCCCGGCGGGAGTGGTCCTTGAGCTCGATCGTGTCGTGCGGGCGCACACCCGTACGCCGGAACCCGGCCAGGCCGCGCACGTTCGAGTGGACGTCGTCGGCACCGATCGTCAGGCCGAATGCGTGGGGCGCCCGTCTCGAAGGTGACGTCGATCCCGTCGGCGCCCTCCCACGAGCACTTACCTATCGTTAAGTCAGTCTCCTTCGCCGTGCCGGTACCCTTGGTCCGAGCACGAGGACGCCCGCGCGTACGGGAGGTCCGGCACGAGGACAGGAGAGAGCGACAGGTGGCGAGGCCGTCCGACACCAAGGCACGCATCCAGGCGGTCGCGAGGGAGTTGTTCGCCGAGAAGGGCGTGCAGCAGACGAGCCTGCGCGACATCGCCGACCGCCTCGGGATCACCAAACCCGCGCTCTACTACCATTTCACCTCGCGCGAGGACCTGCTCCGCAGCATCGTCCAGCCACTGATCGACGACGTCGACGCCTTCCTGGCCGACACCGAGGCGAACGCGCCGCAGAGCCCTCGCGATCTTCTCCAGGGCTACTTCGACATCACCTTCCGGCACCGGGAGGTGACCGTGATGGTGGTGCGCGACCTGTCCACCCTGGCCCATCTCGACCTGGGGCCCCGCATGGGCGACTGGCGGCGTCGGCTCATCGCCCTGTTGCTCGGCCCGGATCCCGACCTGGCCGCCCGCACCCGCGCGGTCGTGGCCATCGGCGGGCTCTCCGACTGCACCGTGGAGTTCGCCGACGTGCCAGCCGCGACGCTCGGCCCCCCGGCGGTGGCCGCCGCGCTGGCGGCACTCGGAGCCGGCCCGCCGACGGCCGGGTGAGCCCCGCGTAACGGATGAGCCCTGCGTGACGGATGAGCCTCGCGTAACGGGTGAGCCCCGCGTGACGGATGAGCCCTGCGTGAAGAACGAACCCCGGAAAGCGGGTTCGCCGGATCGGAGCCCGGTGGAAAGCGAATTCGCCGGGTCGGGTACCGGTGACAGGCGGACCACCGGCTTCGGAAACGTCGGCGACAACGAACAGGCACCACGGAAACGCACCCCGGTGTGGCACACTTTCGACATCGCCACAGCGGCGTCGATCGGTCACACCGCCCATTCCAACGGACGCTCCACGGGCTGACGCCCGCGGCCGCCGATCGGAGGTCCGCATGGACCTGTCCACGCACGCCCACCCAGACTGGATGGTCTGCGACGTCGCAGGGAAGATCGACATCTTCACCGCCAACGCGCTCCGCGAGCACCTGCTGGCCGCGCTGGGCCGCCCGGGATACCGGCTCCTCCTCGACATGTCCATGGTCACCGCCATGGACGCCAGCGGGGTGGCCGTGCTGCTCTCCACCCTGCGCAGGGCCGTACGGCACGGTGGCACACTGCGGCTGATCGCGCCGGCGCCGGTGGTGCGCGGGCTGCTGAAGGTGAGCGGGCTGTCGGGGAGGTTCGCCGTCAGCGCCGATCTGGCCGGCGCGCGGATCGCCGAACCGCTGCCCGCCGCTGTCGGGTGAACCACCGCCCGCACCCTTCGTTCCGGCCCGGAGAGCCCTCGGTGCCGGAGAGTCCTTGGTATCGGAGAGCCCCTGGGTATCGGAGGGCGGAGCGGTTCCGGGCCAGCATCAATTGATTTATTAGTAAAAAGAGCGAGGAAATATCATAAAAGCGTCAAACGAGTTTAAAGTTAGCTCATGGTGACTCACCGCACGGCGGTCGTACCGGCCGATGCCGGAGCTCCCGGCAAGTGTCTCTGCGGCCATCCGGCCGACTACGTGATCGAAACGCGCTGGTTCTCCGGCAGGCACTCCCGCGATCCGGTCTGCGCGCCCCATGTCACCGAGGTCCTCCAGGGAATCGCGAAGCAGAACGCGCGCCGCGACGGCGGATGACCGCTCGACGGGAAACCGCTCGACGGGGACCGGCCGCGCGCCGCTCCCGCTTTCCGGGTCGCCGCCTCCGCCCGCTCTCCTCGCGCTTCTCCCATCCCTCCCGGCCGGCGAACACGTAGGACCTCGGACACTGCGACCAGGCCATGGCACGACGTCCGGCCTCAGGGAGCCGGAGATTCGCGGATCTCGGCGAGAGAGATCCGCATGGCGTCGGCGGCGCGCGTGAACCAGTCGGAGATGGCGGCCAGCTCCTCCGGGCCGTAGCTCTCGAAGAGCTCGGTGAGCCGCCGGTAGGTGGGCTCGTACGCCACCGCGATGCGGGCGGCCGAATCCTTTTCCGGGACAATCCGGACACGACGCCGATCGTCGGGATCGGGAACGCGCCGGGCGTACCCGGCACTCTCCAGGCGATTGACCACCCCGGTGACGGCTCCCGTGGTGAGACCGGCCAGCTCGGCGAGGCGTCCCGCGGTGAGCGCCTCCTCCCCCGCGCCGAGGACGAAGCCCAGACACGTCAGGTCCGTGACGTTGACACCGAGACGCTCGGCGAGCGTGTGCTGCCCGACCAGGCTCAACGCGATCAGCTGGTCCATCCGGGCCAGGACCTCCAGCGGCGAGACGCCGGCTTCCGACTTGCGTTCCACCACAAAGTCTCCTTACCATCTAAGAAACTTAGCTCGTGAGATAAATTATACGAGCGGATTCAACCTAGCGCCTGCCACCCGGCGATCCGCCACGGCCTGCGGAGGGAGGCGCTTCAGATGGAGGAGACATCGTGGGGATAAGGAAAGACCTCGCGGAGTTGGCCGAGATCCACGAAGAGCACGACATGGGACACACCGTGGCGGGCTGGACCGGCTCGATCGTCTGCATCACCGGCTTCGCGATCTCCGGGGTGGCGATGGTGGCCGCCAGCGTCCCCTTCTTCTGGATCGGCGCGGGGGTCGTGGCCCTGGGAGGCGCCCTGGGGTGGCTCCTCCACCAGATGGGCCTCGGCAAGGAGATCGGACCACGCCCGGCGTCCGAACGCGGCATGCACTGGCGTCCGGCATCGAGAACGCCGGGGGCGGTGAGGCTACCGGGAGCGGCGACACGATCCCGTACGGAACCTCATCCTCACCTGTCCGCCCCCGCCCGCCCGGTCCAGCCGACGGCGGCGGCCCGGATCACCTCGGGCCCGCGACCCGGCCCCTGACCTGGCCGTACCCCGCACGATCCATCCGGCCCCGGTGTCACCGGGGCGCGCAGGCCGGTCCCTCGGCAGGGGGGCCGGTCCTTCCGGTTTTCCAGTGCCCGTGCCGGACCGTCCCGTTCCGGTCCGGCGGGCCGTCCGCTCGGGTACGGCCCGGCCCGCGCGGCGGGCCGTCCCTCCGGGACGAATGCGCGGCTGGCCAGGACTTCGAGCGGGCGGCTCTCCTTCCACCACCCGCCAGATAGGACGAAATCACGCAAGTACACTGTAATTCCCCGCCATCGGGGCGACCAGAACTGCATACCTGGTAAGACGGAGGGAACGCCCGCCCTGTGAACTGCGGGTCTAAGGAGTCTTTCCATGCCACCCGAAGGTGTGAACACGCTCTCGATATCGGCCGGTGTACGCGGAAGCGCCATCGTGGTCCGGGCGATCGGCGAGCTCGACTACGATTACGCGCCGACCTTCCGGAGAGAGATCATCCGGGCCTGGAGCATGAGCGCCGACAACTCACTCCCCGAGCTGACGACTCCCTCGCCGCTCGACCCGCCCTCCGACCTCCCGACTCCTACGGCGGCGTTCCCCGGCCTGTCACCGCTTCTCCCGGAGACACCGTTCCTCTCGGAGGCGACGCTTCTCCCGGAGACACCGTTCCTCTCCGGAGTCCCGCTCACCGCAGGAGGTCCGCTCCCCCCGGAGCCGCCGTCACCGCTGTCGCCCGAGCCGCCTTCCCCGTTCTTTCCCGGGAGCCCGCCGCCCCCTTCCCCCGGAAGTCCGCCGCCCCCGGGAAGCCCGCCGCCGCTCTTCCCCGACGGCCCCTCACCCCTCTCCCCGGACAGGCCGCCACCGGACGAGCGACCATCGGACGGGAGGTCACCGGACGGGAGGTCACCGCTCTCCACGGTGACCTCGCTCCCTCCCTCGCCACAAACCCTCTCCGCCTTCGAGGCGTCTCAGGGCACGCGGGTCCAGGTCGAGCCCTGGCTCATCCTCGACCTGGAGGGGCTCACCTTCTGTGACTCCACCGGGCTCGCGGAACTGCTGTGGCTGCTGCGCAGGAGCCAGGAGACCCGGACCCGCCTGGTGCTGGCCGGGGTGAGCCGGACGCTGCGCCACATGATGGCCACCACCGGGCTCCTGACCTACTTCACGATGGCCTCCTCCGTGGAGGAGGCCCTGCTGGACGAGGGGTTCGGGGCGGCGGAGGGGCACTGACACGGGGGGGTGGACGGCGGTTCCGTTCTCCGGCGTGAGGCGAATGCGGAAGACGCGCCCGCGGAGGACATCGCATAGATGTCTGAGACGTATGTCGTTAAAACGCACTCATTCTCCTGACAAGTGGGTCAATATCTTCTTACGGGAAAATCCACTATCCGGCGAAAGTGGGGTCCCGATGCGGAAGATGTCGCCGCGGATGACCGCGGAAGCACTACCCGAGACCCTGGACGGGCTGCCCGTGGCACCCGGGGAATTCCTCGCCCTCGTGTCCGTGGACTTCAGCGGGACCTACCAGGTCTACCTGGCGGCCAAGGACGAGCGCATCAAGATGACCCGGCTGTCCATGAGCCTGCTCGCCGCCCCGTTCGCGGCGGCGGTCGCGCTGGCGAGCGCGAAGGTGGTCAGCCCGGCCATGCTGACCACCTGGCACAACGTCCCCTGGCACCTGTTCGCGATGGTCGCCGCGTTCGGGCTGCTCAGCGTGCTGCCCTTCCTGCGACTGATCGAGGCGGTCAACGCGCACATGAGGACCGCGCGGGCGCTCAACAACTTCCGCCTGCTCTACGCGGTCCACCTCAAGGACCAGTTCTCGGCCCTCGGCTGGACTCCCAACCTGCCGGTGGATCCCCGCTATCCGGAGACGTACGCGCCGATGGCCTGGCCGGGGATCAACGTGATGATGCTGGCCCTGGTCAACAGTTCCTACATCGCGGTCGGCGTGCTCGGGATGATCGGGGCGGCGCCGACCACGGCTCTGCTGATGGTGATCATCGGCCTGCTCGCGCTGGTCCACTATTTCGTCTACTACGTTCGCGCCAATGTCTCCCGGCAACGCCGGCTCCCACACAACCCCTTCCATTTCCCCAACGTGGAGACCTGAATGTCCGACCTCCTCAGATTCGCGTCTTGTGGGGAGACGTGGATCTGGCTGATGCGATACGTGACACACAACGGCGGGCCCGCCCTGGACGACCGCGGCCCGATCATCGAGGCTCCGGCGGTGTTGTTCGAGGTCACCGGCCTGGCCTGGGACGATCCGGTGCTGAAATGCTACGGCGACGCCGGGAAGATCCCGCTGTACTCCAGCAAGTTCAGCGAACGGTCGGTCGTCCCGCCGTTCAAGTACAGCTACGGAGGGCGACTCCGCCAGTTCCTCGGCGTCGACCAGCTCGGCTGGATCTCCGACGTGCTGCGCGCCAAGCCGTACACCAAGAGCGGCTGGATCTCGCTGACCGCCCCCGGTGAGCCTCCGGACGCGGTGCCCTGCCTGACCAGCCTGGCCTTCAGGCTCCGTGCCGGACGGCTCGTCATGACCGCCGCCTTCCGGTCGCAGAACGTGTTCACGTCCTATCTGAACTACGTACCGCTGCGCGGCATCCAGAGCGAGGTCGCGGACGGCCTCACGGTGGGCTGCGGGTCGATGAGGGTGTTCGTCGACGTGCCGCACATCTACACCGCGGACGAGGCCGCGGTCGGAGAGATCCTCCAGCTGTCGGAGCGCGACGGCCCCGGTGAGGGAGGCGGGGGGGAAGCGGCGCCGGGCCCCGGTCATCGGATCTGCCCGATTCCCTGACCTGGCGGCCCGCCGACTCCCTGACCTGGCGGGCCGCCGACGCGAAGACTCGGGCCGCCTCCCGGCACTCACCGTCCCGGGAGGCGGCCCGTGTCAGCGGAGAACACCGGTCCGTGTCAGCGGGAAACACCGGCCCGTGTCGTCAAAGAACACCGGTCCGTGTCAGCGGGAGATACCCCCTCGTGTCGCCGAAGGACACCGGTCCATGCCGCCGGGAGACACCTGCCGGTCACGTCTGCCGGTCACGTCACACGGAGGCGAGGTACGCGGCGACCTCGTGCCGTCCCCCGTGCTCGGCCCATCCCTGGGGCGTGGCGCCGAACTCGGTGTCGCGCGCGGACGGGTCGGCTCCGAGTTCCAGGAGGGCCTTGACCGTGGGCAGGTCCCCGGCCCACGCGGCCTCGTGCAGCGGCGACGCCCGGCGCACGAGGCCGACCTCGAACCCGAGGGAGGCCATCAGCCGCACGGCCTCGACGTTTCCGTGCGCCGCCGCCCGGTTGACCAGGTGCGGTACGCGTTCGACGGCCCTGGCCACCAGGCCCGGATCGGCGTCCGGGCGCTCGGCGCGCATGCAGGCGCCCAGGAACAGGTCGACCTCGTCCAGGGAACCCGTCGCCCCGGCCTCCGCGAGCATCGCGGCCTCCTCGACGTTCCCGCCGAGCACGGCCAGCTCGTAGGGCGTACGGCCCTCGAAGACCGGGTGGCCGGTGCCGGGGCCGTCGACACCCGCGCCGTGCTCGATCAGGAGCCGCAGGCGCCGGGGCCGCCGCGCGATGACCGAGGCGAGCACCTCGTCCTGGAGCATCCGCTCCGGTGTCGCGTGGGCGGGACCGAGGCGCCGGTGCCACGGCCCGCCGTCCCCCCGGCCGAGACCGTACTCGAAGAGCAGTTCCAGGTGCTCGGTGTCGTCGGGGCCGGACCCTCCGAGCCCCCGGTTGTAGAGGGTCTGGCCGTCGTTGGGATCGGCACCCGCCTCCAGCAGGAGCCGGGCCAGCTCGATGGGGCGCGGGTGCGGCGGCTCACCGCGCTCGCCGCCGCCGAAGGCCCCGGTGAGCGCGGTGAACGGCGAGGTCAGCCCGTCCCACAGGTATCCCGCGTCCGGGTCGGCACCGTGCCGGAGCAGCACCCGGGCGGTCTCCAGCGCGTCGCCCCCCTCGACCCGCGAGTACGCCAGGTAGAGCAGCGGCTCCCACCGGTGCGGCCCGCCCTCGGCCCGCGCCTGGGCCGGGTCGGCCGCCAGCGTCGCGGCCATCGCCTCCGCCTGACCGGTCGCGGCCATGGTGTGGACGTTCGCGACCGCGAGTCCAGGATCCAGGGCGAGCGCCCGCGCCGCCTCACGACGGCGCGCCGGGTCGTCGTTCCCGTACGGCAGGCAGGCCAGCCGGAGGAACTCCGCGACCGGGTCCGCGCTCCGGGGCACCAGGTGGGGCGAGCGGGAGTGCCGCGCGAGGACGTCGAGGTGGGCGCGGAGCCGGGGCCAGCTCGCGAAGCCGTACGCCCTCGCGACCGTCAACTGGGCATCGGCCAGCGTGAACCCCTCCCGCGCACGCGGACCCCCGACCGGCGGCGATCCGGCGGACCGCGCCCGGAACTCGGGGAACGAGCGCGGGTCTCCTCCGACCGGTGACGATCCAGCGGGCCGCGCCGGGAGGCCGGGGAACGGGCGGGGGTGGAACTCGGCGACCAGCTCCAGCGCGGCGGTGTCGGCGGCGCGGACCGCCTTCTTGAGACGCTTGGCCTGGTTCCTCAGGTATTCGAGGCTGGGGTTGTCGGGAAGACGGCGAACAGGCACGGATGCCTCCCTTTCGTCACGCCCGACGTCCGCGTGATCGGGCCGAAAAGGAGGTTGGCCGATGAGCAGTGTGGTGCTCAGGTGGGCTCTGCCCTTCCCGCGGACCGGGTGCGCCCTGCCGCGCGGACTCCACCATAACGCCCGCGCCGCCAGGACTCCCCCCACCCGAACGCACCGCCGAAACGCCCCTCACCCGAACGCGCCACCAAGGCGCCTCTCACCCGAACGCGCCACCAGAGCACCCTCACCCGAACGCCCCACGCAGGGCGCCCCTCACCTGAAGCGGCGCAGCCTCAGGCTGTTGCTGACCACGAACACCGAGGAGAGCGCCATCGCGCCCCCGGCGATCATCGGGGTGAGCAGCCCGAGCGCGGCCAGCGGGATGGCCGCGACGTTGTAGGCGAAGGCCCAGAACAGGTTGCCCTTGATGGTGCGCAGCGTTCGGCGGGACAGCCTGATCGCGTCGGCGGCCACCCGCAGGTCGCCCCGGACCAGCGTGAGGTCGGAGGCCTCGATCGCGACGTCGGTGCCGGTGCCCATCGCCATGCCCAGGTCGGCCTGGGCGAGTGCGGCGGCGTCGTTGACCCCGTCGCCGATCATGGCCACGGTGCGGCCCTCGGACTGGAGCCGCTTGACGACCTCCACCTTGTCGGCGGGCAGCACGTCGGCGATCACGTCCTCGATGCCGACGGCCTCGGCGACCGTACGGGCCACCGTCTCGTTGTCGCCGGTCAGCAGGACCGGGCGCAGGCCGAGCGCGCGCAGCGCGGCGACCGCCTCGGCCGAGGTGGGCTTGATCGCGTCGGCGACGGTGAGCACCGCGCGGGCCTTCCCGTCCCAGCCGACCGCGACGGCCGTCTCCCCGCGTGCCCGTGCCCGCTCCAGCTCCTCCTCCAGCTCGGGCGGCAGGTGCTGCGACCAGTCGGCGAGCAGCCGGGGCCGCCCGACGAGCACGGCGTGCCCGTCGACGACGCCCTGGACGCCGAGGCCCTCGACGTTCGCGAAGTCCTCGACCTGGGCGGTGGAGCCCGCCGCGCGGGCGACGGCGCGGGCCACCGGGTGCTCGGAGGCGCCCTCCAGCGCCCCGGCCAGCCGGAGCACCTCCTCGCGCTCCTCACCGGCGGCGGGGAAGACGTCCTTGAGGGTCATCGTGCCCGACGTCACGGTGCCGGTCTTGTCCAGGACCACGGTGTCGATGCCGTGGGTCGACTCCAGCGCCTCCGGACCCTTGATCAGGATGCCCAGCTGGGCGCCCCGGCCGGTGCCGACCATCAGCGCGGTCGGCGTGGCGAGGCCCAGGGCGCAGGGGCAGGCGATGATCAGCACCGCCACGGCGGCGGTGAAGGCCGCGGCGGCTCCGGAGCCGGTACCGAGCCAGAAGCCGAGGGTGGCCACGGACAGCGCGATCACGATCGGCACGAACACCGCGGAGATCCGGTCGGCCAGCCGCTGCACGGCGGCCTTGCCGTTCTGCGCGTCCTCCACCAGCCTGGCCATCTGGGCGAGCTGGGTGTCGGAGCCGACCCGGGTGGCCCTCACCACGAGGCGCCCCCCGGCGTTCACGGTGGCACCGACCACCGCGTCGCCCGGCCGCACCTCGACCGGGACCGACTCGCCGGTCAGCATGGAAGCGTCCACGGCCGAGGACCCCTCCTCGACCACGCCGTCCGTCGCGATCTTCTCCCCCGGCCGTACGACGAAGAGGTCGCCCACCGTGAGCCCGCCGACCGGGACGATCTCCCCGGAGGCCAGCGTGACGTCCTTGGCGCCCATCGACAGCAGCGCGCGGAGCGCGGCACCGGCGCGGCGCTTGGATCGGGCCTCGAAGTAGCGGCCCGCGAGGATGAAGGTGACCACCCCGGCGGCGGCCTCGAAGTAGATGTTCCCCGAGCCGTCGCCCCCGGACAGGGTGAACTCGAAGCCGTGCCGCATGCCCGGCATGCCCGCCGTGCCGAAGAACAGGGCCCAGAGCGACCAGGAGAAGGCGGCGATCGTCCCCAGCGAGACCAGCGTGTCCATGGTCGCGGCGCCGTGCCGCAGGTTGGTCCAGGCCGCCCGGTGGAAGGGCCACCCGCCGTAGACCACGACGGGTCCGGCCAGGGCGAGGGAGAGCCACTGCCAGTTGTCGAACTGCAGCGCCGGGATCATCGCCATCGCGACGACCGGCACCGACAGCACGACCGAGGTGATCAGGCGCTGCCTGAGGGGGGCGAGCCCTGCGCGCTCCCCCTCCCTCTCCTCCTCGTCCGTCCCGTCCCCCTCGGCGGACACCGGCGGAGCGGGCGGTTCGGCGGTGTATCCGGCCTTCTCCACCTCCGCGACCAGGTCCTCGGGGGTGACTCCGGCGGGGTAGGCGACCTTCGCCTTCTCGGTGGCGTAGTTGACGGTCGCGGTCACGCCGTCCAGCTTGTTGAGCTTGCGTTCGATGCGGGCCGCGCAGGAGGCACAGGTCATGCCGCCGATGGCGAGCTCGATCTCACCGTGGGCGGGTGCTTCGCCGGTGGTCATGGACGTCACGGCCTCTCCTCGTGCCTTCTCTGTCTCTGGCTCTGTCTCTGTCGTCGTACGCGGCCCTGAGCCGCCACCGTCTCGGCGTCCTCGACGGCCGGAAACCCCGCCGTCGCCCGCGAGCGGGCCCGTCCCTCGCCCCGGCGCGGGGTGTGTCCAGGCATATATCTCTCCCCTTCATGAGAACACGTAACCCCTATGGGGTATTTCACGGCTGGTGGCTGTGCCCGTGGCCGTCCCCGGACGGGGCCGTGGCCGTGCTCCCCTCGGGATCCGGGCTCGTGGCGGCGGTGAACACGGCGGTGCGCACGGTCCCGGCGTGCTTGAAGTCCAGATAGAGGCCGTAGGTCCCCGCGCTCGGCACCTCGGCGTAGAAGGTGATGTTCGGGCCGGGCGCGGTGCGCCCGTCATCGGGCGCGCCGTCGGGGTGCACGTGCAGGTAGGCCAGGTCGCCGTCACGCAGCGCGACCAGGTGTCCGTACGCGGCCAGGTAGGGCTGCAGGTCGGTGACCGGCCTGCCGTCCTTGGCGATCGAGAGCGTGAGCATGCTCGTACGGCCGGGGATGAGATCTCCCGCGAGGGTGACGGTGTAGTCGCCCACCTTGGCGGTCTCGGCCGGGATCGCGGGCGGCTCGGGCCGGTAGTCGCCCGCCGCCGACAGGTCCATGCCGAGTGTCAGGGGCTGCGCGCCCTCGGGGGCGAAGTCGGCGAACGCGCGGTACTCCCCGGCGGCGGGGAGGTCGAGCGGGACCGACCAGACCCCGCCTCCCAGCTGGGTGGGATGCAGGTGCTGGAAACCCGTCAGGTCGCGGCGGACCACGATGAAGTGCATCTTCTTGTCGTGCTGGGTGGTGAAGCCGGTGACGGGGGACCCACCGGGGCCGATCACCGAGAAGCGGAAATCGGTCCGTTTGCCCACCTTGACCTCGTCGGTCTCCGGCATGAGCGTGTATCCGCCCTGGGAGACCTGGAGCCCCGCGGGAAGGGTCAGAGCCTTCTTGGCAGCCGTCTCTGGCCCGGCCTCCCGCCCGGCCTCCTGCCCGGCGCTCTGATGGCCGCCGTGGCCCGCACCCGCTCCGGCGTCCTGACCCGTGCCCCGCTCGGTTCCGGCGCCGGTGCCGCGAGAGCTCTCGGCCTGCGCGCTTCCCGCCGGTCCGACCGGTCCGGCCATCCGGCCCGCCCCCAGGGCCCCGCCGAACACCACGGCCAGCCCCAGCGCGTACGCACCCACCTTGATCGCGCCGTTCATCTCGACCATCCCTCCTAATACCCTTGGGGGGTATCTACTCGTTCGACCACAGTGCCACACCACCACCTTTTCAGCAACCCCGGGGGGGTATACCTGACGCCGGTCTCCAGGTCACAGGATGGCCGATACACAGGTCCATGACGGGACCTATGGGAAATCAGGGACGGATGTCGCTCGCCCGCCGCCGGACCCGCGAAGGGCTACGAAGGGCCGTGAAGGGGCCGCGGAGGGGCTGCGGAGGGGCCGTGAAGCCGGGTGGACCCCGGCCGACCGGCGTACGGCGCCCTCCGGGATCCGGCGGAACCTCCTGGGGGACGGTCAGGACGGCAGGCGCCGGACGCGTTCCGAGGACGGGTCGTAGAGGGGTTCCGTGGTGACGGCGGCGCCCACCCAGGTGCCGGTGACGCCGACCTCCACGCGGTCGCCGGGGGCGGTGCCCTCCGGCAGGTAGGCGTAGGCGATCGAGCGGTCGACACGGTGGCCGTACCCGCCGCTGGTCACCCGCGAGGCGGGCAGGCCACCGGCGCGGACCGGCTCCCCGCCGAGGCAGACCTGGCGGGGGTCGTCCAGGACCAGGCAGAACAGCCGTCGCGCGGGCGCACCGGCCTCCGCGACCACGTCTGCCCCCGCACCGGCACCGGCACCGGCACCGGCGATCGCGTCCGTGGCCGCGTCCGGTGTGCCCGGCCCGGCCGGTGCGGGACGGTGGGCGGCGTCCAGGGCCGCGCGGCCGAGGAAGTCCTTGTCGCGGGCGACCGCGAAGCCCAGGCCCGCCTCGCGGGGGGTGGTCTCCGGGGTGATGTCCATGCCCCAGACGCGGTAGCCCTTCTCGAGGCGCATCGAGTCGATCGCGCGGTACCCGGCCGGGCGCATGCCGTACGGCGTGCCCGCCTCCACGAGCGTGTCCCACAGCGTCAGCCCGTACTCCGACGGGCAGTACAGCTCCCAGCCGAACTCGCCGACGAACGTCACCCGCTGGGCCAGCACCGGGACGTTCCCGACACTGATCTCCCTGGCCCTCATGTAGCCGAAGGTCAGGTCGTCGCCGGAGACGGAACCGAGGATGTCGAGTGCCCGTGGACCCCACAGGCAGTAGCAGGCGTGCGCCGAGGTGACGTCGCGGACGTCGAGGCCCTGGCCACGGAGCCAGGAGGCGTCGTGGACGCCGAAGGCGGTGCCGGTGACCAGCCGGAAGCGGTCCTCGGCCAGGCGGGTGACGGTCAGGTCGGCCTCGATGCCACCGCGCTCGTTGAGGAGCTGGGCGTAGACGATCGAGCCCACCGGCCTGTCGAGCTGCCCCGCGCACGCCCGCTGCAGCCCTTCCAGCGCCCCGGGCCCCGACACCTCCAGCTTGGAGAACGAGGTCTGGTCGAAGAGACCGGCGGCGTCGCGGGTGGCCAGGCACTCCTCACGCACGGCGGGTGACCAGATCCGGCCCGCCCAGCCGTCCGGGCGGGGGCTAGGGTCCCCCGGGGGAGGAGCACCGCCGGGTTCGTACCAGTTGACGCGTTCCCAGCCGGACTTCTCGCCGAACGCCGCTCCCAGCTCCACGTGCCGTACCCAGGCGGGCGAGCGGCGGAGCGGCCGGGCGGCGGTGCGCTCCTCGCCGGGGTAGACGATGTCGTAGTACTTCGAGTACGAGTCCAGGGCCTTGGCGCGGGTCCACGACGTGGAGCGGGCGTGGGCCCCGAAACGCCGCAGGTCCATGCCGAACATGTCGTACTCGGGCGCGCCGTCCACGATCCACTCGGCCATCACCTTGCCCACGCCCCCGGCCGCCGCCAGGCCGTGGACGCAGAAACCGGCCGCCGCCCACAGCCCGCGGACCGGGGTCTCGCCGAGGAGGAACTCGCCGTCGGGGGTGAACGCCTCGGGGCCGTGCACGACCTTCGTGATCCCGGTACGGGCCAGCTCGGGAACCCGCCGCACCGCCGATTCCCACGATTCCTGAAATTTCGGCATATCCGGAGGAAAGACAGTCCGCGGCTCATCCAGCGGAGTAGTCGTGTCCCATATCTCGGGATTCCGGATATATCCGCCTACCAAAATCCCGCCGTTTTCTTCACGGAAATAGACAATGTTGTCCGGATCCCGCACCGTAGGCATGGACGACGGAACCCCGAATGATTCGGTGGTGACATATTGGTGCTTGATTGGAACGACCGGAATGTCGACACCGGCCAGCCGTCCGACCCGCCCGCTGGCCGCTCCGGCCGCGACGACCACGGTCTCCGCCTGGACCGACCACTCCTCGAAGTCGCCGGAGTCCCCGGAGTCCCCAGTCCCCGACGCGAGCCGTACCCCGGTGACCGCGCCCCCCGCGACGTCGATTCCCGTCACGCGGGTCCCGGTGTGAATTCGCACACCCAGCTTCCGCGCCCCGGCCGCCAGCGCCCTGGCCAGCAGCGCCGGGTCCAGCCAGCCGTCCCCGGGCAGCCAGAGCGCGGCCCGCACGTCGTCGGCGCGCAGCAGCGGGAGCATCTCCTTGGCCTCGGCGCCGGATATCACCTCCAGGCCCAGGCCGTAGGTCTCCCCGGCCCCGGCCAGCCGCAGCGACTCCTCCACCCGCTCGGGCGTGGCGGCCAGGCGGAGGCCGCCCACCCCGTGCCAACCCGGGTCCAGCCCGGTGAGCTCGGCCAGCTCGGGATAGAGACCGGCCGAATACATGATCATCTTGGTCTGGGTGACCGTGGAGCGAAGCTGGCCCACGAATCCGGCCGAGTGCCAGGTGGTCCCCTCGGTGAGTTCGTGCTGCTCGACGAGGATCACCTCGGTCCAGCCGAGCCTCGCCAGGTGGTAGGCGACGCTGCAACCGGCCACCCCGCCGCCGATCACGACGGCTCGCGCGGAGCTGGGAAGTTTCAAAGCGCGCAACCCCTCTGTAACAACTAGTCCACAGAATCGGATCAATGGTATGAAGGTAGGCCAAAGGAGGGCGGCATGCCAGATCCTCTAGCGGACGTCCGTAAATGGGCCGACCAGCCCGTGACCGAGACTCTGATCAAGGGTGGGCTCAGCCACCGGATCTCCCGTCTCACCACGGCCGACGGGCGGCGATGGCTGCTGCGCGTGCTGGACCCCCGGGTCTCGGAGGCCGGACTGGGCATACCGCTCGACCAGGAGATCGCCAACACGGTCCACGCGGCGGACGCGGGGGTCGGGCCCAGGGTGCTGCACCGGCTGCCGGGCGCGCTGGTCCTGGAGTATCTCGACGGCGTCACCCTGGACGCCCACACCGTACGGACGATTCCCGGCCCCATCGCGGCGGCCTGCCGGCGGCTGCACGCCGGGCCCAGGTTCGTCAACGACTTCTCCATCTTCCGCAAGCTCGACGAGTTCCTCGCCCTCTGCCGTACCCACGAACTGGGCACACCCGACGGCTACGAGGACCGTCTTCCCGCGGCGGCGGAGATCGAACGGGCGCTCGCCGCCGATCCGCTGCCCACGGTGCCGTGCCACAACGACCTGCTGCCGGAGAACTTCATCCGCTGCGGCACCGAGGTCAGGATCGTCGACTACCAGCTCTCCGGGAACAACGACCCGGCCTTCGAGCTGGGCGACATCGCGGCCGAGGCGGACTACGACCCGGACCTCACCGTCCGGCTGGCCCGCGCCTACTTCGGCACCGACGACCGGCGGCTCACCGCCAGGGTCCGGCTCAACCTGATCATGTCCAACCTGACCTGGACGCTCTGGTTCGCCGTGCACCACGGGCTGCTCAAGGAGCGGGCGGCCGACGCCGACTTCGACTACGAGGCGGAGGCGGCCGACAAGTTCTCGCAAGCCGTACGGGACCTGGACGACCCGGGGTTCGGACGGCTCGTCGACGACGTCCGGGGCGCGAGCCCCGGATCTCCCCACCCCCCGCACCACCACGCAAGGAGGCTTGAGTGACCAAGCCAACATCTGTCGACGCGGTCGACGAGGACGCGAAGCGCCTCGCCGAACTCGGATACAAGCAGGAGCTCTCCAGAACCTGGAGCGGCTTCTCCAACTTCGCCATCTCCTTCTCGATCATCTCCATCCTGGCCGGCTGCTTCACCACGTTCGGCCAGGCCTGGAACAACGGTGGCCCCGTCGCCATCGCGTGGGGGTGGCCGCTGATCTCGATCTTCATTCTGATCATCGGGCTGTGCATGTCGGAACTGGTCTCGGCCTATCCGACCGCGGGCGGCATCTACTGGTGGGCCGCCAAGATGGGCAAGCCGATCCACGGCTGGTTCACCGGGTGGTTCAACCTCATCGGCCTGATCGCCGTGACGGCCTCGGTCGACTACGGCTGCGCGACCTTCCTGAACATCACCCTCAACCGGTTCTTCCCCGGCTGGGACCCCAGCCTGACCAACGCGTTCATCCTGTTCGCGGTCATCCTCGTCCTGCACGCCCTGATCAACATCTTCAGCCACCGGCTCATCGCGACGCTGCAGAACGTCTCGGTGTGGTGGCACGTGTTCGGCGCGGCGGTGGTCGTGCTGATCCTGGTCTTCGGCCCCGACTCGCACCAGTCGATGTCGTTCGTCTTCACCGAGACGATCAACAACTCCGGCTTCTCCGACTCGTCGTACTGGTTCTACGTGCTGCCGCTCGGCTTCCTGCTGACCCAGTACACGATCACCGGGTTCGACGCGTGCGCGCACGTGTCCGAGGAGACCCAGGGCGCCTCCACCGCCGCCGCCAGGGGGTTGTGGCAGTCGATCTTCTACTCGGCGATCGGCGGCTGGGTCCTGCTGCTCGCCTTCCTGTTCGCGGCCACCGACGTGGACGCGGTCAACGAGGCGGGCGGCTTCGTCGGCGCCATCTTCGACAGCGCGCTCCCCGGCAACCTGGCCACGGCGATCTTCGCGATCTCCACCATCGGCCAGTTCTTCTGCGGGATGAGCTGCGTGACCTCGATGTCCCGGATGACCTACGCCTTCTCCCGGGACGGAGCCATCCCCGGCTGGCGCCTGTGGTCGAGGGTGGACCGCAACCGGACCCCCGTCAACGCGATCGTCTTCGGCTGCACGGCCGCGCTGATCCTCACCCTGCCCGCGTTGTACGAGGCCCCCGGCGGTCTGCCGCTCGCCTTCTACGCGGTCGTGTCGGTGGCGGTCATCGGCCTCTACATCGCCTTCGCGATCCCGATCTGGCTCCGGCTGCGGATGGGCGACCGGTTCCAGCCGGGGCCCTGGACGCTGGGGTCGAAGTACAAGGTCATGTGCTGGATCGCCATCGTCGAGATCTTCGTCGTCTCGATCTACTTCATCATGCCGCTGGTCCCGGCCGCCGTGCCGTTCAGCGACGACTTCACCTGGACCGCGGTCAACTACGCGCCGATCGTGGTCGGCGTGATGGTGCTGGCCGTGGGCCTGTGGTGGACGCTGTCGGCCAGGCACTGGTTCACCGGCCCGCGCCGCACGGTCGACATGGCCGAGGCGTTCGACCCGGCGGGCACGGCCGATCCAGCCGGCAAGGAGCCGATCGGCTGACCTCCGCCCCGAGAGCACGAGGTGACCGGCCCGCTCCCCGAGACCGGGCCGGTCACCGCCAGAACCCGTACCCCCGAAAAACCGGCCCGCGCGAACGCGTACCCCCGAAAAACCGGCCCGCGTGAACGCGTACCCCCGAGAGCCGGTCCGCGCGAACGCGGGCCCGCTCGAAGATCCCCGGAGAGCCGGTCAGCTCGCCTCGAAGGCCTCCGCCACCGCCGCGCGGACCCGGTCCATCGCCGCGGCGGCGGGGGCCTCGCGCCCCATGGAGGTCATGTCGACGTCGGGCATGCCGCAGGCCACCGCCCAGCCCCACGGGGTGAGGTCGCCGTCGACGTTGAGGGCGAACCCGTGACTGGTGACACCTCGGCTCTGCCGCATGCCGATCGAGACGATCTTGCGTCCCGTCCCGGCCGTCCACACCCCGGTCAGCAGCTCCGAGCCCGGCGGGGTGTCGCGGCGCTCGGCCTGGACGCCCAGCGCGCCGAGCGCGGCGACGAGCCTCAGCTCGACCTCGCGGACGTAGTCGACGATCCCCTCGTCCTCGCCGAGCTTGACGACCAGGTATCCGACAAGCTGGCCGGGGCCGTGGTAGGTGAGCTGCCCGCCGCGACCCGTGCTCACGACGGGAATGCCGTGAGCGGGGTCGGGCAGGTGCCGCTCAGGGGTTCGCCTGCCCACGGTGTAGACCTGCGGGTGGCTGAGCAACCAGAGCGTGTCGGAGCGCTCGTCGCGCTGCCGCCGACCGACCAGGTCGGTCATCCGCTCCATCGCCTTCTCGTAGTCGACCAGGTCGTCCTGGACCAGGGACAGTGGGCGTCGCCTCATGCCCCCAGCCTATTTTCATCGGCGGCCTGCGGGCGCCCGGGGGCTCGGTGGTGGCCTGCGGGCGCCCTGAGGACCAGTAGGCCTGCGGGCGCCCCGCGACCTCAGTAACGGACCGCCGGCGCCTTGGGGACGAAGATCCACATGAGCACGTAGGCGACCCACAGGGGGCCGGGGATGAGCGAGAGCAACAGCCAGAACACCCGGACGAGGGTGGGCGGCATGTTGAGGGTCTCCGCGATCCCGCCGCAGACCCCGGCGATTATCTTGTGGTTTCTCGAACGGTGCACGATGCCTCTCCCCGAATCGGTGTTCTTCGTCTCTTCAAACGAACGACCGGAACCGAACCGTTCCCGAGCCGACCCTGAGAAAACCCTGTCAGGGTCGGCTTGGTAACTTTTCTTGAATCTGAGCGCCGACGCATCTAGGCGAAACCAGTTGATCACGGTACGTTCCGCCATGTACGTAATAGGGGATCCCCCTCCGTTCCACCCCGAGGAGCGCTATGCGCCTGAGGTTACGACGCAGCATGGTCAAGGCCGCCACCCTGGTCACGGCCATCGCTCTCCCTCTCGCCTTCACCGTCCCGGCGAGTGCGACCACCGCGACCACCACGTCCCCCGGCGTCACCGACGTCCTCGCCAACGTGTTCGCGACGCAGATCAAGGGAAGCAACGTCAAGAAGCACCTGGACAAGTTCCAGCAGATCGCGACCGCCAACGGCGGTAACCGTGCCGCGGGCTCGCCCGGTTACGACGCCTCCCTGGCCTACGTGCAGGACAAGCTGCGCAAGGCCGGATACAAGACCTCCACGACCGACGTCGAGTTCCCGCTGGGCTGGGAGGAGGCGAGCCCCTCCGTCCTGCAGCAGACGGCCCCCGAGGCGAAGACCTACGCCAACCCGGCCGACTTCGTGACCGTGATCTCCTCCAGCGGAGGCGACGTCACCGCGCAGATTCAGGTCGTCGACCCCGTCATCCCGCCCGCGCCGACCCCGAACACCTCGACGGCGGGCTGCGAGACCTCCGACTTCGCCGGGTTCGTCCCCGGCCGGATCGCGCTGATCCAGCGCGGCACCTGCCCGTTCGTCGACAAGGCCACCAACGCCAAGGCGGCCGGCGCGGCGGGCGTGATCTTCTTCAACGAGGGCCAGCCCGGCCGTACCGACCCGCTCGTCTTCGACATCATCGAGTGGCGCTTCGGCTTCCCCATCGTGATGGCGAGCACGGCTGTCGGCCTCGACCTGGCCGACAGCCCGAACACCACCGTCCGCCTGAAGGTCGACGCCGAGACCGAGGTCGGCCGTACCAAGAACCTGATCGCCGACTCCCGCTGGGGCAAGTCCGGCGAGATCGTGGCGGTCGGCGCCCACCTGGACGGCGTGCCCGAGGGACCGGGCATCAACGACAACGGCTCCGGCAGCGCCGCCACCCTGGAGACCGCGCTGAAGCTGGCCTACGTGCCGACCAAGTACAAGGTGCGCTTCGCCTGGTGGGGTGCCGAGGAGCTCGGCCTGCTCGGCTCCGAGCAGTACGTCGCGGGCCTGTCGCAGTCCGAGAAGGACAAGATCAGGCTCTACCTGAACTTCGACATGATCGCCTCGCCGAACGACGCCACCTTCCTGTACGACGGTGACGACTCCGACGCCGAGGGCGCCCCCGCGGGCCCGGCCGGTTCCCCCGAGATCGAGAAGCGCCTTGAGGCGTTCTACACCAAGCGCAACCTCTCGTTCGAGGGCACCGACTTCGACGGCCGCTCCGACTACGGGCCGTTCATCGCCAACGGCATCCCGGCCGGTGGCATCTTCACCGGCGCCGAGGGCGTCAAGACCGCCGAGCAGGCCGCCAAGTTCGGCGGGACCGCCGGCCTCGCCTACGACCCCTGCTACCACTCCGCCTGCGACGGCATCGCCAACATCAACGCCGCCGCGCTGGAGCGCAACTCCAAGGCCATCGGCTACGCCACCGCGTACTTCGCCTATGACCTGACCGGCATCCCCGACCGCAACGCGGCACTCGCCAAGTCCGCGGCGAAGAGCGCGGCACCTGAGGGTGCCGCCCGCTAGGGGACCGCTCCGCAAGCGCACCACCACGCTGTACGGCGCGCACCCGGCATGGGTGCGCGCCGCTCGGGGGACCCACACACCCTCAGACCCGAGGAGCATGATGCGCAGTATGTGGACCATGGGCATGGCGGCGATCCTGGCCATCCCGTTGGCGTTCACCGCACCATCGGCGTCGGCAGCCGCCCCACCGGACATCTCGCTGACCGCCGTGAAGGCACACCTCACCCAGCTCCAGTCCATCGCGACCGCCAACGGCGGCAACCGCGCCCACGGCCGCCCCGGCTACCTGGCCTCGGCCAACTACGTCAAGGGCCTGCTGGACGGCGCGGGGTTCACCACCTCCCTGCAGTCGTTCACCTACAACGGCGCGACCGGCTACAACGTCATCGCCGACTGGCCGGGCGGCGACCCGAACGACATCCTCATGGTCGGCTCGCACCTCGACAGTGTGACCGCGGGACCGGGCATCAACGACAACGGCTCCGGCAGCGCCGCCATCCTGGAGACCGCCCTTGAGGTCTCCCGCCAGTCGCTGGCACCCACCAAGCACCTCCGCTTCGCCTGGTGGGGCGCCGAGGAGCTGGGCCTGCGCGGCTCGCAGGCCTACGTGAACAGCCTCTCGTCCACCGAGCGGGCCAAGATCAAGGGCTACTACAACTTCGACATGGTCGGCTCGCCCAACGCCGGTTACTTCGTCTACGACGGCGACAACTCCGACGGCGTCGGCTCGGGCCCCGGCCCGGCCGGTTCGGCGCAGCTGGAGTCGACGCTCCAGGCGTACTTCACCTCGATCGGCGTGGCCACCCGGGGCACCGACTTCGACGGCCGCTCCGACTACGGGCCGTTCATCGCCGTCGGCATCCCGGCCGGAGGCACCTTCACCGGTGCCGAGGGCGTCAAGACCAGCGCCCAGGCCACCCTCTGGGGCGGTACGTCGGGGCAGGCGTTCGACCCCTGCTACCACCGGGCGTGCGACACCACGTCCAACATCAGCGACACCGCGCTGAACCGCAACGCCGACGCCATCGCCTACGCGGTGTGGACGACCGCGACCGCCGTACCTCCGACGGTCGTCTGGCAGGACACCTTCGAGACCGCGACCGGCTGGACGGTCAACCCGTCCGGCACCGACACCGCCACGCTCGGCCTGTGGGAGCGCGGCGACCCCGAGGCCACCACCTCCAGCGGCGCCAAGCAGCTCGGCACCACCGTCAGCGGCACCAACGACCTGGTCACCGGCAGGCTCGCGGGCGCGGCGGCGGGCGACTACGACCTCGACGGAGGCATCACCAGCGTCCGGTCCCCGGCGGTCACCCTGCCGTCGACGGGAACGCTCAAGCTGGCGTTCTCCTGGTACCTGGCGCACGGTACCAACGCCTCCAGCGCCGACTTCCTGCGGGTGAAGGTCGTCGGCTCCACCACCACCCAGGTGTTCCAGCAGCTCGGCGCGGCCTCCAACCGCAACGGTGCCTGGGGCGCGGCCAACGTCGACGTCTCCGCCTTCGCGGGGCAGAGCGTCCGCATCCTGATCGAGGCCGGTGACGCCTCGGGCGCCTCCCTGGTCGAGGCCGGGGTCGACGACGTCAAGCTGACCCGCCAGTGAGCGGGACGGTGACCCGGCGGCGGTAAGCGAGACCGGGTGCGGCCCGCGCCTTCCCCTCCACGGGCCGTCCGGACTCCTGTCCGGACGGCCCGCCACGCGGGTCGCACCCCCTCGCGGAAAGACCGCTCTGAGAGGAACCCCTCTCTGAGGGGTTCCTCTCAGAAGGCCCGCTCGCGGAAGGCTTCTCGCGGAAGATCTTTCTCAGAAGGCTCATCTCAGAAGGCCCGCTCACGGAAAGCCTCTCGTGGAAGGCCTCTCGGAAGGCCCCTCTCAGGAGGCCCGCTCGCGGGCCCCGGGTCCGTCAGCTCGGGTCGTCGAGCCGGGGCTCCTCGTGCGGGGCGCCCTTGAGCTCGTGGAACCCCGGGGTCGCGGCCACCAGCAGCGTCCCGTCCCACAGGCGGCCCGCCCCCTCGCCCACCGGAACCCGGGAGATCACCGGGCCGAAGAACACCACGCGCTCGCCACCGGTGGCGGGCCCGGTGGCGGCGACCACCGGGGTGCCGACGTGCTCGCCGATCAGGCCGATGCCCTCCGCGTGCGAGGCGCGCACCGCCTCGTCGTAGGCCGTCGACGCCCCGGCCCCGGCCAGCTCCGGCGGCAGGCCGGCGGCGACCAGGGAGTCGTGCAGGGAACCGGCCCAGTCCTCCCCGCGGGCGCGCCCGACGGTCCACATCGCGGTGTAGAGCCTCCCGAGCGCCTTCTGGCCGTACTCCTGCCGCACGGCCGCGCAGACGCGCACGGGCACCCACAGGTATCCCTCCGTGTCGCCCTCGGGATCCTCGTCGCGGCCCTCGTTGAGCACCGACAGGCTCATCACGTGCCAGCGCACCTCGACGGGCCGTACCCGCTCCACCTCCACCAGCCACCGGGAGGTGATCCAGGTGTACGGGCAGGAGGGGTCGAACCAGAAGTCCGCGATCGTCTTGTCCGTCATTTCCAGCTCTCCGATCGTCGTCCCGGGCCGCACCCAGGAATATGCCACCTTCGCCGACGCCGTACGATGCGGCAGGGCGCGGCAGAGCAAAGGTGGTGCTCGTGGCCGGGTGCGGGACCGGCGCGTTCGTCCCCGGGTTCGTCCGGCCGAAGGCCCGCCTCGGCGCTCCGGCGACGACCGTCGTCCGGCGGGCGGGTCCGGTTCACGGCCGGTCACGAACGGAGCGCGGTCGGCATCGGCCGAACGGCCGGGTCACAGTCACCCCGCCGCTCCGCTAGCCTCGCGTAGGTTACGCACGCGCTGGTACGGAAGGTGCTCATGTGATGGGCTGGTTCGAAGCGGTGGTCCTCGGACTGATTCAGGGATTGACGGAGTTCCTGCCGATCTCCTCCAGTGCCCACATCAGGGTCGTGTCGGCGTTCTTCGGCTGGCAGGATCCGGGGGCCGCGTTCACCGCGGTCATCCAGCTCGGCACCGAGGCCGCGGTGGTGATCTACTTCCGCAGGGAGATCTGGGAGATCATCTCCACCTGGACGCGGTCCCTGTGGACCCCCGCCCTCCGCGCCCACCACGCCGCCCGGATGGGCTGGTACGTCATCGTCGGCACCATCCCGATCGTGGTGCTCGGCCTGCTCTTCGAGGACTCCATCGACAACGCCTTCCGCGACCTGCGCCTGATCGGCACGACGCTGATCGTCTTCGGCCTGGTCCTGTGGTTCGCCGACCACACCGCCCGCAACAGGCTCACCCTGGAACGGCACCTCAGCTTCACCCACGCCCTGATCTACGGCTTCGCCCAGTCGCTCGCCCTCATCCCCGGCGTGTCCCGCTCCGGCGGCACCATCAGCGCCGGGCTGCTGCTGGACTACCGCCGCGAGGAGGCCGCCAAGTACTCCTTCCTGCTCGCCATCCCGGCCGTGCTGGGCGCGGGCTTCCTGCAGCTGTTCAAGATCGGTGAGGGGAAGGCGCCCGAGTGGGGGCCCACGATTCTGGCCACCGTGATCTCGTTCATCGTGGGCTACCTGGCGGTCTCGTGGTTCCTGAAGTACATCAGCACCCACCGGTTCACCGGCTTCGTGATCTACCGGATCGCCCTCGGGATCGTCATCATCGCCCTGGTGAGCTTCGGGGTCCTCGACCCCTCGGCGTAGACGGCCTGGACGCCCCCGGACGACCCCGGACGGCTTGAACCGGCCCAGGACAAGCGGGTGCGGGCCCAGCCGGGGCCCGCGCCCGTCGAGACACCGGGATCCAGCCGATCACGAGCCGGGTGTCGTCCGGGGAGTGCGACACCTCGATCACGTGGTCGCCGGGGATCCGGCGCCGGCCCCGGCCGGTCCGGCTCTCGTATGCCCGTCCAGGGATCTCGACCGCCACCTCGGCCGTCGCGCCGGGAACCGCCTCGGCCACCGCGAATCCGGCCGGCCGGCGCGGGGGCCGGTCGCGGCGAGCCCGGCCCTCGGCACCGAGACCGGCCCGCTGGGCAAGCTCAAGGAGAAGCCCAGCTGAGACGCGAGGAGGTCCGGGCCCGCGAAGCGCGTCCGGCCGGCCGGTCGATCCGCCGGCCGGCCGGTCGCGTTCAGGTTCCCGCCGTCCGAGGGCGTTCTAGCACTGGCTGTCGGCGAGGACCCAGTGGTTGGGGCCGGTCTGCTTGAGGCCGTGCGTGATGAGGGTGTTCCACAGGCCCATCGCGTTGTTGGACCCGTTGGCGTAGGTGTAGCCGCCCGACTGGTAGGCCCGTCCCGCGGTGGTGTGGGCGTAGTTGCTCGCCCTGACGCAGGTCTGCGGCACCGTCGGAGTCGGGGTGGGCGTCGGGGTCGGCGTGGTGGTCGGGGGCGGTCCCGTCCCGCCGGTCAGGCCGAAGAACTGCGCGTCGTGGTAGGCCGAGCAGATGGTGTCGAGGAAGTACGCCGCCGCGCTGCCGCACTGGTCGGCGGCGCCACCGGGATCGATCGGCAGGCCGTGTCCCATGCCCGCGATCTCGTACACGCGCACCGCGTCGCTCCCGTACACCTTCAGCGAGGTGCCGCCGGTGAGACTCCGCGTGGAGGTGGGGCTCTGCGAGACGCCCCGCACGTTCGTCCACTGGTCGCGCAGCTGGGCGGCGTTGGCGGGGACGACGGTGTAGTCGGACGAACCCTGCCAGATCGCGACGCGCGGGTAAGGTCCCGAGTAGCCGGAGTGGGCGCCGCGCACCAGGTCGCCCCACTGCTGCGGGGTCTTGCTGACCGGGCCGTACTGGCAGGTGGAGGCCTGGGTCAGGCTGGCCGCGCACCGGTACGCGAGCCCCGCCCCGATCGAGCCGCCCGCGAAGACGTCCGGGTACGTGGCGAGCATGACGGCCGACATGGCCCCGCCCGCCGACAGGCCGGAGACGTAGACGCGCGCGGGGTCGGTCCCGTAGTTGGAGACGGCGTAGGCGACCATGGCGCGGATCGAGGCGGCCTCGCCCTGGCCGCGGGTGGTGTCGCCGGTCTGGAACCAGTTGAAGCAGCTCGACGAGTTGTTCGCGCTGCCGGTCTGTGCCAGGACGAGGGTGAATCCCGACTGGTCGGCGTACTTGCGCCAGCCCGAGTTGGCGAAGTAGCCGCTCGCGTTCTGCGTGCAGCCGTGCAGCAGGACGACCAGCGGGCGCCCGGCGGTCGACCCGTCGGGACGGTAGCTGAACATGGTGAGGTTGCCGGGGTTGCTGCCGAACGAGCCGACCTGGACGAGCGACGCGGCTCGCGCGGGAGAGGTCGTCGCGGTCGCCGCGCCGAGTAGTCCGAGCAGCCCGAGCGACAGGGTGAGGAGGATGCGGAGTAGACCCGCGGGAAGGGATGCGGCCATGACGTGCTCCTTTGTGGCCCTGTGACCTGTATCACCGGCCCTTACCAGCGCACGTTAAAACTGTCGTAACCCATTTGACATGTTCCCGAGACACACTCTTCGCCCCCGCGTTATGGATCACACGGGCGCGGGCGGCGCTCCCCGTTCCCGGACCTCACGAACTTTCCCGGCTTTCCCTGTCTTCCCGGTCTCCTGACCTCCACGGGCTCCACGGACGCTCTCCGCGGGCGGCCCCGCGGACCCCCTCGGCGACCGCCGCGAGACATCACTCCCCGAAGCGCGCCCGGCTCCGGCTCCGGCTCCGGCGGGAGGCTGCCGGTTGTCCGCCCGCAGCCGGGCGGCATGTTGATAGGCGGTCACAGCGGTGAGGAACATAGCGGTCAGACCGATCACGGAAGGATCATTCCCCCACCCAGCACGACGAACACCCCCGCAGGCGCGAACCCCCGGCATGTCCCCCGGTCACCGTTGGCCGCCGCTCCCGCTCACGGTCCGATCTGTGTGAGCAGGGCGATGAGCTGGAGCATGCCGTAGGCGGCCGTCATGGTCTCGGCGGTGAAGAAGACGGTGCGCCCGCTTCTGGTGACGCCGGGAATGAGGGCGGAAAAGTCTGCCGAGCGTGGCTGATGTAGATCGACCTCGACCTGCGGCGGCCGAGAAACCAGGGCTGGCGGATCGTCGGCATGGAGTCGCATCGCCTGGCCGGCGCCTTGCCGCAGGCGGTCCTGCACCTCCTGCGGGTGAAGGGTGTCGGCCGCGTGCTGGCCGAGGCCTCGTTTGACCGGCACGGTGACGGCCCGGGGCGCCAGCGCGCTGAACTCGTCGCATGCGGCCTCGTCTCCGCTGGCCAGCACGACGGGTACGCCGTATGAACCCGCCAGCAGGGTGTTGATCCCGATCTCGCCGTGCGAGGCGCCGTTGATGCGGACGTCGAGGATGGCATCGGTGATGGTGTGAGCGAGCACGGCGCCGCTGGCACCCGCGCGGGCGTGGTACCCCACGAACATCGCTACCTGGGCACCTGCTTCCAAGCCCGCCAGCATGCCCATTTCGCGAGGTTTGCCACGGATCAGCCGGGCTCGCCGGTCGAGGTCTTCGGGCAAGATGTTGCGGTAGGGGCCGTGGGAGTCGGCCACCAGCACCTCGGCCGAGGGCTCGGCGTCGATCACCCCCGCCACCACGGCGTTGGCTTCAGCGGTCATCAGCCTCCGGCCGCGCTCGTAGTCGTAGCGCTCTGGAGTGGTTTCCGCAGGATGAACGATCCCGGCGATGCCCTCCATGTCCACCGAGATCAATACCTTGATTCCCATGGCTTGTTCTAGCACGCGCGCAAGGCGATACCACGGCCACCGAAGAACGTTTCGAACACGTTGACGGGCAGGCTGGCCTGGCGAGCGCCGGGCGTGTGGCCGGAGGGATTACGCAGGTGGATCAGCCCGTGGTCGTGGCCGGTGAGCAGGACCAGGTGTCCGCCCTGGCCGGGCGCGGGCCGGTCAGGGCGGCGGATCTCCTTGTGAACGGAAGCCATCACCAAGTATCCGGCCGCCAGCAGGCCGGGGATCTCCCGCATGGTCAGGTGCGGGTGGACAGTCGCGTCCAGGCCGTGCTCAGCGCGGACGTAGTCGGCGAACGGCTGGTAGTACAGGCCCTTGATCCGGCCCTGGTCGTCTTCGACGTAGCCACCGTAGGGCAGCACCCCGCGCAGCAACTCCAGCATCGGCGGCGCATGACCGTCGCGATGGTCGAGGACCATCTGGAGGCCGGCCATCCCGCAGCAGTGCTGAGCCCACCGGCCGTACTCCTCGCGGGTAGCGGCGCCCGACTCCGCCCAGCGTGGATCGTCGGCGGAGTCGGCGCCCCGGTAGGCGATCGCCTCGATGAGATCGGGCGTCATGTACTGGGTGTAGACCCCGACGTCGTCATGAAGCGTCTGCTCGGGGTTGACGGCCGTCGTCGGCCCGCAGGTCAGGCAACCCATCGTTTCCCCTTGCGTCAGTGCGGCCGATCAGCGCCCGGAACGTCGCCCAGGCGATGTTCCCCCCGGACAAGACCACACCTATCTTGCCGGAGGCGCTGGTGATCTGCCCGCAGGTGACCGCCGCCAGCGCGCACGCGCCGCTGGGTTCGACCACAACTTTCAGATGTGTGAAGCAGAGAGCCATCGCTTCGATGATCTGCGCATCGGTAACGGTGATCACCCGATCCAGCAGCGTGCGGTTGATGTCGAACGGGATCGGGGCCGGGGTGGTGTGCGCGAGTCCGTCCGCGATCGTGAGCGGCTGCCGGATCGTCGGAATGATCGTCAGGTCCCGTCGGTGGGCCAGCTCGGCCACCACGACGTCACGGTCTCCGTGGCCGCGTGTATAGAAGATCACCTCTGCCCCGAGGGCGCGAGCGGCGGCTACCTTGATCTCTGGCGCGTCGGCGGGCACCACCACGACCGCACGAGTACCGGCCTGCTGGGCAGCGAAGGCGAGCGCCTGGGCGTGGTTTCCCGAGGAGGCTCCGATCACGCCGGACGCCAGCTCCTCAGGCGACAGGCTCAGCACGTGGTTCAGCGCCCCGCGAACTTTGAACGAGCCGGTCCGCTGGAGGTTCTCGGCCTTGCACACCACCGGGGCGGCGCACAGCTGGTCCAGCGTGGGCATGGACAGCAGGGGAGTGCTGGTGAGGGCGGTCAGGCGGGCCGTGGCCGCGCGGACGTCGTCGATGCCGATCATGTGGTTCACCTCCTCAGGGCTGGTAGCCCTGCTTGGTCAGGGCGCTGGACAGGATGTGGGTGATCAGGCCGTCGTATTCCAGCCCGGCGGCCGTGGCCATGGTGGCCATGTTCCCCTTGCCCGACAGGCCCGGCAGGGTGTTGGTCTCCAGCCAGAACACCTCATTGATGCCGGTGACGACGAAGTCACTGCGCGAGTAGCCGGAGCAGCCCAACGCGCGGTGCGCGTCCTTCGCCCATTCACCGATCAGCGAGGTCGTGCTCGCGGGCAAGTCGGCCGGGCAGTGGTTGGAGAACAGCTCAGGGTTGTTCTTGGTCGCGTGGTCGTACCATTCGCCGGTTGTCCGCGTCTCCAGCACCGGAAGCACCCGCAATTCGTCGCCGTCTTGGAGCACTCCTGCGGTAACGGAGCGGCCGGGGCAGTAGCGCTCGGCGAACAAGGCCTGCCCGCCGGCCCGCAGCTCCTCGATCAGCTGGGTAAGGTCCTCCTCGGCGCGGGCGACGCGCATGTCGATGGAGCCGCCCTCCGACACCGGTTTGAGCATGATCGGCAGGTGCAGGGATTCCATCAGCTTCTTGGCGGACAGCTCAGCGGGCCGGCCGGGGTCGATGGAGCTACCGGGCAGGACGTTCACACCGTGCGCGGCCACCATCGTCTTGGCGGCGGGCTTGTGCATCGCCAGAGCGCTGGCCAGCACACCCGATCCGGTGTAGGGGATGCTCCGGTGCTCCAGCAGGCCTTGCAGTTTGCCATCCTCGGCGTACTGCCCGGCGATGGCGAGGAACGCTACATCCACCCCGCGCAGGGATTTGACGAAGTCGGGCGTGGAGGTGTCGATCTGGACGGCGAAGAAGCCTTGCCGGACCAGCGATGCGTGAACGGTCCTGCCCGACAGGAGCGAGCGCTCGCGCTCGCGGGAGACGCCGCCGGTCAGTACGCCGATTCGGCCATGGCTACGCAGGTCGAGTAGGGCGGCGTCGGTGGGAAACGGCACAGGATCCTCCTGTAGTCCCTGGGGGTTGGGGTCGTTAAGGCCCCTGGTTGCTCCCTCCCATCGCCTGTTGGCATAGAGGGATGGTGACGTGGGGGTCACCTGCAACCAGGGGGGTGTGCCCCCGGTAGGGCACGGTCGATGCAGGGTGTAGACCGTCCTGGGAAGGTTGGCCCTACCGGGGAGTTCTAGGAGTTCCAGGAATCCCAGTGCCACGGCCGCCACCCGTTGCGCCAGTCCCGCACGAACGACTCCACGACGATGGCCGTGATGCCGAGCAGGATGGTCACGGTGATGGCGTCGACGCCTCTTCTGAACGCTTCGAGGATCATATGGCGACCTGGAGGTCGTGAAGGCGCACAAGGAGCTGGGTGGCCAGAGCCCGCCCGAGGCGGCTGTCGGACAGCGTCAACTCGACCCCTTCCGCCAGGGGGAGAGCCAGCTCTCCGAAGGGCATGTACAGGTTCGCCAGGACGCCGTAAGGCTCGTAGCCGCCCACGGTGTAGATGGCCGCGGCCTTGCGAAGGTGGGGGCACTGCTCGATCGCCTCGGGGATGCAGTCCCGGCAGGTGGGCGGGGCGTTGGTGTATCCCTGATCCGCTGACTTGCCGTCGTCGGAGAGCAGCCATGACCATCGCCCGGATTTCTGATCGAGTGCCGGCCTGCTGCATATCTGGCAGAGTCCAAGGTCGATGTACTGCCACTGACGGCGGGTGTGGACCTTGGGGAAAATGGGTCGGCCCCGCCGGTTCGTCTTCTGGCGAGCCCGCAGGACCCCATAGCCCAAGTCGCCTGGGCGAGGCTGAGCATGCCGCAGTCGTGGCCCGGTGGGGTGATTCACGAAGATGACATGCTGCGGTAGGGCTTCGCCTTCGTGGGCGACGACGGCCGGGGCGCGAAGCTGTGTCGGCGCGGCGCCGGTCACCGCGGCCTCCCAGCCAGCCAGATCGACCACCTGATCCGCGCGGCCATGCATCCCAGCTCAAGGTCTCGGAACGTCGGTTCGGTCACGTCGGCAGGGGCGCTCTCGGGGCTGCCCTTGCGCCGCGCCTCGAAAGTGCCGTCCGGGTTCTCTGTGACGTCGAACTGCTCTATCTCCAGCATCACGTCGCCTCTTTTGGAAGCGCCGCGAGAATCAGATCCACTACCGCGTGCGGCTGGTCAGCGTTCACCAGCTGGGCCGTGACGCCCACCGCAGGCAGGGAAACCACGTAACAGCCGGAGCGGGTCCCCACGGTCACGGTCGCGACCTCCCAGCCCTCACGGCTGTGAGCGACAAGCTCGGGGGCGCGCCGCGTTCGCTGTCCCGTGGGCCACGGCTTGTTGTCCACTCCCAGTTTCAGGGCAATCGTGTGAACGACGTAGGTGTGGTGGACACCCTTCATCTTCAGTAGCTGCCGTACGACGACGAGCGCCTTGTCATGCGCCTCGGCGACAAGGTCACTTACCTCAGGATGGGTGCGCTCCTCTGCGCCGGCCTCTGTTGCTGTCTGTACAGGGATCATGACTCTGAGGCTAGGAGTTGCCCCGTTCCCCCCACACCTGCGACGGAGCCCACAATCGCTCAGATATCAGGGCGGCGCTGACCTGCTCTTTCCTCTAATCCGTGTCACCTGCCCATTGAGATGGGTAACGTGGCGCCGAAACCGAGGAGGCGGCGAATAATGCCTACCCAGAGCCGAGGCAAGGAAAGTCCTCAAGCGCGAGGACGTGAACTGGCACGTATGGGTCGAGAGTTATTTCAGGAGATAGGTTCGGTCAAAGGGGCCGCCGTCGAGCTAATGAATCGGCATCCCGACATACCCAGTCTCCAGGCACATCGCTATGCCTGTGGCCTCTCGCAGGATCAAGCCGCCGTTCGGTACAACGAGGTAACCGGGCACCAAACCAGCCTGGGCGGCACCTCCATCAACGCTTGGGAGACATGGGCGCGTGCTCGCGGTGGAGCTGGATCGCCTCCGTCATTCTCAAGCCTGCTGATTCTCGCCACCGCATACAGCAGCGGCCCCCTAGGAGTCGCAAGTGAGGACATTTCCCCCGGCGATCTGGTCGCTGAAGCGTATGAGCGCCTCGCACCCGAAGACCAGCTTTCACTGAAAAGCTTCACCGCGGCCAACTCGTTCCCAGAGCCACCCGAGCTACGGCCAGTCCCGGAACGGCGCCCGTTCGCGGTGGGGCGTCAGATGGTCGACACTTCCGACAACCCCATCGGCCCAGACTTCAGCCTGACTGCTCCCACTGTCGAGTTCGGCAATCCGGAAATCTGCCTGTACTCCCTTCCCAACCCCCGACCAGGCCAACTGCTGAACCTGACGTGGGCATCGTTCGGCCACGGGCTCGAACGACTTATCCAGCAGATCAAGAACGTTGGGCGCCGCGTGGACGTGGATGCCTGCTTCGGGATCAACGAAGCGGGCCTGGTCATGGCAACCTTCCTGGCATCTGCCCAGTTCGGGCGGTGCCCCATTGGATACCTCAGGTGCAACAAGAGCCGGGACTTCATCACCCTCGATCGGTCCTCGACGTACCCGGACCTGCCAGAAGCTCCAACGATCGTTCTGTGCGACTTCGAGGTCAAGCACGCGGATGTCGTTGGATTCATCACCGGCGAGATTCGCCAGCGTTACCCTGGCGCAGAAATCTACTTCGCCGTCTTCGGCGCCATGACGAAGGAGCGGAACCTCGAAGTGGCCAGCTTCGATGACCTGACAGGCGCTGGCATCATGCGAGCCGCTGCCTTCAAGGCGGTGTTCATTGCTGCGACGATGTCCCCTCCGGGGATTGAACCACCCCTGGAGTTACGCTGACAACGGAGGTACATGCAGTGCCCGAGGCCCAGCTTCCGAGCGTCGCCGAAGATCTCACAACCCTGGTATCCACGCTGATCAGTGAGATTCGCCCCCAGCTCATCGGCGCTGCCCTCTCGGGCAAGCATGCCGACCGCACGAATGCCCGGCACACCGACAACTTCCTGTCCGACTACGACCTGCTCCTCCATGACCGCTATCGGGAGCTGCTCTCAGAGATCTTCCCGTCCTTCGTCTACGCCAGCGAAGAGGCCGACCCACAGGTCATAGGCGACGACCCTGACCCCGACCTGTGCGTCCTCGTAGATCCGCTGGACACGAGCGAGATGGCTGTACGTTCCCTCTACGGCTACACGCACGTCATGGTCTACTCGCGAAGCCTCGCACGCCCGATCGCGGCTGTGGTGGGCGACATCTTCCACCACCTCCAGATCTACACCGCGGCCCGCGACGAGGCCGGCCAGGATCACGCGTTCCTGCGTGAGCAGAACGGCGCCACTCACCCCCTCCGGCCGAGGCAGGCCGTGCCCGTACGGGAAGCCCTCATCACCAACTTCCTGATGAAGCCCGACCGCTTCCAGGCACTGGCCCAGCAGAACCGCCTGATCGAGAAACTGAACCAGCCCGCCGACAACGGGAACAGCCTTGGCCGTATCGGTGTGGACTTCGGCTCCATCAGCTTGTGCCATGTCGCCGCCGGGTTCACGGACGCGACGATCGAGTTCTCAAAGGGCTTCGCGATATGGGACCTGGCCCCAGGCCACTACATCCTCAGCGCGGTCGGCGGGACCGTCATCGACCTCCGAGGCAAGCCCATCTCACTGAACTACCGGCTCGACACCTTGGGCGATATCGCCGAGGCGATGGACCGGCGCCAGACGTTCATCGCGGCCACCAACCCGACGCTTGCCGACGAGATCGCCGACGTGCTGACAGAGGAATGAGAGCTCCGGCTGTCCGGCCGGACACACCAGGGTTGCCCCCTCAGACGTGACGGCTTTTCTGTGAAGCTCCTATAACGGGACGAGGCCCGGAATCGGCCGTCCGGGGCCGCGTCTCACCCGGTACCGGACTCGGGGACACTGGACGGGTGCGTTCCGACTGGTCCGGCCTGCCCGTACGTCATGCCCTGCCCGAGTTGCTCGCGGCACTCGACGGGCGGGGCGTCGCCGTGCTCACCGCGCCTCCGGGCACCGGCAAGACCACGCTCGTCCCGCTCGCGCTGGCCGGGCTCCTCGACGGCTCTACGCCCAGGCGGGTGATCGTGGCCGAGCCGAGGCGGATGGCGGTACGGGCGGCGGCGAGGCGGATGGCGTGGCTGCTGGAGTCCGAGGTGGGGGCGGAGGTCGGGTTCTCGATACGCGGCGAGCGCAGGGTCGGTCCGAGGACGGTCGTCGAGGTCGTCACGACGGGGGTCCTCCTGCAGCGGCTCCAGCGCGACCCCGAGCTCGAAGGCGTCGACACGGTCCTGCTCGACGAGTGCCACGAGCGCCACCTGGACGCCGACACCGCGCTGGCGTTCCTCCTCGACGTCCGCGCCGCGCTCCGCCCCGACCTGCGGATCCTCGCCACCTCCGCCACCGCCGACGCCGCCCCCTGGGCCCGCCTCCTCGGCTCCCCCGGCGGCCCCCCGGCGCCCGGCGGCTCCGGCGTACCGCCCGACGACCCCGGCGACACCGACGGTTCCGACGACGCCTCGGGCGGACCCGCGCCGATCGTGCACGCCTCCGGCACCATGCACCCGGTCACGCCCGTCTGGGCCCCGCCCACCGGGACCGTCGCCCCGCCCCACGGCATGCGGGTGGACCCGGTGTTCCTCGCCCACGTCGCCGGTGTCGTACGGCGCGCGCTGGCCGAGCACGAGGGGGACGTGCTCTGCTTCCTGCCGGGCGTCGGCGAGATCGGCCGGGTGGCCGCGATGCTCTCCGGCGTCGAGGTCCTCCAGGTGCACGGCCAGGCTCCGGCCCGCGTCCAGGACGCGGTCCTGTCCCCGGGCGACGGGAGGAGGGTGGTGCTCGCCACCTCGGTCGCCGAGTCGAGCCTGACCGTGCCGGGCGTGCGGATCGTGGTCGACTCCGGCCTGGCCAGGGAGCCTCGCACCGACCACGCCCGCGGTCTCGGTTCGCTCACCACCGTCCGCGCGTCCAGGGCCTCGGCCACCCAGCGGGCGGGGCGGGCGGGCCGCGAGGCGCCGGGCGTGGTCTACCGGTGCTGGTCGCGGGCCGAGCACGACCGGCTGCCCGAGCACGCGCGCCCCGAGATCGCGCTCGCCGACCTGACCGGCTTCGCCCTCCAGGTGGCCTGCTGGGGTGATCCCGCCGCCACCGGCCTGGCCCTGCTCGACGCGCCGCCGCCCGCCGCGATGGACGCCGCCCGCCGCACCCTGTACGCCCTGGGCGCCCTGGACTCCCCCGGCGCCTCGCGGCCACCGGGCGCGCCGGAGCGTTCGCCGGGACACGCGCCGGACCTTCCCCCGGGCCGGGTGACCGACCGGGGACGGCGGATGGCCGGGGTCGGGGTCCATCCGCGCCTGGCACGGGCCCTGATCGACGCCGGTACGGCCGGTACCGCCACCGCCACGGACGCGGGTTCCCGGGCCGCCGAGGTCGTGGCGCTGCTGTCGGAGCAGCTGCCCCGGGACGCGGGCGACGACCTGGTGGCGGTCTGGCGCTCCGCCCGCCAGGGCGGCGACGGCTTCTCCGCCCGCTGGCGTCAGGAGGCGGGACGCCTGGCGCGGGCCGTACCCGGCACCGCTCGCCGTTCCGGCGGGAAGCCGGCGGACGCCGTCCGAACAGGAGACGGCGACGACGCCGTGGCCGGCATGGTCGTGGCGCTGGCCTACCCGGAACGGGTGGCGCGACGGCGCGGCGGCTCGTACCTGATGGCCTCGGGAACGGCCGCGGAGCTGCCGCGCGGGTCGCGGCTGGGGACGGCGGAGTGGCTCGCCGTCGCGGTCGCCGACCGGCCCACCGGAGCGGCGTCCGCCAGGATCAGGCAGGCGGTGGTGATCGACGAGGAGATCGCCAGGCTCGCCGCGGCCTCCCTGTACGGCTCCGACGAGGAGATCACCTGGCACACGCCGCCGGGAGAGCGGCGCGGCGACGTGTCGGCGCGCCGGGTGGAGCGGCTGGGCGCCATCGAGCTGTCCAGCGGCGCGCTCCGCGGCGCCGACGTGCGGCCCGCCGTCCTGGAGGGCCTGCGCGTGGAGGGCCTGTCGATCCTGCGCTGGACGCCAGAGGCCGTGGCCCTGCGCGAGCGGCTGGCCTTCTGCCGCCGCACGCTCGGCGACCCGTGGCCCGCGACGGACGACGACGCGCTGGTCGGCGCGGCCGACCGCTGGCTGGAGCCCGAGCTGTCGCGAGCCCGCCGCCGGTCGGACCTGGAGCGCCTCGACGTGGTCTCCGCGCTGCACCGCCTGGTCCCGTGGAACGCCCGGCTGGCGGAGGTGGCCCCGGAGCGGGTCGAGGTGCCGAGCGGGTCGCGGGTCAGGATCGACTACTCGGGCGAGCGGCCGGTGCTGGCGGCCAAGCTGCAGGAGCTGTTCGGCTGGGCCGAGGCCCCGCGCGTCGCGGGGGTCCCGCTCGTGATCCACCTGCTCTCCCCCGCGGGCCGCCCGGCCGCCGTCACCGCCGACCTGGCCTCCTTCTGGCGCGAGGGCTACCGCGCGGTCCGCGCCGAGCTCCGCGGGCGCTATCCCCGGCATCCCTGGCCCGACGATCCCCTGTCGGCCACCGCCACCCGCCGTACCAACCCCCGCCGCTGACCCCACCCAGGAGGCCACCGCCACCCGCCGTACCGGCCCCCGCCGCCGACCCCGGCGGCCCGGGACCCGGGAGCGCCGGATACGCCGGATGAAATAACGTCAACGAGCCGGACAAGTCATCTGATTGAGACGTGGGACGCTTCCCCTCACGCACTCGCCAGACCACACTCGGTGCATGTCGTGGGTGGGAAGTTCCGCAGTGGAGATCGCGGATGCCGTGCGACGGGGGAAGGTCACGGCACCCGTGGTGGTCGCCGAGCATCTCGCCGCCATCGCCGAGCGCGACGGGCGGATCGGGGCGTTCCGCGTGGTCCTCGCCGAGCGGGCGCTGGCCGAGGCGCGGGCCCTGCAGGAGCGGGGGGACCTGGCCGGGTTGCCGCTCGCCGGGGTGCCGGTCGCGATCAAGGACAATGTCGCGGTCCGGGGTGAGACGTCGCGCGACGGTTCGGCGGCGACGCCCGACGTGCCCGCGGACGACGATCATCCCGTGGTCGCGAGGCTGAGGGCGGCGGGCGCGGTGGTCGTCGGCATCACCAACGTGCCGGAGCTGTGCCTGGCCGGGTTCTCCGACAGCGTGTACGGCGTCACGCGCAATCCGTGGGACCCGGGCAGCACCGCCGGCGGCTCCTCGGGCGGGAGCGCGGCGGCCGTGGCCGCGGGGATGGTCCCGCTGGCCCACGGCGCCGACGGGCTGGGCTCGCTGCGCATCCCCGCCGCCTGCTGCGGCCTGGTCTCGATCAAGCCGGGGCAGGGGCTGGTCCCGCCGCCCGAGCACGACTGGTACGCGATGGCGGAGAACGGGCCGCTGGCCACCACCGTCGCCGACCTCGCCCTCGCCCTCGCCGTCATGGCGGACGACATGGCCCTGGCGACGCCCGGCGAGAGCGAGGCCCTCGGCGTGGGCAGCGCCATCGACGACTACCCGGGCGGGCTCACCCTGTCGGAGCCGCTGAGGCTGCGGATCGCGGTCGCGCCGATGCCGCTGCCGCCGGGGTTCTCGGTGGACGCCGAGTTCCAGCGGGCGGTGACCGGGGCGGCGGAGGTCCTGGGCGCGGCGGGGCACACCGTGGTGGACCACACCGAGCGGATGCCCTTCCGGACCGGTGCCGCCGCCGTGGCCACCTGGTTCGCGTGCGCCAGGGGCGACGCCGAGGGCCTCGACCCGCGCCGGCTGGAGCGGCGCACCAGATCCCTGGCGAGGATGGGCCGGCTGCTCGCCAGGTTCGGGGCGGACGGCGCGACGGGCCGCGACCGCTGGCGCGCGTACGGCGCCGACCAGTGGTTCGGGAACGCCGACGTGCTCGTCACCCCGACGCTCGCCGCCGTGCCGCCGCCCGCCGAACGCTGGGGCCGCCGGGGGCTGCTGGCCAACGTCCGCGTCAACCTGTCGTACGCGCCCGCCACCGCGGCGTGGAACATGGCCGGCTGGCCGGCCATGAACATCCCGTACGGAAGGCATTCCAACGGCACGCCGATCGGGGTCCAGCTCGTCGCGGCCCCGGGCGGCGAGGCACAGCTCCTCGCCCTGGCCGGTCAGCTGGAGACCGCCCGCCCCTGGCCCCGCCACGCCCCGCTCACCTGACCGCCGGGCCCACCGGGCCCACCTGACCTGGCGGACCCAACGAACGAGGCCCGGCGGGCCGGAGCCGAGGGAGGTCAGACGCCGGTAGGGTGCCAGACGGTCTTGGTCTCCAGGAAGGCCGTCAGGCGCCTGGTGCCGGGGTCGGCGGACCAGTCGGTCGCGGCGGCGGGACGGAAGACCCTCTTGAGGTTCTCCGCCGCCGCCTCCTCGCACGCGACCGCCAGGCCCTCGTCGGTGACCCCGGTGAGGTCGAGGGCGTTGACGTCCATGTGCGCGGCGAGCCAGGGGGCGATCTCGGCGGCCGAGCCGGTGAGGATGTTCACCACCCCGCCGGGCAGGTCGGAGGTGGCGAGCACCTCGGCCAGGGTGATCGAGGGCAGCGGGGCGCGCTCGCTCGCGACCACGACGCAGGTGTTGCCCGTGACGATCACCGGGGCGATCACCGAGACGAGCCCCAGCAGCGGCTCGTCGGGGGCGACCACCGCGACCACGCCGGTCGGCTCCGGCGTGGAGATGTTGAAATAGGGCCCGGCGACCGGGTTGGTGGCCCCGGCGACGGCCGCGATCTTGTCGGACCACCCGGCGTACCAGACCAGCCGGTCGACGGCCGCGTCCACGACCTCCCCGGCCTTCCTCGTCCCGGCCTCCGCCAGCTCGGCGGTGAACTGGGCCCGGCGGCCCTCCAGCATCTCGGCGACGCGGTAGAGGACCTGCCCCCGGTTGTACGCGGTGGCGCCCGACCAGCCGCCGAAGGCCTTGCGCGCGGCCGTCACCGCGTCGCGGGCGTCCTTGCGGGAGGCCCGGGACGCGTTGGCGAGGAAGTCGCCCCTGGAGGAGGCCACGGCGTAGGACCTTCCGCTCTCGGAGCGCGGGAACGCCCCGCCGATGTACAGCTTGTACGTCTTGCGCACGGCGAGCCGCGCGGACCCGGGGCTCGCGGGGTCCTCTCCGCCCTCGCCCGTACCGTCTCCCGCCGGGGCACTCGCCTGCTTGCCCGCCCGTGATCGGCTCGGCCGCTCCGCCTTACTCATTTCCCAGCCCTCTCCACGAGCTCTCCTGCTGCGCCAGCCGGGCCGGCACGAAGATCTGACCGCAGCGGCTCACGCCGCACCGGTGGGCGAACCAGCCCCGCAGCACCGGCCGTCCGGCGCGGGCGAAGCCGTGGCCCCGGGTGCTCTGGGCACGACGGGGGCGGCGTTTGGCCCTGTGATGCTCACACATCGAGATACGCCTCCAGCCCGTGCCGTCCGCCCTCTCGCCCGTACCCGGACTCCTTGTAGCCGCCGAACGGTGAGGTGGGGTCGAACCGGTTGAAGGTGTTGGCCCAGACGACACCGGCGCGGAGCTTGTCCGCCATCCACAGGATGCGCGAGCCCTTCTCCGTCCACACGCCCGCCGACAGGCCGAACGGGGTGTTGTTGGCCTTCTCCACCGCCTCGGCCGGGGTGCGGAAGGTGAGCACGGACAGGACCGGGCCGAAGACCTCCTCGCGGGCGATCCGGTGCGACTGGGCGACGCCGGTGAAGATGGTCGGCGGGAACCAGAAGCCCTTGTCGGGCAGCGAGCAGGCCGGGGACCAGCGCTCGGCGCCCTCCGCCTCCCCGAGGTCGGACAGCTCGCGGATCTTGGCGAGCTGGGCCGCGGAGTTGATCGCGCCGATGTCGGTGTTCTTGTCCAGCGGGTCGCCCAGCCGGAGGGTGCCGAGCCGCCGCTTCAGCGCGTCGAGCAGCTCCGTCTCGATCGACTCCTGCACCAGCAGCCGGGAGCCCGCGCAGCAGACGTGGCCCTGGTTGAAGAAGATCCCGTTGACGATGCCCTCGACGGCCTGGTCGAGCGCGGCGTCCTCGAAGACGATGTTCGCGGCCTTGCCGCCGAGCTCCAGGGTGACCTTCTTGCCGGTGCCGGCGACCGATCTCGCGATCTGGCGGCCGACTTCGGTGGAGCCGGTGAAGGCCACCTTGTTCACGTCGGGGTGGTTCACCAGGGCGGCGCCGGTCTCGCCCGCGCCGGTCACGATGTTGACCACGCCGGGCGGCAGGTCGGCCTGCGCGCAGATCTCCGCGAACAGCAGCGCGGTGAGCGGGGTGGTCTCCGCGGGCTTGAGGACGACCGTGTTGCCGCAGGCCAGTGCGGGTGCGATCTTCCACGCGAGCATGAGAAGCGGGAAGTTCCACGGGATGACCTGGCCGGCCACCCCGAGCGGGCGCGGCGCGGGGCCGTACCCGGCGTAACCGAGCTTGTCGGCCCAGCCGGCGTAGTAGAAGAAGTGGGCCGCCACCAGGGGCAGGTCCACGTCGCGGGACTCGCGGATCGGCTTGCCGTTGTCCAGGGACTCCAGCACGGCCAGCTCGCGCGAGCGCTCCTGGATGATGCGCGCGATCCGGAACAGGTACTTGGCCCGCTCCGAGCCGGGCAGCGCCGACCAGACGCCGAACGCCTTGCGGGCGGCCTGGACCGCCCGGTCGACGTCGGCCTCGGTGGCCCAGGCGACCTCCGCCAGGACCTCCTCGGAGGCCGGGTTGACGGTCTTGTTGCGGTTCTCACCCTGGGAGTCGACCCACTCGCCACCGATGAACAGGCCGTAGGACGGCCTGATGTCGACGACGTCACGCGACTCGGGCGCCGGTGCGTACTCAAACATGTGAACGCCTTAGTCGAGGGTGAAGTAGTCGGGACCCGCGTACCTGCCGGTGGCCATCTTCTGGCGCTGCATCAGCAGGTCGTTGAGGACGCTGGAGGCGCCGAGCCGGAACCAGTCGGGGTCGAGCCAGCCGTCGCCGACGGTCTCGTTGACCAGGACGAGCATCTTGATCGCGTCCTTGGTGGTCTTGATGCCGCCCGCGGGCTTCACCCCGACCTTGCGGCCGGTCACGGCGAGGAAGTCGCGGACCGCCTCCAGCATGACCAGCGTCACCGGAACGGTCGCGGCGGGCTGCACCTTCCCGGTGGAGGTCTTGATGAAGTCGCCCCCGGCCAGCATGGCCAGCCAGGACGCGCGGCGCACGTTGTCGTACGTGGACAGCTCGCCGGTCTCCAGGATCACCTTCAGGTGGGCGTCGCCGCACGCTGCCTTGATCGCGACGATCTCCTCGTAGACCTTGAGGTAGTCGCCGGAGAGGAACGCGCCCCGGTCGATGACCATGTCGATCTCGTCGGCCCCGGCCGCCACCGCGAAGGTGGTGTCGGCGATCTTGACGTCGAGCGAGGAGCGCCCGCTGGGGAAGGCGGTCGCGACACTGGCCACCTTGACGCCGGAGCCCTTCACGGCCGCCGCGGCCCCGGCGACCATGTCGGGGTAGACGCACACCGCGGCCACCCTGGGCACGGAGGGGTCGGCCGGGTCGGGGTGGACGGCCTTGGCGCACATCGCGCGGACCTTACCCGGGGTGTCGGCACCTTCGAGGGTCGTCAGGTCCACCATGCCGATGGCGAGGTCGATGGCCCGGGCCTTGGCGGTGGTCTTGATGGATCGGGTGCCGAGCATCGCGGCGCGCTGGTCGGCGCCCACGCGGTCGACACCGGGCAGGCCGTGCAGGAAGCTTCGCAGCGTGACATTGGACGTTGCCACGTCGGTGAGCGAGGTCGTCATAGTTGACACCTCTCCAGCATGCCTACTGGTGTGATTACTTCCAAACTGGACCCTGCACAGCAGGCTTGCCGGTTTTCGTCAACATCCGCCGACCGGCCCGCGCCGGGCCCGGACACCACCGGGCCCCCGTGTCACACGAGAGCCCGGCGTCAACGCGGAAACCTGATCAGACGAGACAGGCGAGAACCTGAGGCACCGTCACACCGGCGAGGCTGGCGATGAGGTTCAGGGCCGTGTTGAGGGGAAGCAACCCGGCTCCGACCAGGGCGAGAAGCGGCCCGGCGATGGTCTTGATGGTCTGGCACAGTTCGGCCTGCGAAAGGGACGGGTTGGGAGCGGCCACGGCGGCACCGGAGACGGCAGGGCCGGGAGTCGCCGCGGCACCCGCGACGGAGGGAGTGCTTAGTACGGCCAGGCCGAGAGCGGCGACCGCGACGCCACGGACAGCGATTTTCTGAAGACGCATCATGAGAGTTCCCTTTCAACGAGGCGGGCGCCTTTAGGCGTCCGCACTGGTTGTGCTCATCACGTTGCCGAGGAAACAAGCGCGAAGCAATGAATTAGAGTTATTTTATCCGGACGATCAAATATTTCGGGCCAAACATATAGATGTCGTCCTCCTCCACGAGAACCCGCGATACGAAATCACGGCGAACATCTGGCAACAGAATGCCGTTCGAACAAGAACTCGCAGGTCAAGGCCATATTCCCAAGATCACTCCAATCAGGACGACACAGATCCGCCCCCCTCCACAAAGGAAAGGGAAACAGCGGAACGCCCACCGGCCCTCCGGTCCACCACGTCAAGCCACACCGCCATGTCATGAAATAGTGGCCTTGTAGACAATGGCCGGTCGATTACCGAAAATCGGCGGAAGGAATACCACGAAGGCATGGCGCCTTTTCGGTTTTCCGCGTCAGGTGGGCCGGTCGCGACCGTCCCGGGAAAGCACGCCCGTCCCGGGGAAAGCGCACCGCCGGAGGCGGTGGAAACTCCGCGCGAAGGCGGGACGCGCCCCTCCGCCGGGGCCTCGGGGACACCGGCCGCCCCAGGAGGCCCCGGGGAGGCGGGCCGGCGCCGTCTAGGTAGTGCCGGGGCGGCCTAGGCGTGATCTAGGTAGTGCCGGGGCCGGGAGACGTCCGGGAGATAGGACATCCTCCCGATGTGGGACCGGGGGCCTTAGGACGAATCTTGAGTCTGTAAGGAAAGCGCGCCGCAGGGCGCCACACCAGGAAGGAACCCCCATGGGTCCCGAGCTTCACCTTCAGATGATCGCCCACCGCACCACCGAGCTCCGGCGGGAGGCCGACAGCTACCGGCGCGCCCGTGAGGCGCAGGAGGACAGGAAGGCCCACTCGTCCGAGAAGCCCCGCCGGAGCCTCTTCAGCAAGATCATCCCGGCATGACCCCGACCCGAGAGCCCGGCCGCTCCCACCCGCCCGGCCGGGCCTCGCTGCCTCCCTGAACCACTGATTCCACCTAGCGAAAAATAGGGAGAACACACCTTTAAGGCATGACATGCTGGCAGACATGGTGGGTCGGGCGGTGAGTCCCGTCTTCGTGGGGCGGGAGAGGGAGCTTGCGGACCTGGCCGAGGCGTTCGAGCAGGCCCGGAAGGACGCGGCGGTGACCGTGCTGCTCGGCGGCGAGGCGGGTGTCGGCAAGTCACGGCTGATCGGGTGTTTCGCGGAGCGGGCCACGGCCGACGGCGCCCACGTGCTCAACGGGGGCTGCGTGGAGCTGTCGACCGAGGGCCTCGCCTACGCGCCGTTCACCGCGGCGATCCGCCAGCTCGTCCGCGAGTGCGGCGCCGAGGGGGTCGCGGCCCTGCTCCCCGAGGGAGGGGCGCGCGACCTGGCCAGGCTGCTCCCCGAGTTCGGCGAGCCCAGCGGCGACACCGAGAGCGACACCGCCCGAGCCCGCCTCTTCGAACAGATCCTCACCCTGCTGGAGCGGCTCGCGGAGCGCCACCCGGTGATCCTCCTCATCGAGGACGTCCACTGGGCCGACAGCTCCAGCCGCGACCTGATCGCCTTCCTCAGCCGGAACCTCCGCACCGCTCCCGTGCTGATGGTCCTCACCTACCGCTCCGACGAGCTCCACCGCCAGCACCCGCTCCGGCCGGTGCTCGCCGAGCTCGGCCGCCTGGACGGGGTCCTGCGGATGGACCTGCCCCGGCTCACCCAGTCCGAGGTGGCCGCCCAGATGGCCGGCATCCTCGGCACCACCCCCGAGTTCGTCCAGGTCGAGCGGGTCTTCCAGCGCAGCGAGGGCATCCCGCTGTTCGTCGAGGCGTTGATGGAGTGCGACGGAACCTGCACCTTTCCCGACTCCCTGCACGATCTGATCATCGGTTCCGTGGAGCGGCTCCCCGAGGAGACGCAGCGGGTGCTGCGCATCGCCGCCGCCGGCGGCATCCGGGTGAGCCACGCCCTGCTCGTCGCGGTCAGCGCGCTGTCGGATGTCGAGCTCGACGACGCGCTGCGCACCGCGATCGCGGCCAACGTGCTGCAGGTGGCCGACGGCCGCGCCTACGTCTTCCGGCACGCGCTGATCCGCGAGGCCGTGCACGACGAGCTCCTGCCCGGCGAGCACGTACGGCTGCACGCCCGCTTCGCCGAGGAGATCGGCAACGACCGCACGCTGGTGCCCCCCGGCCGGGCCGCCATCGAGATCGCCCACCACTGGCACTCCGCCCGCGACGACCTGTGGGCCCTCGTGTCCGCCTGGGAGGCGGCGGGCAAGGCCGCCAAGACCTTCGCCCACGGGGAGATGATGCAGCTGCTCGACCGGGTGCTCACGCTGTGGACCAAGGTCCCCGACGCCGCCGAGCGCATCGGCGTGGACCACACCACCGTCCTGGAGCAGGCCGCCGAGGCCGCGAGCGCGTGCGGGGAGGTCGACCGCGGCAGCAAGTTCGTCAAGGCCGCGCTGCACGAGCTCGACGAACGGGCCGAGCCCGCCCGGGTGGCGAACCTGGTCGTACGGAGATCGCAGTTCAAGAAGGCCAAGCGGCGGCCCGGTGTGCTCGACGACCTCCGCTACGCCGAGCGGCTGGTCCCCCGACCGGGGCTGGAGCGCGCCGAGGTGCTGTCCAAGCTGGGCTCGTACCTGATATTCAGCGGCGAGCTGGCGGAGGGGACGGCGCACACCGAGGAGGCGCTGCGGATCGCGCGCGAGCACGGCGAGGAGACCCTGGAGGCGGAGCTGCTGCTCAACCTCGCGCTGGGCCACTCGATCGCGGGGCGCATCGAGACCACGATCGAGCTCAACGAGACCGCGCAGGCGATCGGCGAGCGTGTCGGGTCGGGCCGCAGCGTCCTGCGCGCCATCGCCAACAACGTGGACGCGCTGAACAACATGGGCCGCTCCGTCGAGGCGATCGAGCTCGCCCTCGAAGGGGAGCGGCTGGCGAGGAAGTACGGCCGCTACCGCAACCAGGGCACCTTCATCGCCAACAACCGGGCCGAGGCGCTGGAGGCGCTGGGCAGGTTCGACGAGGCGGCCGAGCTGGTCGAGCGGATCCTCGGCATGGACCCCACCCTGCGTACCCGCCACCACCTGCGGCGGGTCCGCGGGGACGTGGCGGTCGCCCGCGGCGAGACGGACGTGCTCAGATCCGTCCTGGACGAGGTGAGCGCGTTCGGCACCGTCCCCGAGGAGTTCTTGCAGGAGCTGACCACCGACTCCCGGCTCATGATCGGCCTGCACGTGCTCAACGGGGAGCCGCTGACCGCGCTGGAGGTCGCCGAGCGGGTCGCCCAGGAGGGGCAGATCACGAGCAAGCCCATGCTGGGCTGGCGGACGCTCGGCCTGCTCGGCGGCATCTGCGAGACGGTCGAGGAGCTCGCGCCAGAACGGGTGGCGGCGCTGCGCGCCCACGTCGGGAAGGCCGCGGCGACGATGATCGTGGACAGCCCGGTCGCCGAGGCCTACCGGCTCGGCCTCACCCGCGACCACGACGCCGCGGCCACCGCCTGGGAACGACTCGGCCGCCCCTTCCCCCAGGCGAAGTCGCTGCTTTACGGGGGACGGATGGCGGCCGGAGCCGGTGACCGCGACGGTGCCGCGCCCCGGCTGCGCGCGGCCCACCCGATCGCCGTGGCACTCTCCGCCCGGCCGCTGGCCACCGAGATCGAGGCGCTCGCCCGCCGGATCGGGATCTCCCTCACCGAGCAGGCCGGAACCGTCGGGCGGGCCGGGGCCGGGGAGTCACCGCTGACCCCGCGCGAGCTGGAGGTGCTCCGGCTGGTCGCCCAGGGGCGGTCCAACCGCGAGGTCGCCGCCGAGCTGTTCATCTCGGCCAAGACCGTGAGCGTCCACGTCTCCAACATCCTCGGCAAGCTGGGCGTCTCCACCCGTGGCGAGGCGGTCGCGACCGCCCACCGCCTCGCCCTGATCGGCTGACCCCCCACTCCCTCACCGCGATTGATCACCTGTCCGCGGTACGGGGACAGTGGTGCGGGGACAGCGACTCACGGACAGCGACTCACGGACAGCGGCACGGCGCGGTGGGATGAATCCGGCGGCCTTTTCCCACCGGTCATCCGGGCCGATACACGTCCCACAAAGCACTAAAGATGCACAAAAAGGCTTACATATCGATATATGCGCACAAGATTTTGTGGTTACGTATCTTGATCCCATGGACTTCTTCACCGCACCACCGGCTCGGGACCGGGACCGGGAGCCCGAAGAGGAGAGAACGCTTCCCCCCTGGCTCGGCCCGCCGGACACCGTGCTCGGCCGCATCGTCGACATCAGCCGGACGCTGTTCCGCAGCGAGGCGCTGGCCATCGTGCTCACCAGCGCCATCGCCTTTCCCGAAGGGGCGAAACTCGACATCCGGATAGCGGCCCGTCCCGTCGAGGGCGTGAACAAGGAGACGTGGTGGGAGCGGCGTGACCTGATGTTCGAAAGGAGCCACCACAGATTCCGTCCAGGAAGGTCGCTGGAAGACGAGGTCCTCCGCTTCGGCGTCCGTTTCCCCGACGGCGGCAAGGCCACGACCGTTGACGGCGGGCCGCGCCACGACGGGGAGTGGCCCCCGCCGCGCCCCGACGGCCCGCTCCTCCAGCAGCACGGCGGGGGAGGTGGAAGTGGTGGTGACCGTCTCATCTCCCTCAACTGGAAACTGTGGCTGTGGCCGCTGCCTCCCGCGGGGCCGTTCGAGGTCGCGGTCGAGTGGCCCGCCTTCGACGTGCCGCTGACGTTCACCGAGGTCGACGGCGCGGCGATCGCCGCCGCCGCCGAGCACGCGCGCCCCTACTGGCCCTGATCAGGCGAACAGCGGTTCGAGCAGCAGGATCACCCCGAAGACGGCGAAGGCCGCGGCGGCGCCGTACCGGATGACCTTCTCCGGCAGGTGCTTGCCGAGCATCCGGCCGACCACGATGGCCAGGGCGTCGGCGGCGACCATGCCCACCGTCGAGCCGATCCAGGTGCCGAGCCAGCCGTACTGGGTGGCGAGCGTGATGGTCGCGAGCATCGTCTTGTCACCCAGTTCGGCGAGGAAGAAGGCGACGGTCACGGCGATGATCGCCGATCGGGTGGTGCGCTGCGCCTTCCGCGACTCCTCGTCGGTCAGCTCGTCCCCGCGCAGCGTCCACAGCGCGAAGCCCAGGAAGGCGATCCCGGCGATGATCGTGATCGCCGTGGTGGGGAGGAAGTCGCCGACCAGCCCGCCCAGGCCGACGCTGAACAGGTGGACCACCGCGGTGGCCAGGGTGATTCCGGCGAGGACCGGCCACGGTTTGAACCGGGTGGCGAAGGTCATGGCCATGAGCTGGCTCTTGTCGCCGAGCTCGGCGACGAAGATCACGACAAGACTGATCCAGAACGCTTCCAACGAGGGTGCCCTTCCCGCGTACGCAGCCGGGCGGAAGGGGGAACCCGGGGAGTCTCGGGCACGTCTTCGGCCCGGCGGCATCCAACAATGCCTGCCAGGCCGAAGGTCTCGTCCGCCACGGAACCGGGCCGAAACGGCCGGATCCGGGGCCCGCGCGACCGGGCGCCTCGGGCGCCAGCATGTCGATCACGCGATTGGGACTACTCCCCTTCGGGTCTTTCCATCAGACCATAGCAGCAGAAATCGGATGCCCATTCCCGCCCCCCAAGCACCTCGGGAGCTCCGGCGGATCCCGGGAACCCCGGAGAATCCCGAGAACCCCGAAGGATCCCGGGAACCCCGAAGGATCCCGGGAACCCCGAAGGATCCCGGGAACCCCGGAGGATCCCGGGAACCCCGGAGGACATCGGAAACCCCCGAGAGCCCCGAAGGACCTGGGGCCCCCGAAGGACCCCGGGGAACCTTGGAGAGCCCCGGGAACCCGGAAAAAAACCTCGCGGGGCCGGACGACGCCGGTGAACCTCAGAGCCGGGTGCCGACCATCACGGGCTCGTTGACCAGGGTGACGCCGAACTTCTCCAGGACGCCGTCCCTGACCTCGCGGGCGAGGTCGAGGAGCTCCTCCGTCGACGCCACCATTTCCGGATTTGTCATGGCAAGGGTGTGCTTGGTGGAGATGCGGGCCGGGCCGCGCCGGTAGCCCTTCGGGAACCCGGCGTTCTCGATCAACCACGCCGCCGGGACCTTGACGGCCCCCTCCGGCATGTCCCAGCGGGGAAAGCCCGGCGCCCGCAGCTCCAGCTCGGCGGCCCGCGCGGCGGCCAGGACCGGGTTGGTGAAGAACGACCCGGCGCTGCGGGTGTCCGGGTCGGCGGCGTCCAGGACCATGCCCTTGCCGGCGCGCAGCTCCAGCACCGCCGCCCGCGCGTCGGCGAGCGGCACCCGGTCGCCCGGGGCGACGCCCAGCCGGGAGGCCAGCTCGCGGTAGGCGACCGGGCCGGACAGCGCGTCCCCGGCCAGCTCGTAGGTGACCGCGAGCACGACGTACCGCCCCAGGTCGTCCTTGAACGCGCTGTGCCGGTAGGCGAATCCACACTCCTCCGCGGCCAGGTCCCGCACCTCACCGGCCCGGCGGTCGTAGGCCCGGACGGCGGTGATCGTCTGGGAGACGTCCTGCCCGTAGGCGCCGACGTTCTGGATCGGCGTGGAACCGACCAGCCCGGGGATGCCGGACAGGCACTCCACGCCCGACCGGCCCTCGCGCACCGCGCGCTCGACCAGGGCGTCCCAGTCCTCGCCCGCCTGCGCGGTGACCAGGTCCCCCGCGACCTCGACGCCCCGGGAGGCGACGCGCACGACCAGGCCGTCGAAGCCCTCGTCGGAGACGACCAGATTGCTGCCGCCGCCCAGCACGAGCACCGGCTCGCCCGCCCGGTCGGCCGCCGCCACCAGCTCGACGATCTCCTCGGACGACCCCGCCTCCACGAACGCCCCGGCCGGTCCCCCCAGCCCCAGCGTCGTGTACGGCGCCAGCCGCACCCCCGCCACCCGCTCCGTCATGCGCTCTTCCCCACTCGCGACCACCCGCGACCACTCACGCCACCCACGACCACTCGCGATCACCCACGACCAATCGCGGCCACCCGCGACCGCTCGCGACCCGACCGAAATCCGCGACCAGCCTACGGGGAGCGCAGCAGCCCCAGCACCCGGTCGTAGGTCCGCCGGGACTCCTCGTCGCGGTACCCGGGGTCCGCGCCGTCGTCGCGGCGGTGCCGGTCCTGGTGGACCGGGAGATCCTTCCCCAGGGCGACGAGAGTGCCGGGCAGCCTGAGCGAGAACTCCAGGTCGGCGTTGCGGTAGTAGCGGGCGTCGGCGGGGAAGCCGCCCGCGGCGAGCGCGGTGTCGCGCCTCACCGCGAACAGGTGACCGAGCAGTCCCCGGACCTCGCCGGGCTCGGCCTCCAGCCACTCCTCGTCGTCCTCGCGGGGATTCACACCCTTCCACCCGGCCGCGGTCACGTCGTCGTCCAGCGCCTTGACGAGCGGGGTGACGGCGTCGCCGTCCAGGACCACGGAGGTGTCCATGACGACGTGCACGTCCGAGGTGTCGAGGCGCAACAGCCTGTCGCGGCTCTCGCCCCACCCCGCGGAGCCGCCCTTCCAGTGCGGCGACTCGGCCACGTGCCAGGCCTCCACCCGGCGGGGGAACTCCTCCACCAGCTCCTGCAGGACCGCTCCCGCGCCGTCCACGTCTCCCAGGTCGAGGGCGAGGACCCTCGCCTCCGTACGGGCGACCAGGGCGCGCACGCACTCGCGCACCTCGTCGGGACGGCCGTCGACCAGCAGCGCGACGGTGACCGTCGGCCGCGCGGCCCTCGCCTCCTCGACCTCGGCCGGTGGGACGATGGTCTCGTCGAGCCGGGAGACCGACAGGCTGGCGTCCCACAGCAGCTGGGAGGAGACCATCCGCTCGGGATGACCGTCGAGATCGTCGGACCGGCCGACCAGCTCCGACCCCTCGGGGGTCTGCTGGGGCGCCGCCTCGCTCTCGGCGACCTTCTTCGCGTCCAGGTCTCCGAGCCGCCCCGGGTGGCGTCCCGGTTCCGCGGCCTCGGCGACCCGCCCGGGGTCTGCCGAGTCGTCCCGTCCGGTGGCGGCGTCCGTGTCACCGTCCTCGGCGCCGATCCGCCCCGGGGCCGTGGAGGCTCCCGGTTCGCCGCTCGAACCGTCCCGCTCCGTTCCCCGGGAACCCCCATCCGGTCCCCGGGAACCCCCCTCGGGCAGGGAGCTCACCGTGGGCCACACCTCGAAGGAGGGGGAGGGGATGAGCTCGAAGCCGTCCGCGGTGTCCCGGACGAGCCAGCCCTCGGATCTGATCTCGTCACGGAGCGCGTCGGAGGCGGCATGATCGTGTTCGGTTCGCGCCTTGGCCCGCCGCTCGGCCAGGCCGGTCACGTTAGGAGGTACTTCGCTCATGCTGGGGAGCTACCCCTGAACAGGGAGAAGATTCGGCCCCGGCCCACGGGCCCGCCGCGACACCGCGCTCGCCGCGGGCGCCTACGCCAGCTGGACCACCGCGCGGGCCTTGGACAGGACCCGGGAGTCGTTGGACCTGGCGGTCAGGGCGACCACCACGCGCTTGTCCTCAAGCTTCTCCTCGACGATCCCGCTCACCGTGATGACGGCGCCCTGGTCGTCGTCGGGGACGACCACCATGGAGGAGAACCGCACCCCGTAGTCGACGACCGCGCCGGGGTCGCCCACCCAGTCGGTGACGAACCGGCCGCCCTGCGCCATGGTGAACATGCCGTGCGCGATGACGTCGGGAAGCCCGACGGTCTTGGCGAAGCGCTCGTTCCAGTGGATGGGGTTGAAGTCACCCGAGGCCCCGGCGTACATCACCAGGTTGGCGCGGCGCACCGCGTATTCGGCGGGCGGGATCTCCTGGCCCGTCTCGACCTCGTCGTACTTGACCGTCGCGGCCATCTCAGCCCGCCCCTCCACGCTCGACGATGGTGTTGTAGGTCGTGCACACGAACTCACCCTCGACGGTGCTGACGTCGCTCTTGACGGTGATCAGCTCGTTGCGGCCGACACTGCGGATGTCGGTCACGGTGGAGACGCTGACCAGCTCGTCCCCCGCGTGGATCGGCCGCCGGTACTCGAAGCGCTGCTCGCCGTGGACCACCATGGCGAGGTTCAGGCCGAGCTCGGGGTCGGTCAGGATCGACCCTCCGGCCAGGCTGAACACGATGGGGAAGGTCGGCGGCGCGATCACGTCGGGGTGCCCCGCGGCCTGGGCGGCCTCCCTGTCCCGGTAGATCGGGTTGTTGTCGCCGATCGCCGTCGCGAACTCTTTGATCTTCACGCGACTGACCTCGTACGGCGAGGAGGGCGCGGACGCCCGCCCGACGAAGTCACGGTTCAGAGCCATCGTGCTCCTTTGCGGATATCGAACCGGATCGGACCGGATCGAACCGGTGGGGCCGACACCGGCGGGTCGGACGAGACATTGACAGAACAAGATTCCAGTATGTGCCCTCGGGCAGGCCACCGGAAAGCGGGCCGCCTGGAAGCGGCCCACCGGCGGGCGGGCCGCCAGGAAACCGTAGCCCGGCCCGGCCCCGCGCCGGATCTCCTGCGTGGTCAACGCTCGCGCCAGAAAACTGTACGGATACGACAAACCGGCGCCTCGTCTGAGGACGCCGGTTTCCGTGTGGAGTGTGTGCGTGCCGAAGCACTCATCTCCCGCCGCGGCGGAAGGCTTCGCGCAGACTAACGAGTCTCGCGGTGCGCCTGGTGCGTCTTGCAGTTGGGGCAGTACTTCTTCAGCTCAAGCCGATCCGGGTCGTTGCGCCGGTTCTTCCGCGTGATGTAGTTGCGGTGCTTGCACTCCTGGCAGGCCAGCGTGATCTTCGGCCTAACGTCGGTGGCAGCCACTTGGGAGTGCCTTTCTACGTTCTGGACAGTGGACAACCCACGACAGGACTTCCCCTGTGGGAGAAGCCCCGGATGGGTAGTAGCGGAGGCCGGACTTGAACCGGCGACACAACGATTATGAGCCGTTTGCTCTGCCTGGCTGAGCTACTCCGCCTTGAGGCCGACGAAATCGACCGACCCCGCAAGGATACCCGACCCGCGGAGCGCCTGCGAACTTGTGCAGGTCAGGGCGATCTCTTCTGGGTCGCCCCAGTATGCCCGCTCGCGTGTCAGGAACCTTGAGTATTTTCTGGCCCGCCTTTACCTGCCTTCAAGGCCAACCAAGCCGAAAGCCCTAACCAGGAGGTTAGGGCTTTTAGGCTGTTGAGCCCCTTTACGGAATCGAACCGTAGACCTTCTCCTTACCATGGAGACGCTCTGCCGACTGAGCTAAAGGGGCCTGTCCGTGTCGCTCTCGCTTGCGGACAGGTGTAACCATACACGGCTCCGCAGCGGGATGCGAAATCAAATGAGGTCCACCCGGACCACCACACCTCCCCCTCGAAGCCCCCACGCCGCCCCTCGCGAAGCACCCCGGCCAAGATCCGGTCCATCTCCCCGGATACCGAGGGAGAACCTCGGAGAACGCGGCCCCGCCGTGAGGTGCGGCAGGCGCCGAATCCGGTCCGGCGATCGAGTGGGGCGGATCCGCACCAATCCTCGGCCGTGAGGTCTCCGAATACGTTGCGTGGCGAATCTGGGACATGTGGTGAGGGCGGCGGGAGCGGGGCTCTTGCCGGCGCTGGCCGCGCTCGGCGGCGGAGAGCTGGCGGCGGGGCTGCTCCGGCCGCAGTCCTCCCCGCTCGTCGCCGTGGGCGGCGCGGTCATCGACCTGACGCCGACCCCGGTGAAGGAGTTCGCCGTAAGCACCTTCGGGGCCTACGACAAACTCATCCTGATCGGCACGATCGTCGCCGTCCTGCTCGCCGCCGCCGTCCTGCTCGGCTTCCTCGCGGCGGCCGGGCGACGGATCCTGGCCGCGGCGGGCGTGGCCGGGCTCGGCGCCCTCGGTGCCCTCGCGGCCGGAACGCGGCCGGCGGCGGTCCCCCTGGACGTGGCGCCGCCCCTGGTGGCGGCGGGCGTGGGAGCCCTCACCCTGCTCCTTCTCACCCGCGCCGCCACCGGGACGGCACCACCCTCGCGAAACACCGGAACGGCACCATCCCTGGAAAACCCGGAAGGCACCGGGGCGGCGCCCGCGAAAGAGGGCGGAGCCCTCCCCGACGGCGGGACGGCGCCGTCCGGTTCGCGCCGCAGGGCCTTCCTCCTCACGGGCGCGGGTGCCGGAGCGGCCTTCGCGGCCGGCCGCCTGCTCTCCTCCCGCGTCCCCGCCACCACCGAACTCGCCCTGCCCGCACCCGCCTCACCGGCACGGCCGCTCCCGGCGGGGACCGATCTCCGCGTCCCCGGGCTGAGCCCGTTCGTCACCCCGGCCGCTGATTTCTACCGGGTCGACACGGCGCTGGTCGTCCCCCGCCCCGACCTGGCGAGCTGGACGCTCCGCGTCCACGGCACCCGGACGATCGAGCTGACGATGGCCGACGTGCTCGGGCGAGGGCTGATCGAGCGCGACATCACCCTGACCTGCGTCTCCAACGAGGTCGGCGGGCCGTACGCGGGAAACGCCCGCTGGCTGGGCGTGCCACTGCCCGTCCTCCTGCGGGAGGCGGGCGTTCCCGCCGGTGCCGACCAGTTGCTGAGCACCTCGGCCGACGGCTGGACCTGCGGCACCCCGATGGAGATCGTCATGGACGGCCGCGACGCGATGCTGGCCGTCGGCATGAACGGCCGGGCCCTCCCCGCCGAACGCGGTTTCCCCGCCCGGCTCCTCGTGCCCGGCCTGTACGGCTACGTGTCCGCCACCAAGTGGGTCGTGGATCTCCGGATGACCCGCTACGCCGACGAGCGCGCCTACTGGACCGAACGCGGCTGGGCCGTCGACGCGCCCGTCAAGACCATGTCCAGGATCGACGTCCCGGCTCCTCTCAAGCGCCTGCGGGCCGGAACCGTGCGGGTCGCCGGGGTCGCCTGGGCGCAGCACCGGGGCATCGCGGCCGTCGAGGTCCGCGTGGACGGCGGCCCCTGGCAGGAGGCCACGCTGGCCGCCACCCCCGGCCCCGACACCTGGCGGCAGTGGACCTGGACCTGGCGGGCCACCCCCGGCGTCCACACCTTGGAGGCCCGTGCCACCGACGCGACCGGGCGCGTCCAGCAATCGTCCCGCGTGACGCCGTTCCCCGACGGCGCGACGGGCTGGCACTCGGTCGTGGTCACCGTCGCGTGACCGATCCGACCCACACACCGATGAGAACCGACAGAAGGAGCATCACCATGAAGAGCACGGCATTCGCCGCCACCACCCTGGCCGTCCTGGCCCTCACCGCGGCCTGCGGGGGCGGTGACACCGGGGCGACCGGCGGCACGGCGGCACCGGCGACGTCCTCCCCCATGGAGAGCGCGACGCAGAGCCCGATGGAGACCCCGACCGAGGACGCCATGGCCGGCGCCCCGTTCGGCACCGCCTGCTCCGCCGTACCGGCGTCGGGTGAGGGAAGCTTCACCGGCATGGCCGACGACCCGGTCGCCACCGCCGCGTCCAACAACCCGGTCCTGTCCACGCTGGTCGCGGCGGTCAAGAAGGCCGGTCTGGTCGACACGCTCAACTCCGCCAAGGACATCACGGTGTTCGCGCCGACCGACGACGCGTTCGCCAAGATCCCGAAGGCGACCCTCGACAAGGTTCTCGCCGACAAGGCGACGCTGACCAAGATCCTGACCTACCACGTCGTCGCCGGCAAGAAGAGCCCGGCGGACCTGGGCGACGCCTCGCTGGAGACGCTGCAGGGCGGCACGCTGACCGTCAAGGGCTCGGGCGAGGACTACACGGTCAACGACTCCAAGGTCGTCTGCGGGAACGTTCCCACCGGCAACGCCACCGTCTACATCGTCGACACCGTTCTCATGCCGAAGTAGACACCCCGTTCGTGCCGGTTCCGACACGGTGCCCGCGCCTCGGGGACACTTGAGGGGGCGGGCCCGTGCCGGGGCGATCCCGGCACCGGCCGCGCGGAGGGGCGCCCGCGGCGGCCCCTCTCCACGTGGTCCGGCAGTGTCCCGGGGAGCGGTTGCCCGCCCCACGGGTCATAGATGAAACGATCGGCGAAGACCGGTGCCCGCCGCGGCTCGCCGCCGGGAGGTGCCCCGGTCCCCGTACGGCCGTCGATCTCCGCCTGGAGCGGCACCGAGGACACGCGCCACGACAAAGGACAGGTTGCGTACCCTCTGGTCACTCGTGGTGGCCGTCGGCGTTTCCGGGGACCACCGAGTCTTTTGCCGAACACCGAGGAGCACGATGCCGCAGGACCGTCGCAGGGACACGATCCGGGCGCTCGACGAGAGCGACCGGCCGCACCTGTACTGGCACGGAGTGGACGGCGACGGCCACGTGTGGCTGTTCGAGACCGTCATCGACAGCGGCGGGGAATATTGGCCCGTGAGACACGCCGAACTGGGTTCTGACGGCCTCGCCCGCACGTACTCGTGGCGGCACATCGAGGACGAGCACGGCTTCCTGGCCGAGGGCCCGATCTATCCCGGTGACTTCGGCCTGAACGCCCTGACCCCCGAGGAGTTCGACACCCTGTGGACCGCCCTGTCGGCCGGTGAGAGCACCCCCCGATGAGAGCACTTCCCGATGAGAGCACCCCTCGGTGAGCGCACCCTTCGGTCCCTCGGCGGGTGAGAAGCACCCCTCCGTGGTCAAGGGTGCACCTCACCACGCTCCCCAGACCCGGGATCCCTGACTCCCGTCTCCGGCCCCGGATCCTCCCGCCGGGCGCCCCGGCCACCCCGCCCCCGCGCCTTGATCCGCCCGTCCCGGATCCACGGGTACGGCCCGGGATACGGACCGGTCGCCGACCGTGCCGGACCGGCGGGCGAATGGCATTCACCAGCTCTTTCCATCGATTTTCGACTGTTTTCGACCACCGCTCAGCCCCCGTTACGGCCGCGCCATAAGATCGCCGCATTCGGATGACAAAGTGGGTTATTTCGCATATATGCATAGGGGTAAGTTGCTCGCATGAGCGGAACGCCCGGCCTGAGAATGGCAGCCTCGGACAAGACCGCGCTGAGCCTGTGGACCGCCGACGCGGTGGTGCTGTTCGACTGGCTCCTGAGCGTGGATCTCGACCAGCTCCCCGTCCGGCACATGGCACAGAAACAGGCCCTGATGGACCTTCTCCAACAGCTTGACCGGAGCATTCCCGGCTACACCTCCGAGGACATCGAACAGGCGCACCACCTGCTGCTGACCCGCGAGATGGGTCTGTGAACACGTCCTCCCGCCCCTGAGATTCACCTCGCCACCGGCCCGGCGCCGTCACGCCGCGACGGCGGGAGCCCGCGCCCCCACGACCCGTGCCACGACACGCCTCCGTGCCATGACCCCGAGAACCCGCGGCTCGGCCACGTGATTCACAGCGGGACCACGAGCCCGGCGAAGTCCTGTGACCCGGGAACGGATCATGTGGGGCAACGCCGTCCCGGGACCGCTCACCTACAGTTTGGCCTGTAGTGGTCTGTAGCGATCTGTACTGCTCTGTGAAGCACAATCGCCTGCCCCGGGCTGATTCCGGCGGCTCCGGGTATGAGCGGCGTGATCGTGGATGGCGTACCCGGAAGAAGGCGGTCACGCACATGGGCGTTGAGATCCCGGCGGCGGTGTTCGATCCCAAACGCCTGTCGGCGGTGTGGGCCACCGGCCTGCTCGACACCGAGCCCGAACCGTCGTTCGACGATCTCGCGCGGCTGGCCGCGCGGGTGACCGGCACGCCGAGGGCGTTCGTGACCCTGGTCGACGACCGGCGGTCGTTCTGGAAGAGCGCGATCGGGATGGGCGAGCTGTCCGTGTCCGAACGGCAGAACCCGGTGCCCGACGGCCCCTGCCACATCCTGATCGCGACGAACGAGCCGCTGTTCGTGAGCGACGCCGCCACCGACCCCCGCGTACGCCACCTTCCGGCGGTGGAGCGGCTGGGGATCGGCGGGTGGGCCGGATACCCCATCCACGGCCCGGACGGCGAGGTCCTGGGCGGGTTCTGCGTGGTGGACTCGGTGTCGCGCGCGTGGTCCGAGGCCGACGCGCAGACGCTGGCCATCCTGGCGCGCGCCGTGTCGGGTGAGATCCGGCTCAGGGACGCGCTGGCCCGCTCCGAGCGGCACGTGACGGAGCTGAAGACCGCGGGCGAGGTGTCCGAGAGACTGGCCCGTACCCTCCAGGACAGCCTGCTGCCGCCGATGATGCCGACGGTTCCCGGCCTGCAGGCCGCCGCCACCTACATCCCGGCCACCGGCGAGGTGGACGTGACCGGCGACTTCTACGACCTGTTCCTGGCGAGCGGTTCGCGCTGGTGCGCGGTCCTGGGCGACGTGTGCGGGCACGGCGTGGAGGCCGCGCAGATCACCGCCCTGGCCCGGTACACCCTGCGGGCCGACGCGCCCCGCCACGTCTCGCCCAGCAGGGTGCTGGAGCAGCTGAACCGGGCCCTGCTGGCCCAGCGGGTCAGGGACGGGCGGTTCCTGACGGTGGTGTGCGCGATCTTCCGCCCGGACGGGAACGGTTTCACGGGAATGCTGTCCACGGCCGGGCACCCCTCCGCCCTGCTGCGGCGGGCCGACGGAAGCGTGGAGTCGCTGAGGACGCCCGGCGTCGTGCTGGGCATCATGGAGGAGACGAGGCTCGGGAACATCCGTTTCGACCTGGGGCCCGGTGACACGCTGGTGCTGTACAGCGACGGCGTCACCGAGGCCCATCCGCCGAGACGGCAGGACCTGTTCGGCGACGAGCGCCTGGTCGCCCTGCTGGCGGAGTGCGGGCATCTCGACGCCGGCGACATCGTGCGGCGGATCGGGGACGCCACGCTCGACCACAGCCAGGGACACATGACCGACGACATGGCCATCCTGGCGCTCCGCGTCCCGGCCCGGTGACCGGAACTTCTCTCGCCGGATGCCCGGAGGAATGTCGAGGACGCGGCCGCCCGCCTCTACCTGTGACCAGCCGGAACGAGCCCCACCGGACCGGCCCGAGCAGGCCGGTCCGGATTGATCGGAGCGGGTCGGAGCGGGTCGGAGCGGGGTCAGCCGGCCGGTGTCGTGGCGGGGGTCCGGGCCAGCAGCCGCCTCACCCTCGGCACGACCTCCTCGCCGTAGAGGCGGATCGTGGTCATCAGCCTCTCGTGGGAGAGCGTCCCGGAGCTGTACTTGAGCTCGAAGCGGTCGACGCCGAGCGTGCCCACCGTCTTCGCGATCTTCGCGGCCACCGTCTCGGGTGATCCGACGTAGAGCGAGCCCTCGTCGGCCTCCGCCTCGAAGCGGTCGCGGTTCGTCGGGCCCCAGCCACGCTCGCGGCCGATGCGGTCGTGCATCGCCCGGTAGTGCGGCCAGAGGTCGTCGCGGGCCTGCCGGTCGGTCTCGGCGATGTGACCCGGAGAGTGCACGCCGACCGGCAACCGCCGGCCTCCCAGCTGGTCGAGGGCACGGTGGTACAGGTCGACGTACGGCGCGAAACGCTCCGGCGAGCCGCCGATGATCGCGAGCATGAGCGGCATCCGATAGCGCGCGGCGCGCACCACGGACTCGGGGCTGCCGCCGACGCCGATCCAGGTGCGCAGCCGGCCGGACTCCGTCTTCGGATACACGTGCTGGTCCTCCAGCCCGGGACGGAGCCGGCCCCGCCAGGTGACCGGGCCCTCCTCCAGGAGATGGGAGAACAGGTCGAGTTTCTCCTCGAACAGCTCCTCGTACTGCGACAGGTCGAACCCGAACAGCGGAAACGACTCCGTGAACGAGCCACGGCCGAGGATGATCTCCGCACGCCCCTGGGACACCGCGTCCAGGGTCGCGAACTTCTCGAACACCCGCACCGGGTCGTCCGAGCTGAGCACGGTCACCGCGGTGCCGAGACGGATGCGTTCGGTACGGCCGGCGATCGCCGCCAGCACGACCTCCGGGGCCGAGATCGCGAAATCGTCCCGGTGGTGCTCCCCGATGCCGATCGCGTCGATCCCCACGCTGTCGGCGAGCACGGCCTCCTCGACGACGTTACGGATCACCTGCGCGTACGGCAGCCGGTTCCCGTCCGCGTCGACGGTGACGTCCCCGAAGGTGTCGATCGCGAACTCAAGCGGTGCGGACATCATCTCCCTCTTTCCCAACGACTTCCCGACGGCTTCCCGACGGCTTCCCGACGGCTTCTGAACGGCTTCCCGACAGCTCCGATGGCTTCCCGACGGCTCCGGCGGCTTCCCGGCCGTCATCGCTCAGTCGTCGCTCAACGGCGCGGACAGTAGGCGGAAACCACGGCGCCACGGTGAGAATTCCGGCAGGTGACCGGTGGCCGTACCGGCCGGCGCGAGGCCGGGGCACGCGGTCCGCCCTGCGGCTCCCGGCGCGCCCCGGTCACCTCGGAGGCGCCTCATCCGGGACGTCGTCCCGGGAAAGGCCAGGGGTGAGGGCCTGACGTCTCGGTGCCGTCAGAGGCCCGGCATTCCGGGCAGAGCCAGGGACATGTGCCTGGACATGCCCGGGTAGCGGGCCAGCCGCCGGGCCTGGCCGGTGTTGACGTCGACCGCGTAGGTGCTGGTCTCCCCGTCCTCGTAGATGATCGTGATCTCGGATCCGCCGCGCCAGAGGGAGGTCACGCACATGCCACGGCTCTTCGGCAGGCCGCGGACGGCGACCCTCCTCAGGGTCCGCCCGGTCCTGGCGTCGAGAAGGGTTAACGTGCACTTCATGTGGTCCTTCCTCTCGAAGTCCATGGCGGCCACCGTGCGGCCGTCCGGGGCGGGCTCGCTGAACATGATGAACACGCCGTCGAAGCGCACCGGCGCGCCTCCGCCGGTGACGGGCATCAGCCACAGGTCGGTCTTGACGTACCGGACCAGCGCGACGACGCCGTCCTTGATGCCGATCGCCTCGAACCTGCCCGACACCGGCACCGTCCTGCCGGTCCGCGTGTCGATCAGCAGGCCGGGATCCTTGCTCCCCTCCCGCGGATCGAAGAACACGTGGCGGCCGTCGTCGGAGACCACGAGCATGGAGCCTATGCCGATCCGCTCCTCCTTCACCGTGACGGGGGAGGTCACCTCGGAGCCGCTCACCAGGTCACGGACCACGTGCGCCTGGGCCTCACGGCTGTAGTAGGCGATCATGCGCCCGTCCCGGCTGATCGCGACGGGCGCGTTCCGCCCCTTGCTGTTGGCGGTGAGCGCCTGTGGCAGCCGGTAGGTCGTGCCGGTGCCGGTGACCACCCGCCACTCGACGACGCTGCAGTCGGGAGGTTGCCGCCGCTGCTTCGGGTCGACCTTGCACGGTGTCCGGTACGCGTGGCTGAGCGATCCCACCTTGCCGTCGGGCAGGTCGGGCACCTTCTCCACGCTCCCCGGCGTGGCCGTGTCGTCGCGGTCGTCGCGGCCGTCGCGGGACCCCGGCAGCGCCACGGCCGCCGTCGCCACGCCGAGCACCGCGACCGCCGCGACGGCGGCCAGCGTCAGGGTGGTACGCCGTCTGCGCCGGTGACCGGCGATGACCAGATCGGCCAGGTCCACCAGTGGGGCCTCGTTGGCGATACCGTCCAGCGCGTCGTGCAGCCTCGTCATCGGGCCACCTCCCTGATCTCGGGATCGGACAGCAGGTGCGCCAGCTCGGGCGCGAGCGCGCGCAGGCGGGCCAGCGCGTGATGGACCTGACTCTTGACGTTGCCCACCGAGCAGCCGAGCGTCTCGGCCGCCTGCGTCTCGGTGAGGTCCTCCCAGAAGCGCAGCACGATCACGGCGCGCTGCTTGGGCGTCAGCTTGGCCAGCGCCTGGCGCAGCACGATCCGGTCGAGCGCGGCCTCGTCGTAGGAGGCGCCGCGTTCCGGCGGGTCGGCGCTCGGCAACTCGGGGCGGGGTCTGCGCCACCAGGAGATGTACTGGTTGACCAGCGCCTTGCGCACGTACGCCTCCGGGTTGCCGCCCTCGGACAGCTTGGGCCACTGCCCCACGACCTTGATCAGGACGCTCTGCAGCAGGTCCTCGGCGAGGTGGGCGTCTCCCGTGAGCAGGTAGGCGGCCCGCATCAGCGCCTGCTGGCGGGCGAGCACGAACTCGCGGAAGCCGTCGTGATGATTCAATGTGATCTCCTCCCGCCCGTTCCCAACGCGCCCCGCCGCCCGAATGGTTGTAGCCCTCTCCCCGCTCTTCGCGGCTCCCGGTCCCCCACGGCTCCCGGTTCTTCACGCCGCCCAGTTCTTCGCGGCTCCCGGTCCTTGGGCGCGGCCGGAGTGTCAGCCCGTGCCTCGGCCTGGAGTATCGGCCCGTGACCCCGGCTGGAGGCATCCGCTCGTGGCTTCGACCTGCGTCTCAGCCCTTGGGATCACCCGCTGCGATTCCTCAATGTCACTCCCAAAACGACACAAAAGCTGATATATCTGACATTCCGCGAGTGTCGTACGGAGTCCATGGGGTCCGTGGGGTCCGTGATGCCCTCGGCATCACCTCATCGACCCCAGGTGCATCATGTGCAAACTCACTCAGTCTTGTAACGGTTGTACCGTTCCAAGATACTTGGCCAATGTTGGCCCAGTAATGTCCTGGTCCATCAGCTAAGGGGTCTTTCCCCATGGGCATGTTGGGACGATTCGCCCAGGAGGATCAGTGGCGTCAGTTGTCGATTGGTTTGATGCTGCCTATGAATGGATCGTCCGCTCCAGCGCCAACGGGACATGGCGAGACCTGATCCCGTTGGGCCTGGCCGGCCTGCTCGTCTGGGGCCTGTGGATCTACCGGGTAGTGCTTTCCCGGCTGGCCAAGCCGATCGTGAACGGTTACCGGACCACGGTCTCCGTGGTCGTACCCTCCTACCGGGAGGACGCCGAGATCCTGGTGCGCTGCCTGGCCAGCTGGCTGTCCCAGGATCCGCAAGAAGTGATCATCGTGGTGGACGTCGCGGACACCGAGTGCCACGCCAAGCTCCGCGAGGTGACGGACCCCCGGTTGCGCGTCCTGATCTTCGAGCACTCGGGCAAGCGTTCCGCGCTCGGGGTGGGCATCCGGGCGGCCCAGGGTGAGGTCGTGGTCTTCGCCGACTCCGACACCTGGTGGCAGCCCGGCCTGCTCGCCGCCGTGCAGATGCCCTTCGAGGACCCGGCGGTCGGCGGGGTCGGCACCCAGCAGAACGTGTTCCAGCGGACCAGCAGCGTCTGGCGGCGCATCGCGGACTGGCTGGTCAACCTGCGCTACTACGACTACGTACCGGCGATGGGCAGCAGGGGCGGGGTGGCCTGCCTGTCCGGCCGGACCGCCGCCTACCGGCGCGAGGCCATCCTCCCGGTCCTCACCCACCTGGAGAACGAGTTCTTCCTCGGCCGCCGGTGCATCGCCGGCGACGACGGCCGGCTCACCTGGCTGGTCCTCGCCTCCGGGTACAAGACCGTGCACCAGTCCTCGGCCCGCGCCATCTCGATGTTCCCCGACTCCTTCCGCGCCTTCGTCAAGCAGCGCGTCCGGTGGAGCCGCAACTCCTACCGCTGCTACCTGACCGCGCTGTGGAAGGGCTGGCTGTGGAAGACCCCGCTGGTCACCAAGGTGACCGTGCTCCAGATCCTGCTCACCCCGGTGACCATGGGCGTCACGCTCGCCTACCTGTTCTTCAGCAGGCTTGAGCTCACCCCGATGGGCATCGGCCTCGCCGTCGGCTGGCTGCTCCTCGGCCGGGGCGTCCGCGGCTGGTCCCACCTGCGCCGCCACCCCGCGGAGATCCTGCTGCTCCCGCTGCTCTGCCTGGTGGTCATCATGATCGCGCTGCCGATCAAGCTGTACGCGTTCGTGACGATGAACAAGCAGGGCTGGCTCACCCGTACCTCCGACCAGGTGGGCGGGGCGGGTCAGAGCGCCGCCACGCTCAAGGGACTGGCCTGAGATGGCGCGCTCCGCTCCTGTCCTGCTGGGCGCCGCGGTGCTGGCGCTCGGGCTCGCGGCCGGACCCGCGGCCGCCCTCTCGTCCCCCCAGCCGGGTAACTCCGAGCCGATCTCGAATCCCAACCCGTCTCCGACGGGCAGCTCGGCTCCGGACGACAACCCGTTCCTGAACACCCCGCGCCCCGAAGAGGAGGAGGAGCCCCCCGCCGAGGACGAACCTCCTCCGAAGAACACCCCGCCTCCGAAGCCCGACCCGACCAGGACCGTCAAGCCGACCCCGACGACCGGCCCGAGCCAGACGGCCAGGCCGGTCACGAGAGGCGGTTCGCAGCCGACCACCGGCCCGGCTCCGACGGCGGACCCGACCACGGAGGAATCCCCGGCCCTGGTCGAAGACGCGATCATGGCGGACGACGCGATCCTGGAGGCGGGCACCCTCACCGCGGGCGACGCCGAGGCGCAGGCGACCCTGGTGGACGTCGAGGACCAGCGGATCATCCAGACCCGCGCCGCCCTCACGGCCATGCTGCAGACCGGCGGCATCATGGCCGCCCAGCGCAAGCAGCCCCAGGTCTTCGTGTCGGCGCACGGCAGGACGCTGGTGCTGCCCGCGCGCAACACCGAGACCCCGTACACCCTCAAGGACCTCGCGGGCGTGGAGAAGGGCCGGTACCTGCGGCGGCTGAAGGACGGCTCCTACCTGCTCGGCGTCCAGGTCTTCGTGGCCGACGGGGCGCGTCTGCAGTTGCGCGGCCCGCTGACGCTGCGGATGGGCAGCCTGCCCGGTTCGTTCAGCTCGATCATCGCGTTCGGCGGCGACATCGAGATCAAGGGCACCGCCAAGAGGCCGGTGCGGATCACCAGCTGGGACGTACGCACCCAGAAGCCCGACCTGACCACGACCGACGGCCGCGCCTACATCCGGGCGGTCGGCGGCGAGTTCGAGATGACCCACACGCAGGTCTCCCACCTGGGATTCTGGAGCGGCCGTACCGGGGGCATCGCGCTCACCGGCACCGAGCGTCCGGCCAGCGTCTACCGGCACCGGACGAAGGACCAGCGCCACCAGGACAAGCAGGAACGGCTGGCGAACACCAAGCGGGGCGAGCGGGGTGGGAGCAACTTCGGCGACGTGGAGACCATCCCGATCGGCCCAGGCACCGCCTCGCACGTGCTCGCCGACGAGCTGGTGTCCGGGTCGATCAAGAACAGCGTCATCACCGGCGACGCCTACGGGATCTTCGTCTCCGGCTCGAACCAGACGCAGATCATCAACAACAAGATCAGAAACAGCCTGGTGCACGGCGTGTTCATGCACCGGTTCGCCAAGAACGCGACGATCGAGGCGACCGAGGTGACCGGCAGCGGCGGCGACGGTTTCGTGCTGTCACGGGCGACCGAGAAGGTGAAGGTCGTCGACTGCCTCGCCGCCCGGAACAAGCGCAACGGCTTCACGCTCAACGGGCGGGCGCTCGCGAGCGGCCCGTCCGCGAGCGGCGAGTCGCTCGCCGTCTACGGCGACAGCTCGGTCAGCAACAGCACCGCCCGCGACAACGGGAGGTACGGCGTCGAGGTGCTCGGCGGCAGCAGGCTGGCCGTGCAGACCAGCGAGATCGTCGGCGGTGACATGGGCATCGTGGTGCGCGAGGGCGCCAGCGGGGTCCAGATCTCCGGCAACAGACTGACGGACCAGCGCCGCCAGGCGATCGCGCTGCGCGACGGGGCGACCGGCGCCCACGTGGCCGGCAACACGATCACCGGGACCGTCACCGGGATCTACCTGCGCAACTCCACGGGCATGGTCGTCGGGAACAAGATCACGACCAAGCCGAACCCCAAGGCCCACGGGATCACCGTGGTCGGCGACGCCACCGGTTCCGAGATCACCCGCAACACCGTCATCGGTGCGGGGACGAGCGCGATCAGCGTCGCGCGGGCCGCCGACACGGTGAACAAGCACAACAACGACGAGGACCAGTGGAACGACACCTCGTCGTTCTGGGTCAAGGCCAAGCGCTACGTCAAGCCCATGAACGTGATCTGGGCCGCGGTCATCCTCCTGGTGGTCGTGTCGGCGATCCGGTCCCGCGGCGTCCTCGAACGGCGGCAACGCCGCACCGAGATCCGCAACCCCTACGCGCAGCAGAAGCTGCTCGCCGAGGGGCGGTTCCAGCTGCTGCGCCGCGCCGCGCCGCCCCCGCCGGACCCCTTCGAGACCGTGCCGGATCCCTTCGCGCCCGCCGGACCTTCCTCGCGGCGCCGGCAGGCGTCGATGCACACCGACTCGGCCCCCGTGGGAGGCAGGGGATGAGCCGCCCGCGCAGGCGGAGGGGCCGCACCCTCCTCATGGTCCTCGTCCTGGTCCTGTCCGCGACCGGCACCTGGGCGTACCTCTCCTACTTCGACCGCCCCGCCCCGGCCCCGGGTGTCAACGAGGTGTCCGCGGCGGAGGCCCAGCAGCAGTCGGCCCTGGTCGACCAGGAAGACCTGCGGATCATGCAGACCCGCGCGACGCTGTCCTCGGCGATAGCACGGGGCGGGCCCGCCGCCGCGCGATCCCGCGTGCCGCACATCTCCAGCTCGGCCAACGGCCAGACGCTCGTGCTGCCGCAGCGCCGCGACCCGTACCGGATCGCCGACCTGGAACGCCTCGGCCAGGAGCACTTCCAGAAGCAGTCGGACGGCTCCTACGTGCTCGGCATCAACCTGTTCGCCGGCCCGGGAGCCAAGCTGGTGCTCCAGAACGCGACCGGCCCGCTGGTGATCCGGATGCGCAGCGACCCGGGCGCCTTCGTCTCGATCGTGAGCTTCGGCGCGAACATCCGGATCAACGGCTCGGCACGCAACCCGGTGCGGATAACGAGCTGGGACGCGCACGCGCGGACGGCCGACACCAAGGTCTCCGACGGGCGCGCCTACCTGCGCGTGGTCGGCGGGGAGCTCACGATGAGCCACGCGCTGGTGGAGCACCTCGGATTCTGGAGCGGCCCGACCGGCGGGCTCGCGCTGACCGGCAGCGACCGGCCGATCCGGACCGCGGACCTGGTGACCACCGCCGCCGCCACCACCGCGACCCCCGCGGTCCCGCGCTCGTCGTCCACCCCGAAGCCGACGCCGACCGGCTCCCAGCAGCGGGCGCTCCTGCCCAACGGCCTCCTCGTGCCGAGCAGGGGCGGCAACAACGAGATCGAGATCACCAACGGGGCGGGCCGGGGCAGGGTCGCCTACCGGCTGCCCGAGGCCAACCTGGTCACCGGTGACATCACCAACACCAAGATCACCGGCAACGCGTACGGGATCTTCATCACGGCCTCCAACGAGACCCGGATCATCGACGTCTCGGTCACCGGGAGCCTGGTCCACGGGATCCTGCTGCACCGGTTCGCGCGCAACGCCTCCATCGAGAACACCACCGTGACCGACAGCAGGGGCGACGGTTTCGTCCTGTCCAGGGGCACGCAGAACGTCACCATCACCGGCTCGGAGGCCACCGGCAACGAGGGCAACGGCTTCACCATCAGCGGCCTGCCGCTGGCCCGGGGGCCCTCGGCGTCCGGGGAGTCGCTGCGCAGTTTCGGCGGCAGCTCGGTGACCAGCAGCACGGCGCGGGACAACGGCCGCTACGGCGTGGAGATCCAGGGCGGCGACAAGCTCGTCGTGCAGACCACCGAGGTGATCGGCGGGGAGATGGGCATCGTGGTGAGCCAGGACGCCACCGGGGTCCGGCTCTCCGGCAACCGCCTCACCGGCCAGCGCAGCCAGGGAATCGCGCTCCGCGACGGGGTTCGGGGGGCCCGGATCAGCGGCAACATCGTCCGGGACACCCAGACCGCGATCTACCTGCGCAACTCCGAGGCCACCGTCTCCGCCAACACCGTCGAGTCCGCCTCGCTGCACGCGATCTCACTGCTCGGCACGTCCCAGGGCACCAGGGTCACCGGGAACACCCTGGGCGGCGCCGGCCGCAGCGCGCTCGACACGAGCAGGGTGAAGGGGGTCGCGACCGTCACGCAGAACAACACCACCGGCTGGCAGGACACCGCCGGCTTCTGGACGACGGTCAAGCGGATCGCCAAGCCGATGAACCTGATCTGGCTGGGCGTGATCTCCCTGATCGTGCTCTCCGCGCTGCGGGCACTGCGCGGCGACGGCCCGCGGGTCGGCCACCGGTTCGTTCACCCATACGAGAAGCAGACGCTGCTGGAAGAGCGACCGGCCCGGCTCCTGGAGTCAGCCGCCGCCCAGCCGCCGGCGGAGAGGAGCTGAGCGATGCGCCTGACCATCGACATCGACAGGAAGACCCTGGTGGGGATGCTGGCCGGGGCGGTCATCACGGTGATCGTCGTGGTGCTGCTGCGCGGGATCTTCGGCGGTACGGAGAACTCGGGCACCCCGATCGAGGACATCCGGCCGAAGAGCGCGGACGCGCCGGCCTCGCAGCTGTCGGAGGATCCGCCGGAGCAGTCGTCGGGCTCGGGGAACGACACCTCGCGGGTGGAGGATAGGGATGACGTGGAGGAGTTCGTCGCGACGCAGGAGCCGCCCGACATCGCCGTCCCCCTCGGCAAAGGGGTGATCGACTGCCCCGAGGCCACGGTGACCGTCGAGGACGCCGCCGGCCTCGCCGATGCCCTGGAGTCGGCCGAGCCGGGCGCGGTGATCAAGCTGGAGCCCGGCGTCTACAGCGGCCGGTTCGTCGCGGCGGTCTCGGGGACGGAGAACGAACCGATCTTCATCTGCGGCCCGCCCGAGGCGATCGTCGACGGCGGCGGGGTCAAGGAGGGCTACGCCCTCCACCTCAACGAGGTCAGCCACGTGCGGCTGGTCGGCTTCACCGTCCGCAACAGCCAGAAGGGGGTGATGGCCGACCGCACCACCAACACGATCATCCAGCAGCTGGCCGTCCACCACATCGGGGACGAGGCGATCCACCTGCGCAACTTCAGCACCGACAACACCGTCCAGTACAACATGATCTACGGGACCGGCCTGCGCAGGGAGAAGTTCGGGGAGGGCGTCTACCTCGGCACCGCGGAGAGCAACTGGGCGGAGTACTCCGGCGGGCAGATGGACCGCAGCGATCGCAACACCGTACGCGGCAACGTCATCCGGGCCACCGCCGAGGCGATCGACATCAAGGAGGGCACCTCCGGCGGCCACATCCTCGGCAACGTCTTCGACGGTTCCAACCTCGGCGGCTCCAAGCACAACGACTCCTGGGTCGACGTCAAGGGCAACGGCTACCTCATCCAGGGCAACACCGGTAGCGGCACCAACGAGGACGGCTTCCAGACCCACAAGATCGTGAACGGCTGGGGAACCGGCAACGTGTTCCGGGCCAACATCATCGATCTTGGCAATTCAGGCGGTTTCGGTATCAACGACACGGCCGGCGGAAACAAGATCGCCTGTGACAACAAGGTCACCGGCGGCGCGCTTTCCAAGACCGCTGTCTGCTCCTGAACACGACCCCTAGGACAAGTAGATAAGGAAAGACGGACATGGGCGAAGCCGAGCTCCCACGACTGACGGTGATCGGAACCGGCTACCTCGGGGCGACGCACGCGGTTTGTATGGCGTCACTGGGGTACGACGTGGTCGGTCTCGACGTGGACAGCAAGAAGATCGAAAGGCTGCAGGCCGGAGAGGTCCCGTTCTTCGAGCCCGGCCTGCCCGAGCTGCTGGGCAAGGCCCTGGAGTCGGGCCGGCTCCGGTTCACCACCTCCTACGAGGAGGCCGCCGCGCACGGCGACATCCACTTCGTCTGCGTCGGCACCCCCCAGCAACCGGGCTCCGACGCCTGCGACCTGACCTACGTCGACGCCGCGATCAGCAACCTGGCACCCCACCTGACCCGGCGCTGTCTGGTGGTCGGCAAGTCGACCGTCCCGGTGAACACCGCCGCCCGCCTGGCCGGCCTGCTGCACGAGCTGGCCCCGGCGGGAGAGGAGGTGGAGCTGGCCTGGAACCCGGAGTTCCTGCGGGAGGGCTTCGCGGTCGACGACACGCTCAAGCCCGACCGGCTCGTGTTCGGCGTCACCTCGGAATGGGCGCACGAGCGGCTGGCCGCGGCGTTCCAGCCGATCCTCGACCTCGGCACCCCGGTGGTGGTCACCGACCTGGCCACCGCGGAGCTCGTCAAGGTGGCCGCCAACTCGTTCCTGGCCACCAAGATCTCCTACATCAACGCGATGGCCGAGGTCTGCGAGGCCACCGGCGCCGACGTCCGCGACCTGGCCAAGGCCCTCGCCTACGACGACCGGATCGGCGGCCGGTTCCTCCAGCCCGGCCTGGGCTTCGGCGGCGGCTGCCTGCCCAAGGACATCCGCGCCTTCGCGCACCGGGCGGAGGAGATCGGCGTCGGCCAGGCCGTGTCCTTCCTCCGCGAGGTCGACGCGATCAACAGGCGCCGCCGTTCCCGGACCATCGACCTGGTCAGGGAACTGCTCGGCGGCCAGCTCGCCGGCAAGAGGGTCGCCTGCCTGGGAGCGGCCTTCAAGCCCAACTCCGACGACATCAGGGACGCCCCGGCCCTGGACGTGGCCCGGACCATGCACGGTCTGGGCGCCAACGTCCGGGTGTACGACCCGGCCGCACTGGACAACGCGCGCCGCACCTACCCGGAGCTCAGGTACGGCACGAGCGCCCTGGACGTGGCCCAGGACGCGGACGTGGTGGTCCTGCTCACCGAGTGGGCCGAATTCCGCGAGGTCGAGCCCTCGGCTCTGGCGAAGGTGGTCAAACACACCCGCATCGTGGACGGCCGTCACGCACTCGACGCGACCGTCTGGCGCGCGGCGGGCTGGGAGTACCGGGCCCTGGGCTGCCCCTGACCGGTCACCACCCGCTCTCGAACGATGCCGAACGTGGCCGTACAGCCGGGACACCGGCGGGTACGGCCACGTCTCGGCCGTCCGGCCCGCGCCGAGCGCGGAAGGCCAGTCCGCGCCATTCCTTGATCCGGTTGACGCAGCGTTCGGCCGTGTCGCGCTGCTCGTAGAGCTCTGGATCATGGCTGACCGGGCGGCCGCCACGGGAGCCGCGGTTCTTGCGGTTGGCCGCCTGGTCGGTCTTTTCGGATGACGGCCTTTCCGTGTCCGACCACGTCACGGAAGTATCGGATACGGATGGCCGCGCCGCCTCTCCGAATCCTGCCGAGGTGAACGTCGTCCGAAGCGGTGCGCGGGCGTGCCACCCCTCGCACGCGCACCACCGACGAGCACATGTTCACTCGCCGGACCACGCCCGCGTGGTGACTACCAGGGCAGTTCTCCGTTCTCGTCCTGAAAGGTCCCCGTCGAGCCGTCCACGCCGAGAGTGGCCAGGCGTACGACGGCTCTGGCGCTCTCCTCCGGCGATCTTCCGATCCCGAAGGCCGCGGTCATGTCGGTGGCCGTGGTGCCGGGCTCCAGTGCGTTGAACTTGATGCCGGGCTGGGACTTGGCGTACTGCACCGTCAGCATGGTCGCCGCCGCCTTGGACGCGGAGTAGAGCGCCAGCGGCAGGTGGAACTCGGGCCGGTCGGGGTTGGTGACCGCCCAGAACGATCCGGCGCTGCTCGATACGGTGACCACGGTGGGGTTCGAGGATTCGCGCAGCAAGGGGAGCGCCGCCTCTGTGACGCGTACGATTCCCACCGCGTTGGTGTCGAACACCCGCAGGGCCGCGGGACCGTCGAGGGGTTCGTTCCCGAGGACGCCCGCGTTGTGCACCAGGACGTCGAGCCGTCCCTCGGCCGCGCCGATCGTCGCCAGCGCGTCGCCCACCGAGGCGTCGTCGGTCACGTCGAGCCGCACGAACCGTGCGCCGAGGGCGGCCGCGGCCTTCTCGCCCCGCTCGATGTCGCGCGCACCGATGTAGACGGTGTGCCCCAGTCCCAGAAGTTGCCTGGCGGTCTCGAAACCGATGCCCTTGTTGGCTCCGGTGATCAGTGTGACGGTCATGCGTTTCCTCTCGAAGTGTGTGGCCCGAGTGGACCGTTGGGGGCGACTGCTCTCCACGTCGCCGACGCCGAGGGGCACGTCGCCGGCGCCGAGGGGTCAGCCGGTGAGCTGCCGAAGGAGTTCGCCGGCGTCGTGCAGGGCCGTCATGTGCACGAACCGCCCGTCGCGCACCTGGTAGATGGCGTACTCGGTGATCTCGAACGAGGCGCCGGTGGGTGCCACCCCGAGCCACTCCTTGACCGGCGTGCCCGTGTTGACCAGCCGCGCGGCCAGGCGGTCGCCGTCGAAGAGCAGTTCCTTAAGCTCCCAGTGCAGGTCCGGAACCGCGTCCACGTCGGCCTTCTGCACGGCGAGGAGGTCGTCACGGGTGGCGGGCTCACCGTTCAACGTGGTCCGGTCGTCGATGAACTCGTCCATCTGATCGAACCTGTGGGCGTTGAGCTCACCGATGTAGCGCAGGTAGAACCCGCGCAGATCACTGTCGGACATCAGATGCCCCTTTCCGCGTGGCGGTCGTACGGCACCGGACAAGGCGATCCCGGTGCTTTTCGGAAGTCCCATGGAAGCCGACCTGCGCCAACTTCCGCATCGATCGATGCGAAAGTCCAACGTAGCACATTTCGCATCGATCACTTCAGAATGATGCGGACCCGTGGGGACCCGTGGTCAACCGTCACGCGGAACCGGCCGGGGCGGCTCGTGAACGCCGGGAGGCGTCACACGGAACACCGGGCGATTCTCAGCGGGGTGGCCAGCTGCGCAGGGCGGCGTCGGCCATGTCCTGGAGTTCGTCGCGGCCGACGCCGCCGGCGGCCTGCACGGCGATGCCGTAGGCCAGGGCGGTGACGTAGCGGGCGAGCAGTGCCGGGTCGGCGTCCGGCGGCAGGTCGCCGGCGTCAACGGCTCGCTCGAACCGTTCCCGGATGCGGCGGTAGCCGCTGTCGCGCCACGCGACGAGGAGGTCGCGCGCCCCACTGCCGGAGTCGCCGGTGGCCAGGGCGCCCTGAACGCCCAGGCACCCGTTGGGGCCGGTCGGGCGGGTGGTGGTCCGGACAGTGCCGGCGAGGATCGCGGTGACGACGCCGAGGGCGGTCGGCCGCTCCAGGGCTCGGGCCAGATAGGCGCTCGGGCCCTCGGTGTAGCGCTCCAGGGCTTTACGGAAGAGCTCCTCCTTGTTGCCGAAGGTGGCGTACATGCTGGTGGTGGAGATGCCCATCGCGCCGGTCAGGGTGGCCAGGCTGGCCCCCTCGTAGCCCTGCTCCCAGAACACCAGCAGGGCGCGCTCAAGTGCCGCGTCGGCGTCGAATCCCCGCGGTCGGCCGGTTGGGCGGCGCTGCCTGGTCTCCATCTTCGCAGTTTACCCATTCCGCAGCGATCGATGCGGAACGTGCCTCCCTCACGCTCCCGCCGCCGCCTCGCTCGTGCCGCTTGGGCGGGTCACCCAGGAGCGTTCCGGCATCCTCTTCGGCGTCGACCTTCCGGGGCACGCTCCTCGTCCCCGTCCACTTGAACCGGGCCGTCAGGCGTCGAAGCGCCGGCGGGCGGTCTCGACGTGGCCGAAGTAGTGGTGGGTCCAGCCGCAGATGAGATCGACCGTCGCGCGCAGGGCCTGGCCCGGCTCGGTGAGGGTGTACTCGACCCGGGGCGGCACGGTGGGATACACCGTCCGCTCGGCCAGGCCGTTGCGCTCCAGCATGCGCAGGTTCTGGGTGAGCATCTTGTGGCTGATGCCCTCGACCTCGTCGCGCAGCTCGCCGAAGCGCAGGGTGCGCTCACCGAGAGCCTCGATGATGAGCAGCGCCCACTTGTTGGCGACGTCCGAGAAGATCTCCCGCGCCAGGGAGTCCGCGCGCCTGAGGTCCGCTTCGTCGGCCGTGCCCGCGAACTGCTTGGTCACCATGAGGTTCCCCAGTCTCTAAAAAGTGCGTTCTTCCATGTCAGCGGACACTCTCCTATGGTTTCCGAGTAACCGCAAGAGAGCACGGGGGCCCTCTTGCGTCTCGATCACACAACCGATCAGGAGATCTCATGGCTGTTTCACTCATCAACCCCGGCGGGCACGTCCAGGTCCCGCTCTACCACCACGTCGCGGTGGCGAGGGGAAGCGGGCAGGTCCACATCGCCGGACAGGTCGCCTGGAACGAGAACGGCGAACTCGTGGCACCGGGCGACCTCGCCGGGCAGGTCACCCAGGTCTACCGCAACGTCGCCAAAGCGCTGGACGCGGCCGGAGCGACGTTTCACGACGTCGTCCGCGTCACGTGGTACGCCGCGGGCTGGAAGAGAGAGATGTACGACGCCTTCAACGCGGGCGTCGAGCAGGCGGCCCGCGAGTTCGACATCGCCACGCCACCGGCCGCGCTGATCGGGGTGGACGTGCTTTTCGAGCCCGGCATCCTCATCGAGGCCGAAGTCACCGCGATCATCGACTGAAGCGGTCACACCAGGTGCGAGGAGCGGGGTACCCGATCCCCGCCCTGGCGCCCGGCACCCGCGAGCGCAGCGCCCTCGTCCTGGCCGTCCTGGCCGTCCTGGCCGGCGTCGCCGCCACCGCCAACCGGCCGGCGACGCCGACGGTGAAGGCGCCCCGGTGCGGGTGAGCCTGCCCGGGTCCGACGGTCCGGGGCGGTGCCCAGTACGGCAGACACACTGTCTGCGCCGTTCTGTCACGTCTACAGTGTTCTTTGCTCCATTGCTCCACTGAACTGCTGGCCGGCGCGCGCCCCCGCCGTGGCGACGTGCGCCTTCGCGGACGGAGAAGGATGAGCACCTCTGCAGACACCACCTGGCGCCGCTGGCGCGCCCGCTTCGCGGTTCTGGCCGCGCTGACGGCGACCCTGCTGACCGGAACGCTGCCGGCCGCCGCCGAGCCCCCGTTCGATCCCGGCATCGACCGCAGGCCGTACCAGCCCGGTCCCATGCTGGTGAACCCGGGCGCGGGGGGGAACACCGCCAACTCCTACGGGTTCAACCTGGTAAGGGTGGGGGGTCTCAACAACCCGGCCTACTACGAGCTGCAGGAGAGCTACACCGTGCGGCTTTACTTCAACTACCGCGGCTCCACCGACTCCGCGACGAAGGACAAGGAGCGGCACTGGATCCAGGGGCTCGACGACGTCATGTCCACGATGGTGCTGGAGACCAACAAGTGGGTCGGCGGCCGGCTGGAGTACGACAGCTACGACGGCGAGACCTGGCCCGGTAGCCACGGGGACCGGGAGATCGCCATCGTGTTCGCCAACATCCCCGCCACGGGCATCGCCTCGCCGTCCTCACACCTGGACGACCGGGGGGCGGTCTACGACGGCGGGCTGATCCGCCTCACCGCCTCCGACGCCTGGACCGGACTGGTCGACGACAGCGAGGACGGCGACCGCTGGTCCCGGTACGCGATGGCGATCCCGGTCATGCACGAGATCGGCCACACGCTCGGCCTGGCCCACTACAACACCCCGTTCCGCGGCGACAACACGCTGATGTCATCCGTGCGCGTCGCCGACGACGTCTCCAGCTGGAACGACGTGTGGACCCCCGGCGACAAGGCCGGCCTGATGAACATGGCCGGCTGGCGCACCCGGGCGACCCAGTGCGCGAACACCGGCTCATGCCAGCAGATCTGGGCGAAGGACGACCCGCTCGCCTGGCCGCCCCAGCCACCGGACCACACTTACGACCGCGTTCCCTGAGGCGTGCCGCGCCGGGCGTTCCCCGCTCGCCCGGCATCACGCACATGACCGGGTCTCGCCGGGCAGGAAACCCTCACGCCCGTCCCACGAGGTCAGCGGGTGGACATGCCGCCCCCCGGGGGTGAGGGCAAGCGCGGCCGAGGTAGGACGCCTCGCAGCTCACACTGGAGGAAATCCTCACCGCCTCACCGCCTCACCGCCTCACCGCCTGGGCGGCATCGGCTTCTCGTGATCGGGGGGTGGCGTTCGATGTCTCCGGGGCGCTCAGCGAGGGGTCCCGAGTCCGTCACAGTGCCGCATCTCGCACCACGCGAGTCTCAGCGGCAGGGCAGGCCCGCTCTTGCGTGAGAACAACCTCTCAGCGCCCAGGTCCCGATGCCTCCCTGACGTCGCCCGCGGCCGGATCCGAGACGCGGAAGGTGCGCCGGTACGCCGATGGGGCGACCCCCGTCTCCGCTGCCAGGTGCCGCCGCAGCGAGGTGGCGGTGGCGAAGCCGACCTCGTGGGCGACCCGTTCCACCGGCAGGTCGCTGGACTCCAACAGGTGCCGCGCCCGCCTCAGCCGCTGCTGGGTCAGCCAGCGGCCGGGGCTCAGACCGGTCTCCTGCCGGAAGCGTCGGGCGAAGGTGCGGGTGCTCATCGCCGCGTGCGCGGCCAACTCCTCCAGCGACAGCGGCAGTTCCAGCCGCCGCAGCGCCCAGTCGCGGGTCGGTCCTGTGCCGGTTTCGCTCGCCGGCGGCAGCGGCCGCTCGATGTACTGCGCCTGCCCGCCGTCCCGGTACGGCGGCACGACGCAGCGGCGGGCGACCTGGTTGGCGACCTCGCTGCCGTGGTCCTGGCGCACCAGGTGCAGGCAGATGTCGACACCGCTCGCCGCCCCCGCGGAGGTCAGTACGTCACCGTGGTCGACGAAGAGCACGCCGGCATCCAGCTCGACCCGGGGGAACAGTTCCTGGAAGATGTCGGTGAGCTCCCAGTGGGTGGTGGCTCGGCGTCCGTCCAGGAGCCCGGCGGCGGCCAGCAGGAAAGCGCCGGTGCAGATGGACACCAGGCGGGTGCCGGGGCGGACACGGGACAGGGCGGCCAGGGCCTGCGGGTCCGGGGCGGCGGCCGAGGCCGGCGAGATCCCGTACGGAGGGATGATCACGGTGTCCGCCTCGGCCAGCACCTCGGGACCGTGCCCGGGGGTGACGGTCAGGTCCGCGTCGGTACGTACGGGCTGCCCGTCCACGCTCGCGGACAGCACCTCGTAGCGGCCGTCGGCGGATCCCAGGACCCGGTGTGGGATGCCGAGTTCGAAGGGGTAGACGCCGTTGAGGGCGAGAACGACGACCTTGTGCGCGTCGTGCCGCGGGGCCGGGTCCAGTTCGGCCGCGCGATCAGCGAGGTCACGGGCCCGAGCGGGCGCGACGGACGCTGGGAGGGCGCGGGGAACGCGGTGGGCGGCAGGGGCGATGGACATGGCAGGAATGTATCGGAGGCTGACCTTCTTGCCATCGTCCCGGGCTGGACCGCGGGGCCAGGATCGAGGTATGACCCCGACGGACACCCCTGACAACCTCAGCTCCCCGGGCCCCGCTGCCCCGCACAGCGTTCCTGTGATGCTCGCCCTGCGCCAGACGGCCCTCGGCGGCCCCGAGGTTCTGCGTTTGACCGAGCTTCCGCGGCCCGCGCCCGGACCCGGGGAGATCCTCGTCGCCGTGCACGCGGCCGGACTCAACCCCACGGACGTCAAGCACCGCGCCCTGAGTGTTTTCCTGCCACCCCCGCCGCTGATCCTCGGTTGGGACGTCTCCGGCACCGTGGTGGAGACCGGCCTGGGCGTCACCCTCTTCCAGCCCGGTGACGAGGTGTTCGGCATGCTGCCCTACCCGTATGGGGCCGGCTCCCACGCCGAGTACGTGGCCGGTCCCACCCGCGCCTTCGTCGCCAAGCCCACCGGGATCGACCACATCCAGGCGGCCGCTCTGCCGCTGGCCGCACTCACCGCCTGGCAGGCCCTCGTCGAGACCGCGGGCCTGCGGGCCGGGCAGCGGGTGCTGATCCACGCCGCGGCCGGCGGTGTCGGTCACCTCGCCGTACAGATCGCCAAGGAACGCCGGGCTCACGTCACCGGGACGGCGAGCGCCCCCAAACACGCCTTCCTGCGCGAGCTCGGCGCCGATGCCTGCGTCGACCACCGTTCCGAGGACTTCACCGACACCGAGGAGCGCTACGACGTCGTCCTCGACGCCCTCGGCGGGGAGACCGCCACCCGCTCCGTGGGCGTGCTCCGCCCTGGCGGCGTCCTCGTCTCCCTGGTGCCGGGCGCCGAGGACACCCGAGCCGCGGCCGAGAAGGCACGGGTCCGCGCCGTCACCCTGATCGTCGAGCACGACCAGGCCGGGATGCGTGCCATCGCCGACCTCGTCGACCGGGGCAGGCTCCGCGCCCACGTCTCCGCCACCTTCCCCCTCGCCGAAGGCGCCTGGGCCCACGTTCTGGGGGAGACGGGCCGCACCACGGGCAAGCTGGTCATCACCGTGCGCTGAGGCGGATGGCTCCGGCGCAGGCGGTGGACGTCTCCCGTGCCGAGCGTGCTCCGACGGTCCGCGCCCACGCCTCAAGAGGGGAGAGGGCTCCCGGCGCCTCAAGACGGCAGGGAGCTCGAACCGGACGCCCCTCCCGCGGCCGGGGCTCCATCGGGCCGTCGGTGTGCAGCGGCGTCGCACCTGCCGGGCGTCGAGCTCGACGGCCTCGAAGCCGGCGCCACCCCATGCCCTCCACAGGCGCACGTCCAGCCAACCGTAAAGATCCAGCTCAGCAGCGGTGTGACGGCTCATCGCGGAGTTCTTGACGGCACCCCTCGTCGATCGTGTTGCCCGGCGGTTTCCCGGTGTCGTGGCGGCCCGCGCCGGCGAGCGAGGCGTGGACCAGGTGCCGCACACCGGCGGCGTGTGCCGCGTCGGCGACATTCCGACCCCCTGGACCACCGAACCCGCAGGAACCTGACCAGCGGGCAAGGCACGTGGAGCGCCCGGCGCGTGGAAACGCGCATGCCGGGTGCGGCGGGCGGCCCGGGGAAACCCACCGGGAGTGATCACGGCAGGGCGCCCCGGTCCGCCCCGGCCCGACACCCCGGCTCCGTTCATGAGCTCGCCATGAGGGCGAGGCGTTGACCTTGTTCCGAGAACATGGTTTTTCCTGTCAGACGGCCATCACTTCGAAGAGGCGTCGCGGGCCATCCATATCCGATACCTCCACGACTTGTTCGAGAGAAGACCTCAACGTGAGCAGAACGACGAACAACGCGGGCCATCCGCCCCTTCGACGATTCGGTATCGCGAGTCTCGGCCTGCTGGCCTGCGCGGCTTCGGTCGTGGCCTGCGGGCCTGGAGAGAAGGAGGGGGCGGCTCCCACCAAGAGCGCGTCCGCCACCGCCGCGCTGGAGCAGTACCACGCCCAGAAGCTGGAATGGACGGGATGCGCCGACTTCGCCACCAGCGAGCGCGAGGCGGAGATCCTCAAAGAGGCTCCGGCCAAGTGCGCGTGGCTGAAAGTGCCACTCGACTACGACGATCCCCAGGGCGCCGCCACGTCCGTCGCGGTCCTGCGCGTCGCCGCCCGCGGAGAGTCGCGGGGTTCACTGCTCTTCAACCCCGGCGGTCCCGGCGGCTCCGGTGTCCTCGGCCCTCTGGCCGTCACCGGCGCGCTGGCGAGGAGCCGCATCACCGAGAGCTTCGACGTGATCGGCTTCGACCCGCGCGGTGTCGGCGCCACCAAGCCCGCGGCCGACTGCTGGTCCGAGGACGGCACGACCCGGGGAGACAAGGTGTTCCCGTTGCTCCCCACGAACGCCGCGCTGACGCAGGAGGACACCCGCGCGGTGCTCAAGCGCTGCGCCGACGGGTCCGGGGGCGTGAAGGCGCTCACGCAGATGGGTTCGCGCACGACCGCCCGGGACATGGACGTGCTGCGGACGGCGCTCGGTGAGGAGAAGCTGAACTTCCTCGGCCAGAGCTACGGCACCCGCCTGGGAACGGTGTACGCGGAGCAGTTCCCGCGGCGGGTGCGGGCGATGATCCTCGACGGCGCCTTCGACCCTCGCCTGGGGACGGTCGAGCGGCGGCTCTCGGCGTACGGGGGCTTCCAGCAGACCTTCGAGGCGATGGCGGCCACCTGCGCCAAGGACGCGAAGTGCCCGCTGGGGACCGACCCGAAGGCGTGGACGTCGAGGTTCCAGGCGATCGTCCAGCCGCTGCGGGACAAGCCCGTTCCCGCCGCCGACCAGGAGCTCGACTTCGACAAGGCGCTCGGCGGTGTGATGGCGGGTCTGTACGCCCCGGAGAAGTGGCCCGCCGTCGTGAGCGGTCTCGCGGAGGTGCGGCGGGGGCGTGGCGACAAGCTGCTGGAGTTGATGGCCGACACCGAGGGCGGCGACGCCGAAACCCTGGTGAACGGCAATGTCACCGAGGCGATGTTCGCGATCAACTGCATGGACGAGCAACGCCTCACCCCGAAGGACATCGCGCGGCTGCGCACGAAGACCTACGAGATCGCCCCCTTCATGAATCCCGGCGGGGATGTCACGGAGGGCGCCCGCGACGGGTGCGAGTTCTGGCCGGCCCCGCCGACCCTCGGCATCCCGTACGCGCAGAATGTCGAAGACCTGCCCGAAACTCTCGTCGTCTCGATCACCGGGGACCCCACCACCCCCCACAAGGGCGCCATCAGCCTCGCCGACACCCTCGGCAGCTCCCTGCTGACCGTCAAGGGCGAGGGGCACACGATCGTCTCCTCCGGGAAGAACACCTGCGTCGACCAGATCGCCGCGGACTACCTCATCGATCTCAAGCTGCCGGCCAAGATGCCCACCTGTTCCAACTGAACCCGGCGGCATGGCGATCAAGCCGACGGCACGAACCATGACGGCGCACCACCGTCGGGCTCCCGCGAGCGGCGGGCTTCCGCTCCTGGCATCTTCGGCGAAAACCCGCACTCTGCGAGCGCGCGAGAGCGAACCAGGGGGGCGTCGGCCTCGCCGGCGTGCTGGCGCGTAAGCGAAATATCCCGAAATTGGAGTGAGTGTGATGCGTGACAATCCGGTCCCAGCGGCCACGACGCCGATCGGCCCGTTCCCGCTCCGCCGTACACAGATGGAGGTGAACGGAGCGTCGTTCCATGTGTTCGAACAGGGCGAGGGGCCGGCCGTCCTGTTCTCCCACGGCTTTCCCGACACCGCGGAAACCTGGCGCAGCCAGATGCGCGCCGTCGCACAAGCGGGCTACCGCGCAGTCGCGCTCGATATGCGCGGCTTCGGGGCGAGCTACGCCCCATCCGAGGTGGAACTCTACAGCGCCCTCCACATCGTCGGCGATCTGGTGGGCGTGCTCGATGCCCTCGGCATCGGTTCCGCCGTTCTCGTCGGCCATGACTGGGGCGCGGACCATGCTCAGCGCGCCATGGTGATGCGGCCGGACCGCTTCCGCGCGGTCGTCAGCCTGAGCATACCTTTTCAGCCCCGCGGTGAGCTCAGCACCTGGGACGGGCTCCGCCGGCGGGGTCTAGGCGAGAAGTACTATGCGTTCGGCATGATGGAGCCTGGCGCCGACGCAAATTTCACGCCCGCCAGGAAGACAATTCCCAGCATCTTGTACTGGCTTTCGGGAAGTCCGTCGCCGGACACCAGGTGGGACCCCGTCGATTCGGCCCTGCACATGCTCCGGCCTGCCCCGGTAACCGTCCCGGAATGGGCTGACCCGGATTACGTCGACCACACAATCCGCTCGTTCGAGAAGACCGGTTTTGACAGCGGTCTCAATCACTACCGTGGCGCGCAGATAACGTTCGATCTCATGCCGGCGTTCAAGGGCGCGGTAATCCAGCAGCCGTCGCTCTACATTTGGGGCGCCGCTGACGGCCTTTGCCAATTGTTCCATCCGACACCCCCCACGCGCGAGGAACTTCTACCCCTCGCGCCCGGCCTGGTCGACGTGATCGCACTGGAGAACGTAGGCCACTGGCCTCAGCACGAGGCGGCTGACCGCGTCAACGCAGAGCTGATCAAGTTTCTTGGCGACCTCACGTTGCCGGAGGGCCCCGGTTCGGCCAGGCACACCGCCTAACGCCCAGCCATAGCGCACCCACTCCGTCGAACGGGGAACGAAAGTGAACCTCGAAGCCTCGATCCGAGCCGCCGACCTCCCGGCCGCGATCGATCTCCTCCGCGCGGGCGCCGATGTGAATCGCATCGGGCCCGGGGGCCTCTCACCGCTGATGATCGCCTCCGGCCTCGGCCAGCCGCAGATGGTGGAACTTCTGCTGACGGCCGGAGCGCCGGTGCACGCGATCGAGCCGCGCATGGGATCGACGGCGCTTCACAAGGCGGTGCAGTCGGGGAACAGTGACGTCGTAGGGCTACTGCTCGACCACGGATCCTTCATCGATCAGCAATCCCCCGTGCTCGGGAACACGCCACTCATGGACGCGGTCCTCAACAAGCACGAGGACGTGGTGCGACTCCTGCTGGAACGAGGCGCACGAACGACGATCACGAACCACTGGCGGCAAACGGCCCTCAGCCTCGCGCACGACGACCGCCTCGATACGATCGCGCGCCTGATCAAGGCGCGAAACGAGGCCGACGCCGAGCAGATCCGCGCTCTGGCCCTGATCACCGCGGTCAAGGCCGGCGACATCAGTGAGGTCGAACGGCTCATTGCCGCCGGAACTCCGGTCAACGAGCGGACACCGATCACCGGTGACTTCGACGACGACTACACCCCGCTCGGCCTCGCCAGCCGCGAGGGACACGCCGATATCGTGCGCGTGCTGCTCGACGCTGGTGCGGACCCCCAGCGAGTGGTTGGACTGATGAGGGGCACACCAGTGCACGAGGCCAGCTACTTCGGACATGCCGATGTCATACGGGCACTGATGGCGAATCCCGGGCGGGCCGGTGCGCCGGCACCCGAGATCGATGCGCAGGGCCCCTACAACGGCTTGACCGCGCTGCACGACGCGGTCTGGCGCGGGCACATCGACGCCGCGCGAGCACTGATCGACGCCGGAGCCCGGCTGGACCTACGAACGCACGCGGGCCGCACACCAGGAGAACTCGCCCTCGCCTACGGTTACGACGGCCTCGCCAAGATCCTTGACGAAGCGGAGCGGGAGTGATCCGATCCTCGATCACCTGGAGCGAGTCTCTGGATCCCGGCATGTGCGAGTTGACCATGTTGTCGGAACACGGTTTTCACTGATCCGCGTGGACATGCGGCGAAGGCCGGGCGGCCGTGTGAACGGATTGTTGAGGCTCAACCGAAAGATGCGAACAATGCACTGGTGGACCCGCGAGTCGTCACGACAGCTCCTGTCCGTGCCGGCGATCGTATTCGGCCTGCTCGTCCCCGGCGAGGTGGTGGTGAAATGGCTGGCCGCCTGGGATTTCTATGCCACGACGTATCTGCTACTTACCTGGCTGGCCTTCCGCGGCCGCACGCCGGGCGAATCGCGGACGATGGTCTTGGCCAAGCGCCGTCGGAACATGGCCGACCGTCTGCTGGTCGCCGCGCCGGAACAGTTCTCGCAGGCGGCCGCGGCGACCGCGCTGGTGGCTACCGCCGTCGCGATCCCGCAGGCCCGGCAGTTCGGCGCGCCGCTGCCGGTGGTGCTCGCCGTCTGTGCCGTCGCGGTGCTCACCTGCTGGCTGGTGCTGCAGGCCGGCTTCGGCATGAGTTACCTCCGGATGTACGCCGAGCGCGGCGGCCTGGACTTCCCCGGGGACGAGGAACCGAACACCGTCGATTTCCTGTACTTCTCGGTCGCGGTCGGCACCACGTTCGGCACGACGGACGTCAACGTCACGCAGAGCCGGGTGCGCCGCCAGGTCCTGGCGCACGGCGTCATGGCGTTCATGTTCAACACCCTGGTGCTCGCCGTGACGGTCACCTCCTTGAGCTCGTACGTCGCAAGGCCGTGACCGCCCGTCCCCCTTCGATGCCGCTGGGACGAAGCGGCTGTCGTAGGCATTCGGTCACCGGGGGGCCTTGGGCCGCACGCTCATGAGTGTGATCGAGGCGACAACGTTCGCGTGAATCCCTGTCAGCGCACGACCGTCGCATCGGTCATCCTGTCGATCGGCCCGTACTTCGGGCACCCGGGGGAGACGTCCGCGGAGCATCGCAAGCGCACCGGTCCGCCCGACTGGTTCTTCGACCTCGTCGAGGGCGGCAAGGCCCTCCGAACGCGATCTCGCCGGCCGGAGTCGAATACGGGACTGCCGTCGTCCTCAGTCGCGCGCGAGGCGCAGTTGCCGCTGGGCGAGGACGCTGGCCCGGCCGAGCACGTCGACCTGCGCGGGGTTGTAGAGCGCGACCACGGCATCGACGAAGACCTGCTGGGTGACGTGCTCGCTCTTGGACAGGTGCCCGGCCGGGTCGCTCAGCCAGGGATAGTCGGTGAGGTACCTTACGAGGATCGGTGCGAGCCTCTCGGCGAGGTTCTGCCGGGTCACCTCGTCGGCGTCGGCCGGTAGAGCGTCCATGTCAGCGTTGACGGGGTCGGTGTCGGCTTCGACCATGCGTCGCAGGTCCTTCAGCGCGTCGACGTCGTACAACTGGGTGAAGACGTGGATGAGCGAGCTGTCGGACGCGGACAGGCGGAGTGCGACGGACTCGAAGCCCGCGGGCGCGTCGGCCGGGGCGCCGTCGCGCAGAATGGCGGCGATGTCGGAGCGGGTCCTGCGTAGGCGCTCGACCTCGGCCAAGAGATCGGCGTCGACTTGGCGCAGCACCTCCGCGGGGATGTCCCCGTCTGACCCGGCCGCACCGATCTGAGACAGCGGCACCCCGAGCTCCACGAGCCGCCGGATCCGCAGCAGACAGACCAGATCACGGACGCCGTACTGCTTGTATCCGTTGTACCGGCGCTCCGGCTCATCGAGGAGGCCGATCCGATGGTAGTGCCGGACGGTGTTCACCGTGGTGCCGGCGAGTTCGGCGAGCTCCCGGGTGCTCCAGGACACGTCCGCCCCTTCCGAATCAGGCCGGGCCTGGTGGCCGACGACGGGACCCACGCGATGATCTTCAATGTGGGTCTCCGGATTTGCCATCGTACTCCCACGACCGAGTCGGAACTTCTGTCCCGACCGGTCTACCACGAGGGCGACGAAGCGTATGCGATCTGGCGCGGGGTGATCGGCTTGGCGCGGGAGCGGATCATCCGGCGGGGCAGGAAGGCCGGCTTCTGCTCCATGGGCGTGCCCGGCCCCCGTGGTCCTTGCTCGAAGCCGTACCACGACCGCGGCCTCTCCCCGCCAGCCCTGCCGTCCCCGGCCGTGACGGTGAGGTGGCCCGCCCGGCCGAATCATTCCTCCCGCGTTACAGCGCCCTCCCCCGAGGCGGATGCGCACGGATGGCGGTAATGCGCATACGTGCGAGGATGATGACGCGGCCGGCACGCGTCGGCCGGATCGGAGCCGGGTGATGCAGCGACCGCATCAGGTGGTGGTCCTCGTACTCGACGGGGCGCTCCCGCTGGACGTCGGGATCCCGGCGGAGGTGTTCCATCCGGAGTCGGGGTTTCCCTACGAGGTGTCGGCCTGCGGGGTCACCGCCGGAACGGTGCCCTCCCACGGGGGCTTCGGCTACGCGGTCCCGCGGGGCCTGGACGCACTGGCCGACGCGGACACGATCGTCGTCCCGGGGTACGCTCCGGCGGGCCGGCCGATACCGGTGGAGGTGCGCGAAGCGCTCCGGAGCGCCGCGTCCCGCGGGGCACGCGTCGCGTCGATCTGCTACGGCGCGTTCGCCCTCGCGGATGCCGGCCTGCTCGACGGCCTGCGGGCGACGACGCACTGGGACGCGGCGGAGAGGCTCGCGGAGCGGCATCCGCAGATCACGGTCGAGCCGAACGTGCTCTTCGTCGACGAGGGGCCCATCCTCACCTCGGCGGGGGCCGCCGCCGGTCTCGACCTGTGCCTGCACATCGTTCGGCGCGACCTCGGCGTGAGCGCGGCGAACGAGATCGCACGAGGACTCGTCACCGCGCCCTACCGGACCGGGGGGCAGGCCCAGTACCTGCCGAAGACCAGCTCGGCAGCCCATGGCGAAACCCTCGCCGCGACGCGCGAATGGGCCATGACGAGGCTCGACCAGCAGCTCACGATCGCCGGACTCGCCGCACACGCGCGGATGTCGCCCCGCACGTTCCTGCGCCGCTTCGCCGAAGAGACCGGCAGCACCCCGCTGCAGTGGATCCTCCGGGCGCGGGTCGACACCGCCCGCGAGCTCCTGGAGAGCACGAGGCTGTCGGTCGACCGCATCGCGGACCAGGTCGGCCTGGGAACCGGATCGAACCTCCGACTGCATTTCCGCCGGCTCCTGGATGTGTCCCCCTCGGAGTACCGCGCCACCTTCTCCGGGCGGAGCTGACCACCGCGATCATCGCCCGAGCGCCTGGAGCGTTCCGCTACGAGACGCGAGGGGGGAGCGCGACGGTTTCGCCCGCCACATCGATCGCGACCTTGCCGCGGAGCGCGTACGACCGCCTGTTCTCCAGGAGTTCATGAGCCTCGCCCATCCGGGCGAGCGGAAGGGTCGCGCCGATGACCGGCTTCACGAGACCGCGCTCGACCAGCGTGGTGAGCGCGTCCAGCTTTCCTCGGTTCTGTCGTGTGAAGACGAAGTGATAGGCGGCGTTCCTGTCCCACGCCTCGATGAGGTTCTGCGGCTGCGCGATGTCGACGATGCTGACGACGCGTCCGAAGTCGGCGAGCGTCAGCGGGCTTCGTGTGAGCGTGTCGCCACCGATCGTGTCGAAGACGACCTCGACCCCCTTGCCTCGCGTCATCTCGGCCACGGCATCGACGTAGTCCGTCGACGTGAAGTCGATCGCCGTATCCGCTCCGAGAGAGCGCACGAACTCATGGTCACCGGCTTTCGCGGTGGTGATCACTCGTGCGCCGATCGCCTTCGCGATCTGGATCGCGATCGTGCCGACACCGCCCGCGCCTCCATGGATGAGGATCGTCTCCCCCACGGTGAGCTGAGCTCGCGTCACCAGGGCCTCCCAGACCGTTCCGCCGACGAGAGTCAGGCTCGCCGCCTCCAGGTGGCTGAGGTTCTCCGGCTTCCGGCCGACGAGGTCGACGTCGGCGACGTGCTGCTCGGCGTAGGAGCCGGGGCCGCCGAAGATCCGGGGCGTGTAGTACACCGCGTCGCCGGCGCGGAACTCGGTCACGTGGGATCCGACTTCCTCGATCACGCCGGAGATGTCGTGCCCGATGATCGCCGGGAGCGGCACATGATCCGCGTAGTCTCCGCGACGGATCTGATAGTCGAGCGGGTTGACGGCGGTCGCGTGGACGCGCACCCGTACCTGGCGGGGCCCGACTTGCGGTACGGAGACGTCGCGCAGCTCGAAAGCATCGGCCCCTCCGAAACGGGCGAGCACAACGGCCTTCATCGGATCAGTCATATCGGTGTTCCTCATCGTGGTTCTGGATGCGCGACGCGCCGGGACGGGCGGTTCTCTCCCAGCGTCGCGCGCGCGATCCACACACTCCAGTGGCGGCAATGCCAATATCCGCGAGGATAGTGACACGCCTGCCGCGCGGTGGCCGGGCATGCTTCTTCCGCGGATGCTCAGGTGACGCGACGGCCCTTGGGAACCATTGGCGGTGGATCCGGCGCTCAGCCGTGATCGCCCTGGTCGGGGGCCGGTAGAGGGTGGAGCGGCCCGCGCCCGGGATGGGCGGCGCGGGCGCTCCAGGGTGGCGTGGGCCAGGTCGTAGCGGCGGGTGGTGCGGGTCGGCGTGGCCGAGCAGTTCTTGTACGTAGTGCGGGGGCTCGCCCTGGCCGAGCAGGTAGGTGGCGACCGAGTGGCGCGGGGAGTGCGGCGATAGCTGACCCCGGGTGGCCGCCTGTGCCTCGCGGGCGATCTCGCGGAGCTTGCGGAAGATGGCGGGCTGGTCGAGCGGGCGGCCGGTGTCGGTGCGAAACAGCGGGCCCTGCTCGGGGCCGCGCAGTTCGAGGCAGCGGTCGAGAGCGGCGCTGGCGTACGGCGGGATCGCCGCGCGCGGCGTCGTGCCCTGCGGTCCCTTGGCCGGCAGTTCGATGACCCGGTGGCCGGCGTCGTAGCCGAGAGAGGAGAGCCGGGCGTCGACGTCATGGTGCACCTGCGGCAAGGAGGTGACGTTGGCGGCCTCCAGGAAAGCGATCAGCTCGAAGGCGAGCTGATCGGCGCCCGTGTCGTCGGCGATCTCGCCGAGCTGGAGGCCGCCCGGCAGCAGGCCGAGGCCCGCGCCACCGAGCTGGTCCGGGTGCGGACACCGCACGAGGCCGCCCAGGACCTGCTCGCCGAGCTGCGCGGCCAGCGAGAAGACCTCAAGGCCCGCCACGACGCCCTGTACGCCGAGGTGGGGGAGCTGCGTCGGGCCAGTGGTGTGCGCCCTGCAGTGTCTCGCGTTTCAGACTCGCGTTGAAGGACTCGGCCGCCGCGTTGTCGGCGCTGGTGCCGACCGCGCCGCGCGAGCGGGTGACGCCGAGCTGGCGGCAGGCCCGCGCGAACCCCCGAGAGCAGTACCGCGCCCCGTTGTCGGTGTGAAACACCGCGCCGTCCAGAGGGCCGCCTCGGGTGTGCGCCGCGGCCTGCAACGCGTCGACAACAAGCTCGGTGCGCATGTGATCGGCGATCGACCAGCCCACCAGCCGACGCGAATACAGATCCACGACCGTGGCCAGGTAGAGGAACCGGCCGCCGCTGACGGGCAGATAGGTGATATCGCCGACGTAGCGGGTGGTCGGCTGCTCGGCGGTGAAGTCACACCGGATCAGGTCCGGCACGGGTGCCGCGTCCGGTTCCGAGACGGTGGTGCGGACCTTCTTGCGGAGATGCAGCCCGGCGATGCCGTGCTCGCGCATCACCCGCTCCACCCGCTTGTGGTTGACCACGATCCCGGCCGCGCGCAGCTCGGCCGTCATCCGAGGCGAGCCGTAGGTGCCCTCATGCTCGGCATGGATCCGCCGCATCCGCCCGGCCAGCTGCTCGTCGGCCTGGCGGCGGGCCAACCCCTTCAACCATCGGTAGAAGCCTGAGCGTGACACCTGCGGCACCCGGCACAACCGCTTCACCCCGTAGAGCGCCTTGTGATCCTCAACGAACTGGAAGCGGTTCACCAGTTTGTCTCGTTCGCGAAAAGTTTGGCCGCCTTGCGCAGAATGTCCCGCTCTTGCTCCAGCTCCCGGATCCGCGCCTTGAGCTGCTTGTTCTCCTCTTCCAGCACGTCGTCCGAGGGTACGGGCCCGGCCGAGGTGTCCTTGCCAGTGCTGACCCCGCCGGCCGCTCGCCGCCCGCCCTCACCCCGAGCCTGCGCGGCTCGTACCCACACCCGCAGCGTCTCGCGGCTGACTCCCAGATCCCGCGCGATCGACGTGATCGTCCGGTCCGGCCTCGACAGCACCAACGCCACCGCATCGGCCTTGAACTCGGGCGGGTAGTTCTTCATCACCATCAGGGACATCTCTTCCCCCTGGACCTCAAGATCCAGTCTCCAAGGTGTCCACGTTCAAGGGGAAAGGCCCGGGTGTCTCGGCTCCCGATGTGGCAGAGCGGGCCGGGCACAGTGTGGATGTCCTGCTGCGGGTCTACGCCAAGCGCCTCGACGGTCACAAGGATCTGGCGAACCAGCGGATCGGTGACGCGCTCACCGCATGACATGCCTGCCGTACGACCAGGACCTCGGAGACTCTCCGGGGTCCTTTTGCGTTTCAGGAAACCGGTTCTCAGCGCTGTGCCACCCTGGCGGCCCGAACGGCGGTGGGAACCTCTTGGAGATAGAGCCGGAATCCTTCCGCTTCCGGCTCGAAGCCCAGCGAGGTGTAGAGGCGGTGGGCGCCATCGACGGCATGGCGCTTGTGGGACAGGAGCTGGACCTTGTTGCAGCCCGCGGATCGAGCGTCACCGAGCAGTCGGCGCATGATCGCGGTGGCTACGCCGGTGCGGCGATGACCGACGGCGACCACGACCGCTTCGACGAACGCGGTGGGGGAACAGCCGTAGGTCAGGTTCGGCATCGTCATCAACGTCGCCGTCCCGACCACCTGATCATCGACCTCAGCGAGGTAGACGGTGAGATCGTCGGATCGCATCATCCGCGCCCAGGTCCGCTGCTCAAGATCCGAAGCTACGCGGGGAGAGCCATCTTCGGGACTCCGCTCGGCGGCGTAGACCCGCAGGACCGCCAACAGGTCCTCTGGACGGGCGGTTCGAACAGTGCATGGTACGACAGCGCCCATCACCTGATCAGCATGCCCGTCTTGGGCAACCATGGCCACCAGGCGCCCGCGAAGCGGGGGGAACAGATATCGGTTAACAAGGCGCTAGAAAGCTGGCGTGACCTGGGAAAACACGACCAAGATCATTGCACGCATCTTGGTGGAGCAGTGACATGCGGCCGCTTCCGGCTGCCTGCGGCGGCATGGCCCGGAAACGCAAAAGAGGCCCCGGAGGGCCTCTGAGCTGCCTGTTTGGCTGGTGGCAGGTGCAGGACTTGAACCTGCGTAGGCTGAGCCGACGGTTTTACAGACCCGCCGCGAAACCGCTCTGACCAGCTGCAATGCACTTTCGGGGAGTGATCTCGGCACGCCTTCGGCACAGCGCTGCTTCACCAGAGGCCCTAAATGCATGCCGCCCCTATTCCCGGACGGCAAGCGACGCTTCGCTCTCGTCCTCTTCGTCCCGAACGCAACCAGGGCGTGATCGAGACCGGCACACGTCAGTGCGAACGCCTACGTAGGCGGCCCCCAGAGGGCCGTGCAGGCTCACCGAAGTTCACCACGGTTGTCACACAGTTAGTTGCACAGGCAAGGATAGTTGAACGTAGCTGTTTGGTCGATGACTGCCCCTTGACCCGCCGGCAAGAGGTCCACACCACAGGTCAACTAGGTCCTGGGGTGTTGCTGTCGCTACCGATGTCACCTCAGCCGTGATCACCTAGTGCGAACTCTTGGCGGAGGATCTTGGCCTCGATCGTCTCAACCATGGATGTCGATGGGCGGGCGAGCGACCGTATGGCCTCAACGTTCGTAGCACGGACCACCTGCTGGCAGACCTAGGGACTCAGATGTACCCGGGAGATCATTTGCCCTACCAACAGGCTGTCTTGTTCGCAAGCAAGGTGACATCACTCCCTCAACCTCCTAAGATTTCAATGCATCCTCCTAACTTAGGAGGATGATCCTCCTAAGTTAGGAGGATGTGGCCACTACCGAGGAGGAAGCTGATGGCTCAGGACTGGGTCGAAGCGCAGGTTCAGGAGCTCCGCAAGTTTGGGGCAGAAGCCACACGCATCGAAGCTAAATCTGCGGAAAACGGTATGCCGAAGTCTGCACGAGAGAGCATTTCGGCATTTTCTAATACGCCCGGCGGCGGAACGCTCATTCTCGGCCTGCAAGATGGTGGGACATTTGCAGCCGTAGGACTAGATAATCCTGGAGGCTTGCAGTCTCAGCTCGCCGATATTTGTCGCGATTTATTTGTACCCCCCTTGCAGCCCGAGATCACAATAGCTGAAATTGACGGAAAACCGGTTGTAGCTGCGAGAGTATACGAATTGCCGCGGGAACAAAAGCCTTGCTACATAAAGAGCCTAGGAATCAATAAAGGAAGTTATGTTCGAGTTGGAGATACAGACCGTCTACTCACTTCCGAAGAAGTTAATCAACTCATTGCAGAGCGAGGACAACCAGCCTTTGACTTTGAACCAGTTTCAGGTGCCGAGATAAGCGATCTTGACACATCGGCAACAAACATCTATGTAGAACGGCTCCGCCAAGAAAATAGCCGTCTATGGGAAAACGAGGACAACGAAACGATTCTTCGGATGACAAGAGTAACAATCATGGACAGCACAGGGGTACTGCGTCCAACTTTGGCCGGAATACTGTCCCTAGGCCGATATCCTCAACAGTACTTCCCCCAGCTAAATGTCACTTTTGTTCACTATCCAACCACGACCGGAGAATCTAATACAGCTGGCGTCAGATTTCTAGATAATTCCAGCATAAACGGGTCCATTCCATTGATGGTCCGCGAAGCTCTTGCCATTATCCAGCGCAATATGAGTCGACGATCTCTGATATCCGCAGAAGGTCGTACCGATGTATGGGAATACCCTCCCATTGCCCTAAGGGAGGCGATCGTCAATGCCTTGGTTCATCGAGACCTCTCGCCCGGTTCGCGAGGCACACAGGTCCAGATTGAGATGTATCCAGACCGACTGCGCATCCTCAATCCCGGCGGTCTTTTTGGATCAGTGGACATAACCCGTCTAGGTGAGGACGGCCGGTCGTCCGCTCGTAATGCCGTACTTATGAGGCTTCTTGAAGATGTTGTTATTCCAGGAGATAACCGTACCGTTTGCGAGAATCGCGGATCAGGAATCCGCGACATGATCGGATCGTTGCGGCGTGCAGGCATGAGCCCTCCCATCTTCCGCGACAAGGTGACTTCGTTTGAAGTGATCATGCCCAATCATGCACTACTCGATGAAGAAACTATCCTCTGGCTTAACGCAATCGGGCGCGAAGGTTTGAAGAACGGACAATGTATTGCTCTCGCTATGATGCGCCGCGGCGAGATTCTTGACAATGCCAAGTATCGAGCAGCATCCGGTGTTTCCGACAGCAGAATAGCAACTTTCGAACTTCAAGACCTAGTTGCTAGAGAGCTAGTTGATCAGACCGGAAATCGTGGTGGGGCGCGATACACGCTTTCTAGCTTCGCACGTCAAGCAGGTACAGGGGAAACACGCCGCCCTCGCCCAAATCGACGTCAGCAGATAATCGAGGCGCTCCGACTGGAGGGAATGCTATCAAAAACACAGCTTGCCGAGATTTTAAGCATCAGCCCAAAGACGGCGGAACACTGGTTGCGAACACTTAAGAAAGAAGGAAAGATCGATTCTACTGAAAGCGGTAAGTCCAGCAAGAATATGCGATACAAACTAACTGGCAGGGCGCTCCAACCCTCGCTTTTTGATGACGAGCATTAAGTGCGCCGATAGTCGCTTGATGTGCTACAAAACTAGAGCAAGGGCTAGTTCTTCCATACTCGTCACGACCAAGTCGGCACCGGCCGCCACGAGCCGATCCGCCTTACCTGCTTTGTTGGCATAGCCTACGGCAGTGATGCCCGCACTCTTAGACGCCTGCATGTCGGTCACCGAATCACCGACCAGAAGTGAGAGCGCTGTATTCGCGCCAAGCTGGTTGAGAGCTTGCCGGACAAGATAAGGGTTCGGTTTCATGAGCCCCGGGTCAGGGTCCACCCGGGCCGAGATAAGCTCAACGGCCGCTAGTAGGCCGTGTTCCTTCAAGAATGCAGTGACAGCGGCTACCGAGTTGTTGCTGACCACTGCAACTGACTTGTTTGCCTCCCCCGATCGCCGGATGAGATCGGCAGCGCCCGGCGTCAGCCATGCGGTCGCTGCTGCTGCAACCTCCAGCTCAGTCAGCGCATTGAGTGTTGCATGGTTGAGATCTCTGCCGAGATCCGCGCTGAAGCGGAAGACTTCCATTGGATCGTCCTGCTCCTGCACGCTCTGGGGCAGCTCCACACCAGCAGCCTTGAGCATCACACGTAGCCTGTCAGCTACTTCCGGCGCGGGGAATCCGGCGAAGACATCGCAAATTGGCCCGTCGAAATCGAGAAGAATGTAACGGGCGCTCTGCATTACGTCCCGTACGGCCTGCGGCCCCGTCCGGGTTGTCACGGGATCTCTCTTGCCACAGTGATCCACATGTTGTCGAACCACATGCGGGACTGGTTGACGAACTGCCCAGATGTGGAATCCCCGCCGTCGCTCACAGCAAAGTGGAAGAGTTCCGCATCCTTGCCACCCATGTCAAAGATGGCTTGTGGCTCTCCGCCGAGAGTGATGGTGTGCTCGAAGACCGGATAGAAGCCGAAAAATGTCTCTTCGCCATTGAGGACGTAAAGTTTGAACCGCGGGGGCTCTCCGTTGATCCGGACCTCTGCTGAAGCAGCCTTGACTAGACCTAGGTCTCGCAACTCCTGGACAGAATCGACGACGGCCTGGGCATGTCGTGACGAGATCCGCTCCATGCGCTTCCGGATGAGCGGATCATCTTCAAGGTTGTCCGCTCTGACAGGTAGAGACCAGGGACGGCTCGTGTCCGGTACGAGCATTCGAATCGTGATGCTCTCAGGAACCAATCGGCCGGCACGGATGCTGTCGAGTGGTTCCTGAATCGCGCCGTGCAATGTCTCTCCGGAGAACCCAGCAAACTCGATCGAGACATCAGGCTTCTTGAACGCCTGCTCGATGTGCGGGCGGAGCCCGACCGGCCGCGCGGTGCGCTCCCGTACGAACACTCCGCTCCCCTGACGAGAGATCACGAGCCCCTCGTCCCGGAGTTCGCGGATGGCCTGCTGCACGGTCATTCGGGCAACACCGAAGCGCTTGGCCAGCTCGGGACCAGAGGGAAGCTTCTCGCCTGGCGTGAACTTCCTGGTCAGGATGGCGGCCCTCAGCTGGTGAGCCACCTGCAGGTAGGGCGGGCGCGGGTCATCTGGATCTAGTTCCACACGGCAAGACTACTGCTACTTGCCCAACATTTCTAAGCAAGTTAGCCATGCCTCTTGACATGCCTAGCCAAGCCAGACAGCATTGCACTTATCCAACTTGCCTAGCAAAGTTGGACAGGTAGAAACGGCAGGTCAGAGGCAATCCAAGCTGCCGAATCAGCTCGCCCGACACCTAAGAGAGGCGTTATCACCATGCTTCCAACTCCGAAGCCCCGTCGTCTTCTCCCCGCCGTGCTTGTGATCGTGGCCCTGTTCTTCATCGTCCGAGAGCCCACCCACGCCGCCGAGTTCGCGACGAGCGCTTTCACCGGCTTGATGACGGTCACCGACTCGCTGGTGACCTTCGCCAGCGCTCTCGGCTGACCTGCTCAAACGAGAGGGAGCGGCCCCCATCTGCCAGGACATGGGCCGCTCCCGAACTCCCCGAAAAGGAGCACCACCATCATGACCCACCAGTCCACCAGGAAGAGGGCCGCCAGCGGTTCTCCATGGTTGCCGCCGGGCACCGCGAGCACCTGGGTATGCCGCTGCGGCGGCATCAACCCGCGCACCTCGACCACGTGCCAGAGGTGCCGGCGATGACCGCCCTGTCCACGCTGCGTCGCGTCTATCTCGCCCAGAAGGCGCACCGGAAGGCGTTGCGGGTGGCGATGTTCGCCGCCGGACCGGCCTGCGACGACACCGCCGCCGACCTGTTCACCGCCCCCGACGTCTTCGAGCCCGAGCCGGATGCGGTGCGCGAGGAGCGGGAGGCCGCGGCCAAGCAGATCTGCGCCACCTGCCCGGCCCGCGCCGAGTGCCTGGCCTACGCCCTGTTCACCAGCCCCACCGAGGGCGTGTGGGCGGGACTGACCGCCGACGAGATCCGCACCCTGTCCCTATACCGCCGCTCCCCGGCCGGCAACGGACAGGAGGTGGCCTGACATGGCCCGCTTCTTCTGCCTGGACTGCCGCTCCCGCTCGGCCAGCGCCATCGGTTGCCGCCGCTGCGGCACCACCACCGGCCGTCAGGTCCAGCGCTGCCCCGTCCACGGCGCCCGCTGCCGAGCCGCCTGCCGGCAGTGCCGCACCCTCACCCGTTCTCAGTCCATCTGATCTACAGGAGATCGACATGCGCACGACATACACCCACCCCGACGTGCTCACCCGGGGCATCGCCGAGGGATGGGCCGAGACCGAGACCGACCCCACCCGCATCGACTGGACCGCCCGCCAGGCCGGCGCCGCGATCCCGTTCCGCGTGGTCGACGGCCGCCCGGTCTGCCCCGGTGCGCCGACCGGCATCCGCTACGGCCGCGGTGAGCTGGGCCACTGGGGCGAGAAGCAGGCCGCCGACGCCCTGGTCTTCGCCCGCACCTGCGGCGGTGGCCGGTGGCTGCTGATGGTCGAACGCGACGACGACCACGGCTGGGCGATCCCCGGCGGCTGCCTGGACCCCGGCGAGGACACACTGACCGCCGCGACCCGCGAACTGGAAGAGGAAACCGGCCTGACCCTTCCCGGCGCGTCCTGGACGGTGTACCCGGTGCGGGTGGTGCCAGACCCGAGGGCGACGGACGAGGCGTGGATGGTAACCACGCCCGCCGTGGCCGAACTGGGCCTCGTCGACGAACTCCCCACCGTCACCGGAGCCGACGACGCCCGGCGGGCCGCATGGGTATCGGCCCACACCTACCCCGTGTTGGAGGCTCACCTGCAAACGACCTACGCCGGGCAGGTGTTCGCCGCCCATGAGGCCATGCTGCGCGACCTGCTCGACCTGTTCGACCCCTGGTCCGCGCGGGTCCACCACCGCGACAACGGCACGCCCGTCCTGCCCTCCGCCACCGGAGCAGGTGCGTGATGGCCGTGTTCGCCGCCGTCTTCGTCGCCCTGTTCGCCGCCCACTCGGTGGGGGATCACTGGGTGCAGACCCACCACCAGGCGTGCGCCAAGGGAGCACCCACCGCCGCCGGACGGCTGGCCTGCCTCCGGCACGTCGCCACCCTCACCGCCACCAAAACCGCCGCCCTGGCCGCCCTCGCCCTGGTCACCGGCCTGACCCTGCACCCGATCGCGCTGCTGACCGGCCTGGCGGTGGATGCCCTCTCGCACTACTGGGCCGACCGACGCGTGACGCTGGCCCGCCTGGCCGAGGCCCTCGGCAAGGGTGACTTCTACCGCCTCGGCGCCCCCCGCCCCGGCACCGCCGACGCCCCGCACCTGGGCACCGGCGCCTACGCCCTCGATCAGTCCTGGCACATCGGTTTCCTGTTCGTCGCCGCCCTCATCATCACCGCCTGACCAGCCATGAAGGAGACAGCCATGTCCGACAAGAAGTGCGGGGCCGCGTTCGTCGCCCGCGACGGCAGCGAGTCCTTCACCTGCGACCGCGACGGGCGCCACCTCGTCCACGAGGAGTCCAGCACCAACACCAAGGCCGTGCGCGTGCCCGGCGGCGCCCTCATCACCAAGCCCACCACCGGGAAGGTCAGCCGATGAACATCGAGACCGTCATCACCACCGCCCTGATCGTCGTCTGCGTCTTCTTGGCCGTGATGTTCCTGGCGGCCCTGTGGGGTGGCCGATGAGTATCACGCCTCCCGCTCCGGCGCCGATGCCCGACCCGGACGACGTCGCCCGGGGCCTGGCCGAGCTGGAACGCCACCTCAGCCAGCAGGCCCCGCCCCCGCTTCCGGCCATCTCCCCCTCGCCCTCTCACCCGGCCGAGGCCGACGGCCAGACCCGGCGCGTGCTGCGGCTGCGCGCCGAGGTGGCCGAGGCCCACCAGCTCGCCGCCCTTCAGGGCGATGACGCGCCACTGCTGGTGGACACGGCCAAGGTGCGCAAGCGCCGCAAGCAGGCACGGGAAGCGGCTCGGCTGCACGAGCTGGGCCAGGATCCGGCGATGCGTGCCTGGCAGGCCGCCCGGATGCGCCGCCTGCTGGTGGCCGCCGCCATGGTCTCGCTGACCCTCGCGCTGGCGTGGTCAACGGCCGGTGTGCAGACCTTCGCCGCCGACGGCGCCCCGGCCTGGTCGCCCTCGTGGGTGTTCGCCTGGCTGGTCGAGCCGTTCATGTCCCTGGCTCTGCTGGTCGTCGTCGGCGCCCGCGCCTACCTGGGCACCCGCGGCCAGCCCATCGACTCACCCACCCTGGTCCGGATCGAGTGGCTGTTCCTCGCGCTGACCCTTGGGATGAACGCCTGGCCCTACCTGCCCGGCGTCGCCGAGACGTTCAGCATCTCCCGGTTGGTGCTGCACGTCCTCGGCCCGGTCGTCGCGGTGGCCATCGTGACCGCGCTGCCGATCATCCTGGCCGCCTTCACCCGCCTCGACCACGGCACAGACGCAAGATCCGGTAACCCCCTTACTCCCCTGGAGTACAGGGCGAACGCCACCGCCGATCCCGACCCGGGCGAGCACTCCGACGGCCCCGGCATCGACGTCGTGACCGCGCACGTGCGCGCCCTGATCGCCGCCGGGCAGCTTCCCCCCTACCCCAGCGCCGCGGCGATCCGCCGGGCGGCCCGGTGCGCGATGGACACCGCCCGCGCCGTCCGCGATGCCCTCGTCAAGGAGGCGACGTGACCCGCCACCCCAGCACCGACGCTTCCACCAACCGTCCGTACGGGACGCGGCCCCACTCCGCCAAGAACGTGGCCGCGCCCCGCAACCCCGCCCGATCCAACACGCACGAGGTGACCTCATCATGACCGACATCCCGACCGAGACCAACGGCCACCGCCCGGAACGGGCTCTCGACCTCACCACCGCCATCCCCGAGCAGGGCGGACCCATCGACAACGGACCGCGCGCCGACGTGATCGACGTGGCCGAGGTGGTGTCCCTCGACACCGCCCGTGAGCGCCGCCACCCCTACCCGCCCACCCCCGCGGCCCCGGAGCAGGACCCCCCGGTGTTGCAGGGCGAGGTCATCCGGGTGGACCTGCCCGGCGGAGTCGACCGTGACTGGCGGGCCGAGCTGGAGGAGAAGAACCGCACCCGCCGCCCGGTCGTCCCGCTGTGGCTGCGCTCGCGCACCGAGGCGATCGAGACCCTGACCTGGGCGGGCCAGTACGGCGCTTACGTGGCCGGCTACCAGCTGTCCCGCACCCCGCTGTACGCCGGGCGGCTGGCCGCCCGCTCCCCGCGCGGCCTGGCCCGACTGATCTACGGCATGGTGCGCTGGACCTTCGACCTGGAAGGCGAGCCGGTCCGGCTGACCGCGGTGCAGAAGGCCGACCCCGAGGCGTACCTGAAGCTGTCCCGGCAGCGGGACTCCCGGGTGCGGTTGCGGGTGTGGGTGACCGGTGCCGCGCTGGTCACCCTGCTGATCGCGGCCATCCTGGTGGCTGCCGCTCCCACCGTCGCGCAGTGGTCGGCGCTGGCCGTGGCGCTGGCGGTGCTGGGTGTCATCGGACGGCCCGCCGACCGTCCCCTGATCGACCGCGCGGTTCTGCCCACCCGCGTGGAAAAGCTCACCTCCGACATCGTCATCCGCGCCCTGTCCGCGCTGGGCATCGCTGGCATCACCCAGGCGATGGCCAAGCATCCGGGCGACGCGATCCGGTTCGTGGCCCCGATCACCCGCGACGGCCCCGGCTGGCGCGCGGACATCGACCTGCCCTACGGGGTGACCGTGGGCGACGTCATGGACAAGCGCGACCGGCTCTCAGGGTCGCTGCGTCGCCCGCTGGGCTGTATCTGGCCTGAGGGCGACTCCTCCGTCCACGAGGGACGGCTGATTCTGTGGGTGGGGGATAAGGACCTGTCCAAGACCATCGTCACCTCGCCCCTGCTCAAGGCCGCCTCGCATGATGTGTTCAAGGGCATCCCGTTCGGCAACGACCCCCGCGGACGGCTGATCACGGTGCCGATCATCGAGCACAACGTGCTCATCGGCTCCCTGCCCGGCCAGGGCAAGACCGCCTCCGTGCGGGAGCTGGCCGCCGGCCTCGTGCTCGACGTCACCACCGAGCCGTGGTTTCACGAACTCAAGGGCTCCGGCGACCTGGACCCGTATGAGCAGGTCTGCCACCGCTACATCTCCGGCATCGAAGACGAAGCCATCGCCTACGCCGCCACCTCCCTGGCCCTGCTACGCAAAGAGGTCATGCGCCGAGCTGGGGTGCTCAAGACGCTGCCGCCGGACCTGTGCCCGGACCGCAAGGTCACCCGCGCCATCGCCGACAAGCGCTCCCTGGGCCTGCATCCGCTGGCCTGCATCATCGACGAGTGCCAGAACCTGTTCGCCCACCCCAAGTACGGCAAGCAGGCCGGCGAAGACGCCGAGTTCGTCATCAAACTGGGCCGCGCCCTGGGCGTGGTGCTGATCCTGGCCACCCAGCGCCCCGACAAGGACAGCCTGCCCACCGGTATCAGCGCGAACGTGTCCATCCGGTTCTGCCTGCGGGTGGCCGGCCAGGTCGAAAACGACATGATCCTGGGCACGTCGGCCTACAAGAACGGCATCCGCTCCACGCTGTTCGTCCCCGGCCCGCCGGAGAAGGGTGGCGACGCCGGTACCGGTTACCTGGTGGGGGCGACCCCGATGCCCAAGGTCGTCAAGAGCGCCTACCTCGACACCCCGGCCACCCAGCTCATCGCCGATCGGGCGTACGCACTGCGCAAGGCCGCCGGAACCCTGTCGGGCCAGGCCGCCGGTGAGCAGCCTGAGGCCACCGCCCCCGCCTACGACCTGCTGGCCGACATCGCCGCCGTGCTGGCCGCGGATGAGACCAAGGTGTGGAACGAGATCGTGGTGGACCGCCTGGCCGAGCTGCGGCCCGATGTGTATGGGCCGTGGGCCGAGCAGGAAGGCGGCGCCAAGACCGCGCAACTGACCAACGCCCTGAAGCCCTACGGCATCAAGTCGGGTCAGGTGTGGGGCACGCCGTCCGGGGGCGGTAAGGGCGCCAACCGGATCGGCATCGTCCGCGACGACATCCTCACCGCCATCACCGAGCGTGACGGAAAGAAGGGGTTCGGCGCCAACTCCTGAGCTCGGATTCGCCTCTAGGTCTAGAGGCTTCCCCCTCTAGACCTAGAGGCCCCGCTAGACCCCCATTCGCTGATCTGCCAGCGACCTAGCGCCTAGAGCGCCACCTGCGAAAACCCCGAAAACGGCCCTGGAGGCCCATATGGCAACCGCCATCGTCCTGCTAGGACTCTGCCTACTCGCCGTCACTCTCTGCTACCTTGTTCGGTGCCTGATCTCCCCGTGGGGCACCTGCACCCGGTGCCGTCCCGGCGGCAAGAACCGCACCTGCCGCGCCTGCAACGGCACCGGCATGCGGCCCCGCCTCGGCTGGCAGTTGTTCGTCCACTTCCGTCGCCTGCACCGCGACGGCACCCGATGATCGGCCGCACCTACCTGGAGCGCGGAAAGCCCGTGCTGGTGCTCATCCGCTGGAGCGGCCCCGGCCCCCGCAACGTCCTGATCCGCCGACACGACGGCTCCCTCGTGGTCCGCCCCTTCCGCGGCCTGCGACTCCCCAAGCCCACCGAGACCGAGGGGAGAAGCGCATGAGCACGCCGCTCACCGTCGGATCGGTATGCACCGGCTACGGCGGGCTGGACATCGCCGTCTGCGCCGTGCTCGGCGCCCGCCTGGCCTGGGTCGCCGACAACGCTCCCGGCGCTTCGAAAATTCTCCTGCACCGCTACCCCGACGCACCGAACCTCGGCGACATCAAGACCGTCGAGTGGGCCGATGTGGAGCCCGTGGACATCGTGTGCGGCGGCTACCCCTGCCAGCCGTTCAGCAACGCCGGCCTTCAAAAGGGAATCGAAGATGAGCGCCACCTCTGGCCCAACATCGCCGCCGCCCTTCGCGTTCTACGACCCCGACTCGCGATCTTTGAGAACGTCGCAGCGCACCTTGGACGAGGATTCGACACCGTCCTTGCCGACCTTGCCGGCCTCGGGTTCGATGCGCAGTGGTGCACTGTTCGCGCATCGCAGGTCGGCGCTCCCCACCGCCGCGATCGGCTCTTCTTCATTACCTGGCCCGCCGAACACCGCGGCCAAACTTCTGCCGACCCCGCGCACCTCCGACACCAACGGAGTCGGAACACACGGCAGCGGCGGCCCGGACCTGCGCACGGTCATCTCGCTCCTTCCGACGCCGACCTCGACGAACGCGCACGGCAATCAGCGCAACAACCGAGGCGAGCTGTTGTTGCCCGGAGTGGTGGCAGCGCTGCTGCCGACCCCGGCGGCGACCGACGCGACCCGGGGCCGAACACGCCGAGGCGGGAGCCGCTCGCAGGAGATGCTGCTGGCCGAGGTGGCGCACCAGGCATCGACTGGGGGCCTTACGCCCCGGCCGTCGCCCGCTGGGAGCACATCCTCGGACGACCTGCCCCTCGGCCAGTTGACGATCGAGGACGCCTTGCGCCCGCCTTCGTCGAGTGGATGCAGGGAATCGACGCCGGCCACGTCACCGACGTGCCCGCCCTGACCCGCACCCAGCAGCTCCACGCCCTGGGCAACGGCGTGGTCCCCGCCCAGGCCATCGCCGCCCTGCACGCCCTGCTGCCCGCCTACGACCTGGCCACCGCACCCGCCATGGAGGTCATCGCATCATGAACCCCACCTCGCAGCTTCGCTACGCGCTGGCCGCCGCCGCCCGCGGCTGGCGCGTCTTCCCCGTCACGAGCGGCGACAAGGTGCCGCTGACCGGGTTTCGGTGGAAGCAGCACGCCACCGTCGACCCCGAGGTGATCCGCCGCATCTGGGCGCGAGCGCCGCTCAACATCGGCATCTCCTGCGGCCCGTCGCGCCTGGTAGTGGTGGACCTCGACCTGCCCAAGCCCGGCGAGCAGATCCCCCAGCGGTGGAAGCGGCCCGGCGTCAACGACGGTTCAGACGTCTTCGCCCTGCTGTGCGAGGAAGCCGGGCAACCGGTGCCGCTGGAGACCTTCCAGGTCCGCACCCGCCGCGGCGGCCTGCACCTGTACTTCACCGCCCCCGACGACATTCCCCTGACCAACACCTCCGGCGAGCAGGGCAACGGGCTCGGCTGGCGGATCGACACCCGCGCTGGAACCGGCTACGTCGTCGGCCCCGGCAGCTTCGTGGACCTGCCGGACGGCACCGGCCCCTACGAGCCGATCCACACCGCTGAGCCCGCGCCGCTGCCCGGCTGGCTGGCCGAGCGGCTGCGCCCCGCCCCGGCGCCGCCACAACGACCCGTGGTGCTCACCCTCGACCCTGGCCGCCGCGGCTCCTACCTCGACACCGCGACCCGCGCCAGCCTGGAGGCCATCGCCGCCGCCGCCGAGGGAAGCCTGAACATCACTTTGTGGGGAGCGGCGGTCTCCCTCGGCCAGCTCGTGGCCGGCGGCGCCCTGGACGCTGCCAGCACTGAAGACCTGCTGGCCGGTGCCGCCGTCCGCGCCGGCCACCCGGAAGGCGCGGCCCGCCGCACTATCCGGTCCGGGTTCCGCAAGGGCGCCAACCGGCCCCGGAGCGTGCCCGCATGACCACCACGAACCGCGTACAGGTCGGCTCCGGACCCGACACCATCCGCGTGCTCAAAGCCGCTCTGGTGGATGAGCTGCTGCCCGACACCTACGTCTCCGGCGGCGCCCTGGTCCACATGGAGACCGTCTCCGGCGGGCAGATCAGCCCCGCGGCCGATGAGGACTCGCCACTGCCGGTCACCGCCAGCCCGCTCAACCCCGCCACGCTGGCCGGGCTGCTGGCCGAGCACGCCTACGTCTACCGGATGCGCTCGCGCAAGGACGGCGCTGGCGGGGTGGAGTTCTACGAAGAGGAGGTCACCCCACCCCGCGAAATCCTGTCCTCCGTCCTGGCCAGCAAGACCTGGCCCGGCGTGCCGACGCTGCGCAGCGTGATCGGTGCCCCGGTGCTACGCCGTGATGGCACCCTGCTGCAACGGCCCGGCTACGACCCGGCCACCGGCCTGTATCTGGCCGCGAAGGTCGCGCTGCCGCCGGTTCCCGATGCCCCGAGCGCCGAGCAGGTGCACACCGCGCGGGACTTCCTGCTCAATCGGTTCCTGCGTGACTTTCCCTGGGCCAGCGAAGCCGACCGGGCCAACTACCTCGCATTGCTGGCCACGCCGATCCTGCGGCACTTCACCCGATCACTCACCCCGTTCGCCCTCATCGACGCCACCATGCCCGCCAGCGGCAAAAGCATCCTCACCGGCGGCCCCGGCATGCTCTACGGACAACGCGTCATGCCCTGGGCCTACGCCGAGGAAGAGCTGCGCAAGAGCATCACCGCTGTTCTGGCCGAGCAGGTCGGGGTGGTGGTGTGGGACAACCTCGCCGAAGGCACCGTCATCGACTCACCCACCCTCGCCCTGCTGGTGACCGCCGGCGTCTGGTCGGATCGCCAGCTCGGCGCCTCGCGCAACATCGCCACCGTCAACGACCGGCTGTGGATGGCCACCGGCAACAACCTCCAGGTCGGCGGCGACATGGCGTCGCGCACCGTCCGCGTCCACCTCGACCCGAACATGCCTCGGCCCGAGCAGCGCGACCAGTCCCGGTTCGGTATCCCGCACCTGGACCAGTGGATCACCGTCCCGGCCAACCAACTCACCGTCCTGTGGCACCTGCTGATCCTGGTGCTGGACTGGACCGGCCACGGCGCCCCCCGAGCGGCCACGGTGTCGATGCGCCAGTTCACCCCCTGGGCGCAATCCCTCGGCGGATTCCTCGCCCATCACCACGTTGACGGGTTCCTGGCCAACGCCGCCGACATCCGCGACATCGACGAAGACGAAAGCCGCTGGCGGGCGTTCCTGTCCTGCTGGCACACCCAACACGGCTCTCAGCCCATGACCGCCGCCGACCTGCGCCGCTCCGGCGAACCCGACCGGATCGGATTCGAAGAGCAGGACCGATGGGACGGCCAGTTCATCACCACCGCCACCGGCCGCACGCCCAACGCCCTGGCCCTCGGCCGACTTCTCACCGGGCAGATCGGCCGATGGCGCGGTGACTACGTGATCCGCTCGGCCAAGAACGACCGTGGTGACCGAAACACGTTTTGGGTCGAGTGCCACACCTCCTCCACCCCTCAAAACCGCTGAAACATCTCCGCATCTCCGCAACCAGCCGTTGACCAGCAAAAACTCTTGCGGAGATGCCGATCTGTTATCTCCGCACATCTCCGCATCTCCGCAACTTCTGCGGAGATGGAGGCCATTTGCGGAGATGGCCCGATCGGGAAATCTCTATCTCCGCATACATCACCCCAGCTCAGAGGCACTTTTGCGGAGATGCGGAGATGCGGAGATGTTTCAGCCCTCCCGACAAGAACCGCATCTCTCGCTCTCCCCTTGCTAGATCACCACACAAGGAGACCCTCGTGGCTAGGGCCGAAAAGCTCACCATCGCCGACATCTGCGAAGACCTCGACATCAGCCGATCCACCTTCTACGACTGGCGCCAGAAGGGCCGCGCCCCCAAGTGCATGAGGCTCCCCAACGGGGACCTCCGCGTCCGCCGTGCCGACTATGACCGCTGGCTGACCAGCCTGGAGGACGCCGCCTGATGAAAGACATCACTTACGACGCGCGGGTCTACAAGACCGAGGTCTACAAGGGCAAGAAGGTGACCACGTACTACGTGCGATGGAGCACCGGCGGAAAGCCCTGGAAGGAGCCGTATCGCAACGCCGCCCAGGCCGACGTCTTCCGCTCCGAGCTGGTGACCGCGGCTCGCCGCGGTGAAGCGTTCAGCATGGCTACGGGCCGTCCCGTTTCGTGGAAGCGTGAGGAGACCTCGCTGAGCTGGTACGGCTTCACGCTGGCGTTCGTGGACGCGAAATGGCCGCATGCGTCGCCGAACCACCGGCGCGGGATCGCGGAAGCACTGGTGGACGCAACCGAGGCTTTGCTGAGTACGGAAAGCGGGGTTCCCTCGCGCGACGTCCGGCGTACCGCGTTGCGATGGGCTTACAGCACCCGAATTCGCGATGACGCGAAAGCGCCAGCCGAGCTGGAGAAAGCGCTCCGCTGGCTCGAAGACAACACCATCGCCCTCGTGGACTTCGACGAGCAGGGCAGGGGCGCGATTCTGGCTCGCGCCATCCTGACCAGGATCAGCCAGACCATGGACGGGAAGCCTGCCGCCGCGAACACGGCCAACCGCAAGCGCATGGTCCTCAACAGCGCGATGGAGTACGGCCAGGAGATCGGACTCTTGAAGGCCAACCCGTTCAAGGCCGTGAAGTGGACCAGGCCGCGAACGCTGAGCACGGTGGACCCTCGCGCCGTCATCAACTCCGAGCAGGCCCGACGATTCCTCACTGCCGTTCGGCTGGACAGCAAGCGCGGTGAGCGGATGGAAGCGTTCTTCGGCTGCATGTACTACGCGGCCCTACGGCCGGAAGAGGTGGTGGACCTGCGCCGGGTGCACCTTCACAGCCTGCCCGAGGAGGGATGGGGAGAGATGCGGCTCACCAATGCCGAGCCGCGCGCCGGGAGCCGCTGGACGAACAGCGGGAAGCCGCGAGAGCGCCGCGGGCTCAAGCACCGCGCGGAAGGGGACACGCGGCCGGTGCCCATTCACCCCGAGCTGGTCTTGCTGCTGCGAGCGCACCTCGACCGCTTCGGCACCGGCCCCGAGGGGCGCGTTTTCATCGGTACCCGGGGCGGGCTGATGACCGATCGGGCTTACCTGAAGGTCTTCCACGAGGCCAGGAAGGCGGCCTTCACCCCGGAAGAGGCAGCCTCACCGCTGATGGATGTGCCGTACACCCTTCGGCACGCTGCCGTGTCCACGTGGCTCAATGCCGGGGTGCCCGCGCCCCAGGTCGCCGAGTGGGCGGGGCACAGCGTGGACGTCCTGCTGAGGGTCTACGCCAAGTGCATCCATGGTCAGCAGGGCGAAGCCATGCGCCGGATCTGGGACGCCACGAAGCCCTGAAAACTTGGGCACGTATTCGGCACAGCGCCCCGTAGATGCCCGTTGACGACCATGGACAGCCGGACATACGAGAACAGCCCCCGCACCGCGTTTTCGCTGGTGAGAGGGCTGTTTCTGCTGGTGTGGCAGGTGCAGGACTTGAACCTGCGTAGGCTGAGCCGACGGTTTTACAGACCGCTCCCTTTGACCACTCGGGCAACCTGCCATGTCCTCCGCTTGCGGCGGCGACAGGTAGAAGAATAGCGGACTTCCGAGTGTGACGTGACATCGACGGCGGGCACCTCCCGATACCCGCTCCTATCAGGACTTTTGGTGCGTACGTCGCCGCTTGCGATGGTGTCGCCCGGGGAAGCAGGGGAGGGAGTGACGCCAGAGGCGTCGCGGTGCCGGGGCGGGACAGGGCTCGATGGTGCGGGTTCTGAGACATGGGTGGGAGGCCGGAGGGAGGGAGAGCGCGCCAGGGCGGGCAGGAGAGGGAGTGGAGACGAGGCACGCCGAGACGCGACGGGACCCGCTGAAGGTGGGACGGGGACAGGCTGTCGCCTCGGCATCGGCGGGAGATGCTGGCTAGGCTGATCCGTTACGTACGCGTCTACCGAACCGGTTCGCGGGCGCCGGCGCGATTCGAGGTCCGTGGCCTCCGGGAATCGGGCAGCGATTCATAGTTCTAGCAGGTCAGAGGGGATTGTGCTTTGGCGGATTCATCGTTCGACATCGTTAGCAAGATCGACCACCAGGAAGCCGACAACGCGCTGAACCAGACTGTCAAGGAGGTCGGGCACCGATTCGACTTCAAGGGTACCGGCGCGGCCATCGCCTGGTCGGGTGGTCAGAAGGCCGTTGAGATCAAGGCCAACAGCGAGGAGCGCGCCAACGCGGTCCTCGACGTCTTCAAGGACAAGCTGATCAAGCGGGGGCTCTCCCTCAAGATCCTGGACGCGGACGAGCCCAGGCTGTCCGGCAAGGAGTACCGGCTCCTGGTGACCCTCAAGGAGGGCATCGACCAGGAGCACGCCAAGAAGATCTCGAAGATCATTCGCGACGAGGGGCCCAAGGGCGTCAAGGCCCAGATCCAGGGTGAGGAGCTGCGGGTGAGCTCGAAGAAGAGGGACGAGCTGCAGGAGGTCATCGCCCTGCTCAAGGGCAAGGACCTGGAGATCGCGCTTCAGTTCTCGAACTACCGCTAGCGGAGGGGAGACCGAGGCTCTGACCTGTGGTTTCAGGACCTGACCGCTCCGGGAGGGCACATCCGGGGCACACGGCCGGGGCAAGGGGCTCTCTTGCGCCCCGGCCGCTCCCCGTTTCGGGGGAATCGTTCGAAGGTGAGCGACCCGCCCCCGACAGGGTCGCGAAGTAGTTCCGTGCTCCCCGGAACGATCATTACGCCGGGCCGAGGCCGGCGTCCTTGATCTGAGACAGCGACGGTGAGCGTTGTCCATCCACGCCGCCATCGCCGAGGCCGATCGACGAACGGTTCGACACGGCACAGCGAGAGCCCCGGGACTCCGGCGCTTGCGAGCCTCTAAGACCCTCCGGAATCCTCGCGGCCCAAGCCGTAGAACCCCGAACCTCAGGCAAGCGGAACCTGCCCGATCCCCTCGGTCACGGCTCCTCGGTTGCAACCTCACCGATCCTCCTCCCGGCCTTCGATGACTTAATTCCCTTACTACCAGTCGGAAAAGTCTTGATTTAAGAGGTAGATCACTCTTACAGTCGTAACGATGTCCCGTTCACTGCCGCTTGCTGATCATGTGAGGTTTTGCGTCCTGTTTGTGTGGCTCGTTGGGCGGCCGCACATCGATCTCTGCCGCCCGACCGGCTTCCTCTGTCGCTGATCGCGCTCTGACGAGCGTTCGATCCCTCACCTCTCGCCGTCTCCTCTCTTTCGCATGCCCTCTTCAGGCATGCCGTCTTCCGGAGCCTTCCTCATCGTGAAGAGATTCTCTTTCTCCCTGCAGTTGCTGCTGGGCCTGGTCGTGGGCGTGGCCCTCGGCTTCGCCGCCCGCGTCTGGGACCTCGCCTGGCTGGCCACCACACTCACCGAAGTCGGAAAAACCTTCGTCCAGCTGCTCAAGCTGGCGGTACCGCCGCTGGTGTTCACCGCCGTGCTGGTCAGCGTCGCCAATCTCCGCAACGTCAGCGGCGCGGCCAGGCTGGCGGGCAAGACGCTGTTCTGGTTCCTGGCCACCGCGCTGATCGCCGTCATCGTCGGCATCGGCCTCGGCCTGATCATCAACCCCGGCCAGGGCGTCACCCTGAGCACGGCGGGCGCGAAGGCGCCCGAGAACGTCGGCACGTGGGTCGACTTCCTCACCGGCATCATCCCGACGAACATCGTCACGGCGTTCACCGAACTCAACGTCCTCCAGATCGTCTTCCTGGGAGTCGTCCTCGGCGCGGCGGCCCTCGCGATCGGCGAGAGGGCCGAGCCGTTCCTCGGCTTCAGCCGTTCGATCCTCGAACTGGTCCAGAAGGCGCTGTGGTGGGTCATCCGCCTGGCCCCCATCGGGACCGCCGGACTGATCGGCAAGTCGGTCGCCACGTACGGATGGGATCTGCTCGCCCCGCTGGCCAAGCTCACCCTTGGCGTCTACGTCGGCTGCTTCATCGTCCTGCTGGCCGTCTACCCGACGCTGCTCGCGCTGGTCGGCAAGGTCAACCCGATCACGTTCTTCCGCAACGCGTGGCCCGCGATCGAGCTGGCCTTCGTCTCCCGTTCCTCGGTCGGCACACTGCCGCTGACGCAGAAGGTGACGATCGAGCGTCTGGGCGTCGACCGCGACTACGCCTCCTTCGCCGTACCTTTCGGCGCGACCACCAAGATGGACGGCTGCGCCTCGATCTACCCGGCGCTGGCGGCGATCTTCGTGGCGCAGGTGTTCAACATCCAGCTGGGGGTCGGCGAGTACCTGCTGATCGCGTTCGTCTCCGTGGTCGGCTCGGCCGCGACGGCCGGTCTGACCGGCGCGACCGTGATGCTCACGCTGACACTGAGCACGCTGGGCCTGCCGCTCGAAGGCGTCGGCCTGCTGCTGGCCATCGACCCGATCCTCGACATGATCCGCACCGCGACCAACGTCGCGGGACAGATCGTGGTGCCGGTCCTTGTCGCCCGCAGCGAGGGTCGTCTCGACGAGGAGGTGCTCAACGCTCCCCCGCAGCCGCTCGACGAGGCTCCGGTGAGCACGCCGCGCCCCGTGGGCGAACCGGCGATCGCCTGACGTTCTCCCCCGAACGAGCGGGCGGTACGGCTCCAGTGGAACGGAGGTAATACCGGACGCGGTGCCGACCGGCGAACGACGAAGAATTATCGTCCTGTCCATGGGGAAAATTCATGACAGGATCAACGACCGGCTGCGTGAGTTCATCGGAGCGCAGCCGGTCTACTTCGTGGCGACGGCTCCCGAGCAGGGCGGCCACGTCAACATGTCCCCCAAGGGGTACGCCGACACCTTCGCCGTTCTCGATGACACCACCGTCGCCTACCTGGACCTGGACGGCAGCGGGGTGGAGACCATCGCCCACCTCCGCCAGAACGGCCGCATCACGGTCATGTTCTGCGCCTTCTCCGGCCCTCCCAACATCCTCCGCCTGTACGGCACCGGCCGGGTCGTCGTACCGGAGAGCCCCGACTTCGCGACGCTGATCAAGAATTTCGGCCCGCATCCGGGGGTGCGGTCGATCATCGTCGTCGACTGCGACCGCATCGCCGACTCCTGCGGCTTCTCGGTGCCGTTCATGTCCTTCGACAAGGACCGGACGCTGCTGGACGAGTGGGCGGGACGCAAGGACGTCCAGCAGCGTCGTACTCACCGGGCGCGGAAGAACCGCGAGAGCATCGACGGCGTCCCCGGCCTTTCCGCGGAGGAGACCGACCCGGTCACGCAGCACTCCTGAGCCGACCGGCCCGCGTCCTCCCCAGGACCGGCCTCCACGGGAGGCCGGTCCTGGGACGGCCGTACCAGGGAGGTGCCCGGGTCGGATGACACTCACGGCGACACCGCCGACCGGCCTTCCCCGAGGCGTACAGTGAGCCCGTACTCGACGGACACCCCCCGTATGTCCGGAAGACGGGGGGCCTCAGTGGAGTTGTTCTGCCGCGTGAGCGTTTGCGTCGGCGCGGTCGCCGTGGTCATGGGCGCGGGCGTTCCCGCGGAGGCCGGGGGCGCGAGACCTCCGGTCCGGTACGCGGGACTCGACGGGTGCGTCTGCGCCCCGTGGAAACTCTGGATACGCGGCGGCGGGGTGGTCGCCCTCCCCGACGCCCGGGTGTTCTCCGTGGGCAGGCGACGAGCACCGCTGGCCCTGTCGCCGAACGGCAGGCATGTCGCGTACTTCCAGCTGGGGGACGGGGCGCTGGTGGTGCTGGAGGTGGCGACCGGCGAGGTGCGCGCGGTGCCGGGAGTGACGTGGTCGAACGCCATGCGCGCGGCGCGGGTCGAACTCTCTCCCGGCGGGCGGTACGCGGTGCTGGGCGTCGGCGGGGAGCATCGGATCCTGGACACGTACAGCGGGGAGAGCATCCCGGTGCCCCTTGGCCTGCGACCGTGGAGTTTCAGCCCTGACGCGAGATTCGTACTCGTGGTGGACGACGCGTTCCAGGCGGGGATCTACTCGATATCGCCCTTCGCCGAGCGGGGGCGCGTCCCGGTGGGGGGCGCGCTCGGCCCGGACGGCGAGGTCGTCGCCCACTTCACCGCGCGCGACGCGGGGATCCGCCTGTGGGATGTGCCCACCGGCGGCATTCCCCGGCGCGACCCCATCGCCGTGCCCGTCGACAGGACCCCGACCCGGATGCGCTGGAACAGCGTGGGCCACCTCGACCTGCAGACGGTCGTCCCGCGCAGGCTCAGGAAGGGGGGCGGCACCCGCTACACCTGGTATCGGGTCGACCAGGAGTGGGGCGGCACGGAACGGGTGGGCGGCTTCGTCGTGCCCGGATCCGTCCACAACCCGATCGTCACCGGTCTGACTCCCTGACCCGCCACGGGCGCGATGGTTGTCGGAGCCCGAGGTCAGCGGCGGTAGCCGGCCATGCGCTCCAGGCGGGCGACGCGCTCGGCGGTGGGCGGGTGGGTGGAGAACATCCGGCCGATCCCGGCACCGCGGAAGGGGTTGGCGATCATCAGGTGGGAGGCGGAGGCGATCCGGCCGTTCTCCGGGAGGGGCAGCTGGCGGGTGCCCATCTCGATCTTCCTCAGCGCCGAGGCGAGGGCGAGCGGATCGCCCGTCAGCCGGGCACCGGACTCGTCCGCCTGGTATTCACGGGAGCGGGAGATGGCCATCTGGATCATTCCGGCCGCGACCGGGCCGAGCACGATCATGAGGATCGCGCCGATGAACCCGGGTCCCTCGTCCTCGTCCCCGCCGCCGAAGAACAGGCCGACGTAGCCGAGGTAGGTGATCATCGTGGCGAGCGCGCCCGCCACCGAGGAGATCAGGATGTCACGGTTGTAGACGTGGGAGAGCTCGTGCCCGATGACCCCGCGCAGCTCGCGCTCGTCGAGGAGCTGGGTGATCCCGTACGTCACGCAGACCGCGGCGTTGCGGGGGTTGCGCCCCGTCGCGAAGGCGTTGGGCTGCATGGTCGGCGAGACGTAGAGCCGGGGCATGGGCTGACGGGCCTCGGTGGAGAGCTCGCGCACGATCCGGTAGAGGAGTGGCTGCTCGACCTCGCCCACCGGCCGGGCGCGCATGGCGGACAGCGCGATGCGGTCGGAGAAGAAGTAGGCGACGCCGCTGGTCGCCAGCGCGACCAGGACCGCGATCTGCACGCCCGCGCCGCCTCCGAACCACGCCCCCACCACGATGATCACCGCGGACAGCGCGCCGAGAAGGACCGCGGTACGCAGACCGTTGTGGTGCACTACACCCCCCTCTCGGTTGATGCCGATTCACCTGTGACAACGTCTCCGGCCAGGCCGAACGTTCCCGGATGGTCCGGATGGTTCAGCCCGCGGCGATGAGTGCCGCGGGGACGAGATCGAGGACCAGCTGGGGGGCGACCGAGAACGCGATCGCGACGATCCCGGCCGCCGCGACCGCCACACTCGCGGGTATCCACCCGGCACCGCGACCGCCCGTCTCCGCGCTTCCCGTTACGACGCCGCCTGTCGTGACGCTTCCGGGCAAAGCCCTGCCCGTCGTGGCGCTTCCTGTCACAGCACTCCCGGTCACGGCACCGCCCGTCGTGGCACTCCCGGTCGCAGGGGTCCCGGTCACGACGCTCCCGGTCACCGGGCTGCCCACCATGGCGCCACCGGTCACCGCGCCCCCGGTCACCGCGGCCGGAGTGAAGATCCGCACAACCCAGGCGACGTAGTAGTAGAGACCGACGACCGTGTTGACCGCCATCACGGCGGCGAGCCAGCCACCGCCTCCGCCTTCACCTCCGCCGAGGAGCTCCCGGAACACCACGATCTTGGCGAAGAGCCCGGCCAGCCCCGGGGGCAGGCCCGCCAGGCAGATCAGGAAGAAGGCCATCGCCAGCCCGGCCGCCGGGCTCCGGAACGCCAGGCCCCGGTAGTCGTCCAGCTCTCCCCTGCCCGCCCTCCTCGACACCAGGGTGACAACGGCGAACGCCCCGAGGTTCATCGCCGCGTAGAAGACCAGGTAGGCGATCGAGGCGTTCATCGCCTCGTCGCTCCTGATGCCGAGGGGCGCGAGGATGTAGCCCGACTGGGCGACGGACGACCAGGCGAGCAACCGTACGGCGTGGCGCTGGCGCATGGCCAGGAGGTTGCCGACGGTCATGGTCAGCGCGGCGAGGATCGCGACCAACGGGACCCAGGTGGCCCCCTGCCCGCCCAGGGCGACGACCAGGATGAGGATCAGCCCCGCGAACCCCGCCGCCTTGGAGATGACGGAGAGCAATGCCGCGACGGGGATGGGCGCGCCCTGGTAGACGTCGCCCGCCCACGCGTGGAACGGCACCACCGCGATCTTGAAGGCGAACCCGGCGAGGACCAGGACCACGGCCACGGTGACCACGGCGGGCAGGTCGTAGCCGATCTGCAGCGAGGAGCTGTAGGCGGTGCCGTCGCCGCCCGGGGTCAACCCCCGACCGGCGGCGCCGTCCTGTCGCAGGACGTGGGCGATTCGGTCGAGGTAGACGGTGCCGGTCGTCCCGTACAGCAGGGAGACCCCGAAGAGCATCACCGCCGTGGAGACCACGGAGACCAGGAAGAGCTTGACCGCCGCCTCGGAGCTGCGGCCGTCGTAACGCTTGAGCGCGGTGAGCGCGAACACCGGCAGCGAGACGAGCTCCAGCGCGACCACCAGCATGATCAGGTCGCGGGAGGCGGGCAGGGCGACGGCACCCGCCAGCGTGCAGAGCAGCAGGAAGTACCACTCTCCGACGGGGATGTCCCCGGAGGAGAGCTCGGCCGCCGACAGCAGCACCACGACGATCCCGGCGGCCAGCGCGAGCCCCGCGAAGACGAGTGTGAAGTCGTCGACCACGAACGAGCACGGCGCCACGGCGGTCGTGGACGCGGTCGGCTCGGTGACCGGGGGGACGATGGCGCCGATCACCGCGCGGGAGGAGCCGAGCAGCCCCTCGGGCACGCAGAAGGTTCTCAGCGGGTCTCCGGTGCGTACGGCCTGGGAGATCACCACCGCCAGGGCGCCGATCACCCCGGCCAGCGTGACCGCGCCGAGTGCCGTCCGGACGTACGGCCGGTGAGGCAGGAAGGCGTCCAGGAGCAGCACGAGCCCGGCGGTGAGGGCGAGGATCAGCGGCGGCGCGACAGCGTAGTAGTCGATCGACTGGATCACGGCGCGCCCACCAGGGTCCGGACCACCGGATCGGTGAGGAGGAGGAGCGCCTTGGGCCAGAGCCCGAACAGCAGGATCAGCGCGATCAGCGGCACCCAGGCGGCCAGCTCGTAGCCTGTGACGTCGGGCATGCGCGACCTGGCCGTGCTGCCCGCACTCGTCGCTCCCACAACCACTCGTGTAGTCGTCCCTGAGGCCCCCGAAGTGCCCGACGCCGCCGGAGTCGCCGGAGTCGCCGGAGTCGCCGGAGTCGCCGGAGTCGCCGGAGTCGCCGGAGTCGCCGGAGTCGCCGGAGTCGCCGGAGGGGAAGCGTCTCCCCCGCCGACGGTTGCCATGAAGGGCCCCTCCTTCTCCGTCGCCTCGGCGGCAGGGGCGCCGTCCTCGTGGTCGCTCTCCTCCTCGGTCGGGCCCGTGGAGGGAAGGCCGCCCGCGGTGGCCGCGGCGAGGAGCGGGACATGGATGGTCTCGGTGCCCCGGCCGTGGGTGACGCGGGAGAGCATGAGCAGGAAGTAGGCGGCGGTCAGCACCGTACCGAGACCTCCGAGGGCCATGAAGACCAGGTAGAGGGGGCGGGACAGACCCGCGGCCGGTTCGAAGGCACCGAGGAGGGCCAGCATCTCGCCCCAGAAGCCCGCCAGTCCCGGCAGCCCGAGCGAGGCTACGCAGGCGAAGGTGAGCAGGGAGGCGAGGTGGGGAAGGCGGGTCAGCATGCCACCGCCGAGGGCCGGCATGTCGGAGGTGCCGTAACGCTCCTTGATCGCTCCGGCGACGAAGAACAGCAGGGCGGTTATGAGACCGTGGGCGATGTTGCCGAACAGGGCGCCGTTGATCCCGGCCGGAGTGAGCGTGGCGAAGCCCAGGAGCACGAACCCCATGTGGCCGACCGAGGAGTAGGCGATCATCCTTTTGAGGTCGCGCTGAGCGAGACAGGCCAGCGAGCCGTAGACGATGCCGACCACCGCGAAGGCGCCGAGCCACGGGGCCGTCGCGGCGGCGCCGTCGGGCAGGATCGGGATCGCGACGCGGGCGAAGCCGTACGTGCCCATCTTGAGCAGCACCCCTGCCAGGAGCACCGAGCCGACGGTCGGCGCCTCGGTGTGGGCGTCGGGCAGCCAGGTGTGCAGCGGCCACATCGGGGTCTTCACCGCGAAACCGATGCCGACGGCCAGGAAGGCGATGGTCTGCACCGCGGGGGACATGCCCGTTCCGCGTGCCCGCGCGAGGGCGGTCATGTCCAGGGTGCCGGTCTGCGACCAGATGAGCAGCAGGCCGAGCAGGAGGACCACCGAGCCGAGCAGGGTGTAGAGGATGAACTTGATCGCCGCCGCCCGGCGGGCGCGCCCGCCCCAGATGGCGATCACGAAGTACATCGGGATGAGGACGACCTCGAAGAACACGAAGAACAGCAGCAGATCGAGCGCGAGGAAGGTGCCGATCATGCCCACTTCGAGGACGAGCAGCGTGAACACCAGCGCCCGCGGCCGGTTGCCGCCGGGCCGGGGACTCAGCAGCTGTCCGGGGCCGTCGGCGCGCCCCCGGCACAGGTAGACGAAGCAGAGGAAGGTCAGCAGCGTGGTCAGCGCGACCAGCGGCAGCGAGATCCCGTCCACGCCGAGGTGGAATCTGAGGTCGAGACCGGGGATCCAGGCGAGGTCGGTCACGAACTGCGTTCGAGCGGCGTCACCGTGGTCGAACGCGGCGACCAGCACCACCGATAGCGCGAACGTGAGGCCGGAGACGACCAGGCCGTGCACCCTGAGCAGCCGCCCCCTGGCCGCGGCGTCCGCCCCGAACGGTGCGAGCAGCGCGGCGGCTCCGGCGAGTGGCACGCCGAGAAGCGCGATCAGCACCCAGCTCATGGTGTGACCACCTCACCAAGGTTCGGCCCCGGCTTCAGCCTTGAGTTCGCCTCGGCGCCCGACCCTGGGGCCGGCTTCGCATGCGACGCCGAGTCCTGGTCCGGGTTCGATGTCAGGTCCAGGTCCAGGTCCAGGTTCGATGTCGGGTTCGGGTCCGGCGTCGGGGCAAGGCTCGGGTTCGGGTCCGGCGTCGGGTACGGGTCCAGGCCCGAGTCCGGGTACGGGTCTGGTCCTGTGTTCGGTCGCGGAGAGGAGGTCAACGGCGTGTCACCGCCAGGCGGATGAGGAGCAGCACGACGAGTGCCACGATGCCCCAGAACAGCAGAGAGATCATCTAAAGATCACCGCCCCGGCCGCGATCAGGAGGACTCCGGCCAACAGGCCGGTGACGTAGAGCTGGGCGTTGCCGTTCTGTACCAGGCGAAGCAGCCCCGCCAGGCCTAGGGTCGCCCGGCCCGAGCCGCGTACGGCACCGTCCACCACGCGACCGTCGGCGCGGACGACGATGCGTGCGATGAGCAGCACGGGCCGGACGAAAAGCCCGGTGTAGACGGAGTCGACGTGGAAGGCCCGCTCGCAGGGGCCCCTGAAAGGACCGAGCAGGCGAGCCGGGTCGGCCAGGGGGTCGGAGCGCCACGCGGCGTAGACCGCTCCCGCCCCCAGCAGCGCCACCGCGAGGCTGAGGAGGGCGGCGTCCCAGTGGACGTCGCCGACGCGGGCGAAGCCGAGGAGCAGGGCTGGAACGGCCAGGACGAGAATGGGCCAGCGCATGGTGGCCGGAGCCTCGTGAACGGCGGTGTGGGTGGTGTGAGCGGTGCGGACGGCGTGCGACGCACCGGACGCGGGCTGGGAATGAGGCCCCGGCAGGGACTGGGGCTCAGGCTCGGACTGGGGCTGGGGCTCGAACTGGGGCTGGGGGGCGCGCTGTCCGAAGAAGGTCCGCAGCCACGCGCGGGTGGCGTAGGCGCCGGTCACCGCGACCGTGGCGAGGGCGCAGCCGTAGAGCAGCAGGGCCGAGGCGCCCGTCAACGGCCCCGAGGACAGCGAGTGCTCGATGGCCACCAGCACCTCGTCCTTGCTGAAGAAGCCGCTGGCCGGGGGCAGGCCCATCAGCGCGGCGAAGCCGATCGTCATCGCGGCGAAGGTGACGGGAAGCTCCTTCCTGAGGCCTCCCATCGTGCTCATCAGGTTGGAGCCGACCGCGTGGATCACCGCTCCGGCGCAGAGGAAGAGGAGCGCCTTGAAAGCGCCGTGGGTGATCAGGTGGAAGACCGCGGCGCTCCGGGACCCGGCGGCGAGGGCACCGGCCATGTAGGCGAGCTGGCTGATCGTGGAGTACGCGAGGACGCGTTTGAGGTCGTCCTGGGCCAGGGCGGCGAGGGCCGCGCCGAGCATGCCGATGGCGGCCAGGACCGCGAGGACGTCCAGGGTGGGACGGGCACCGAGGAAGACCGGGTAGAGCCGGGCGACGACGAAGATGCCCGCTGCGACCATGGTGGCCGCGTGGATGAGGGCGCTGATCGGTGTCGGTCCGGCCATCGCGTCGGGGAGCCAGACGTGCAGCGGCACCTGGGCGCTCTTCCCCGCGACCCCGGCCAGCAGCAGCATGGTCGCGGCGATGAGCGTGCCGGACGACATCTCGGGGACCCCGGCGATGACGTCGGCGATCCTGAAGCTGCCCGCCGCCGTGCCGAGGACGAAGATGCCGAACAGGAATCCGACGTCGCCGATCCGGGTGACGAGGAACGCCTTGATCGCCGCCCGCGAGTTGGCCCTGTCTTCCCACCAGTGCCCGACCAGCAGGTAGGAGCACAGGCCCATGATCTCCCAGCCCACGTAGAGGACCAGGAGGTCGGCCGCGTAGACGACCAGCAGCATGGCACTGGTGAACAGGCTGATGAAGGAGCTGTAGGACGGGTAGCGCCGGTCACCGCGCATGTAGCCGACGGAGTAGATCTGCACCGCCAGCGCGACCACGACGACCAGCACGGCGATCGACGCGGCGAGGCCGTCGACCAGCAGCCCGACCGAGATCGGCACCGAACCCGTCTCGATGACGGTGAACGTCGCGGTGACACCGTCGATCGCCCCCTGCCCCCCTGGCCCGGCCGGGGCGGACGGCTCGACCCCGCCCCCGCCGGTAGCGGCCCAGGTGGCGTAGGCCAGCCAGATCGCCAGGGCGGCGGAGATCGCGGTGGGCACCACGGCGATCCAGGCGGCCCGGCGGCCGGCGGCGGTGTCGGCTTTGACCTTGGAGACGTCGATCTTGGAGACGTCGGTGTTGGAGGTGTCGGAGATGTCGGCCTTGAGAGCGCCAGTCGTTGGAGCGTCGGCCTTGAGAGCACCAGCCCTGAAAGCGCCGGCCTTGGGAGCGTCGGCTTGGAGGGGGGCGCCGTCACCGGTCTTCGGGGGCGTCACTCCGTGGAGGCGCCGGGGGAAGCGGGAGCCGAGAAGGCCGGTGGCCGCCGCGAGGAAGGGCAGCAGGATCACGAGCGAGGCGATAGTGATCATGGCGCGTCACCCGGCCTGGTGTCCGCCTCGGGGCCGGTCTCGGGCCGGGACCGGCGCGTGTCGGTCTCGGTCTGAGGAGGTGACTGGGTCCGGGTGAGCGTCTGCGGCAGGCTCCGGGACTCGGCCGGGGGCTGGTTCCGAGGTGGGGAGGGGGAACCGGTGTCGCCGGGATCGGCGTCGGTGAGGCCGGTGCCAGTGTCGGTGGGGCCGGTGTCGGTTGAGTCGGTGCCAGGGGCGGTGGGGCCGGACGTGTCGGTGAGGTCGGACAGGGAGCGGAGGCGGTCGAGGTCGACGGTCTGGCGGTTGCGGTAGAGCGCGAGGATGATCGCGAGACCGAGGCCGACCTCGGCGGCGGCGATCACGATGACGAACAGCGTGAGGACCTGCCCGCCGTGCAGCCGGTCGCGCAACCACACGTCGAAGGCGACCAGGTTGAGGTTGACGGCGTTGAGCATGAGCTCGACGGACATCAGCACGAGGATCGTGTTGCGGCGGGCGAGCACTCCGTACACGCCGATGGAGAACAGCAGCGCCGAGACGACCGCGGGATAGACGACGTGCACGTCAGTCCCTCCCGCGGATGTCCGTGCGGGACAGGACGATGGCGCCGATCAGGGCCGCCAGCAGCAGGACCGAGAGCGCCTCGAACGGGAGCACCCAGTTACGGAAGATGCTGGCACCGAGCTCTCCGGCCGAGCCGCCACCGGGCTCAAGCGGGACGTAGGCCATGCGGAAGCCGTCGACGACGACGGTGACCAGCACGGCCGCGGTGGCGATCGCCACGATCGCCGCGGTCGGACGGTTCGGACTGTCGAGGTCGGCGCTCCTGCCGATCGGGGCGCGGGTGAGCATGATGCCGAACAGGAGCAGGACCACGATCGCGCCGACGTAGATCAGCACCTGGACCCAGGCGACGAACTCGGCGGTGAGCACCAGATAGCACCCGGCCAGCGCGCCGAAGCAGACGACCAGCCACAGGGCAGCGTGGACGAGCTGCCTGGTGGTCACGACGAGCAGCGCCGACCCGACGGCCACCGCGCCCAGCAGGAGGAAGACGATCTCCTGCCCGGTCGGCGACAGGTAGGACGGCACCTCGGTCACTTCTCCTCCTCGGGCTCTCCGCTCGGATCCGTGGGAGGAGTCTGCTCCGGTGTGGCCGTCGCCGGAGGTGCTTCACCTCCGCCTGTGGATAACTTCTCGACGGATGACCCGCCTGTGGACGGATCGCTTTTCTTCGGGAGGGCCCCCGGTGGCCGGATGGCCCGGACGCTCGCGTGCCCCGCCGAGGTGGCCGGTCTGGACGGCCTGCCCGGGGACGGACCTCGCCGGGCGGGCGGCGCCTCGGGGGTGCTGGGGGTGCCGGGAGCGGGTGAGGCGGAGGGCGAGGACGGCGAAGCCTCGGATGGCGAAGGCCCTGATGGCGAAGACGGGGCACCGGGTGCGGGCGCTTCGGAGCCGGAAGCGGACGTTCCAGGACCCGGCGGGAGGCCGGGACCGGAGCCGGAGCGGGGGCCGGCGGAGGAAGCCGGGGTTCCGGCTGCTCCGGGCGTTCCTGCTGTTCCAGGCGTTCCTGCTTCTCCGGGTGTTCCGACCACTCCGGGCGTTCCTGCCGTTCCGGGCGTTCCTGCTTCTCCGGGTGTTCCGGCCGCTCTGGGCCTTCCGGCTGCTCCAGGCGTTCGGGCTGCTCCGGACGTTCCGGGTGGGGAAGCCGGCGCGCCAGGCGCGGAGGCCGCGGGACCCGAACCGGCCGTGGGACCGGGATCGGGACCAGAGCCGGGGCCAGGGCCGACCGCGGAGCCGGAACCTGCCGTGGGACCAGGACCGACCGCGGGGCCGGTCCTGGCTCCGGAAGCGGCCCCGGCCGCAGGAGCGGCGGCAGCGGGAGCGGGACGGGGGCGGACCGGCCTGGAGGTGGCCGCCAGTTCCTTCGGCGGATCGGCGTTGGGCTCGTGGGCCGGGGGCGGCGGGACGGTCTGGGCCCAGGCGGCCAGCTTGTCCTTCTCATGAAGAAGATTGCGGATGTCGCCTTCGGCGTACTCGAACTCCGGAGACCAGAACAGCGCGTCGAACGGGCAGACCTCGATGCAGATCCCGCAGTACATGCACAGGGAGAAGTCGATCGCGAAGCGGTCGAGCATGTTGCGGGCCCGGGGACGGCCGCCTTCCGGGGCGGGGAGGGTCTCCTTGTGGGAGTCGATGTAGATGCACCAGTCGGGGCACTCGCGGGCACAGAGCATGCACACCGTGCAGTTCTCCTCGACCAGCGCGATCACCCCCCTGCTCCTCGGGGGCAACTCCGGCCGGACTTCGGGATACTGCTGGGTCACCGACCTGCGCAGCATGTGGCGAAGGGTGATGGAAAGCCCCTTCGCCAGTCCCACTCCTGGTATCCGTGCCACAACTCAACATCATGGCGCACAGCGGGGCGCTCGGGAATGCGTGGGCCCCGGAGACCGCCGCGGTAAGGGGGATCGGCCGGGGAGCCAAGTTATCCACAGAAGTTATCCACAGACTGTGTGTTCGATAATCGTCCACCACCCACAGGCTCGCCATCGAAGCGACTGCGGACCTCCTGAAAAAATCGTATTGTTCGCCACATGTCCCACCAGTACGGGCCGGCCTGGCAATCACAACCACCGGCGCGATCCAATATGGCGTTGAGCGTCGTGTGGGCATTGGTACCCCTGCTGACCTGCGGCGTGGGGACGCCGTTCGTCATCGGCCACGCCGCCCGCCGGTTGCGGAGCCCGTTGCTGGCCGTCGCCGCCGCCGTCTACGGTCTCGGCGTCGGCGTCTTCGTGGTCGTCGCGGCGATCTACGGGGACTCCGGCCACACCCCGGTCACGCTGGACGTCATCGGGACGATCGGCCTGTTCGGCAGCTGGATCGGCGGGCTGGGCCACGCGCTGATCCTCAGGGGGTCGGTCTTCCGGCAGGACCCCTCCCGCGAGTTCCAACCCGGGCCGCCTCCCGGGTACGGCCACGTCCAGGGCCCGTCCCAGATGCCGCCGTACCAGACGGGTCCCACCGCGACCTCGATCATGCGCCCGGCCGCGCAAGGGGCACAGCCGCACTACCAGGAGCACCCGCACCACGGCGGGTACCAGCGTCCGCCACAGCCCCACCATGACGGCCGGCAGCCGCAGTACGCGCCCCAGTACACCCAGGGCCGCTTCGCGCAGGGCCCGCCCACGCATCCTTCGCAGGGTCCCCCCTTCGTTCAGGGTCAGCCCACCCACACCTCACACGGTCCCCAGGCCCCCTTCACGCAGGGCCGGCCCGGCCACACCTCGCAGGTCCACAACGCCCCGGCCTCGCAGGGCTGGCTCGGGCCGTACCGGCTGATCGGCAGCCTGGGGAAGGGCGGCCAGGGAACGGTTCACCTCGCGCTCAACCCGCAGGGGCAGAAGGTCGCGATCAAGGTCCTGCACGAGCACTTCAACGGCAACCAGGTGGTCAGGGAGCGGTTCCTGCGCGAGGTGGAGGCGACCCGCAGGGTGGCGACGTTCTCCACGGCACGGGTGCTCGACGTGAACATCAACGAGGACCAGGCGTACGTCGTCAGCGAGTACGTGGAGGGCGACTCCCTGGAGCAGCTGGTCCGCGACAGGGGCCCGCGCGACGGGGACGGCCTGACCCGGCTGGCCCTGGCCACGGCGGGCGCGCTGGCCGCGATCCACCGGGCCGGCGTGGTGCACCGGGATTTCAAACCGGCCAACGTGCTGATCGGCGCCGACGGCCCCCGCGTGATCGACTTCGGTATCGCCCGAGCCCTCGACCAGGTCACCGCGACGTCGGGCAACATCATGGGCACCCCCGCCTACATGTCCCCCGAGCAGCTCGCCGGCGAGGCGATCGGCCCGGAGACCGACGTGTTCAGCTGGGCCGCGACCATGATCTTCGCCGCCTCGGGGAAGGTGGCCTTCGGGGAGGACACCATCCCCGCGATCCTGAACCGGGTGATCAACCACCAGCCGGACCTGGCGGCCCTGCCCCAGTCGTTGCGCCCGCTGGCCGCCGCCTGCCTGGACAAGCGACCGGGCAACCGGCCCACGGCCTCCGACATCATGCTGCGGATCGTGCAGTAGGGGGTCGCGATCACCGCCGGCCACACCGAGACCCGGCCTCAGGGACCCTCAGGGACCTCAGGGACCTCAGGGACCTCAGGGACCTCTAGGGAACCGCGTCCTTCGCCCGTGTCGTCAGGTCCAGGTACTCGTCACGGGTCAGCGCGCGGATCGCCAGCCCCAGATCGTTCCCGGTGGCGAAGCGCTCGACGTCCTCGGCGTCCCACCGTCCCGGCAGGTGGAACAGATCCCCGCCCACCACCAGGCCGGTCACCCCGGACTCCGCCGAGTACAGCAGCAGCTCGGACGCGTCCAGCTCGCGGGTCCTGCGCGCGGTCTCCAGCAGCAGGCGGCCGTGGACGACCACCAGGCGGCAGTGCGGCTGGCCCTCGCGCCTGAGCACGCGTCCCTGGACCGTCTGGTTGCGGGACCGGCGGCGGCCGACCCCGACCACGACGACGGCCCCGGCGACCGTCAGCGCGGCCAGCACCAGGGCGGCGATCCCGAGCGCGCCCATCCCCCGGGTGACGTCGGCGCGGGTCTCGGTCAGGTTGAGGAGTACGAGCGCCACGAAGACCGCCCCGTAGGCGAGCACCGCCCACATGAGCACGTACAGCAGCTGCTCGCGCCACCACACCTTCGGCGAGCTCAGAGGAGGTCTGAGGCTTCTCACGCCGGGCACGCGCAGGCGCGGCAGGGGCGCGGGCGCCCGGCGCCAGGTCACCGCGCGCCACCTCGGCGACCTGCGGGCGAGGGCGACCCTGGCCCGCTGCGGGGTGTCGAACGCCCGGAACTCGAACTCCAGCCCGTTGTCGGCGGCGAACGCCTTCACCGCCCTCTTCGACCGGGACCCCGGGGCCTCCAGCATGACCAGCCCGGACTCGTCGAGCACCGCCAGGCCGTATCTCGTCCTCCCCCTGCCGGGATAGCCGAAGATCAGCAGCGTGCTCGCCCGGCCCTCTCCGGCGAGCGGCAGCCGCACCGGCGGATGTTCCGGCACGTCGACGACCAGTTCATCCTTTTCCACGGCAAGCGCGAGGGTCATGCGTTCCGTCCTTGGCAGGTGGTGTCACAGAGTGTATTTACTCCCTGCCCTGCGTGGGCACTTCGAACGTCTGATCGTCCGGTACGGCGGCCCGGACGATGCGGGAAGGGCCGGGAGGAAGGAGTTCATCCCGCGGCGACCCTGACGATTCCCGTCAGTGCCAGCTGGACGAGGGCCAGCGGTACCAGCCCGACCCAGGCGAGCCGCTGCAGCTGGTCCTCGCGGAGACGGGGGTAGCTCACCCGGAGCCAGATGATCAAGAAGACCAGCAGGAAGACCTTGAGGAGCATCCACACCGGCCCCGGCAGGAACGGGCCGTGCCAGCCGCCGAGGAAGAGCACGCTGGTGAGCGCGGACACCACGACGATCCCGGCGTACTCGGCCAGCATGAACAGGGCGAACCGCATGCCGGTGTACTCGGTCATCGGGCCCATGATGATCTCGGAGTCGGCGATCGGCATGTCGAACGGCGGGCGGCGGAGCTCGGCGAGCCCGGCGACGAAGAAGACCACGCCGCCGATCGCCTGCCAGGGCAGCCACCACCACTGCCAGGCCTCCACGATGCCCGGCAGGGAGAGCGTGCCCGCCGCCATCGCGACGCTGGAGGCCGCGAGGACCAGCGGCAGCTCGTACGACATGAGCTGGGCCGCCGAGCGCATCCCGCCCAGGACGGAGTACTTGTTGCCCGACGACCACCCGGCCATGATCGAGCCGAGCACGCCGACCCCCATCACGGCGAGGACGAAGAACAGCCCGGCGTCCAGGTCGACCCCGACCAGCCCGGGTCCGACGGGGATGACGACCATCACCAGGAGATAGGGGACCAGCGCCACGCCGGGGGCCAGGCTGAAGACCCGGCGGTCGGCGGCGGTCGGGATCACCTGCTCCTTCTGCATGAACTTGACCCCGTCGGCGATCAGCTGGGCCCAGCCGTGGAAGCCCCCGGCGTACATGGGACCGAGGCGCGACTGCATGTGCGCCATGACCTTGTGCTCCATCTGCCCGGCGACCAGCGGCAGCACCAGGAAGACCGCGACGATCACGACGAGCCGTACCGCGACGTCGAGCACCTCGGCGATCACGGGCACCTCCGGTCCTCCGGGGGAAGCCCCCGGCCGTCACGGGTATCACGGATCGCGCGGGTTTCACGGGCATCGCGGCGGGGCGGCCGCCGGAGGGTCTCAGGTGCCACGTTCGCGCCCCCAGTCGGCGGGCACCCCCGGCGGGAGCGTCTTGCGGCGGCTCGGCGAGCCGCCGCCGGACTCCCCGGGCTCCTTCGCCCCCGGCCAGGCCTTGGCGACCCGGGCGGCGAGCACGAAGTCCTTGCGCAGCGGGTGGCCCTCGAAGCCCTCGGGGAGCAGCAGCGGCACCAGGTTCGGGTGGCCCTCGAAGACGACACCGAACATCTCGAAGGTCTCGCGCTCGTGCCAGTCGGCTCCGCGGAAGACACCGACCGCGCTGGGCAGCCGGGGGTCGGCGCGCGAGACCCGGGTGCGCAGCAGCAGGTGGGCGTGCGAGCCGGGGGCGAAGAGGTGCGCGACCACCGCGAACGCCTCCGGCGGCTCGTCCACCGCGGTCAGCCAGTCGAAGAACTCGTAGCCCCCGGCCCTGGCGGACTCCAGCAGGCCGATCCAGCCGCCGGGATCCACGTCGACCGTGGTCTGGCCGAAGGACTCCGACACCCGGGCGCCCTCACCGTACGCGAAACCGCTCGCGGAACCGGGCGCGGGTTCGGGCGTGGAACCGGACGCGGGTTCGGGCGTGGGTTCGGGTACGGAGCCGGGCGTGGCGGGGTGAGGGGGTTCGGGCAGGTCAGGCATAGCGGTCACCCAGGTTCTCCGCGGCGATCTTCTCCTGGAGCATCATGATGCCGTGGAGCAGCGCCTCGGGGCGAGGAGGGCAGCCGGGGACGTAGACGTCGACCGGGATGATCTGGTCGACGCCCTTGGTCACGCAGTAGGAGTCCCAGTACGGGCCGCCGGAGTTGGAGCAGGCTCCGAAGGAGATCACGTACTTCGGGTCGGGCATCTGCTCGTAGAGCCGCTTCACCGCGGGCGCCATCTTGTCGGTCACCGTGCCAGAGACGATCATCAGATCCGCCTGCCGAGGACCGTTGGCGAACGGGATGACCCCGAACCTCATGAAGTCGTGCCTGCTCATCGAGGTCGCGATGAACTCGATCGCGCAGCAGGCCAGACCGAAGTTGAACGCCCACAGCGAGTAACGGCGCCCCCAGTTGAGGATGAAGCGCATGGGTTTGGGAGCCAGACGCGAGACTGGCCCCACGGTGGGCATCGGGAGATCCGCCATGGCACGCATTCTCCTTCAGAGTCGGTACTCGCGCTCGCCCGGCCCTTCGAGCCCCGGGCCCGGCCTGCCGGGCTCTCAGGTCCAGGTGAGCGCGCGCTTGCGCCAGGCGTAGAGGATGCCGAGCGCGATGAAGCCGAGGAAGACGAACATCTCGACCAGGGTGGTCGCCCCGAAGCCGGGGGCGGCGAAGACCGTCGCCCAGGGGAACAGGAAGACCGCGTCCACCGCGAAGACCACGTACAGGTAGGTGAACACGTAGTAGCGGATCTGGGACTGGGCCCAGCCGTCGCCGACCGGGTCGACGCCGCACTCGTAGGTGAGCAGCTTCTCCGGGGTGGGACGGTTCGGCCGGAGCCCCCGGTTGACGAGCAGTGCCCCGGCGACGATGAGCAGGCCGATCGCGAACAGCGCGAGGACCACCACATAAGAGCCGAAATATCCGCTCATGGCCTCTCCTCCTCAGGACGCCACCCCGAACGCCTCAGGACCGCCGCCCCGAACCTCTCGGGATCGTCGCCCGAACGCTCCAGGACCGCCGCCCCGAACGCTCCAGGACCCGCCGTACGAGGCCCTCCGCCCTACCTACAGAGAACCCCTATCCACAGAGAGCCCTCCTACGGAGTCCTGCCTACAGCAGTCCTACCTATAGCAGTATCCGCGTCTCCCGTCACGCGCGGAAACATCTCCCACCACGCGGGGAAAGCCTCCCCTCACGCGGGGAAACCGGCGGGCGCGGAACGCTAAAGCCTCCGTCCTCTTAACATCAAGATAGGGCAAATACCCTATTGGCCCATATAGCGTTATTTTATGCCTAAAGTGCGATTCGGCGGAGGAATCGCGTTGATGGCCGCAATGATGACCGGTTGCGGCGTAGCCACCGCCTCCCCCCACGTGGATCCCCCGGTTCCCTCGGAGCCGACACTGATCAACTACGTGGACCCCTCCATGGTCCAGGGCCTGAGCACGAGAAGCCTGAACTCGGGAGAGAGCAGAGGCCGTCGCGTGCACGCCACCTACCCGGCCATCGCCGAGGCCCCCCGGCTCACCGAGAAGCTCCTCAAGACGGTGACCGGGAGTCTGGGCCGGTTCACCCGGCAGGCCGTCCCCGCGGGCGCCCTGCCCACCCCCGAGTTCAACGTGGACTGGCAGCTCGCCGCCGCGTCCCCCGAGGTCCTGGGGGTACGGCTGCGCATCGGCCAGTCCATGGGCTCCGGCTGGAGCGAGTCACGGACCACCGTCTGGTACGACCGGGCGAGCCGGCACGCCCTGGACTCCCGCGATCTCCTCAAGGACGACGCGGCGCTGACCACGCTGGCCGGGATCGTCAGGAGCGAGCTGGCGCTGCGGGGGCCGCTGGTGAACCCCAACGCGCTCAGGCCGGACCCCTCGATGTTCGACTCCATCGGCTTCAACCCGCGCGGCGACCTCGTCGTGGAGTTCGACGACAAGCAGGTGGGCCTGGGCGTCGCGGGCCGGGTCGCGGTCGCCGTACCGTCCGCGACCGCGACGCCGCTGCTGTCGGCGACCGGGCTGCGGGCGCGGCGGGCCTCCGTGGGGACCGCGACCCTCACCTCGCAGGAGGACATGCTCGCGGCGAGCGGGGACAAGCCCGCGGCGCGCAGTTCCATGGCGGGCACCGTGGACTGCGCGAAGGTCAAGTGCGTGGCGCTGACCTTCGAGGACGGGCCTGGCCCCGAGACCGGGCGGCTGCTCAACATCCTCGGCGCCCACCGGGCGAGGGCGACCTTCTTCGCCCTCGGTTCCAACGCCTCCGCGCGACCCGAGCTGCTGCGGCGGATGCGTGACGAGGGACACCTGGTGGCCAACCACAGCTGGTCCCACCGCGACCTCACCGCGCTGCCCTCCGCCATGCTCGCCGACCAGCTCTCCCGCGCGCAGCACGCGATCGTCCAGGCGATCGGCCAGGTGCCCACGCTGATGCGCCCGCCGTACGGCGGGACCGACGAGCAGGTGGCCTCCGTCGCGCGCCGGCTGGGCATGTCCGTGGTGCGCTGGAACGTGGACGCCGCGGACCAGCACGACTCCGACCCCCGGGCGATCGCCCGCCGGACCGTCGCCCAGGTCAAGCCCGGGTCGATCGTCCTCATGCGCGACTTCCACCACGCCACCGTCGACGCGGCCCCCGCCATCCTGCGCGATCTCGGCGCGAGGGGTTATACCTTTGTCACTGTCCCGGAGCTGTACGGCCCGCGCGCGATGGAGCCGGGCCGGACCTACGACTCCGGAGCCGTGTCGGCGGTGCTGGACAAGCAGGCCCTGTCATAACCTGAGGCTATGGGGCCATAGCCGGAGGCGATGAGAGCGTCTTCGCGACGGGACATATAGTTGGGCATCGTGATCCCAACCGTCCTCTTCGGCCGCCTGCACGTCGACCTGTGTCGGCTCGCGGCCGGGCTGTGTCGGGCCGACCGTCTGCGATCGTGACTCCCCCGTAGGCCGTCCGACGGCCACGGCGCGCGATGTCCGCGCCCAGCTTCGACTCAGTTTCGACTCAGCGGCCGTCAAGGATATGCGACAAAGGTCACTTTCCTTCGCCGAGTGGAACGCGAAAAGACTACGCGTGACCCCGAGGATCTAGCATGGAAAAAAGAATGTGCCACGAGCAACGGCGCCCTGTCGCGTCGAGGAGGACTGAGCTGTGACCAAGCAGGTTCAGCAACTCGACCGCGTGATCATCCGGTTCGCCGGCGACTCCGGCGACGGCATGCAGCTGACCGGTGACCGCTTCACGGCCGGGACCGCGGAGTTCGGCAACGACCTGTCGACGCTTCCCAACTTCCCGGCCGAGATCCGCGCCCCCGCGGGCACCCTGCCGGGCGTGTCGAGCTTCCAGCTGCACTTCGCCGACCACGACATCCTCACGCCGGGCGACGCCCCCAACGTCCTGGTCGCGATGAACCCGGCCGCGCTGAAGGCCAACCTCTCCGACCTGCCGCGCGGCGCCGACCTCATCGTCAACACCGACGAGTTCACCAAGCGCAACCTGCAGAAGGTGGGCTACGACGGCAGCCCTCTCGACGACGACTCGCTCGCCGAGTGGCGGGTCCACGCGGTGCCGCTGACCTCGCTGACGGTCAAGGCCCTCGAAGGCTTCGCGCTGTCCAAGAAGGACGCCGAGCGCTCGAAGAACATGTTCGCCCTCGGGCTGCTGAGCTGGCTCTACCACCGGCCCACCGAGGCGACGATCCAGTTCCTCGAAACCAAGTTCGCCAAGAAGCCCGACATCGCCAAGGCCAACATCGCCGCCTTCCAGGCGGGCTGGAACTACGGCGAGACCACCGAGTCCTTCTCGGTCTCGTACGAGATCAAGCCGGCCAAGCTCGCCCCCGGGGTGTACCGCAACATCTCCGGCAACCAGGCGCTCGCCTACGGCCTGATCGCCGCGTCGGTGCAGTCGAGACTGCCGCTGTTCCTCGGCTCGTACCCGATCACCCCGGCCAGCGACATCCTGCACGAGCTGTCCAGGCACAAGCGGTTCGGCATCCGTACCTTCCAGGCCGAGGACGAGATCGCGGGCGTCGGGGCGGCGCTCGGCGCCGCCTTCGGCGGGGCGCTGGGCGTCACGACGACCTCCGGGCCGGGTGTCGCGCTGAAGGCCGAGACCGTCGGCCTCGCGGTCACCACCGAGCTGCCGCTCATCATCGTCGACGTGCAGCGCGCGGGCCCCAGCACCGGCATGCCCACCAAGACCGAGCAGACCGACCTGCTGATGGCGATGTTCGGCCGCAACGGCGAGTCTCCGCTGCCGATCGTGGCGCCCTCGACCCCCTCCGACTGCTTCGACGCGGCGGTGGAGGCGGTCAGGATCGCGGTCAAATACCGCACCCCGGTCATGCTGCTCTCCGACGGCTACCTCGCCAACGGCTCCGAGCCGTGGAAGCTGCCCGACGCCGCCGACCTGCCCGACATCTCCACCGAGTTCGCCTCCGGGCCGAACGGCGAGGACGGCACGACCTTCCTGCCGTTCAAGCGCGACCCCGAGACCCTCGCCCGCCCCTGGGCGATCCCCGGCACCGCGGGCCTGGAGCACCGGATCGGCGGCATCGAGAAGGCCGAGAACACCGGCAACATCTCCTACGACCCCGGCAACCACGACCGGATGGTCCGGGTCCGGCAGGCCAAGATCGACGGGATCGCGAACGACATCCCGCCGCTCACCGTGGACGACCCCGACGGCGACGCCCGCGTGCTGGTGCTCGGCTGGGGGTCCACGTACGGGCCGATCGCGGCGGCCGTGCGGCGCATCAGGAGGTCAGGCGGCAAGGTCGCCCAGGCCCACCTGCGGCACGTCAACCCGCTTCCCGTCAACACCGGCGAGGTCCTGCGCTCGTACGACAGGGTCCTGCTGCCGGAGATCAACCTCGGCCAGCTCGCGCTGCTGCTCCGCGCCCGCTTCCTGGTCGACATCATCAGCTACAACCGAGTGCGCGGGCTTCCGTTCAAGGCCGAGGAACTTGCCGGCGTGATCCAGGACGTGATCGACAGTGAGTAGTGGTACCGAGTCGCCCGCGGTGTCCGTCCCCGGAAGGGGCGGGGCGCTTTCGCTGGTCCCGAAGTCCGAGGTCAAGCTCGGGATGAAGGACTTCAAGTCCGACCAGGAGGTGCGCTGGTGCCCCGGGTGCGGTGACTACGCGATCCTGGCCGCGGTCCAGTCGTTCGTGCCGGAGCTCGGGCTCAAGCGCGAGAACATGGTGTTCGTCTCGGGCATCGGCTGCTCCTCCCGGTTCCCGTACTACATGGACACCTACGGGTTCCACTCGATCCACGGCCGCGCCCCGGCGATCGCGACCGGCCTCGCGGCCTCGCGCCCCGACCTGTCGGTGTGGGTGATCACCGGTGACGGCGACGCGCTGTCCATCGGCGGCAACCACCTGATCCACGCGCTGCGCCGCAACGTCAACCTGAACATCCTGCTGTTCAACAACAGGATCTACGGCCTGACCAAGGGCCAGTACTCCCCGACCTCCGAGATCGGCAAGATCACGAAGTCGACCCCGATGGGCTCGCTGGACAAGCCGTTCAACCCGATCTCGCTCGCCATCGGGGCCGAGGCCTCCTTCGTGGCCAGGACCATCGACTCCGACCGCAAGCACCTGCAGTCGGTGCTGCGCGAGGCCGCCGAGCACCGGGGCACCTCCCTGGTCGAGATCTACCAGAACTGCAACATCTTCAACGACAACGCCTTCGAGCAGCTGAAGGACCCGGAGCGGCGCGACGACATCACGCTGCGCCTGGAGCACGGGCAGCCCATCGCCTCGGCGTCCAAGGCGGTGCGCAGGGCGGCCGACGGCGGCATCGAGGTCGTCCCGAGGTCGTCGGTGAGCGAGGACGAGATCCTCGTGCACGACGCCCACCGCGCCGACCCGTCGCTCGCCTTCGCGCTCTCCCGGCTGGACGAGCCCGCCTTCGAGCACGTCCCGATCGGCGTCTTCCGCAGCGTCGACCGGCCCTCCTACGACGAGCTCATGGCCGAGCAGCTCCAGGAGGCCATCGGCGAGCGTGGCCCCGGCGACCTGAACGACCTGTTGCTCGGCGGGGACACCTGGCGCATCGGCTGACGCCGCACCGCGTGGAACAGCGCTAGAACCCAGGGCCCGCTCCTCGGAGCGGGCCCTGGTCGTTTCCAGCCCCTTTCCGCAGTCCCCTTCACGGTGAATCGCCTTTTCGGGGGATTATCTCCGTCGTCGCCACGGCGCCCCGTACGGCAAGGTATGAATTTCCTTGGGCCGCACGGCTCGGCACGGCTCGGCACGGCTCCGTCCGGTTCCGCCTGGTTCGCGTGGTCCGTTCGGTCCGCCTGGTCCCCTGGTCCGCGTGGCGTCGCGCTTCGCCGTTCCCGCCGGCGGGAGGTCCGGCCCTTCACGCGGAAGCCATCCGGCGAAACTCGTCACGTACGGAAAGACCGAGGAGAGCGCCCATGCCGAGCCCGGCGAGTGAGGACCACTGGTGTACGAGGCCCGTGCTGGTGACGGGGGCCGGTGGCTTCATCGGGGCCCACCTGGTGCGGCGTCTGAGCGCCCTCGGCGCGCGGGTGCACGCGGTCAGCCGCCGGTCCAGGGAGAGCTCGGACGGCGAGACGTGGCACGTCGCGGACGTCGCCGACGCGGGCGCGATCGAGTGGCTCATCGGCTCGACCCGCCCGGCCGTCGTGTTCCACCTGGCCAGCGAGGTCGCCGGGGCGAGGGATCCGCGGCTCGTGCTGCCCATGCTGCGCAGCAACCTCACCAGCGTGGTCAACCTGCTGACGGCGGTCGCCGAGGTCCCCGAGACCAGGGTGGTGCTCGCGGGCTCGCTGGAGGAGCCCCGGCCCGAGGAGGGCGACCGGGCGCCGTCCTCGCCGTACGCGGTGTCCAAGTGGGCCGCCGACGGCTACGCGCGGATGTTCCACCACCTGTGGGGCGTCCAGGTGAGCAACCTGCGGATCGGCATGGTCTACGGGCCCGGCCGCCAGGACACCCGCAAACTGGTCCCCTACGTGGCGCTGTCGCTGCTGCGCGGCCGGACCCCCGAGCTCGGCAGTGGAACGCGCCACCTCGACTGGGTCTACGTCGACGACGTGGTCGACGCCTTCCTCGCCGCGGGCGAGACCCCGGAGGCGGCGGGCCGCGCCTTCGACATCGGCACGGGGACGGGCACCTCCATCAGCGACACCGCGGACCTGCTCTCCAAGATCGTCGGTGGCCGGGCTCGCCCCCGCTACGGCGTCCTCGCCGACCGCCCGCTGGACAGCGCCAGGATCGCCGACACGACCGCCGCCGCCGAGATCCTCGGCTGGCGGCCGACCGTGGGACTTGAGGAGGGCCTGCGGCGGACCGTCGACTGGTTCGCCCGCGAGAACGGCTGAGGGGGCGGCCGGGCCGCGCCCCCGAAGACGGCCCGCAGCGCGGGTGCTCCCGTGTCATCCGCCTCTCGGTGTGCCGTAGGGCACGGGCGGGCGTGGGCGGTGGCGGTGCCGATGGTAGGCCAGCACCACGACCACGGCCAGGCCGAACGGGACCACCCACGTGGCGATGACGGTCAGCGCGCGTAGCGGTGTCATCTCCCGTGCCGGGTTCTCCGCGCTCCGGGACGCTCCGGTCAGCCACGCCGACCGGGCGCCCTGGGCGCCGGGCAACGTGCCCCACCTCCGGCGCAGGTCCGCCTCGGTCGCGGTGCCGTAGGAGACGGTGGTGAAGTCGATGCCGCCGTAGAAGTAGGAGTAGCGGAAGCTACCGACCTCACGGGTGACCTTGAACTCACCCTTCTTGTAGGAGCGCACGTAGGCGTCGAAGACGTCGACCGGTTTCCACGCCTGGCGGGAAGTCCGGGGGCCGATGTCGCCGCTGTCGATCAGGGGCGTGAAGGTCGTGCTCGCCGTACGGCTGCGCTCGCGGTACCACTCGGCGGCCACGCGGCTGAGGTAGACGCGCCGCAGCGCCGCGTACTCGGGAGCGGTGTTGACCGCCTTCTCCACTCGGGACAGGATCATCTCGCGGAAGACCCGCTCCGACTGCCTGCTCTGCCGCTCGGACTGCCCCTCGCAGCCCTCCGGGAGGGCCAGGCCGGGGTCGCGGCCCGCGAGATACTCGTTCTCCAGCTTGACCCGCAGCGGCGCGTCGAGGATGTACAGCTCGTCGCCGCGCTCGTGCACGGTGGCCGGGCCCGGCACGATCCTTCGACGTCACGGCCGAGATCCGGGTCGCGGTCCATGATGTCGCGGTAGGAGAAGCCGACCTGGGCGATGGGGTTGCTGTAGGGGATGTGCGCGGCCGGGGCGCCGGGCTGGGCGAGACGGGGCGGCACGTATCCGGGCGGACACGGATCGGCCGTCCGCGTCTTCGACGCCGCCGGGGCCGCCGTCGCGGCGGACCCCGTCACTCCGATGACCGGAATCGCCAAGAATGCGATCCCCGCCAGAAACCGTGCCCTCGCCAGGCGCATGATCGACATTTTACATAGGCATTCCTGGGGTGGCCAGGAGAGCCTCGGCGGCTCTTTTGCGGAAATGACATCTATTCATCCGAGAACGGGGAGCCGTCTGCACCGGATATGACCTTTTCCCGTCGGACCGCTCTCGTGTCACGCCGTCCTTACGGCCGGATACCGCGCCCGGCGACCGTCCCGGATCTCGTGAAGGCGTGATCCACACAGGTCCGGGCCGGAACATCCGTATGAGCGGGAAGCGCTCGTCACGAGCCGAGAGGAAGCATCATGGAGACAGCGATTGAACGCCATTGACGAATAATGGCCGTGGGAGTTCTCGATGCTCCGTCGATATCGCCGACCGTCATTCTCCAGGTCGGCGCCCGGATTTTCCGTCGGACGGTTGATCGTGGTCGCGCTCGGCCTGGGCGTGGTCGTGGTGGCGCTCATCGCCGCCGCCGACCCGTACCGGCAGACTCGCGAGTTCCACGAGATCGTGACATGCGAGCGGAGAACCGGCGACTGCTTCGTCAGGGAGCGGGCCTCCATCGCCGGCCGACGCACCTACACCACGACGCACACCGACTCCGAAGGCCACACGAGTACGACCACACACCACGAGATCACCTGGCAGCGGGCCGAAGGCTACCGGCAGACCCGTGAGGTGTCATCGAGCCTCTACGAGAAGGCGCGGGAGGGGCAGCCGGTCACACTGCGGTCCTGGCACGAGGAGGTCGTCGGTGTGGAGGTGGCGGACAGGACGCAGTGGTTCCTGCCGGAGGTGGGCGGGACGCTCGGCAACTGGCTGCGCCTGGCCTTCCTCGGCCTCGGAATCCTGCTGTGGGGCCTGCTGTTCGGCTGGTGGGACGGGTTCTTCATGCTCGTCTGGCGCGCCTTCGCCTGGATGTTCATGAGCATCATGCCGGTGAACATGGCGACGCGTACCCTGGCCTACGACCTGAACACCGGATGGGCCCTCGTCCTGGACATCGTCCTGTGCGCCCTCTTCGTCGGCGTCCCCGCCTGGATGCTGCTCGGTTCACTCGATGACTGGTAGGTGGACGTGAGCCGGACAACACCGCTTTCAGGCGGGGGCTTCCGGTGCTTCCCTGACAGGCCGGAGATCAGGCGTGAGTCAGGACGCCAGAAACACCTCGTCGAGATGCCATTCGAGAATCTCGGGGTCGGGGCGGTCATGGCGGTGCTGGGGAAGGGCTATCTGACTTCCGGCGCGTCTGTAGAACTGCTCACCGTTCCCGAACTCCTCGCGAAGCCGTGGGCTGACCCGCAGCCGGTACGTGGGATCGACCGCCAGGTAACCGCGGTCGAAGAGGGTGTGGACGTCCGAACGCAGCAGCAGGCCGTTGTCCAGACGGTGCTCGCCCCCGGCGGAGACGGGACGGATGTGAGCGGCCTGCAGGACGGGACGGATCTTGTCACCGCTGATGGCGCAGCGCCGATCGTAGGCATTGAGCACGACGGCCTGGAACGCCTGCTGGCCGAGCCGTTGCGGGGTCAGCCGGGGGTCGCCGTAGGTCGGCCCGTCCCGGTGCCACGGCCTGGACAGGGTGAGTTCGACGACGGTCCCGAGCAACCTCGGGAACAACTCGTGGAAGTAATCCGCCTGGGGGTGGGACGCGAGGTCGTAGCTCTTACCCTGCACGAGGTTCGGAGCGAAGTCCGGCGGCTGGTCCGCGGGTGCGTCAAGAGGAAAGAAGCAGGTGTCACGCAGCAGAATGCACCCGATGATCGGATCCTCCCCCGCGGCGATCGGCTGTTTGCGGTACCGGCTCACCCTCTCGCGCATCCGCTGGAGACTCGTGGCACCGTTCGCCTCCCGGAAGATGTCCCACGCCTCGGAGATGCGGAGCCTCTCGAACCCGTTGAAGAACCCGCCGCCCACCACCCGGTTGTGCGGATGATGGGTCTTGAAGAAGAACGGCTCACCGGGACGCAGAGCCTGGAACCCGCCACCGGAAGGCCGCCAGAAATTGGCCTCGGTCAGCGCGGGACGCGCCGCGAGAAAACGATGCCACTCGCCATCGGTCACCCCGACGTACGTCTTCATGGGCCCCGATTGTGCATCCTGGTGACCATGCCCCGCCAGAGGGGTCTTCGCAACGAATGAAGGAGCGGAAGAGATCGGACCCCGATCACGCACCTCACGGATCATGACTCACGAAGGCATACGAACCTTGGCGATCCTGCACTGAGGCGTCGCAACGAAGATCCTTCCGGTTTCAAAAAGGACAATCTGCAATAAATTATGCACTCTAATCGAATATCGGTTGACCGTTTTCCCGTCTAAAATTGAGGAGGGAACGTCCTTCGTATGTCATTCTTGTCGAAGCTTTAGCGTGTCACGTGTTTGTCGTGGCACGAGATACCTTTCCCCTCGCGTCGGCAGGATTATCGGAAATGACAGCAAATGAGGACTTCTTTCGCGAAAAGCGTGCTGCAGCGGTGTTCAAGCATGGGATCTTGAAGCGATATCCGCCGGTGTTCGCGGCGAAGGCCGGATTCAGAGTAAAAGATCATCGAGTGGTCTTCGTGGACGGCTACGCCGGTCGAGGGCGGTATGAGGACGGTTCCCCAGGATCGCCGTTGCTCTTGGTGCGGGCCGCAGAGTTCGTCAAGGATTATCGGAACGTCACCGGACTCTTCGTGGAGAAAAATCCCCGCCACTACGCCCACCTGACACGTCTGCTTGCCGAGGAGGGGCGCGGGCTCAAGCATGTGACCCTTCACGGCGACCTGGGAGAGCGTCTGCCGGAGGTTCTCTCCGAGTCACGAGGAGCGGCGCTCTTCGTGTTCCTCGACCCGTTCGGAACGGCACTCCATCATGATCAGCTCGGACAGATCCTGCTCAGGGACGATCCCGCTCCGACAGAGGTTCTCCTCCATTTCAGCGTGAGCGGGGTCGCCCGACTCGGGCCCGCTGTCAGGCAGGTGCGTGACCACGAAAGCCCTCCGCCGGAAGACATGAAGAAGATCGAACGGCTGAACCGTTTTCTCGGCGGGGACTGGTGGCAACAGCATTTCGCGCGCGTCGCGGGTGCCGATGACCTTGGCAGCGCCACCTCTGCGGCTCTTACCGTGAGTGACAGGTATCGCGAGATCATCAGGAACAAGACCGGCTTCGACTCCGTGAGCATGCCTGTCCGGCCACATCCGGACAACCAGCCGAGGTACGTCCTCGTCCTGTTCACCCGCCATGTAGAAGGTAAGTGGCAGTTCGCCGATGCCCTGGGGAAGGCTGGCATGGACTGGCATGAAGCATGGCGAAACGACCGGGTGACCAGGAGCCGTCGGAAGCACGAGACAGGCGGGCAAGCATCGCTCTTCGACGAAGACCCACCGGTCTTCGACAGCAAGAGGTATCAGGAGGAGGAGGGGCCGAAATGGGTTGCGGAGATCGAGAAGAATCTTCAGAGACTGCTGGACGCCCATGGAACGTTCCGCATCGCCGACCACCTGGCAGATGTCTACGGGACCACACTCGGATCAGCATGGATACCACATATCAGAGAGGCGGTAAAACGTCTTAACAGGGCTGGAATGATCGACAAAGACAGCAAAGGAAAATTTCACCTGGAGGCGATCAGTCGGGCTAGGCCGTCATAGGACGAGCCGAGCGTGAGACGTCTGGACGGCGCACCGGCATTTCGTCCCAGGTGCGCCCGTCGAGCAGGCGTCCGCCGGCCTTGGGAGTCCTGCCCCCCCATTGCTTGAAGAAGAAGTCGATCCCATCTCGAAGGCACTGGTCACGAAGCTCACGTACCCAGCGGGGATCGACAGGCCTGGCGCCTGTCCCGCTCTCCCCACCGGCGATCAACCAGTGAACGTCAGCGAGGTCGAGACCGCTCAATGAACCCAGAAGGGGCTCCGCGGAGATGAATCGCACGGCGGCCGGCACCTGCCGCAGAGAGTCGACCCGGGCCGCCACCTCCCGATTCTCAACACTGACCCCCATCCAGACGTTGTCCGGCCATGGGAGTTGGTGGGCGATACGCGCGAGCCGGGTGGCACGCTTTGTCAGCACCTGGTAGGTGTGCTGAGGCGTCGCCGCCATGACGTCGAAGACTCGGCGGACGAAGGCGACGGGGACCCGCGCATGGAATAGATCGCTCATCGAGTTCACGAAAACGATTCGCGGTTCGCGCCAGCGTAGCGGCGCCGCCAGCGTGTCCTCGTGCAGGGTCACCCCGAAACCGGGCCCGCTGGTGCGAGGATCGCCGTCACACTGGTACTTCGCGGCCCCCATGGCTTTAAGTCGCTTCGCAAGTGTAAGCGCATAACAATTATCACAACCGGCCGAAACGCGATCACACCCGGTCGTCGGGTTCCAAGTGACCTCGGTCCATTCGATCCGGCTTCGGTCAGCCATTGGTCATTCCCTCCGCTCAGGCGAGCCTACTAAGTCCACGAACACCGACGTGATTATTAATACACCATATCGTCGTCAATTTTCTCCGCAACGCCCAGAATTAAGGATCCTCAGAGCTGTCTTTCCCCGCGCCGGTCTGGCAAAGCATGGAAAATCTGGATTTGAAGCGGTGCCGCGAATCTGTCCGAGAGAGCGGGCACGCTCATCGATGGGTCGACGCGTCCAGGAGGTGATTCGTGTCCTACCCGGTACGGCAGGCCACAACGCGCTGTTCGTCCTCGACCGGGCCGACCGGGACCGCAGGGGCAGCCATGACGCTCTCCACGATCATGTCGCCTGGGAGCAGAAGGGGCGTGAGAATGAACGCGGTCAACTGGGACAAGGTGAGGCAGCGGGCGCGGGAGCAGCGCCGGGCTGCGGGACTGCCCGTGCAGTCAGATGTCGAGAAGTCTGCCGCGATGGAACGGCTCGTCGCGGAGATCAGGCATGAGCAAGAGCCGGCCCGACGCGACATGGACACCACTGTGGAAGTTTCCGACTCGGGAGCCTCGGTCATCGAGTGCGGATAGGTCGACGGAACCCCTGGCCAGGTTGACCAAGGGTTCGGAAAGTGGCTCAGAAGTCGAACTCGCCCTTCTTGGCGCTGTCGATGAAGGCGTCCCAGACGCTCGCGCTCACCACGAAGGGCGCCCGCTCGGGAGCCTCGGTGTCACGCAGGCCCACCCGGCCACCGGACAGCGGAGCCACTTCAAGGCAGTCCCCACCATTGGGCCCGCTCTTGGTGGCCTTGCGCCAGTCAGCGGTCCTCAGCTCGTCGCTCAGATCCATGTTTTCGCTGCCTCCCTGATCACATCGATCGAGACATGCTGAGATTGTGCCTCAGCTCGGATGGTGTCGTACGTAGCCTGGATGGCTTCGACATCCTCTGATCTATTGGTGACTTGACCGTTTAGCGCAGATTCGAGATACACGATATCCGCACTCCCTTGAATCTGGGCAATGACAAAACCACCAAGAACCCCTGTGGTCACCCCGAGCGCGAGCGGAAGCACCTGGATGGCTATCTTGGGCGACGCGAAGCCGATGAGCATGCGTTCGATCTGATCGTGCATGACTTCCTTACCGCCGATCGGGCGATACAGGACGCCCTCATCCAACACCACCCGCAGCATCGGTGGACCGACCCGAGCGAAGATGGCTTGCCGTGCCATGCGAGCCGCTACGAGTCTCTCCACCTCGTCATCCGTTACACCGGGTTTGCCACGCAGCACTGCTCGCGCGTATTCCTCGGTCTGAAGAAGGCCGGGAACGAGAAGCGGTTGCCAGGTGTGCAATGTGTGCGCCGCCGGTTCGATCTCTAGCCAATCCCGAAACCATCGAGGGCTCGCAGCGTGGGTCATGTACGTCCAGTACCGGACGAGTTCCCCGTTCGCCCCCAGAGCAGCGTCACAGCGTTGTGCCAGGTTGTGACTGGGGTTGCGCTCACCCCGCTCGGTGAAGCTCAGCAGGCTCCTGCTGAATTGGGTCGCCTCGGCCAGGTCGTCCTGGATCATTTTTTCCTTTTTTCGATGCTTGCGGAGTTCCGCGCCGAAGAGGGCCCATTTTTCGTTTTTCGAGTTGGGCTTGGGGCTCGTGGACATTTTGGCTCCGTCCAGCGGGGCATTCCACATCGCGGCACAGGGGACACAGGTTTTCACAAACTGTCACACTGATGTGCCTCGACTTTCGGTACCTAAAGTAGCCATCCGAGAGCACCCTGCGAAGAGGTTCGGGAGCGTAGGACACCGCCGGAGCAGCCCTTTCCTGCGCTAGGTAGGCATCCCTCTAAGGTCGCCTAAAAAATCAACATATACGTCTGGATAAGAGAAGGGGAAATGTCCATCGATTCAGCGAAAAACGCACTCCCGGTCGTACTTCATGCTTCTGCCGGACACGCACCTGTCACCGCTGAGTAAGTCCCGCGAGGTCCCTCCTCGCAAGGCGAACCCGCCAAACCAAACGGGGCCTGCCACGGCACGGAACGCCATGACAAGCCCCTCGACCGGACTCTGGAGGTCCGATCTGATGCGCGATTCTAGAGGAAACCCCAGGCCGATCCGGGTGCGTTGGCACGCGAACCGGCCGCCGACGCCGCTCGGCTGCCGGTGGTGCGGCCATCCCCCATACGCGCACGAGGCCGCCAGCCTCCCGCACCGCGCGCACCATCATTGGGAGCAGCCCACTCCCGCCCAGGTTCACGCCCGGATGAGCACCCGCCGCCTCAACCTCTCCGGACGCCCAGCCGTCGTAACGCCCATCCGCCCGATCCCCGGCCCCACGGCCTCCGTCGCCTTCCCCGTACGGTCTCCGGAGGTTTCCCCGGGACGGCATCGGCGGCCGGAGCAGGCCGTGACCACGGCCGCTGTGCCGTACCGGCGTGGACGACCGCCGAGCACCCGTACTCCCTTCGGCAGGCACACCCCGTACCGGCAGGGGGCGACGGCATGAACGAACGCGCGTCCCGGCCCCGGCGGGGCGGGCGGCATCGGCGGGGAGCGGCCACCGCGCAGGTCGGCTCACGGCTCTGGGACCTGGCCGAACGAGCCGCCGCCGAGGGGCTCGACCGGATCGAGCCCGCCTGGACCGTCTGGTACGGGACGGCACCCGGCGCTTCCATGCCGCTGCCGCCTGGACCGCCGCCGAGCCCCTGATCGTGCGGGCCGACACCGCCGACGAGCTACGCGACCTGATGCACGTGGCCGAGCACGGCACACCGCCACCCCGAGGAGAGACCATGCTCGACATCCCGGACACCCCACCGGCTCCGGACGACCTTTGGACCGTCCACTGGGATCTGCCGCATGATCTGCCGATCGCCGGCAAGGCTCGCGCCATGGTGGGCGAGACGCTTGTCGCCTGGGAGCTACGGCACCTCGTCGATGACGCCGTCCTGGTGGTCGGCGGGTTGCTCGCCAACGCGATCGTCCACGGTGAGCCTGTGGTGAGGCTCTCCCTGCGGGCGAGCGAGGATGAATTTCAGGTCCAGGTCACCGGCCGGGGAAGCGGGCAGCCTCGTCTCCTCGCTCTCGACGCCGAGGCGATCCATGGTCGTGGCCTGGCCATTGTCAAAGCTCTTGCCCACGACCACGGCGTCACGCCCCTTCCCGACCGTCTCGGCAAGACCGTCTGGGCCCGCTGGCATCTTCCCTAAGGCGTGATCCGGTAGATGTGGTGGGAGTACTCGGCGGCGAAGGAGTCGGTGAACCTGCCTGTGGCGTCGACGGGGAGTGTCCGGTTCTCGAAGAGGACCTCGGCGCGTGTGGCGCGCATCCCGCGCGGCAGGGTGAACGTGCGAATGCCGGTGGCCGTGTTCGCGCTGGGCATCGCGAAGACGTAGTACGAGCCCTGGTGGTGCTTCAGCATGGTGTCGAGGCCGGTGCCGAAGCGGTGCGCGTACGACTGGGTGTTCAGCACCGGGGCCAGCTGCGCGATGCGCCGGTTGATCTCGGTCACCGCGGGCCTGACCTTCTTCCCGCACTCCTCGCGCAGGACGTGCTGGGAGTGGCACGGCCCGCCGAAGTTGTGGTTGAAGTAGATGATGCCCCGGGCCTCGTGGATCAGCGAGCTCATGACCGCGCCCGCCACCTGCCGCGGCTGGATGGCCCGGGTGTCGTTCTCGGCGGGCCAGCCGACCTCGACGAAGGCGTAGATCGGCTGGCGGCGTCCGTCCAGCGCGTCCAGCTCGCGCTGGCGGTCGAGGACGGCGCCGTAGTTGGCGGCCCTGCGGCAGCGGGAGGTCGGCAGGGACAGGAAGTTCTGCCCGTCCAGGCAGACGCTCGCGCTGGTGTACCAGTAGAGGTCGGACGAGACGACGTCGGTGAAGCGGTTGACGAACGTGGCGGCGTCCGTGTCCCGCTCCCACATCATCACGCCCTTGCCGTAGTTGGCGTAGTGCATCCTGCCGTCGCCCTTGGGGACCTTCTCCTTGCGGGTGCGCAACACGGTGAAACCGCACCCCTTGTCCTCGGGGACGCACAGGGGGCCCTCGCCGGGGTGGTTGCCGGTCCACTCCGCGTCTCCAGCTTTCGCCCACATGTCGACCTCGTCGTTGAGCAGCCAGCCCACCGTCTCCTTGCCGTAGCCGGGCAGCGGGGCGCTCGTCAGCGCCGACATGCCGTTCTTCCGCACCAGCGTCATGTCGCTGGTCTCGGTCAGCTCCACGTAGGTGTTGAGCCCGGCGGCCCGGTCCTTGTTCGCGTCGTCCTGGGTGATCACGGACTCGAACCAGACGCCCACCGGGAAGAACCACGGGTTCGTCCAGCCCGCCGCCGCCGGTGCGGCGAACCGCCCGTAGTAGGCGGGGCCGCCCTCCCACGGCACCCGTGCGGCCGTCGCGGGCGGACCCGCGGCCGACCACACACCGGCCGACGCTCCGGCGAGCGGGCCTCGGTCCTGGTTACCGGGTACGTCGATCCAGGAGAGGCCGAGCACCGCCACCGACACCGAGACTGCCCCCGCCCCGACGAGCATCGGCAACGACCGCCTGGCCCGGCGTTCCGTCGTCCGTCCAGGGTCCGTCGTCCGTCCAGGGTCCACCGTCTGCGCGTGGTCCGTCGGCTGCTCGTGGTCCTCGGAGCTCATGGTCTCGTCCTCCTCATCGCGGACCCGGTGACAACTCGGCGAGCGCCATCAGCTGCGCGGCGCGCGACGACCAGGAGGCACCGAGTACGGATCCTCGTATGGTGTCCGCGGGCTGCAGGCCTCCGTCGCGCAACGTCGCACGAACAGCGTCGAGGAAGAGGTCGGCGTCCGCGGCGATCCGCACGCGATCGGCATAGTTCGCGAGTTCCTGGAAATCGGTGCTCACCACCGGAAGGCCCAGCGCGAGGTATTCCTTGAGCTTGATCGGGTTCGAATGCCTGATCCACGGGTTGTCCAGCCACGGCATGATCGCGACGTCGAATCCCGATCCGTACGCGGGGATCCGCTCGTACGGCCTGAATCCGAGCCAGTGCACGTTCGGATGGCGGGTGAGCCGGTCCATCGGGACGGTCGCGTCGCCGATCAGGACCAGCGAGACGCCGGGGATCTCGACGGCGATCCGCTCCAGCAGGTCGAAGTCGACGAGATAGCCGTCCAGCGCGCCGAAGAAACCCACCCTCGGCCCGGGGATCGCGCGGAGGTCGGCGGGCTGCTCGCTCTCCGGGCGCCGCCTGAAGTGGTCGGTGTCCACGCCGTGGTCGAGGAAGTGCGCGCGATCCCCGGTCACGCCGCTCTCCTCGCCCATCAGCGCGTTGCTGACGTAGACCACGTGGTCAGAGCGCTCCAGCAGGCCGCGTTCCAGCGCCTCGATGGTCGGCCGGTCGGACTCGGGGAACGACGAGTGCCGGTCGGAGCGGTTGAACACCAGTGCGCGCCTGCGCATCGGCCGTACCACGTCCCAGGCCGTGGGGATGGTCACCATGATCACGGGGTGGCGCAGTCCCAGTGCCCGCGAGACGGCCAGCACCTGTGCCCTGACCAGCAGCGCGTTCACCCGCCTGGCCAGCGGCGACCCGTAGAAGGGCAGCGGCAGCGGGGACATCACGTAGAAGCCGGGCAGCTCCCGCAGCGGCCTCCTGACGAGCATCGCGACGCTGCGCAGCTTGCGCCCGACGCGCCGCAGCACCTGCGTGGACCTGCCCGGCATCGGCATGCGCATCCCGATGCTGTTGACCACGAGGACCTTCCGGTGCGCGGCGACCGAGCGCATGAGCTGGAAGTCCGAGTGCGCCCGGTTGTGGTACCACCAGTCCTGCGCCGAGAAGCAGACGTAGCCGGGGGAGGGTGTCGTGTGAACGGGGTTCTCCGCCGTCCGGAGGGCTCCGTCCGTACGAGCGGGAGAGGCCGTCGGGGGCCGGGGCGTGGAGTCTTCGGGCAGGAGGGGCCATTCGCGCAGGGGGACCAGCTGGCGCAGGGCGGCCCGGTGCCGTGTCCCGCCCTCCCCGCCCCTGGCGACCGCGCGGACCAGCTCGTTGAGCCCGACGGCCAGTCGCATCAGCTGCCCGCGCGGGCGGCCGTACCGCTCCCGGTGCATCCGGACCCGATTCGCCGACGACAGCGCCCACAGCCTGCTCGACGTGGACTGCTCGCCACCGAGGTGAACGGCCACGGCACGGGGCTCGTACCGGACGGCGAACCCCGCCTCCCCCGCCCTGAGCATGTACTCGGTCTCCTCCGAGTACAGGAAGTAGCGCTCGTCGAGCGGGTCCAGGGCGTCCAGGCACGCGCGGGAGATCATCCAGGCCGCACCGGCCACCCAGTCGACCACCTGCGGGCTGTCGTACGCGGCCGGATCCACGACCAGCTCGCCGAGCGCCGGGATCCGCCCGGCCCGGTTCCCGCCCAGCAGCGCCTCCCCGAGTGCCCTCGGCACGGTGGGGCGCCTGCGCATGGAAAGGTGGAGCGTTCCCGTCTCACCGGTGAGGCGGGGGGCGGCGATCCCGGTCCCCGGCAGGGCGAGCGCCTGCCGGAGCAGGAGCACCGAGCCGGGGGCGAGCCTGATGTCGGGGTTCAGCACCAGTACGTCGCAGCCGTCCGCGGCGGCGATGCCCGCGTTCACTCCGGCGGCGAAACCGGCGTTGCGCCCGGTCTGGATCACCTCGGCCTCGGGCGCGACCGCGCGCACCCGCTCGACGGTGTCGTCGGCCGAGGCGTTGTCCACCACCACGACGCGTGCCGGACCGGCATCGGCCAGGGCCGCGTCGAGCGAGCGCAGGCAGCCCTCGACGACCTTGCCGCTCGAATACGTGACGATCACTACGGCCAGCGGGAGCCGGTCTGGAACAGCCATGTCGGAGCCGTTTCTCGTGAGAGAGGACCGTGGGGGGATGGTGGTCGCGCCTGAGGGCCCGGGGGACGGGGAGGGCGGGGAGGGCGGGGAATCGGCGCTCATCGCTTCGATTCCGGACACGGCGTGAGATGTCTCGGACGCGGGGTCGGGGGTAATGTGCGACGCCTCGGTGTCGGGGGTCATGTGCGGCGCCTTGATGTCGGGGGTCATGTGCGACGCCTTGGTGTCAGGCGGGTGCGCAGGGCGCCCGCGAGGAGGGCGATCGCGAACGGGGCGTCGTCGCGCAGGTAGCGGCGGGCCAGGCGGCGCGGTTCCAGGGCGAGCCGGTACAGCCACTCCGCTCCCACCCGCTGGACCGGCCCCGGGGCGCGGCTGAACCGTCCGGCCGCCATGGGAATCCCGGCTCCGCAGCCGAGGTACCAGGCGTCGGGCAGCTCCGCCCGCAGGGCCTCGATGACCCTTTCCTGCTTGGGGAAGCCCAGCCCGACGAGGACGAGGTCGGGGGCGGCTGCGACCACCCCCTCGACCACCTCGCGCATCCCTTCCGGTGTGCTCTCGAACCCGAAGGGGGGCGAGCAGGTTCCCGCCACGCGCAGTCCCGGGCGGCCTCCGGTGAGCACCCGCGCCGCGTCCTCAGGGACGCCGGGCTCCCCGCCGAGCAGGTAGACCGAGCGGTTCTCGCGTGCGGCCCGTGTGGTCAGGGAGTGTACGAGCGAGGCACCGGTGATCCTGCTGATCCCGCGGGGAACCGCCGACCCGGCGAGCCTCGACGCCCAGACCACCGGCATGCCGTCGGCGACCACGATCTCGGAGCGGGTGACGAGGTCCGCCAGTGCGGGGTCACGCGTGGCGGCGCGGACGATGTCGACGTTCGCGGTGACGATCGCGCCGCCGCGCCCCCGGCGCCACCCGGCCGTCACGTGGTCGAGAAGCTCCGCCTCGCTGACCGCCATGACCTCGACGGCCCCGACCCGGACACGCGCGAACCCCGCCCCGAACCTCTCGGGTGTCGCCGAAGGCGCCACCGGCAGGGGCGGCCGGCCCACGAGAAGGACGTTCTCCGGGGTACGCGGGCCGGTACCGTTTCCCGCTTCCGCACGGCCCGGAAGCTCCGTACGCCGATCGGTACCGTTTCCCGCTTCTTCGTGGCCGGGAGGGGCGGGAGTCGGAAAGATGGGCTCATGAGAGTCGAACGCGCCGAGATCGACGATGTCCTGCTCTTCGTCCCCACCCAGTACAGGGACGACCGTGGGCTGTTCACCCGCACCTTCGACGCGGCGCTCGCCGCCGCCCACGGGCTGCGGCCCGAGGCGTTCGTCCAGGACAGCCAGTCGCGGTCCCGGCTGGGGACGATCAGGGCCCTGCACGGCCGGGGCGGCCGGGGGGAGGCCAAGCTCGTCCGGTGCGCCCGCGGGGCCGTGCACGACGTGCTCGTCGACGCCCGGCCGGGCTCGCCGACCTTCGGCCGCCAGATGTCGGTGATTCTCGACGATGAGACGTTCGTCCACCTCTACGTTCCTCCTGGTTTGTTGCACGGCTATCAGGCACTGACCGACCAGGCCGACGTCTGCTACCGGATCGACCGGGAGCACGATCCCGCCGAGGACCTCGCCGTCCGCTACGACGACCCCGATCTCGGCATCCGGTGGCCGCTGCCGGTCACCGCGATCAGCGAGCGGGACCTGGCCGCGGGCTCCTGGGCGGATCTGCGCGCCCGGCTGGCCGGGTGACCTTCCCGGCGGTCTCGGCGGTCTCAGCGGTCTCGGCGGCCTTCTCATCAGTCTCCTCTCCGGACTCCCGGACCTCCCCGGACTCCCGGGCCTGCTTGGGCTCCCGGGACTCACCGGCCTCGCCGGACTCCCCGTCGGGCCTCTCCGGCGGCCGGGCGGCCTGAGCCCTCGGCGGCCGGGTGGCTCGCAGCAGCGAGCCGGCGGCTCCGATGATCAGGAATGACAGGCCCGTCACGGTCGCGAACGAGCGCAGGTCGAACGTGGCCGCCCCGACCAGGGGGACGACCAGGCACGCGGCCAGGGTCAGCCCCAGGTCCCGTACGGCGGGGTCGGAGCTGAGGCGGCGGACGCGCAACGCCGCCCAGATGCCGGTCAGGAAGATCCCGGAGAAGGTGGCCATGCCGATGACCCCTGTCTCCACCAGCGACAGGATGTACTGGTTGTCGAAGATCAGATGCTTGGGCGCGTACCAGGTGCCCAGTCCCCTGCCGACCCAGAAGTGGTTCCCGATCTCGGTGGCCGCCACCGCGTAGTCATGGGTCCGGTACTGGATGCTCGAATCGCTGGACAGGCTGGTGAACAGCCCCAGGAAGACGCTCATCAGGCCGGGTACGGCCACCTTCATCCCCGCCAGGAAGCCCACGCCGCCGATCGCCGCCCACATCCTCCTGCGCGCGGGCCACCCGGCGACGAGCACCACGCTGACGACGCCGAGCCCGAGGACCGCCGACCGCGACACGGAGAACATCAGGCCGGTACCGATCAGCGCGCAGCAGGCCCACCACCGCAGGGAGGGCTCACCCCGGTCGCGGGCGCCGAACGCGTAGTGCAGCGCGAGAGGGATGATCATCGCGCAGACGACGCCGAGCTCGATGGGGTGTCCCGTGGTGGCCGCGACCCGGCGCAGGGTGTTGCGTTCGAGGATCGCCGGCAGCTCCGAGGTGAACCGGAAACCGGGGAAGGCCAGATACTTCGTCAGGTCGAATTCGAGCACGAACTGGAGTGCCGCGATCACCCCGACGGCCGCGCCGGAGATCACGAGACACCTCAGGACGAAGTCCAGCCGCTCCCGCCCCCGGATGCCGTCGCACGCCCCGAGACCGATGCCCACCAGCGCCACGACGAGGACGATGCTGTGATCGGCCATGTCGAGCTCGTCGGGCGGGAGGTAGGCGGCGCTTGCGTACCCGTAGGTGGCCAGCATCGCCGCGGTGTACACGAACAGCGCGGTGCGTACGGGGTTGGAGCCCTTGGCGGCGCCGAGCGTGGTGGTGAGCTGCGCGCAGAACCACCACAGCGCGGCGAAGAGGCCGACCGCGTCGGCGGGCGTGAGCGAGAAGGGCAGGCCGCGGAAGACCAGTCGTGCCGGGGACAGCATCAGGACCACCGCGAACGCGGCGGCGAGGGTGGCCCCGTCGGCACTGCGCAGGCCGGGGCGGTCCAGGGAGGCGACGGACACGGGAGCCGGGGCTCTGGTCGGGGCCGGGGCCGAGAGCGTGCGGGCCACGGGAACCTCACCGCCTCAGGAGGGAGGGTGCGGCGGGCACCCCGGACGCCGCCACGGGCACCCTGCGTCTCCGCCTCCGCGCGTCCAGGAAGCTCTCCAGGGAGAACACCGCGGCGAGGCTCGCGAGCACCCCGAGGAGCAGCGCGGCGGCGGCCCCGCGCGTCTTCCCCCCAGTCTGGGGTTGCGGCTCCGTCGGCGGCACCATCTCGTTCATCGTGATGTAGGTCGCCGGGGGCGCGTCGAGCTGCCGCTGGCGACCGGCCAGCTCGATCCTCGCGCGGTCCCTGACCCGCGTCACGATGTCCCGCGCCCCCTCCGGCGACATGCTCGTGCCCTCGATGTACACGAAAGGCCCGCCGTCCAGCGCCTCCGGATTGGTGCTGCCGTTGGTGGCCGTGAAGGTGGTGTCGCCCTCCGGTTGCACGCCGAGCGCCTCCGCCGTCTCCGGCGCGCTGATCACCTGGATGAGGATCGAGGCGGACATGCTGAGGCCCCAGTCGAAGTTCAGCAGGGGGTTGGTCAGCCCGTTGGGGCGCTCGGGGTTGCTCGGCAGGCTTCCGCCGGTGGGCGGGATGGTGAGTACGAGCACCGCGTTCGAGACGTAGAGGGTGGGGATCGACGAGTAGACGGCCAGCGCGGCGCCGATGGACAGCAGGAACGCCGGCAGGGCGATGTACCAGCGCCGTAACACGATGAGTACGGTCCCCCAGAAGTCCACGCGTTTCCTCTCGTCTTCCTGTCGCGTTCCTGTCGCGGCCGCTGCCCGTCGCCGTCGCCTGCTTGCCGTCGCCTGCTTGCCGTCGGCTACGTGTCTCCGTCTACCTGTCGTCCTCGTCCGGGTGTCGCCGAGGGCGCCGGGGACGCCGGGGACGCAGGGAACATCGCCTCCGCCGGATACACGGTGACCGGCGGCTCGGAGGCACTCCTGCCGTCGCGGTCTCCGCGCCTCCTGCCGTCCCCGCCGATCCCGCCGATCCCGCCGCCCTTGCCGTCCCTGTCGCCCTCATGCTCCGGGCCCTTTTCCGGGAGGTCACCGGAGAGGTCACCGGGACGCGGCTCGCCGGACCGGCCCGCCGGGGCCGGGGTGGCGTCCGTGACCGGCCGGGGCTCGTCGGGCGGCCCGTCACCGGACCTCCTCCGCCGGAACACCCTCCGGCGCTCCACGGCGTACACCGTGCCGAGGCCGAGCAGGATGACGGCGAACGCCGCCCCGCCCGCGGCCTGCCACGTACCGCTCCGGTCCATCGCGGGGTAGGCGGCGGGCACCACCTCGACGAAACCGATGAAGGTGGAACGGGGGGCGCCGAGCACCTCCTGCCTGCGGACCAGCTCGGTCCTGAGACGGAACTGGGTCCTGGCCATGACGGTACGGGTGACCTCGGCGGAGTCGCTCTCCACCTCCAGGTACACGAACGGGCCGTTCATGAGGATGCCCAGCATGTTGGGGTTGGTGCGCCCGTCGTTGATCGTGACCGTGACGGGACCGTCCTTCACGATGCCCAGTTCCGTCGCGACCGCCTCGGTGTTCATGGACAGGATGAGAATGCCCGCCGTGGTCCTGAGGCCGTCGCTGAACTGCAGCAGCGGGTTGCTCCGCCCCGGCGGCTTGGCCGGGTCCGTCGTCCCTCCCGCGGGAGGCGTGGTCAGCACCATGGAGGCGCTCGACACGTAGCGCGGGGGCACCATGGAGAAGACGACCACGGCGGCGAGGAGCGCCAGGCCGGCCAGCGGAAACCCGACCCGCTTCCTTCTGGCGAGGTCGAGGATGGTCTTCCAGAACTCCACTACGTCGTCCCCGCTCCCCCGAGCGCGCCAGACGCCCGGGACACGATGCGTGTTGGTGGCAGCACACGAACTCCTTGTTGTCACGACGGGCGTCGCCATGGACGTCACATGGCGTCGCCGCGGTGTGGCGGCGGCCGGGGGTCCGGCCGCTCACCCGACCCTGGTCAGGGCCTCCTCCTCGTACTCCAGCGCCAGCTCCTCCGGCATCGGGTCGAGGTCGGAGGAGCGGACGAAGTCACGCAGGGTGGTACCGGTGCACTCCGCGTCCACGTTGCGGGCGCCCCGGCGGGTGCGTACGTCGTCGATGTGCACCGTGCGGAAGTCGATGCTGAAGCGGGTCCTGCCCGAGGTGTTGGGCACCGTGGAGTGCAGCTGGGCGCCGGAGAACACCATGACGCCCCCCGGCTCAGGCACCACCCGCACCTGCGGGTCGAGCACGACGGCCTCCTCTGGACGGGGCTGGTCCCTGGTGTCGCCGCGCACGTGCTGGGCGGCGGTGAGCCGGCTGGTCCTGTTCCACTCCGCGTAGTCGTAGCGGGCGCTGCCGTTGCGCACCGGGCTGCCGAAGTACTGGGGGTGGAAGGCCATCACGTTCTCCGGGACCACCTCGTAGACGGGGATCCACCAGTTGAGCTGGTTGAACGGGGCCGAGTACCAGCAGTCGCGGTGCGGGTGGAAGGCGTAGGAGATGCCGGAGGTGAGGTAGTCGTGGGAGGTGGAGGTGCGCAGCCTGGGCACGTCGAAGTAGGTGAGGTCCAGGTCGCACCCCAGTTCCTCAAGCACCGCGGGCAGCAGTTCCTTGCACCGGGGGTGATGGATGAACCGGGGCTTGAGCCCGGCGAGCAGTTCGGCGAACTCCTCGACCGGCATGTCGAACTGGGCGGTCTCCGGGTCGCGCTCGCCGAACGCCTCGGCGATCAGCTCCCTGGCGAAGGCGGCCAGCCGGGCGGAGGCGGGCGTCGCCGAGTAGACGAAGACCTGCCCTTGGTAGAGCTGCTCCCTGCGCGTGTCGTCGTCCACCACGCTGTTGGAGAAGACGGTGGTCACGGGGTTCTCCTTTCTGGAATCACTGGTCTGGGATCGCTGATCTGGGATCACCGGGACGGACGGGACCGGCAGGCTCGGCGCCTGCCTCGTGAAGGGGCATCTCTCACCGCCCGCCGGGGACGAGCCCCGAGGCGATCAGGGCGAGCCTGCGGCCCCGGCGGGCCGCGGTGAGCCGCTGGCGGCGCGCGTACATGCCGAGGACGGCCGCGCGGGCGCGGCGGCGCTGGTCGGGGGTGAGGTCGGCCTCCCGCAGCCAGCGGAACAGCTCCCCGCACTGCAGGACGCTGGAGCAGCGGGCCCGCCAGGGCGGCACGTCGAGGCGGCGGGCGATCGCGGACAGGGTGTCGTGCTTCCAGTTGCGGTGGGCGAGGACCTCGGGGACGTGCCCCCACGGTCCGGCCAGCGCGAGCTTCGCCGCGAACACCTCGTCCTCGCGCAGCATGTTGCGCCGGGGGATTCCCGCCAGGGGGTTGCGCCGCAGCGTGCCGTACAGCGGGTCGATGAGCAGGTGGCTCTCGTTGAGCAGCCGCAGCATCTCGGCGAACCGCTCGACCGGGTCGTCCGAGGCCAGCCCCGAGCCGTCGAGGGGGGCGGTGGTGACGGTGCCGTCGGGCCCGGTGTAGGCGACCTGCGTGGTGACCAGGACGAGCCGCTCGTCCTCCGCGAACGCCTGGAGGGACCGGGAGACGCACGCGGGCTCCAGCCGGTCGTCGTCGCCGACCCAGCGGAAGAACGTGCCCGCGACCAGCTCGGTCGTACGGACGAAGTTGTCGAACAGGCCCACGTTCTCGGGGTGCCTGCGGTAGACGATCCGGCGGTCGGCCGCGGCCAGGTCGCGGCAGATCTCCTCGGTGCCGTCCGTGGACGCGTTGTCGGAGATCACCAGCTGGAGGCGCTCGTGGTCCTGGCCGAGCACCGAACGGATCGCGCCCTCGATCCGCCCGGCCCCGTTGCGTACGGGAAGCACGATGGACACCAGCGTGTCGGCGTTCTCCATCCGGTCTCTCCTCTCGTGGATCGTGTGGTTCTCGCAGGGCCGTGGACGGTCAGCGGGCGCGGGCGGGGACCGCCCGCGCGCCGAGCTGTTTGAGCCGCGCCGCGGGCACGGCGATCAGGAGGTACGCGAGCAGTCCCCCGCCACCGGCCACGCAGAGCTGGACGAGCGCGGAGCCCGCGGTCGTCCCGCCCGGGTGTCCGCCCGACAACCCCCCCAGCAGACCGGCGAGCGTCATCGTGACGGCCGCCGCGACCACGGCGCCCAGCAGCGGGCGTACGAGGGCGGGCAGGACGGGTGCCAGGCGCACCCCCGCGCGGCTCAGCGCCAGGGCCGCCATCGGCAGGGCGACCAGGACACCGGCGAGCGCGTGCCCGATCGCCGCGCCACGGATGCCGTACCAGTGCGTGCCCGCCCACAGCGCGGGCACCAGCGCCACGGCCCAGCCGAGGTTCATCCACACGGTGGCCCTGGTGGCGCCCGCCGAGGTGAGGATGTCGAAGGCGAGGGAGGTGAGCATCCGAACGACCATCAGGACCGCTAGCAGCGCCAGGACCCCGGCGGCCGGGGCCCACTTCTCGCCGTAGAGGAACGCCACGATCGCCGGGGCCAGCGTGGCCGTCACCACGGCGACCGGCAGGACGAACGCGACCAGCAACGGCACCGAGCGCTGCACCCCCAGCGACAGCGACTCCGGCCGCTGCTCGGCGAGCCGCGAGAAGCTGGGCACGGTGACGTACCGCAGGGCTGTGCCGATCACGCTGGGCACCCAGCTGGAGACGTTGAACGCCAGCAGGTAGAACCCGAGGGCGACGGGGCCGAGCACGGCGCCGACGATGACGTAGTCGGCGTTCATCAGCACCGCCTCGATGCCGAGCCCCAGGGCGAGCGGCGCCCCGAACCGCAGGAGCCTGGCCGCCACCTCCCGGTCGAAGCCGAGGCGGAACGGCAGCCCGGCCCAGGCGAGCACCAGCGCGCCGGTGACCGTGTTGGCCGCCACCTGGCCGACGGCGAAGCTGTAGGCGCCGGCGCCGTTCGCGGCGAGGGTGACGGCCACCCCGGCGTTGACCAGCGAGCCCGCGATGTTGGCCTTGGTCAGCCTGTCGTGCCCGAACCCGCGCATCAGCGAGCCGGCCCGCACGGCGGTGACGCCGTCGATGAGGATGATCGCGGTGAGCAGCCGGACCACCGGGGTGGCCTCCGCGCTGCCGGCCAGCTCCGCGAAGTACGGGGCCACCACCCAGAAGATCCCGTACATCCCGGTGCTGAACGCGACGGCCATCACCGTCGCCGTCGGCGCCATCTCCTCGACCCGGCCCCGCCACTGCACGGTGGCGGCGATGATGCCGACGTCGTTGACGTGCATGACGAAGGTGGTCGCGGCGAGCGCGATGGCGTAGAGACCGAAGTCCTCCGGCACGAGCAGCCGGGCGAGCACCAGTCCCATGACGAAGGTGGTCGCCTTCGTCCCCAGGTTGCCCAGGAGACTCCAGCGCAGCCCGCGACCGGCCTTCCTGCCGATCGTCCCGACCTGCTCACCGGCCGACCCGGGTGAACCGGCCGAACCGTCCGAACCGGCCGAATCACTCGAACCGGTCTCGCCGTCTGTCTCGGGGGACGACCCGTTCACCTGGGCTCCTCGACGCGTTCGAGCCAGATCTCCCGCCAGAACGGCACGAACTCACGCGGGCAGCTGACGTTGTACGCGCCCGCGCAGATGACGCCCTCCAGGATGATGCAGGGGTTCTTCATCGTCAGCATCCGGCCGGTCTTCTCGTCCAGGCACCTCTCGACGCGGGCGCTCACCCGGGCGACGTGGCCGCAGTAGCGCGACATCTCCTCCTCGAACCCCATGCCGCGGTTGAGCAGGCCGTCGTTGAGCGTCTTGAGGATCTCCTCCTTGGACCTGACCCTGACGAGCTCTCCGGGCTGCAGGTCCAGGGTCCGCGTCGGGGTGGTCGGCCCGGCTCCGCCCCTGACGAACCCCCAGCGCATCCCGCCCCTGATCCACAGCCGCCTGGGCAGGACGCGCTTGCTGACCTGCTGGAAGCGGTTGAACAGCCCGACGAGGAACGAGCGCAGCATCCAGGTCACGCCCACGTTCCCGGTGCGCACGTCGGCGACGTACTGCCCGACGTCCTTGAACGGCAGGCAGGTGGGCGCGGCGCGCAGCAGCTCGGTCGCCTGGCAGGAGAAGCGCTCCTCCCCGTCGGGTCCCGGCTCCTTCCTGGTGGCGGCCTGGAGGATCGGCAGCAGCGGCCTGCCCGCCGCGAGACCGACGGCCGTGACGGGAGGAGCGGGGGAGTCCGGATCCACCCGCTTGAGCCAGGACTCCTTCCAGTAGAACTGGCAGGCCGTCTGGCAGCCGCCGTGCGCCTGCCCGTCGCAGCGGGCCCCGGTCAGGTGGACGGCGCGCTCCATCCGCCGCATGCCGCTGCTGCTGATCGTGTCGCAGAGCTTGTGCGCCACCTTGTGCACCGTGAGCCGCCGCCCGCAGAAGGCGAGCATCTCCGGCATGAAGGGCAGCTCGTCCAGCTCCCCCTTCCCGTCCAGCGTGGCCATGATCTCGGCCTCGCTCAGCACCTCCACCGTCTCGCCGACCCGGAGGCCGAGCGCCCCGCCCACCCCGGAGCCCGCCCGGGAGCCCGTCACGACCTGGAACCGCGTCACAGCGAACACTCCTTGAGAAGTCCCGAACCACGAAGGGCCCGTGCCGCCTCCGCCACGGCACCGAAGGGAAGATCGGACCGTTCCGCGATGTCCAGGAGGCTGTGCCTCCCGTCGGAGAGGTTCAGCACCCACAACATCGCCATCTGGGCCTCCTTGGTGTCGCTGCGCCCGCCCAGCGACCCGTACAGGCCCCGCCTGCCCAGCTGCGGTTCCCCGTACGGGCTGAGGTTGAGGTACGCGCGGTCGTCCTCCAGCACCCGGGTGACCTCCCAGCAGGTCTCCAGGGTGTCGGCCATCGCCTCGGGGGAGACGAAGGCCGGGTCGTCGGCGGAGGTGTGGTACTCCGGGTAGCCCGCGTACGGGGTCCTGGTGAGCGAGCCGACGGGCAGGTCGAAGCCGGGCGAGCAGAACTGCCGCTCGTCGTAGCCGTAAGGGGAGAAGTCCACGACCGTGTGGGGGCGCCCCGAACTCCGCAGGACGTGCCGCACGGCCCTGTCGATCCCGGCGTCGCCCCGCCTGCTGCGCTTGTACGTCAGCGGGCCCCGGTCCCCCGCGCAGGCCAGCACCAGGCCGTGCCTGATCCGCCCGGCGCGCTCCCGGTTGCGCGCCAGCCAGGCGATCGCGCCGATGGTGCCCGGCGCGAACAGGAAGCGGTAGGTGTACCACGGGTCGGCCCCGGCCAGCCGCCGGGCGAGCCGGACCGCCACCGCGATCCCCGCCAGGTTGTCGTTCGCCAGCGAGGGGTGGCACACGTGGCAGGAGACGAGCACCTCCTCGGCGACCCTGCCGGGCACCACGTGCTCGCCGTAGGTCAGGTGCCCGTCGGCGAGCGTGGAGTCGATCATGACCTCGTACGGCCCGTCGGGGAGCCCCTCCAGGGTGTCGTGGGCGAGGCAGAAGCCCCACGTCTCCGCGTAGTAGCTCGTGCGGTACGGGACCAGATCGGGCTGCTCGGGGAGCGTGTGCAGGTGCCCGCGCAGCTCGTCCAGGGTCATGGTGGCCGACACCGGGACGCTGTAGCCGACCACGTGCAGGTTCGAGGCGCCGAAGTCGACGACCCTGTTCCCCGAGGCGTCCTTGACGTAGGCGTCGCGGATGTTCCACTCCCTGGGCACCGTCCAGTCGAGGACCTGGGTGCCCGTCGGCACCTCGCGGACCTGCAGGCCGAGGGACTCCCCGATGATCTCCAGGGTGCGGCGCACGCCGTCGCCGGTGATGCTCCTGCAGAGCGGGTAGAGCCGCTCCACCAGGGCATGCATCTCGCGCCCCTCGCCGCCGCCCCCCTCCTCCGGCACCTCGCTCACCGCCTCCGGAGCCCGGCCGCCGGTGTCATCTGTACCGCCGATGTCATCTGTGCCGCCGGTGTCACCCGTCACCGTTCACCGCCCCGCGTGGCCGCAGCGACCCGTCGACGGTTCCGGCCTCGCGGCGGGCCGACAGCCACGCCAGCCTGGTGAAGTCGCGCCGGAAACCGTCCTCGGTCAGGCCGAGCCGCCCGTACGCCTCGGCCAGCTCGACCGCGCCCGCCTTCACCGTCCACATCGGCCGGTAGCCGGGGAGCGCGTCCCGGATCCGGGAGAAGTCGACCCGGTAGGAGCGCGGGTCGGCCCCGGTCTCCCCGGTGATCACGACCCGGGAGCCTGGCACCGCCTCGGCGACCTCGGCGGCGATCTCCGCCACCGTCACGTTGTTCTCCTCGGTGCCGACGTTGAAGGCCCTGGCGTGTATCGCTTCGCACGGGGCGGTCAGCGCCATGGCGAAGGCGTTCGCGATGTCGGCGGCGTGCACCAGCGGGCGCCACGGGGTACCGTCGGACAGCACCCTGACCTCCCCGGACAGGAGCGCGTGCCCGACGAGGTTGTTCAGCACGATGTCCGCGCGCAACCTGGGCGAGAACCCGAACGCGGTGGCGTTGCGCAGGAACACCGGGCTGAAGTCGCCGTCGGCCAGCTTGAGCAGGTCGTTCTCCACACGGACCTTGGAGTCGGCGTACGGGGTGACCGGGCGCAGCGGCGCGTCCTCGTCGACCAGTTCGGAGCCTGAGGCGCCGTAGACCGAGCAGGTGGACGCGTACAGGAACCGGCGCACGCCCGCCTCGCGGGCCAGCCGGGCCAGCCGCACCGCGGCGCGGTGGTTGATGTCGTACGTCAGCTCGGGCGCCAGCGCGCCCAGCGGGTCGTTGGACAGCGCGGCGAGGTGCACCACCGCGTCCACCCCCGCCAGGAGCCCGGGGGTGACGTCCCGCAGGTCGACGGCGTATCCGGGCGGGTCGTCGGGCACGGGGCCCAGCACGCGTCCGGCGAAGAGCCCGGAGTCGAGCCCGGTCACCTCGTGGCCCTCGGCGGCGAGCACCGGGGCCATCACACTCCCCAGGTAGCCCTGGTGCCCGGTCAGCAGCACGCGCATCCGGTTCAGCCTCCAGCCAGGTCGAAGGTCAGCTTGTTGACGTGGAACGCCTCGGCGTAGCGGGCGTGGCACTCGATCCCGCGGATGCGGGCCAGCCCCAGGAACGCCTCGCGGTCGTACCAGGAGCGGTGACGCTGGGAGGGGTAGTGGCGGTGCAGCAGGCCCACCTTCGCCTCGGCCACCTCGGGCGCGAGCGGCTGGTAGGCCGTGGGCCGCCCGAGGTCGCCGTCCCACTTGACGATCTCGTAGCCGAGCACCTGGTGGTCGCGGAAGGCCGTGGGCACCAGCCTGGCCAGGCCCCGGTGGTCCTGGTGGGCGTCGGCGGGGTTCGGCGCGAACAGCAGGTCGGGGTCGGTGCGCGCCCGCAGCTCCTCCACCGCCTCCTTCGCCTCCTCCCAGCGCGCGGGCAGCCGCCCGTCGGGCAGCTTGAGCACGGTGAGCCGCAGGTCGGCACCGGGGCAGAAGGCGGCCAGCGCGGCGCGCTCCTCGTCCTCCCGCTCGGTCCCGCCGCCGGAGAGCACCAGGGCGTCCACCCGGACGCCGGGGCGCGCGGAGCAGAGGGTGAGCAGGCTGCCGCCCGCCCCGATGGCGAGGTCGTCGCAGTGCGCGGCGAGCAGCGCGATCCGGCCCGTCCCGGCCGGCCGGAACCGGATCACGTGACCGTCACCGCCGCGTGCCCTCCGCCGGACACCGCCGCGGACCCGTACCCGGGCGCCTGCCCCACCGCCGCCGCGGACCCGTACCCGGCCGCCGCCGCCTCGCGCTCCGGGACCGTCACGGGTCCGCGTACGGGCACCGGCGCCCGCTCGTGCTCCCACAGCGCCCAGGGGCGGTCGCCGCGCGAGTAGGCCTCGTCCAGGGCCATCCGCTCCTTGACCGTGTCGGTCGGCCGCCAGTAGCCGCGGTGCGGGTACGCGAGCAGCCTGCCGCGCTTGGCCAGCTCGCCGCAGCCGTCCGCGACCAGGTCGCCGCCCTCCGGGATGTGTTCGAAGATCTCCTGGCGGAGCACGAAGTACCCGCCGTTGACCCAGAGCGGCATCTCGCTGACCGGGGTGATCCCGCCGACCGTGCCGCGCTCCCCCAGCTCGATGCAGTGGAAGGTGTCGGAGGGCGGCACCACCATCATCGACGCGCCCGCGCCCGACCGGGTGAAGCGGTCGACGATCTCCGGCAGCGGCGCGTCGGTGAGCACGTCGGCGTAGTTGGCCAGGAACATCTCCTCGCCGTCCAGGTGGTCGCGGACCCGGCGCAACCGCTCGCCGATCGGCGACGCGATCCCGGTCTGCACGAACGAGATCGACCAGTCGGAGATGTCGGTGGACAGCAGCTCGATCCTGCCCCCGCGCAGCACGAAGTCGTTGGACGTCGTCTCCTGGTAGTTCAGGAAGAAGTCCTTGATGTGGTGCGCGCCGTACCCCAGGCAGAGGATGAACTCCGTGTGCCCGAAGTGCGCGTAGTAGCGCATCACATGCCAGATGAGCGGCCGGGGTCCCACGAGCTGCATGGGCTTGGGCGCGTCGCCGGGGGTGCCGGTGCGCATCCTGGTGCCGTATCCGCCGCAGAAGAGGACGACCTTCACGGGTTCACCTCGACGATCTCCAGGTTGGGGATGGGGAAGACCAGCCGGCCTCCCCAGGCGTGCACGAAGGACAGCTGGCCGACGAGCTCCTCGCGGAGGTTCCACGGCAGGACCAGCACGTAGTCGGGCCGCTCCTCGGCGAGCCGCTCGGGCGGCAGGATCGGCACCCGCGTGCCCGGGGTGAACCTGCCGTGCTTGTACGGGTTGCGGTCGACCGTGAAGGGGAGCAGGTCGGGCCGGATGCCGCAGTGGTTGAGCAGGGTGTTTCCCTTGCCCGGCGCCCCGTAGCCCGCGACGGTCCTGCCCTCGCGGGCCGCGTCGAGCAGGAAGCCCAGCAGGTCGCGCCGCACCCGCGCCACCCGCTCGCCGAACTCGGCGTACCCGGACAGCTCGTGCAGGCCGGCGGCCTTCTCCGCGGCGAGCAGCGCGGCCACCCGCTCGCCCGGCTCGGCCCGCCCGGTCACGGCCTCCAGCGGCCTGGCCCACAGGCGGATCGAACCCCCGTGCGTGGGCAGCGACTCGACGTCCACGAGGGCGAGCCCGCCGGTGGCGAGGGCGCGCTGGGCGGAGGCGACCGTGTAGTACTGGAAGTGCTCGTGGTAGATCGTGTCGTACTGGTTACGCTCCATCAGGGTGAGCAGGTGCTGGACCTCGATGGAGACCCAGCCGTCGTCGGCCACCAGGGCGCGCAGCCCCCGGGTGAACCCGACGACGTCCGGGATGTGGGCGTAGACGTTGTTGGCCACCACCAGGTCGGCGGGCCCGTGCTCCGCGCGCACCGAGACGCCGGTCTCCGGGTCGAGGAACGCCGTGAAGGTCGTCACCCCGGCGTCCCTGGCCGCCCTGCCGACGTTCTCCGACGGCTCGATGCCCAGGCACCGGATGCCCCGCTCGACGACGTGCCGCAGCAGGTACCCGTCGTTGCTCGCCACCTCGACCACGAACGACCCGGCCCCCAGCCCGAGCCGGTCGGCCGCCCCGTCCACGAACTCCCGCGCGTGCTCCACCCACGAGGTGGAGTAGGAGGAGAAGTAGGCGTACTCGGTGAAGGTCTCCTCCGGCGTGATCATCGGCGGGATCTGCGCCAGCCAGCAGCCGGTGCAGACCCGCAGGTGCAGCGGGTAGGTGACCTCGGGCTCCTCCAGCTGCCCCTCGGTGAGGAACCGCTCGCAGGGTGGGGTCGCCCCGAGGTCGACGACGCTGGCGAGGCTCGTCGAGCCGCACAGCCTGCAGGTTGTCATGAATGCGCTCCCTCGCCGCGTGACGCGGTCCGACGGTTCTCCGACTTGATCGCTCTCGTGCCCGGCCACCGATGCCCGTGGGTCGCTCTCATGCCCGGCCCCCAGCTCCTGTGGGTCGTTCTCGTGCCCGGCCACCGGCACCCGGTGGCCGCTCTCGTGCCCGGCCACCGGCACCCGTGGGCCGCTCTCGTATCCGGCCACCGGCACCCGTGGGTCGCTCTCGCCCCCGGCCACCCGCTCCCGCCGGGCCCGCCGCCGGCGGTGTGGTGTGCCCCCTCCGCACCCCGCGCCGCCGGCAGCGGGCCACGCGCCGCCCGGCCTCTCCCCGGGTCCGCCCCCCGGCACCTCCCCTGGCCCGTCCCCGAACCCGGCTCCTCACGGGGACCCGGCCCGTCCCCGTCAGCACGCCGCGAGCACACGGGACTCCCTCAGCGCCTCTCGCCAGTGCCGCATCGGCGGCAGCCCGGCCGCGCGCCAGCCGTCGTGCCCGAGCACGCTGTACGCGGGCCGGGGCGCGGGACGCGGGAAGTCCTTGGAGGAGACCTCGGTCACCCGGGCGGGATCGGCGCCGAGCAGCGTGAAGACCTCCCTGGCCAGGTCGCACCAGCTCGTGTGGCCCGCGTTGGTCGCGTGGTAGACGCCGGGCGGCGCCCCGCTCCCGGCCAGGTCGACGATCCTCGCCGCCAGGTCCCCGGCCCAGGTGGGCTGGCCGAACTGGTCGCCGACGACGTCGGGCGACGCCCCCTCCCTCTCCAGGCGGGCCATCGTGCGGACGAAGTTGTGGCCGTTCGCGGCGTACAGCCAGGCGGTGCGCACCACGTAGCCGCCGCGCGGCAGCGCCTCAAGCACGGCACGCTCACCGGCGAGCTTGGTCCTGCCGTACGCGTTGACCGGGCAGGGCCGCGCGTCCTCGGGATAGGGGTCCAGCGCGGTGCCGTCGAAGACGTAGTCGCTGGAGAGCTGGATCATCCGCGCGCCGGCCCGCCCGCACGCCTCGGCGAGCGCGCGCACCCCGGTGCCGTTGACCGCGAGCGCCTCGTCCTCCCGGGTCTCCGCCTCGTCGACGGCGTTCCACGCGGCGCAGTTCACCACGACGTCGGGCCCGCGGTCCGCGACCAGGTTGTGCACGGCGGAGGTGTCGCGAAGGTCCAGCTCCCGCCTGCCGATCGCGAGGACGGGCTTCCCCTCGGCGCGCAGACGGGCCGTCAGCTCGCTCCCGAGCATGCCGGAGGCACCGACGATCATCCAGCGGGTCATCCGATCCTCCCTCCCCGCCGCCCGCCCGCCGCACCGGCCGCACCCGCCGAACCGGCCGCGTTCACCGCACCCGCCACCCCGTCCGAGCCCGGCGAGCCCGGCGGCGACCCGTCGCCCGCCCCCTCCACCGCGGCCTCCCACCAGCCGGGGTTGTCCTCGTACCAGCGGACCGTCTCCGTCAGGCCCCGCTCGAACGACACGGACGGCCGGTAGCCGAGCGCGCGGAGCCGGGAGTCGTCCAGGGAGTAACGGCGGTCGTGCCCCTTGCGGTCGGGGACGCGCTCGACCATGTCCCACCCGGCGCCGCAGGTCTCAAGGAGCCGGGCGGTGAGATCGAGGTTGCTCAGCTCCGCCGTGCCGCCGATGTGGTAGACCTCGCCGCGCTCTCCGCGCTCGGCGACGAGACGGATGCCCGCGCAGTGGTCGTCGACGTGGACCCAGTCGCGGACGTTGCCGCCGTCGCCGTAGAGGGGGACCCTGCGGCCCCGCAGGAGGTGGGTGACGAAGCGCGGGATCAGCTTCTCCGGGTGCTGGCGGGGGCCGTAGTTGTTGCCGCAGCGGGTGATGGAGACCGGCAGGCCGTGGGTGACCGCGTACGCCTGGGCGACCATGTCACCGCTCGCCTTGGCCGCGGAGTAGGGCGAGCGCGGGCTGAGCGGCGCGCTCTCGTCCCAGGACCCCATCTCGATCGATCCGTACACCTCGTCGGTCGAGACCTGCACCACCCGCGGGGTGCCCGCGTCCAGGCAGGCCTGCATCAGCGCCTGCGTGCCGAGGACGTTGGTCCGTACGAAGTCGGCGGCCCCGTCGATCGACCGGTCGACGTGGGACTCGGCGGCGAAGTTGACGACGAGGTCGTGCCCGGGGACCAGCGCGGCCAGGAGCTCGCTGTCGCAGACGTCGCCGTGCACGAAGTCGTGGGGCGTCCCCTCCAGGTTGGCCGGGTTTCCCGCGTAGGTGAGCTTGTCGAGGACCGTCACGGTGGCCCCGCTCGCGGCGAGCACGCGGGCGAAGTGAGAACCGATGAATCCGGCACCCCCGGTGACCAGGACCTTCGCTGGGGCAGGAGTCGCCCCCCTGTCGGCTGCTGTCATGAACTTATCTGGACCTTGCTGTGATCGCCCAGTACGAGACGGTGGGCTCGGGGGGTGGTGGGGGCGGGGGTGACCTCGACGTCGTGGCCGATGAGGGACGCCTCGATCCGCGAGACTCCGGCGATCGAGGATCTGGGCAGGACGATCGAGTACTCGATCTCGCTGCCGCTGACCGCGCAGCCCGCCGCGATCGAGGTGAAGGGTCCGATGTAGCTGTCGCGGATCCGGGCCCCGGGGCCGATGATCGCGGGCCCGACGACGCGGGAACGCTCGATCTCGGCGCCCGGCTCGACGACCACCCGGCCGATCAGCTGGCTGGCGTCGTCGACCAGGCCGTCCACCCTGGGTTCCAGGGACTCCAGCACCAGCCGGTTGACCTCCAGCATGTCGGTGACGTTGCCGGTGTCCTTCCAGTAGCCGGAGATGACGGAGGACTCGACCCTCCGCCCGTCGGCGATCAGCCAGTGGACGGCGTCGGTGATCTCCAGCTCTCCGCGCCACGAGGGCTTGAGCTCGGCCACCGCCTCGTGGATCGCGGCGGTGAACAGGTAGACGCCGACGAGGGCGAGGTCGCTCTTGGGGACGGGCGGCTTCTCCTCCAGCCCGACCACCCGGCCGGTGGCGTCGAGTTCGGCGACCCCGAACTGCCGGGGGTCCCCGACCTTGGTGAGCATGATGTGGGCGGCGGGCCGCTCGCGGGTGAAGCGCTCGACGACGTCGTCGATGCCGCCGACGATGAAGTTGTCTCCGAGATACATGACGAAGTCGTCGTCGCCGAGGTAGTCGTGGGCGACGAGCACCGCGTGGGCCAGGCCCAGCGGCGCCCGCTGGCGGATGTAGGTGACCTCCAGGCCGAACGCGCGCCCGTCGCCGACGGCCGCCTCGATCTCGGCGTGCGTGTCGCCCACGACGATCCCGATCTCGCGGACGCCCGCGGCGGCGATGGCCTCCAGGCCGTAGAAGAGGACGGGCTTGTTGGCGACGGGTACGAGTTGCTTGGCGGAGGTGTGGGTGATCGGCCGCAGCCGGGTGCCCGACCCTCCGGCGAGCACGAGCGCTTTCACTAGTAGGCCCCTTCTCCGCCGGTCACGGCGCTCCAGGTCTTCCAGAGGATCTGCAGGTCCAGGAAGAGCGACCAGTTCTCGACGTACCGGAGGTCCAGGCGGACCGACTCCTCCCAGGTCAGGTCCGAGCGCCCGCTGACCTGCCACAGGCCGGTCATGCCGGGTCTCACGACCAGGCGGCGGCGCACGTCCGCGCCGTACTGCCTGACCTCGTCTGGCAGGGGCGGGCGCGGGCCGACGAGGGACATCTCGCCGCGCAGCACGTTGAGCAGCTGGGGCAGCTCGTCAAGGGAGTATCGGCGCAGGAAGGCGCCCACGCGGGTGATCCTTGGATCGTTCCTAATTTTGAAGAGGACGCCGTCGAACTCGTTCTCCCGCTCCAGGTCGATCTTGAGCTGCTCCGCGTCGACCACCATCGTGCGAAATTTCACGACATGGAACTCCACGCCCCCCTTACCTACCCTGACCTGGTGGAAGAGGGCGGGTCCCGGGCTCGTCGCGCGGATCAACGCGGCGATCGCCAGCATGGGCGCGCCCAGCGCCAGGAGGGCGAGGCCCGCCCCCGTCCGGTCGAACAGGCTCTTCGCCAGCCGCCGCGCGCCGCGGAAGTCGGGGTGCTCGACGTGCAGGAGCGGCATGCCGGCGACCGGGCTGATGCTGATGCGCGGACCGGCAACGTCCATGAGGGCGGGTGCCACGAACAGGTCGGTGCGGGCGTCCTCCAGGCCCCAGGCGAGCCTGCGCAGCGCCGCGCCGTCCAGCTCCGGGCAGGCCAGAACGGCGACGGCGTCGGCGTTTACCTCGGCCACCACCGTGGGGACGTCGGAGAAGTTGCCGAGGACCGGGACCCCGTCGACCTCCACCAGGTCGGGGCCCGCGGGCAGGCACGCGGCGACGACGGTCATGCCGTGGTGCGGCTGCCTGCGCAGCTGCATCACCAGGTCGAGCACCGACTCCCGGTGGCCGACGGCGACCATGTGGCGCATGTAGTCACCGCGCGCGCGCCTGCGGTGCAGCCGCTTGCGCATCCGGTAGCGGAAGAAGAGGGTGAGGGCGAAAGCGAGCGGGAACATCGCCATGACGAAACTGCGGGCGATCGGAGTTTGCGTGATGTACGCACCGATCGCGACAGCCGCTGTCAGACCGGCGGCGCCATTGAAAACCGCTCGGAATTCGTCCGTTCCCTCGCCGTGAGTGCGCTTGCGATAGGCGCCTCCGGACGCCAGGGCGAGCGGCCAGATCAGGGCGAGACTCAGCCCGAGCAGGGCCTCCGTCACGGGGATAAAGGCACCGAACCAGAGCCGGACCCCCAGAACGGTCTCGCAGGCGACCACCGAACACGCGACGTCTCCGGCGAGCAGAATACGGACATAAGAGCGCGTCAAAATGCTTGGAGCAGTGCGTGCAGGACCTTTGAGAAGCCCGACGACGAGCTCCTCAGTTTCCACTCTCATACTCCCCCGTCCCACCCAAGATGCCCGGACGCGACTGGATAAAGCGTCGCACATCTCATTCAATGGTTGACAGAATTCCCTTATGCATCAGGAGCGTGGATACCCATGGAAATCCTAGTGATCACCATTGAGCAGGGGAATACCGCCAACTGTCCACTATTGGCCGAATTAGGCAGAGATGGCACCTTGACGGAACGGTCCAAACGTGTAAGTTTGGCCGTCTCATTTGCGCGATAATGGGAAATTAGTCGTATTCAAAATCCGGCAGCGCCGAAGGCGGTTCGGGGCTGCGCCATACGACGACGTAATCGTCGTGCGCGGACTCCACCGCCGCACCGAGCCGGTCGAGATCGAAATCCGGGAGATACCGGAGACGGGTGAGGAAGGTCGCGTCGGTCGCCGAATTGGGCACCACGCACCCCTGCCCCTGTCGATCGAGAAGGATGTACAGGATGTCCGAGTCCGTGTCGCCCACTACCCGCACCTCGACGACGTCCTCCCACGCGAGGGCGTCAACGCTGCCGTCCGCGTAGTGACGGGTCACGCCTTCTTCGGTGACATACACGTAGGAGTCCGGCACTGAGTTGCCGTGCATGGGCGCGATTGTGACGACTGCAGGGCTCCGCGTGCAATAGAGCCATGCAAGTCGAGTCCCTAATGATCGCCCCAGCGGTGGTCGAGGTGCGCGGCGACCGCCTCCCTCGCGGCCTCCCCGGGCCCCCGGCCGATCGCGTCGAGCAGGTCCCGGTGCTCGGCGACCAGCACGTGCCGGTCGGAGTAGACGGCGCGCAACCTGACCAGGCCGAGCCTGGTCTCGGCGGCCAGCATGCCGTAGAGCCGCTCCAGGCGGGGGCTGCCCACCGCGACGACCAGCGCCTGGTGCAGGGCCATGTGCTCGGCCACCGTCTCCGACCAGGGGGCGTCGGCGGGCAGCGCGGCCATCCGCGCCAGCGCCGCGTCGGCCTCCCCGACCCGCCGCCCGGCCAGCGAGGTGGCCGTCAGCTCCTCCAGCGGGCGCCGGACGAACATCAGGTCGTCCAGGTCGGCCGCGGTCACCTCGGCCACCTGGGCGCTGCGGTGCCGCTCGCGCCTGAGCAGCCCCTCGTGCACGAGCACGGCGAGCGCCTCGCGGACGGTCGGGCGGGCCACCCCGTACAGGGCCGAGAGCTCCTGCTCCGGCAGCGTGGTGCCCGGCGGGATCTCGCCGGACAGCACCCGCCGGCGCAGGGCGTCGGCGAGCGCGCCGACGGCGGAGACGGGATGGAGCGGGAGGGTCACGCCGACGACCCTATTGCCCCCCGGTCCCGGCTTCCCGGACTTCCCGGGTGGGCGCGCTCGGGCGGGGAGACCGCGACGAGGCTGGCGCCGAGCAGGACGAGCCCGGCGACCGAGGCGGGCGCGAGCCGCTCGCCGAGCACGACGACGCCGAGCAGGGCCGCCACCGCGGGCTCGGCCAGGGCGAGGGTCGCGGCGGTCGCGACCGGGGTCGTGCGCAGCCCCCTGCCGTACAGGAAGTAGGCCAGCGCGGTGGTCGCGCAGCCCAGGTAGAGGGCGGTGAGCAGGCCGCGCGGCTCGGCCAGCCAGCCGGTGCCCGTCCACAGCAGGACGGGCGCCATGACGACGGCGGCACCGCCGAACATCAGCCCCATCACCGCGTCGGAGGGTGCCCCCGCGCCGATCGCCCGTGCCGCGGTGACCGCGTAGAACGCGTACAGCAGGCCGCCGAGCAGCGCGAGCAGGACACCGTCGGCCCGCGCCTCGCCGCCCCCGCCGGTGAGCACCGCGCAGCCGGCGATCGCCACCGCGGTCGCCCCCGCCCAGCGGCGGCCGGGCCACGCGCGGTCGAGCAGCCAGGACAGCAGCCCGGTGAAGACGGGACCGCTGCCGATGGCGACCACCGTGCCGACGGCCACCCCGGTCCTGCCGACCGCGGCGAAGTAGCACAGCTGGTACGCGGCCACGGCCACCGCAGCCGCCACGAGCGGGCCCGGCCGTGTCCCGAGACCGCGCCTCCGGTCCCGGCCGGGAGAACCCGCGAGAGAGCCCCCGGGGGAGCCTTCGGTGGAGCCTTCGGGAGGACCGCCGAGAGAGCCTGCGGGAGGACCGTCGGGAAAGCCCCCGGGAGAACCTGCGAGAGAGCCTGTGGGGGAGCCCCCGGGGAAGCTCGCGGGGGTGCCCCCGGGGGAGAGCAGGAGCCGCGTCGCGGGAGCGGTGACGGCCGCGAGGACCAGGCCGCCGATCACCAGTCGGGCGGCGGCCAGGGAGACGGGATCGACCCCGGTGACGAGCAGGCCCGCGGTTCCCGCGGTCCCCCAGAGCACGGCTGCTCCGATCACGGCGATTTTCATGGATCGATTGTAGGCAGATTGTATGACAACTAGACAATTGCATTTCGGCTCGGAACCCGCGCCCGAGGCGTCCACCGGGTGGAGCGGGAGGCGCCCCGGCGGCGGGGAGCGGGGGGACCCGATGAGGACATCGGAGTCGAGAAGACACGCCCGGCATCCGTTTTCGCGGGTTCGCGTGCGGGTAGTTCGGCGGGGTGAGATGTCCGGGAGGCAGCACGAACCAGCAGCTCAGGGGGCATTTGATGGTGATTCAAGGTGTCGCCCGCGAGAGCGGCCACGCGGGCGGCAGCGGCGTGCCCGTCACCGGCCGGGGGCGAGGATGACCACGGTCTCCAAGGGAACGCTCCGCGAGGGGGCGGCCCGCGAGGTCGAGTCCATGCTCGGGTCCGCCACGCCGCATCGGCTGGACGGTGTGAAGATCACCACTTCGGCCGAGGCGATGGACGCGATCGCCGAGGCCCTCGACCTGCCCGACCGTTTCGGGCACAACCTCGACGCGCTCTACGACGTGCTCACCGACCTGTCGTGGCTGCCGCCGGGCGAACACCTGGTGATCTGGTCGGAGCCGTCGACGCTCCGGGCCGCGGACCGCCCGGCCTACGACGCCATCCGGACCGTTCTCACCGAGGCGGTCGCCGACGGCGCCTCGGGAGCGTCCTTCCTGTCCGTCCTGATCCTGACCGACTGAGCCGTCGCCACGCAGTGGGCGCAGAAGGCGCCGTTCCTGCCCTCGGGGCAGCTGCAGTGCCAGAGGAGGGTCTCGTCGACGATCCGGAACTCGACGCACGCGGCGCCGTCGTCGACCTCGGCGGTCACCCGCGGCGGGCTGAAACGGACCAGCTGCACCGCCCCCGCCCTCGCCAGCTCGCCGCCCCGGGCCAGCGCCGCCTGGTCGGCGCGCTCGGCCTCGGTTCCGATCAGGTCCGCGATCTTCTGCATCGTCGACCCCCCTCCTGTCTAAGAGAGACGTACGCGAGGGGCCCATGGTTCCAGACCGACACATCGCGATAAATCATCTCGATGTGGCTCACGTGCACGTCTAGTCCCAAGTGACCCACATTGCTATGTTTGGCCATTGTTAACCACGCATCTCAAGGTGTGCGAGGTATTATGGCCAGCCGAAAATACTCAATCAGGGTAAAGATTTTTGCCTTACTCCTGGTACCTATTATATCCCTTGTAGTGATTTGGGTATTTGCGGCCAGCATCACGGTCCAGGATGGGCAGCAGTTACTCAGGATCCGGGGCGGTTACGAACAGGTGGTCGTGCCCGCCAGGAAGGTGACCACGGCGCTCCAGCACGAGCGGATGCTGTCGCTGTCCGTCCTGGGAGACGTCGGCGTCTCGCGTACGGAGCTGGACACCCAGCGCCTGCGGACGAACGCCGCCCGGGCCGAGCTGGAACGGCTGACCACCGCGATCCGCTCCGACATCGACCCCGCCACCTGGGGACGCCTGAGCAGGCTTCTCGCCTCGCTGGACCGGCTCACCGAGATCCGCAGCGGAGTCGACACCCGTACCGAGACCAGGCTGCGGACCCTCGACGCCTACAGCGCGATCATCGCGGCCGCCTTCGACGCCTACGAGAAGATCCGGATATCCGCCGACGTCGAGCTGAGCGACCAGACGCGGGCCATCGTCATGGTCGGGCGGAGCCGCGAGATGCTCAGCCAGCAGGCCGCGCTGATATCCGGAGCCGTCGTCGAGGGGGCGATGAGCCCCGCGGAGCGCACGAGGTTCGGCCAGCTGGTCACCGGCCGCAGGCTCCTCTACTCCCTGGGCTTCGACCAGTTCGACGCCGAGTTCCAGTCCCTCTACAGGCCCCTGCGCGACTCCTCCGACTACGCCTCGTTCGAGAGGATCGAGGACGCCATCTCGGCCTCGGCCATGCCCGAACTCTCCTGGGCCGGGATCGCCACGCGGCTCTCCGACGACTTCGACAAGCTCGCCGGGGATGCCAGCAGGCGCATCGGCGAGCGGTCCACGCCCCTCGCCAGGGACATCATGGTCAGGATCGGCCTCGCCGCGGGGCTCGGCCTGCTCGCGGTCGGGCTCTCCGTCTTCGTCTCGGTACGGTTCGGCCGGAGGCTCGGCGGCGAGCTCGTCGGCCTCCAGCAGGCGGCCCTCGACCTCGCCGACAAGCGGCTGCCGGACGTGGTCCGGCGGCTCCGCCGGGGCGAGGACGTCTGCTCCGAGGCCCCCGAGATCAAGGTCGGCGACACCACCGAGGTCGCCGGGGTCGCCGAGGCGTTCTCCTCCGTGCAGCGGACCGCGGTCGAGGCGGCCGTCGGCCAGGCCCAGATGCGCAAGGGCGTCAACAAGGTCTTCGTGAACCTGGCCAGGCGCAGCCAGTCCCTGTTGCACCGGCAGCTGGCCATGCTGGAGACCATGCAGCGGCGGGCCAGCGACCCGGCGACCCTTGAGGACCTCTTCGGCCTGGACCACCTGACCACCCGGATGCGCCGCCACTCCGAGGGCCTGCTCATCCTGTCCGGCGCCGCGCCAGGGCGGGGGTGGCGCAACCCGGTCACGATCTACGACGTGGTCCGCGCCGCGGTCGAGGAGATCGAGGACTACCCGCGCGTGACGATCGGCGTCCCGCACGGCCCGTCCGTGATCGGCGCGGTCGCCACCGACGTGATCCACCTGGTCGCCGAGCTGGTCGAGAACGCCGCGATGTTCTCTCCCCCGCACACCTCCGTACGCGTCCACGGCGACATGGTCGCCAGGGGCTACGCCATCGAGGTCGAGGACAGGGGGCTCGGCGTCTCCGCCGAGGAGACGGCCCGGCTCAACGCGCTGCTGGCCGACCCGCCCGAGTTCGACCTGGCCGACAGCGACCGGCTCGGCCTGTTCGTCGTCGCGCAGCTCGCCGTCCGGCACGGCATCCGCGTCTCCCTGCGGCCCTCCCCCTTCGGCGGCACCACGGCGATCGTGATGCTCCCGAGCGAGCTGGTGGTCGAACCGGTCGATCCGCGGTTCACCTACTCGGTCGAGGTCCAGCGGTTACCCCAAGCCGATGGCCTGCCCAAACGGGTGCGCCAGACCGTACCCTCCGAGCGGACCACAGCCGGGGTCCCGGGCGCGGGAACCCGGGGGGCCCACGGGGGCGGGACGGATGAGGGCTCCGTTCAGAGCGTCGTGTCCGGGACGCTCCGCGACGGACGGCGGCGGCGCACCGGACAGGAGGGTGGACCGTGACAGCGAAGCGCTCTCCCGGCCGGTTCGGCCAATCCGACCGGTCCAACCGGTTCGACCAATCTGACCGGTTCGGCCAGTCCGGCCAGTCCAACCGGTCCGATCAATCCGACCGGTTCGATCAGTTCGATCAGGAGGCCGGTCCGGTCGTCCGCCCCTACACGATGACCCGTGGCCGGACCAAGCCCGCCGGAGCCCACTTCGACCTGATGGCCGTGGTGGTGGCGATCGGGGCCCCGCACCGGGAACTGCAGCCCGAGCACCTGTCGATCCTGGCCGCCTGCCGCGCGCCGATCCCGGTCGTCGAGCTGGCCGCGCGGACCGCCCTGGCCGTCGGGGTGCTCCGGGTGCTCCTCGGCGACCTGCGCGACAGCGGCCTGATCACCGTACGGGACCCCACGCCCCCGTCCGCGGTCCCCCGCGAGAACCTGCTCCGCGACCTGCTCGCCGGCCTCAGAACCCTCTGACCGTTCGCCGGTTCCGGGCGTCCCTCCGGGAGCACCGACGAGCGGGTGCCACGGAGGTACCGGCGGACGGTTCCTCGGAGAGCACCCGCGAACGGTTTGCCCGGGAGCGTCGACGAACGCCGCCGAGAGACCGGGCGGCTCCCGGGCACGTACCGCTCAGTCGGTGGCCAGGCGGGCGTGCCGCTCCACGTCGTAGCGGACGCCCTCGTAGCTCAGCTTGGCCCGCTCGATCCCCTCGGGCAGGAATCCGGCCCTGGTGGCCACCGCGCAGGAGGCCTCGTTGCCGACCCGGTGTGCCAGCTCCAGGCGGAACAGCTCTCGCTCCCCGAACGCCCACGCGGTCATCTTCCTGACGGCGGCCACGGCCACGCCCCGCCCCCTGGCGCGCGGGAGCGTCCAGTAGGAGACCCAGCCGGTGCCGTGCGCGTCGATGTTGCTCACCGCGACGTTTCCCACGACCTCGCCGTTGGACACCACGGCGAACGCCCGCGCGTCGTCGCGGAACCCCCAGACCCCCATCCACTCCAGCGCCGCCTGGGCGGTGTCGATGGGCCGGGCCGCCTGCTCCGCCATGTCCGGGGAGCCGAACGCGTCGAGCACGACCGGCATGTCGTCCGGCAGCCATCCGCGCAACTCCACTTCCGTCATCCGTGCAGGGTAATGCCCGGCGACCGGCCCGTGAAAGGCACCGGTGACCGGATCAGGCAGGGGAGAGACCGGACCGCTCACCTGCCCCGGCCGGAGAACGGGCCGGACAGCGCCGCCCACTGCAGCAGCATGATGGTCTTCGCGTCGGCGATCTCACCCGAGGCGATCATGTCCAGGGCCTTCGCGAAGGGCGTCTCCACCACCTCGATGTCCTCGCCGTCGTCGGCCAGCCCCCCGCCCTCGGAGGTCCGCCGGTCCGCGCTGTACGGGGCGGCGAAGAAGTGGACGCGCTCGGTCACCGAGCCGGGGCTCATGTAGACGTCGAAGACGTGCTCCACCTCCCCGATGTCGTAGCCGGTCTCCTCCGCGGCCTCCCTGCGGATCGCGGTCTCCGGGTCGTCGTCGTCGAGCAGGCCCGCCGCCGTCTCCAGCAGGAGCCCGTCGGGGTGGCCGTTCACGTAGACCGGGTAGCGGAACTGCCTGGTCAGCAGCACGGTCGCCCGCTCGGCGTCGTAGAGCAGCACCGTCGCGCCGTTGCCTCGGTCGTAGGTCTCCCGCTGCTCGGTGCTCCAGCCGCCGTCCCTGCGCCGGTAGTCGAACGTCGTCTTGCGCAGCACGTACCAGCTGGACGAGAGCAGCCGCACCTCCCGCACCCGGACCCGGGGGTTGCCGGTCAGATCCAGCCCCGCCCTGTCCAGTCCCGTACGCCCCCGCCCGTCCGGGACATCCACCCCGGGTACCTCATCCGACACTGGCTTCCCACCCTCCTCTCGACACCGCGCCGCACGCCGGTATCGCCCGCGCGGCCGTGCCACCGCCCCGAGGGGCGATGGCACCGGAGGACAAGTCTGCCCCAGCGGGCGGAAAAGCCCGCGAACCGTCTCACGCGTACGGAGCTTGGAGCGGAGGGGGCCGGACACGACGGCGGACGGTACGGGGGCCTCACCCCGTACCGGAGGGCGGCTCCGCGTCCGGAGCGGGCTTCGCGTCGGGAGGGGGCTTCGCGTCGGGAGGGGAAGGGGCCGACGGGGACACCGCCGGAGGCTTCGTGGCCGGGGCGAAGGAGGAGACGGCCCGCAACGACGCGGGGACGTCGGGGTCGAGGGAGAACGCGCCCGCGAGGCCGGTGATCGTCAGGATCCGTTTCAGGACCCCGTGGACACCGGCCAGCCGCAGGCAACCCCCCGCCGCGCCCGTGAGCCGCTGGAACTCCAGCATGGTCCACAGGCCGGTGGAATCGCAGAATCTCAGGCGGGTGACATCGAGGACCAGGTGACACGACCCGTCGTCCAGCTGCGTGACCATGACGTCACGCAGCCGAGGGCTGGACAGCTTGTCCAGCTCACCGGCGATCGCGATCACCGAGGCGCCTTCGTGCCTGCGGACCGAGAGATCAAGCCGCGTCGTCATCCTCCACAATCCTTACGCCGGTTGCACCGAGGTTATTTTAAAGATCTTGGTGAGATGACACTCTCCGGCCAACCGCAACACGCCCGTAAGCGAATCGCGCCCTGGGCATGGAACGAGGACGTGGAACGCGGGCATGGAACGCGTCCCGGATCCGGCTCGTGGCTCTCACGTCGGGAAATCGTCCACATCGGATCGGAAGTCACAGATAGATCTAGGACCTGCGGGGCACTCAGCAGCTATGAGCGACGATTCGGAGAGCCGCGACTTCACCGGGAAGGGGTTCGGCGACGAGCTTCCGGGCCGGCCTAAGACAATGGGAGAGATAGCCGTGAATCTGGCGGTCAGCGAATCACTCGCCAATCACGGCCACCACGCGCTGGTCAACGCCCACGAGGCGGCGGCGAGCAGCCACCAGCTCATGGCCGAGGCGGGTGTGGGCGACGTGGACGAACATCTGGATCTGGCGCGATGGCACCGCTGGTGCGCCATCGTCGAGGACCAGCTGGCCGACGAGGCCGATCAACGAACCCCCGCCAGACGGAACAAGGACGGCTGAACCCGACGGGCACACCGGCGCGGGGAGCGCTTGTCCACGCATACACATACACACATCCACGTACCGGCGGGAGGCGCGGCCACGGTGAGGGTGGCCGCGCCTTCCGCGGGCACGGGAAAGGCTCGCGGCTGACCCCGGCAGGGCGAAAGGCCGCGGGACCCCGGCGGCTGACGTACCGCTCGCCGTCGCGGAGCCGCGTCGGCCGGGCGGGCGCTGGCCCGAGCCGCGCGTGGCCCGAGCCGGTGCTGCGCGGGCTCGCCGCGTCAAGGACCGTTGCGACCCGGCCCGGATGTTCCGTTTCGGCCATGTCGCGCCCCGCGTCCGAACGTCACGCCCACGAGCCCGCGGTCATCCCGGCCGGCTACGCGGTGTTCCGGTTCACGTCCCTGAGCACCCCGCCGTGGAAGGAGCAGGCTCCCTGGATCCCACCCGACAGGCTCACCTTGCCGTCCATGCACATGACCAGGTGGCCCCTCCCGTTGGGGAAGTTCTCGATGCACGCGAAAAGCTGGCAGGCGCCGTCCGCGGGCGCGTACACCTTGCTCGCCGTGGAGCAGAACGTGAACCCGTAGACGTTGGGAGGCGCGTCGCAGAGCGGGCCGGTCACGGTGACGGAGGGGGTCACCGAGGGGGCCACCGAAAGGGTCGGTGTGGGCGTGGGAGTCGGCGTGGGGGTGGCGGTGACCGTCGCGGTCACGGTGGCCGTCACGGTCGCGGTCGCCGTCGCGGTCACGGTGGTGGTCACGGTCTCGGTGATCGTGACCGTGGTGCTCACGGCCGGGGCGGTGACCGTCGCGGTGACGGTCACCCGGGGCGCGGGGGTCGTCCGCACCGGCGGCTTCGTCATGGCAACGGAGGAACTACCGCTTTTCTTGTAGGTGCCGGTACCGAGATACGTTTCGTGCCAGGCCGTCCGCCCGGCGTTCACCGACAGGGCGGTCGTCACCGTCCGGCACTTCTTCCTCACGCAGACACGTTGTTTCACGGAGAACCGCTTGGCGGTTCCGTATCCGCTCGTCACCTGCACCCTGAGATAGGACTTGCCGCCGGCCCTCGTCACGGAGGTCCTGACCACCCGCTTGGCCGGGGCGGCGGGGGTGGCGTTCAGCCATTTGTCCACCAGCGCGGAAGCGCCGCTCACGCCCTTCCTCGCCTCCAGGAGGCTTTCGATCGCCTGCCTGTCCGCGCTCGCGGTGGGACCTGTGGCGGAGCTCACGGCCGAGGCGGAGAAGGTGTCCCGGACATCGATGGCACCCAGCCAGCCGATGACGGCGATCAGGGTGCCAACGGCCGCCACGGACCATATAAAGACTCTCATACCACCACAAATGTCCCGTATGTCAGATTTACTGTATATAAATAATTTATCAGCACTTATATCACCTCCCTTCGTTGATTTCAGCCGAACGGGAGTTGTCCCGCCGGCACGCGATCCCCGCCTTTTCAGAACGGGAAGGACACCTGCGCCCGGCGTACGGTCACCTCGGCGGGCGTGACCGGGCCGGGCGCCACGACGGACCTTCACTCAGGGAACCCCGAGGATCTCCAGGGACCTCAGGGGAGCAGCAACCCCCAGTAGAGGGCCCAGGGGACGAACATCGCTCCACCGGCGAGCAGGAGGCCGAGCCGTACCCGCTCCCCCCTCGGCACCGAGGCTCGGGCGCGGCGCCAGGCCAGCGCGGTGAGGACCGCCGCGACCACGGAGACCAGCGCGAGGGCCTGCAGCGCCAGCCAGAGCACCGGGCGCTCCGCCACCACGGGCCCGGGAGCGGCCAGCTTGCCACCGGTCATCACCAGGTAGAACAGGTAGGAGAACGACCCGAGCACCGCCACGAGCCCTACGGCGCTGAGCAGCCGCGCGGCCCCGGTCACCGGAGGACGCGACCGGCCGCCGAGGCGCCGCACCAGCGCGATCACCGGGTAGGCGGTGAAGGCGACCAGGATCAGCAGCAGGACCGCCAGCTGGACCGGCGCCGACTCCCACGGGGCGGGAGGACCCACCGGCACGGTCCGCGAGGCCTGCACGGGAGCGGGCCCGGACGTTCCCGCCACCGGCGGCCTGCCCGCCGTGACGTCGCCGACCCAGGAGCCGACCAGGTCCGCGTAGCCCGGGGCGAGTTCGGGCGACCGGGTGACGCCGCCGTCGGAACTCCGATGGGCGGCATGCTCGGCACCGGCGAAGAAGCGGAACGTGTAGTGCTCGTTGCCTCCCTTCTCCAGCGCCCTCGCGAAGAGCGGAGGGTTCTCCTCCGGCGGGGTCAGCAGGTCGTGGGTCCCCCAGATGCCGAGCAACGGCTGGCGCACCTTGGCGATCGTCGGCCCGGGGTCGTAGTAGGGCTCGGGAAACATGCCGCCGTCGGCGATCGTCCGGTACAGGTTGAACTCGGCCCGGTCGATCAGCGACCCCGACACCCCCGCCTTGCGCAGCCCGGCCGCCACGGCCCAGGTCTGCTGTCGCAGCGGCGACAGCCCGTTCGCGCCCACGAGTACGACGAAGGCGATGTCACTCGACCGCGCCGCCGCGATGGGAACCACCCAGCCGCCCTCGCTGAGCCCCCACATGCCGACCTTCGCCGGGTCGACGCCCGGCTGCGAGCGGAGCACGCCGAGGGCGCCGATCGCGTCGTCGGCGAGCAGCGAGTAGGAGCGTTCGAAGAGCGAGTAGTCCTCGGAACGCTTGTCGTAGACCAGCACGGACATTCCCTGGCGGGCGAACGCGACGGCCTCGCCCATCAGCTTCTCGCGGGGCGTGCCGGTGCCCGCGCCGTGCACCAGGACCATGCCCGGACGCGCGGATCCCGCACCGGTGGGCGAGACGACCGTGCCGTGCATGGCGAGGCCCCTGCCCCCACGGAAACCCACCTCCGTCGCCGCGAGGTCGGGCGGGACACCGGGAGGCGCGGCACTCGCCGGGCCCGTGGTCTCGAAAGCCGGAGTCGTAGTCGCGAAGCCCGGAGTCGTGGCCGCGAAAGCCGGGGCGGCGAGGGGAGGGGCGGTGGCGGGAGCCACGGCTGTGGGTGCGGACGCGGGCGTGAGTGCGGATAGAGGTACGGACGTCGCGGTGGCGGCCGCTGGAATCGCGAGCAGGCAGAGGGCGGTGGCGGCGACCACCGCCCGGAGGCCCAAGGAGGCCGGGGGGATTCTTCTCATGTCCCGAAGTTACTCTGCAGAGAGTTCTCGGCAAAGGTTTGTCTGCAGATATCGTTCTGCAGGACTAGGCTGCTCCTCATGAAGGATGACGAGCCTTTCCTGCTCGACGACCCCGGGAAGCTCAAGGCCCTCGCCCACCCCATGCGGCGACTCATGCTGCGCCACCTCAACGTGCACGGCCCCGCGACCTCCACCACGCTCGGCGAGCTGCTCGGCGCGAAGACCGGCACGACCAGTTACCACCTGCGCCAGCTGGAGAAGTACGGCTTCATCGAGGAGGTCCCGGAGCGCTCGACCGGCAGGGAGCGCTGGTGGCGCAAGGCCAGGGGCCCGCGTGACCTGCGGCTTCCCACGCCCGAGCAGCTCGCCCCCGAGGATCGGCCCGCGCTCGCCGAGTTCCACCGGATCGGCATGGAGGAGGACCTTGAGCTGATCGAGCGATTCCCCGAGGCCTACCTGCGCGATCCCGAGTGGGCCACCGGATCGCGCGGCCTGGGCCGGATGACCAAGGCCGAGTTCAAGCAGTTCTTCGAGGACTACATCGCGTTGCTGATGAAGTACAGCCCCCTGCCCGAGGACGCGTCCCCCGGCGCGCGCCCCGTGCACATCCGCCTCTTCGCCATGCCCGCCGACGAGGACTGACACCCGAAACCGCCGTACGACCACCGCCAGGCCCCGCCCGCACTAGGGGCCCAGGCCGGCGCGCCCGGCCGGCCGCGTGAAGACCCCGGGCCGCATGCCCGGCCGCGCGGCACAGAAGCCCGGGGCGGCCCTCGACCCCGTTACGCGAAGACCCCGGCCCCGCCCGCGCGGGGGCCCAGGTCGGCGCCCGATTCTGCCGCGCGGAGACCCGAGCCGACTCCCGGCCGGTGTACGGGCTCCCGGCCGGCGGGATTGCCGACGCCTTCCCAAAACGGCCATCCATGACTTTTGACCCATTGACGCCATGTTTCCGACAAGTTAAATTAAGTGTAGAAATAAGGCGTTGATTTACCGTTCCCCGTAAGTCGCCCTTCACCTGCAGTTAGACCTTCCACCCCCCGGATCCGCAGTGGAGACATGCATGAGAGGTCTGTTCCGTCCTGCCGCCTTATGGACTGCCACGGCAGTCGCGGCAGCTCTGCTCGCAGTACCGTCGACCCCTGCCTTCGCCGACACGTTGTTGTCGCAGGGCAAGACCGCGACGGCCTCGTCGACCGAGAACGCCGGCACCCCCGCGAGCGCCGCGGTCGACGGTGACGCCGGCACCCGCTGGTCCAGCGCCAACACCGACGCCCAATGGCTCCAGGTGGACCTCGGCGCCTCGACCAGCGTCAACAAGGTCGTGTTGAACTGGGAAGCCGCGTACGCCAGCGGATACAAAGTCCAGCTCTCCACGAACGGGACCACGTGGACGGACCTGAAGACCGTCACCGGCGGTGACGGCGGGATCGACACCTGGGACGTCACCGGCACCGGCCGGTACGTCCGGATGCAGGGCGTCACGCGGGCCACCGGCTACGGCTACTCCCTCTGGGAGTTCCAGGTCTTCGGCCCCGACGGCGGCCCCGGCCCCGGCGGGCCGTGCGGCACCACCAACGCCGCGCTGAACAAGACCTACAGCGCCTCGTCGATCCAGGGCGCCGGCCTTCCCGCGAGCGCCGCCTTCGACGGCAACAACGGGACCCGCTGGGCCAGCCTGGCCAGCGACCCGCAGTGGGTCCAGGTCGACCTCGGCTCGGCGCAGACCCTCTGCAAGATCGACCTCAGGTGGGAGGCCGCGTACGCGAGCGCCTTCAAGCTCCAGGGTTCGACCAACGGCACCACCTGGACCGACTTGAAGACCGTCACCGGCGCCACCGGCGGTGTCCAGTCGCATGACGTGACCGGCTCCGCCAGGTACGTCCGGATGCTGGGCAGCGCGCGGGGCACCGCCTACGGCTACTCACTGTGGGAGTTCGCGGTGTACACCACCTCGGGCGGCGACCCTGAGATCCCCGGTGGCGGCCCGCTGGGCCCGAACGTCCACGTCTTCGACCCGTCGATGTCCAGCGCCACCATCCAGAGCCAGCTGGACACGGTCTTCACCCAGCAGGAGTCGGCCCAGTTCGGTACCGGGCGTCACGCCTTCCTGTTCAAGCCGGGCACCTACAACGTGAACGCCAAGGTCGGGTTCTACACCTCGATCATCGGTCTGGGCCAGAACCCCGACGACGTCACCCTCAACGGCGTGACCGTCGACGCGGGCTGGTTCGGCGGCAACGCGACCCAGAACTTCTGGCGCTCGACGGAGAACCTGTCGGTCCAGCCTCCCGGCGGCACCAACCAGTGGGCCGTCTCCCAGGCCGCGCCGTTCCGCCGCATGCACATCAAGGGCGCGCTGAACCTGGCCCCCACCGGCTACGGCTGGGCGAGCGGCGGCTACATCGCCGACAGCAAGATCGACGGCGCCGTCGGCCCGTACTCGCAGCAGCAGTGGTACACCCGTGACAGCTCCGTCGGCGGCTGGGTCAACGGCGTGTGGAACATGGTCTTCTCCGGGGTTCAGGGCGCTCCCGCGACCGACTTCCTCGGCAAGTCCTACACCACGCTGGAGAACACCCCGATCAGCCGCGAGAAGCCGTACCTCTACGTGGACGGCGGCGGCGCCTACCGGGTGTTCGTCCCGGCCAAGCGGACCAACGCCCGCGGCGTGAGCTGGGCGAACGGTTCCACCCCCGGCACCTCGCTCCCGCTCAGCCAGTTCTTCGTCGCCAAGCCCGGCGACTCGGCCGCGACCATCAACGCCGCGCTCAACCAGGGTCTGCACCTGCTGCTCACCCCCGGCATCTACAACCTCAGCCAGCCGATCAACGTGACCCGGGCGAACACCGTGGTCCTCGGCCTCGGCCTCGCGACGATCATCCCGGGCGGCGGCTCCACCGCGGTCAAGGTGGCCGACGTGGACGGCGTGAAGCTCGCCGGCTTCCTGGTCGACGCGGGCACGCAGAAGTCCGACGTGCTCATCGAGGTCGGCCCGACGGGGTCGAGCGCCGACCACGCCGCCAACCCGACCACCCTGCAGGACGTCTTCGTCCGCATCGGCGGCGCCTTCGCCGGCAACGCCACCACCAGTGTCGTCGTCAACAGCGACGACGTGATCATCGACCACACCTGGCTGTGGCGCGGTGACCACGGTGAGGGCATCGGCTGGAACGTCAACACCGCCGAGACCGGCCTCATCGTCAACGGCGACGACGTCCTGGCCACGGGCCTGTTCGTCGAGCACTACCGCAAGTACGACGTCGAGTGGTACGGCGAGCGCGGCCGGACGATCTTCTTCCAGAACGAGAAGGCGTACGACCCGCCGAACCAGGCGGCCTACATGAACGGCACCAGCAAGGGGTGGGCGGCCTACAAGGTCGGCCCCGCGGTCAACACCCACGAGGGCTGGGGTCTCGGCAGCTACGTCTACTTCAACGTCGACCCGACGATCGAGGTGGAGAACGGCTTCGAGGCGCCGGTGAAGCCGGGCGTGAAGTTCCACAGCCTGCTCACCGTCTCCCTCGGCGGCAACGGCCGGATCAACCACGTGATCAACGGTGTGGGCGGTCCCGCCTACGGCACCGCGACGGTCCCGTCCAAGCTCGTCTCCTACCCCTGAGGTCCTGAGCCCGCCTGATCAGCGGTGGTCATAGCGCTCTCCTCGCTGATCAGGCGTTCCACCCCACGCCGTGGGTCCCCGCTACCGCGGGGGCCCACGGCCTCGTTCTGCCTACCGCCGGTTTCGGGTCCCGCGTCCGCCCGTCGCCGGTTCCGTACGCCGCCCGGGTCCCGCGTCAGCCTGTCGCCGGTTCCGTACGCGTCCGGATCCCGCATCCGCCCGTCGCCGGTTTCATACGCCGCCCGGGTCTCGCGTCAGGGCGCGGCGGTGGCGCGGTAGCGCAGGCCGTCCATCAGCAGGTCGAGCAGGCGGCGGGCCTGGTCGCGCTGCTCCGGCTCCCCCGCGGCGAGGGACACGCCGCCCATGCTCACGATCACGTCGACCGGCTCGACGTCCGATCTCACGGTCCCGGCGGCGGCCCCCGCCCCGAGCAGCGTCGTGATCGCCTCGATCAGCCGGCCCCGGCTCTGCTCGTACGGGTTGCCGCCGGACGCGATGACCACGCGCAGCGCGTCGGCCATGCCGCGCTTGGTCGTCATGTAGTCGACGAAGCGATCCATCCAGGCGCGCGTCGCCTCGTCCGGCGGCATGGTCGCCAGCAGGTCGGGCACGACGTCGCACAGCTTGTTCAGCTCGCTGCGGTACGCCTCCTCGATGAGCGCCTCGCGGGTGGGGAAGTGGCGGTAGAGGGTGCCGATGCCGACTCCCGCGGCCTTCGCGATCGCGTCGAGCGTCACGTCCGGCCCGTCGTGGGAGAACGCGCGCACCGCGACCTCCAGCAGCCGTTCGCGGTTGCGCCGCGCGTCGGCGCGCAACGGTCGGGGGCCGGTGGCCGACACGGTTCTCTCCTCGTCAGTCCTTGCGGACGTCAGTCCCCGCGGACGTCAGTCCCTGTGGACATGGTGGCCGGCGCGCTGGACGCCGGGGCGATTTGCTAAGCGGAGGAAACTCCGCTTACAGTGGCTCGTAGTGGAGGCTCCTCCGTTTTCACATCGTACCGGCCGGGTCTCCCTTCGTACAGCCGAGCACATCGCCGACAGGACAGGCACGATCATGACTGAGAGCACTCGCGTCACCACCCCGTTCACCGCCACGTCCACCGCCGCCGAGGTCGTGGACGGCATCGACCTCACCGGCCGCCGCGCCGTCGTGACCGGCGGGGCGTCCGGCATCGGCATCGAGACCGCGCGGGCGCTCGCCGGAGCGGGCGCGGAGGTGACGCTGGCGGTACGCGACCTCGGCGCCGGGGAGCGCACCGCGAACGACATCATCGCGACCACCGGCAACAAGCAGGTCCTCGTCGCCCCGCTGGACCTCGCCGACCAGGCGTCCGTGGCGTCGTTCACGGCCGCGTGGGACGGCCCGCTGCACCTCCTCGTCAACAACGCCGGCGTCATGGCGTCGCCCGAGACGCGTACGCCGGAGGGCTGGGAGCTGCAGTTCGCCACCAACCACCTCGGCCACTTCGCGCTCGCCACCGGGCTGCACCGGGCCCTCGCGGCGGCGGGCGGCGCCCGCGTCGTGTCGGTCAGTTCGAGCGCGCACCTGCGCTCGCCCATCGTCTTCGAGGACATCCACTTCAGGGAGCGCGCCTACGAGCCGTGGTCCGCGTACGGGCAGTCGAAGACGGCCAACGTGCTGTTCGGGGTCGAGGCGACGAAGCGCTGGGAGAGCGACGGCATCACCGTCAACGCGCTCATGCCCGGCGGCATCCGGACCAACCTGCAGCGGCACGTCTCCCAGGAGGACCTCGACCGCGCGATCGCGGCGGCCGGGGGCTCGGGCATCACGTGGAAGACGCCCGAGCAGGGTGCCGCCACGTCCGTGCTGGTCGCGACGTCGCCGCTGCTCGAAGGCGTCGGCGGGCGTTACTTCGAGGACTGCAACGAGGCGGTCCCGAACCAGCCGGGCACCCGCAGCGGGGTCGCCGCGTACGCCCTCGACCCCGAGGCGGCCGCCCGCCTCTGGCAGGTGTCCGTCGAGACGCTCACCCGGTGAGCCCCGGGGCCCCCGAGCCCCCGCCCCCTGATTCCCCGGCCCCCCGGCCCCCTGATCTCCGCCTTGACCGGCACGGTGTATCCGTATATCAATAACAGTCGGCCAGGCCTTCTTTCTCCCATATACCAGATACGAGAAACGGCAATTAAAAAGCCCTTATCGTTTTTGGCACGATATTTTATTGGACCGTCGTCGTGCATGCGTTGTAATTTCGCCACAACGCCTATATCCGAGCCTCACGTCCCGGAGTGAACAATGCACACGACCGACCGTTCGTCGCCCACCCGCCCCAGGAGCGGGCTCGCCGTCGTCGCCATCTGCTTCTTCACGATCGTCTTCGACGGCTACGACCTGATCGTCTACGGGTCGGTGGTTCCCAGCCTGCTCGGCGACCAGGAGTGGGGTCTCACTCCGGCGCAGGCGGGGGCCATCGGCAGCTACGCCCTGATCGGGATGCTGATCGGCGCGGTCGTCGCGGGCATGATCACCGATGTCGTCGGGCGACGCAAGATCATCCTTGTCAGCATCGCGTGGTTCTCCGTGGCCATGGTGCTGTGCGCCACGGCCACGTCACCCGAGACGCTCGGACTTTTCCGCTTCGTCGCGGGGCTCGGCCTCGGAGGTGTCGTACCGACGACGATCGCCCTGACCGTCGAGTACGCCCCGAAGAACCGCCGCAATCTCTACAACGCGCTCATGTTCTGCGGCTATCCGGTGGGCGGCTGCCTGACCGCGCTGGTGGCCATGGCGCTTCTCGCCGAGCACGGCTGGCGCGCGATGTTCCTGGTCGGGGCCGCGCCCATCGCGCTGATCCTGCCGCTCGCGATCTGGCTGCTCCCCGAGTCGGCGAGCTACCTGCTGGCGCGGGGACGCCGGGCCGAGGCCGAGGCCGTGGCCGCCCGCTACGGGCTGAACCTCGCCGACGGTCGCGACGAGCCCGCCGGGCCGCGCGGCGGGAAGGGTGTCACGCTGCCGTTCCGGCGGGGCTACCTCGCCGCCACCCTGCTCTTCGGAGCGGCCAGCTTCTGCGGCCTGCTGCTGGTCTACGGCCTCAACACCTGGCTGCCGCAGATCATGCGCGAGGCCGGTTACCCCCTCGGGCCCTCGCTCCAGTTCCTGCTCGTCCTGAACATCGGGGCGATCGCCGGCACCATCGTGATGTCGGTCCTCGCCGACAGGATCGGGGCCAAGGCCATCACGGTCTGCGCCTTCCTCGCCGCCACCGTGTCCATTTACCTGATGAGCCTCGACCTCGGCACCGGCCTGCTGATGCTCTGCGTCGCCGTCGCGGGACTGGGCAGCGTGGGAACCCAGATCCTGGTCAACGGCTATGTGGCGATCTTCTACCCGGCCGCCGGCAGGGGCTCCGCCCTCGGCTGGACGCTCGGCGTGGGCAGGGCCGGCGCGATCGCCGGTCCGCTCCTGGGCGGCTGGCTGCTGGGCTCCGGCCTCGGCTTCGAATGGAACTTCTACGGGTTCGTCCTGCCCGCCCTGCTCGGTGCGCTGTTCATCGCGGTGGTCCCGCGCGTCGGCCGCCACCGGCGGACGCCGGCCGTCGAGGAGACGCCGGTGAAGAGCGACGCGCTCAACGGCATCCCGCTCCAGAGGCAGGCACACGACCACCAGAGCATCATGAGGTGACAGGCCGGCTGTCAGCCGTCGGCTCCGGGACCCGCGAGGGAGGCGGCGGGCCGCCCCGGCCGTCCGGACGAACGTGAAAGCGATCATCGCCGGGTCCTCGTCGGAGGCGAGGACCCGGCGTCGCCGTTTCCCGGACCCTGCTCGCCCCGGTGAGGATCCCGGCGGCGACGTTCCCGCCGTCGGGAGGTCCTGTCCCCGGCGCACGGCGACGAAGCGTTGCGCCGCCGGGCTCGGGGAGAGCCCCGGGACGATCCAGAGGTGCCGGACGTGGAGGCGCACGCCCCGGCCGGCGATGCCCGGCGGTCCGGCGTCCCGCCCTTCGAGCCGTGTCGGCATGGCCCCACCCATGGGGAGCAGGAGCAGCACGGGGAGCACGGGGAGCACGGGGAGCACGGGGAGCACGGGGAGCACGGGGAGCACGGCCTGGCGATCGAGCCGTTCCGGAGCGCGGTGGCCACGGAATCGCGATCTCCGCGCACAAGGGGCCCGTTCTCACGGCACGAAGACGAATCGTCGTCGCGACCCTCGGAGAACTCGATCTTCCTCGTGCTGAACACCGCAGAGTTTCGCACCGCTTGTGTCTGATTTTCGACACTTCCAGCGACGGGTTTTCCACATAATGGGTACCCGCATGGGCGCACGCGGATAGCCCGCCCCATACGCGACCGCATGTCCACTTTGTGTGTATTTATAGAAAAATATCATCTTTTATGCTCAATGCAGCACAAGATGGCATTGAGCATGGTTAATTCGATTCGCCGCAGCCAACACCCGGTACCAATCTCTGCGATTTCGATTATTCGTTTCCGGTGATAACAGAAAGGCGTTCCCATAATGGCTGGAAGCGCTCTCCTCACTCAATGCGTGGTCGGCGTCGACATCAAGCAGTACAGCGTCGGCCGCAACATCCGGCAGCAGGACGCCCTGCAACGCGTTTTGGACGCCAAGCTCAGCATGAGTGCGGAGTCGGTGGGCCTCGACCGGGGAAGCTGGGACCGGCATCCCGGCGGAGACGGGGAGATGGCCGTCATCCCTCCCGAATGTGATCTGTCCGCGGTGGTGGGGGGCTTCGTCCGGCATCTCGACGACGGCCTCGCCGCGCACAACGAGGACCACGGGGCGAGCATGCAGATCAAGCTGCGGATGGCGATCCACATCGGCCTGCTGAAGCGGAGCGAACTGGGCTACGCGGGCCCCGCTCTCATCGTGCTGAGCCGTCTTCTGAACGCCCACCAGCTGCGGGCCGCGTTGCGGGACCCGCGCAACGGTGACCTGGCCCTCCTCGTCTCCTCCCCCGTCTACGAGGTCGTCGAAGCGGGAGTCGACGGGCTGAGGCCGCGCGCGTTCCAGCAGGTGCACGTCGAGGACCCCGCCAAGGGGTTCGGCCAGATCGCCTACCTCCACGTCGCGGGCGGTCCCACCGGGCCGGCCGTACAGGGGGAGCCGAGGGCGGCGAACCCCGCGGCCCGGAAAGAGACCGACGACACCGCCCCCGCCCCTGGCCGCGACACCGACTCCGGCACCGGCACCGGCACCGGCACCGGCACCGGCGGTACGACCATGATCGGCACGCAGTGGAACCTCCCCGGCCCCGGCAACCACATCAAACAGAGCAATGGCGACATGTACATTTTCAACACCTCGACGGATGACACATGAGCAACGAACCATCCGGCCCCTCCGAAGGAGATCCGGAACGTCCGCCCCAGGGAAAGCCCCCGGAAGACGCACCGGCCGGGCCGGGGAGAAGACCGGGTCAGCCCCCTCCGGGTTCCGGCGAATCCCCCGCCGGACCGCTTTTGGACCGTCTCGAGGAAAAGTCCGAGAGGCTCCTCGCCCCCAAGGAGCAGATGGCGCACGAGGCGCGAGAGCGCGACCTGCGCGGGGAGAATCTGCGGCGGCTGATGTCCGATCACCCGGACGCGCTCGAAGTCGTCGCCGAGACCGTCGCCGGCAACCGGTTCACCCTGGGCGACGGCGCCCGGGTCACCCAGGCCGGGAACGACATCTACTTCTACAACTACGGAAGGACCGAGGAGCGGCCACAGGCGGCCCCGCTCACCCCGCAGGAGGTCGCTCAGCTGGACCTCGCCCACATCGTGATCACCGAGAGCATCTCCCGGCTCGTCGAGCATCTGAGATCCGGGTGTGTCGGCATCGTGTCCGGCCAGTCCGGCACCGGGCGGGCGACCGCGGGCCTGGCGGCCCTCGCCCACGGCCCGGCGTGGAAGACGGCGGAGGCGCGGATCGGCGTCTTCCCGGCCGGGGTCGACCCCTACCGGCTCCGGGCCGGCGACCTGCGGGAGAAGACGGGCTACCTGCTCGACGCGACCGGAGCCGAATGGGTGCGGAGAGGGGACGACACCCGGTTCCGGCATCTGTCCCATCTCGCCAGGAGCGCCGGGTGTTCCTTCGTGATCCTGGTCGACGGTTCCCTCCGGCCGGTGCCCGAGCACGGCGAGACCCTCGTCGTGACCCATCGGGCCCCGCCGCCGATCGCCGTGTTCGAGCGCGTCCTGGCCTACCGGCTCTCGTGTCTCAACGTGTCGGATCCGCAGAAGCGCGCCCGCGCGACGGCCTCCGAAGTGCGCGTATACGACGAGCTGGGCGGTGACAGCGGCCCCCGGGAGGCGAGCGGGCTCGCCCGGTCCGTCGCCCAGAGCGTGGTCGACGGCCGCGGCCTTGACGAGGTGCTCGACGAGCGCCCGCAGCGGTTGCGCAGGTGCGCCGAGGAACTGCTGTCCGGCGAGGGCCCGGGGGACGGCGGGAAGGACAGGGGAACGAAGTACGAGCGCAGTTTCCTGCTGGCCGTCTCCGTTCTCGGCGGGGAGTCGATGGTGAGGATAACGTCGGCAGCCCTCCACCTGGCCGACCTGCTCGACTCGGTCAAGACCGCCCCGCCCGCCCCGGACTCCGTCTGGTCGGCCTTCGACGAGAGGCTGGGCAACTGGCTGAGATACGCCAGGGCCGACGACACCTCGGAGACCGACGAGATCATGCGGCGCATCCGGCTGCGCACACCGGCATTGACCGCCGCGGTCCTCGACGTGGCCTGGCACGACCATCCGATACTGCGCGCGCCGCTGACCGCATGGCTGCACGCCCTCACGCGGGATCCCGATCCGCGGATCCGCATGGCCGCCGCCCAGGCGGTCGGGAAGCTCGCCGGCTACGACTACGCCGAGATCGAGGCGGAGTTCATCAGCGGATGGGTCCGCTCGAACCACGTCGAGCACCACTGGCTGGCCGCGTGGGCGCTTGAGGTCGCCGCCCGGCACCCGGCTCTCACCGGGCGGGTGCGCGGGCTCCTGAGAACGTGGGCGCGGGGCTCGCTGGTCCGTCGTTCGGCGGCCGCGCGCGCCTACGGCACCTCTCTCGGCGGCATGTTCTTCCACGACGCGCTCTTAAGCCTGCGAGGCATCGCCGTGTCCGGGCCACGGCTGCGCGACGAGGTGGCGCGCGCGATGACGGAGCTCTTCCTGCAGGGGTTCCGTGACGCGGTCGTCGACGAACTCGCGCGCTGGGCCCACGCGGACGACACGGGCCTCAACGTGGCCGTCTCCCGGTCGCTGGTACGGCTGGCCCTGGTCCCGGGAGACGAGGCGGGCGGGCGGCCGGCGCTGCTGACCATGCTCGGCGGCGGCGACGACACCCGCCGCGCCCGGATCGGAGGCCTCTGGAGGAGCGCCTTCACCGACGCGGAGACCAGTGGCCGCGCCTGGACCGCCCTGCTCCACTGGATCCAGGCCGCGGACCGCGCGCCGGGACTGGTCGGCGCGATCGGCGCCCTCGTCGCGGAGCTGGGCTCCGACGCGCGGCTGAACGTGGCGCTGCGTTTCCATCTCCTCTGGTGGGGCGGCGGCAAGATCCCCCCGCATGTCGCGGACACCCTGCTCTCCCACCTTGATTCGAGGAGTTTTCGATGAGCGCCGCCCCCACCGGCCGGGCACCGTCGCGTCAGGGCCGGTTCACGAGGTTCATGGAGTGGCTGGGATCGCCGGTCTCCTCCCCGTCGTATCCCGAGCCGGTCAACACGCGTGTCATAGACCCCCCTTTCTCGTTCGACACACCGGCGCTCAACGACGGATTCGCGTTCACTGTGTCGATCCGGCTGCACTGGTCCGCGACGGGGGAGTGCTCGCGGTCCGCGCTGCGGACCGCGATAGACGGCCAGCGTGAGGCGAGCCGGTGGCACATCAGCGACACCGTGCGCCGCGTCGCGAGAGAGCACGCCCCGCACCTTCCCCACAGGGCCGAGGCGAGGATCAACGAGCGGATCAAGGGCGTACGGCTCTTCACCGTCGACGGCGTCCAGCTTGAGTGCACCGCCTACCTCCGGGTCGAGGCCGCCCAGCCCATCGTGCGGCAGCAGCAGGAGATGTGGCAGCAGCGTCTGGCCGACCAGGAGGCGCACGAGACGGCCAAGGTCAACGTGGAGCGGATGAACGAGCTGCGCGAGCTCTGGCGCGACTTCCTCTCCGAGGGAATGACGCACTGGGTCTCCCCGTACGCGGCCCGCCTCGCCGAGAACGCGGGTGTCATGGCCCAGACATCGGCCGAGATGGTCAACCACCGCAACGCGGACACGGAGCGCCTGCTGACGCTGATCGGCCAGGTGATGAACGCCCAGCAGTCCACCAATGTCTACGAGTTCGTGGTGAGCAGCGAGACCGTGCTGCGCAACACCCTCACGATGATGGGCCTCCCCGTGCCCGATCCCGGCCCCGGATCGCTCTTCTCCGATTCCGGCTCCCAGCACGCCGGAAGGTAGCCGGGGCCGAGACGCATCGGCCGGCCCCTCGTGAACACCCCTTCAGGAGAGACGTTTTGACAGAGTCCCTGGTCTCCGGCTGGCTGTGCGGCAGTTGCGGAGCCGAATCGAACAACCTCTCCCGGTGCCCCGCGTGCGAGGAGGTCCTCGTCTCGAAGGACTTCTCGTACGGGTCCCGGCATGACCGGCGTGCGGGGGCCTGGACGCGCGGCCACGTCCTGGCGGTCACGGCGCTCGCGGTGCTCGCCCTCAGCGCGGTGATCGTCGCGGTCTGGGTCCTCCTGGCGCGGTCCGGCACCGACACCGCGCGGAGCGGCCCGGCCGGGTCCGGCGGATCGTCCGCCTCCCCCACCGTTCCGCCTCCCACGACCACCGCGTCCCCTTCCCCGGAGAGCACCGGGGACGAGGGGGTCGCGCAGGCCGAGGCGATCGACCGCCTGCTGTCGAGCAGCGCCGCGGCCCGCACCAACCTCGGCGGGGCGATCGCGGACGTCCGTGAGTGTCAGCGGTACGGGGAGAAGCCCATCAACGATGTCACCAAGGCCCGGAGCAGGCAGCTGTCCACCGCCCGTTCCCTGGAGGTGGGGTCCCTCACGGGCGGAACCGCCCTCAAGAACGCCCTGGTCGAGGCGCTCGACACCTCGTACAGGGCGGACGCCGCTTTCGGCTCGTGGGCGCGGCGCCATCTCGGCGGAGGATGCCAGAGTCCGGTCGACACGGACACCGACTATCGGCGCGGCAATTCCCTGTCCGCCGAGGCCAACCGCGCGAAGACCCGCTTCGTCGAACTCTGGACGCCGATCGCCGATTCCCACGGCCTGCCGGCACGGCTGAGCGGTGACATCTGACCCGGTACGACGCCGCGAGCCGGGCGGCCGGCCCGGGTCAGGCCGGGGTGGTGACGGGCGGCCGGTCGGCGGCGAAGCCCGTGGCGGTTACGGAGAGCAGCCGGTCGATCAGACCGGCCTGACCGGCCGACTGCTCGCTCACCCAGGCGATGCCCGCCACGAGGGCGAGGAGTTCGGCGGCGGTGAGGTCGGCGCGTACGGCCCCGGACTCCTGGGCTCGCGCGAGAAGCCGGCCGCCGGCGGCGCGCATGGCGTGACAGGAGGCGTGGAGTTCGGAGCCCTCCTCCCGCAGGGCCGCCATCACCGACTCCGGGAGACCCCGGTAGGTGGTCGAGCCGGCGGCCAGCTCGCGCAGCCAGGTGAGCAGCGCGTCGTGCGGCGAGGGGGCGGCCAGCAGACCCTCGGCCCTGACCCGCAGGGCGTCGAAACCGCTGCTCATCAGGGCTTCGAGCAGGGCCTCACGGGTGGGGAAGTGCCGGTAGAGGGTGCCGATGCCGACACCCGCGCGGCGGGCGACGTCGCGGAGGGAGGCCTCGGTTCCGTGCTCGGCGAAGGCCTCCCTGGCCACGGCGAGCAGTTGCTCGTAATTGCGGCGCGCGTCGGCGCGCATCACCTCGGCCATGCGGCGTGCTCTCCAGGCGTTGACAAAAGGAGCGCCGCTCCGCTTAATATCGGAGCAGTGCTCCACATTCTAGCGGCAGGAGAGCCATGTCCCGCGCAGAGAAGATCATCCTGGTCACCGGCGCCACCGGCCGGCAGGGAGGCGCCACGGCGAGACGACTGCTGGCCGACGGATGGCGGGTTCGCGCCCTGGTCAGGGATCCGTCGGCCGAGGCCGCGCGGGCGCTCGCCGGGGCGGGCGCCGAACTCGTCAGGGGCGACATGGGCGACCGGCCGTCGCTGGACGCGGCGGCCGAGGGCGTTCACGGCGTCTTCAGCGTCCAGCGGGCCGCCGGGGCTCCGCACTTCGACGGCGACGAGGTGCGCCACGGGGTGAACGTGGCCGAGGCGGCGTTCGCGGCCGGGGCCGGGCACCTCGTCTACACCTCGGTCGGCGGTGCGGACCGGGACACCGGCATCAGCCACTGGAACACCAAATGGGAGATCGAGCAGCGTGTCCGCGCGCTCGGCCTGCCGCACACGATCCTGCGTCCGGTGATGTTCATGGAGAACCACACCTCGGGACCGTTCGGCGTGTTCGGCGAGACCGCGCTGATCAGGATGATCCCGGCGCGCTCCACGGTCCAGCTGATCGCCGTAACCGACATCGGGGCGTTCGCCGCGCTCGCCTTCGCCGACCCCGGCACCTACCTCGGCAGGGCCGTCGAGCTCGCCGGTGACGAGCTGACCGGGCGGCAGCTCGTCACCGCCATCGAGAAGGTCGTCGGGCACCCCCTCCCGGCCGAGCCCATCGCGCCGGAGACGCTCACGGAGAACGGCGTGGACATCGGCGACTCGGCGCGCGCCGAGTCCTTCGGCGGCTGGAGGGCCGACATTCCCGCGCTGCGCGCGCTGCATCCGGGTCTCATGGACTTCGCCACCTGGCTGGAGCGGGAGGGCGCGAGCAGGTTCAGGGCCCTGGCAGCCGGCCGGTCCATCGCGGTCAGTCCCGTCAGTCCCGTCACGGGCCGGTCACCGAGGTGAGGAACTCGCGGACGACCTTGACGAATCCGGCGGGGTCGGTGGCGTAGACGAAATGGTCGGCGTCCAGCTCGGCGAGGCGGGTGCCGGGGCGTCGTTCGACCATGGCCCGGGCCTGGTCGGCGGGGATGACGCCCTGGGTGCCCCGGACCAGCAGGGCGGGACAGGTGCTCGCCAGCCAGTCGTCCCAGTGGTCGCCGTGGACCAGATCCTCGGAGTCGACCATGTCCTGGGGATGGAAGGGCAGCCGCCAGCTGCCGTCGGCGTTCTCCCGCAACGTGCCGGCGAAGAAGGGGGCCATCTCGCCGAGCCCTTCGACGAGCGCCTCACGGGTGGGGGCCTGGTCGCGCAGGGCGAGGACGAAGGCCAGCGGGTTGGGGCCGTGCGGGTCGAGCGAGACCGGCCCCTCGGCGTTGACGAGGGCCTCGACCCGGCCGGGGTGACGGGCGGCGAACTGGTAGGCGTTGATGGCGCCCAGCGAATGGCCCAGGATCGCGACCCGGTCGAGACCGAGATGGTCCAGCAGGGCGAGGACGTCGTCGAGATACCCCTGGCGGGAGTAGTCGGGCGCCCGATCGGAGTCTCCGTGGCCGCGCTGGTCGGGAGCGATGACGCGCCAGCCGGGAGCCAGCCCGGCGGCCAGGTCGGCGAAACTCGCGCCCTCGGACAGGTGACCGTGCAGGGCGAGCAGGGGGCGGCCCGTGCGGCCGAAGTCGAGATAGGACAGGCGGCGGCCGTCGATGTGCAGCTCGGCGCGGACGGGACTGGTCACGGTGGATCTCCCGGGGGTCGTCGCTTGGTATACCGGCGACCATAGTGTGGATTTGGGCGCTTGCGCAATGCGATTGCCTTAGGCAAGCGCCTAATTCGTCCGTCCCAGGCGCGGATAGCATGCCTGGCATGGGAAATCGCGAGGATCTGCTGGCCGGGGCCCGGCGCTGCCTGGTGGAGAAGGGGTGGGCGCGCACCACCATCCGTGACATCACGGCCGCCGCGGGCGGGGTCAGCATGGCCGCCATCGGCTACCACTTCGGCTCGCGCGAGGCGCTGCTGAACGCGGCCCTCATCGAGGCCATCGACGAGTGGGGCACCGAGACCGGCCGTACCCTGTCCGGCTACGCCAGACCGGGTGCCACCCCGGCCGAACAGTACGAGGCCATGTGGGCGAGGATCATCGAGTCCTTCACCGCGCAACGGCCGCTGTGGATCGCCAGCTTCGAGGCGCTCCTGCAGGCCGAGCACTATCCCGAGCTGCGGCAGCATCTGGCACGCGGCCAGGCCGAGGGCCGCCGCGGGCTGGTGGCGATCCTGACGGGTGTTCCGGAGGACACGATCGACGACGACGTGACGCGCACACTGGGCGCGGTGCAGCTGGCCCTGATGGGCGGCGTCATAACGCAGTGGCTGCTCGACCCCGAGCAGGCCCCGTCCGCGGCCCAGGTGGTGGCCGGTCTGAAAGCCATCGTGGGCGGCCTCGACCCCACGGCGGGGTGACGGCCGCCCCCGGAGTCACGGAGTCACGGAGTCACGGGGAAAGGTAGCTCTCGTACTTTGGGCCGAGCCGAAGTGATATGTGCTCTCGTACCATGGTGAGGTGCTCCCCCTAGTGCGCTCCCTGTGGGACGAGCCCCGTCCCCCCGACCCGCCGGCGCGGGTGTGGCGGGACTGGGCGCTTGTGGGGGTGCTCGTGCCGGTCGCGCTGCTCGAAGGGGCGCTGCGGCCGGACCTTCCGTGGCGGGTCGTCTCGGTGGCGGTCACCGTGGGGCTGGTCCCCACGTTGTTGTGGCGCCGGAGCAGGCCGCTGCTGGTGGTCGTGATCGTCTTCGGCACCACGAGCCTCGCCCCGCTGTTGACGGGCGGCGATCCCACGGAGACACACACGATGGGCTACCTGCTGCTCGTCGTGTACTCGCTGGCCCGGTGGGGGTCCGGGCGCGAGGTGGTGATCGGGTTCGCGATCATGCTCGTCGCGGTCCACCTCTCGATCGTCTTCGACCGCCTCGCCCCCGCCGACGTGGTCGCCGCGTTCGCCGTCATGTTCTCCGCCGTCGCCCTGGGCGGGGCACTCCGGTACCGGGCGAGGGCGAGGATGCGCGAGCTCGACCAGGTCAAGATGCTCGAACGCGAGCAGCTGGCCCGCGACCTGCACGACATCGTCGCCCATCACGTCTCGGCGATGGCGATCCGCGCCCAGGCCGGCCTCGCCACCTCGGCGTCGCGGCCGAACGCCGCGACCGAGGCGCTCCACGTGATCGAGGCCGAGGCGTCGCGCGCCCTCGCCGAGATGCGCGCCATGGTCCGCGTCCTGCGCCGGGACCAACCGGCGGACCTCGCGCCCGGCCGGCGCGTCACCGACCTCCGGCAGCTCGCGAGCCGGGGCTCGTCCGGTCCGTCCGTCGACGTGGAGATCCCGGACGACCTCGGCGACCTCACCCCGTCGGTCGAGGCCGCCATCTACCGCCTCGCCCAGGAGTCGGTCACCAACGCCCGGCGGCACGCTCGTCACGCCACCCGCGTCGAGGTCCGCGTCACCGCCGACGACACATCGGTCCGCCTGCGCGTGAGCGACGACGGCGACACCGTTTCCGTACGCCCGCCCGCGCCACCGGGGTACGGGCTCATCGGCATGATCGAACGCGCCGAGCTGCTCGGCGGCACCTGCGAGGCCGGCCCGGACCCCGACCGGGGCTGGACCGTCACCGCCGTACTGCCCAGGACCGGGGCGGCATGAGCATCCGGGTGCTCGTCGCCGACGACCAGGAGATCGTCCGCACCGGGCTCGTGATGATCCTCGACGCCCAGCCGGACATCGAGGTCGTCGGCGAGGCCGCCGACGGGCGGCGAGCCGTCGAGCTCGCGCGGCGCCTGCGCCCCGACGTGTGCCTGTTCGACATTCGGATGCCCGGCCTCGACGGCATCCAGGCCACCCGCCTCCTCGCCGGGCCGGACGTCGGCGACCCCCTCGCCGTCGTCGTCATCACCACGTTCGACCTCGACGAGTACGTATACGCCGCGCTGCGGGCCGGCGCCCGGGGTTTCCTGCTCAAGGACGCCGGCACCGTCCTGCTCTCCCAGGCCGTCCACGCCGCCGCCGCCGGTGACGCGCTCATCGCCCCGAGCGTCACCGCGCGGCTGCTCAGCGCCTTCGCCGACAACGGACCCGCCTCACCGTCGCTACCGCACCCCGTCGAGGCGCTCACGGAACGGGAGGAGCAGATCCTCGTCGCCGTGGCGCGGGGACGGACCAACAGCGAGATCGCCGGCGAGTTCCACATCTCCCTCAGCACCGTCAAAACCCACATCGCGAGCCTGATGGCCAAGCTCGGTGCCCGCAACCGCGTCGAGATCGCCATGTGGGCCTACGAGACCAGACGCGTCAGGAACTGAGCCGGGCGACACAGGAAACACCCCGGACGGTGACGCTCCATCCCCAACAGCCTCCATCAGCGGAGAACAGCCCGTCCCGGACCGGCCGATCATCCATCGATCGGGCGTACTTTCGGCTGATGAGTCCCTCCTGGGGGTCTTCTACCGTGAATCTCGTGGCACGGGACATCCCCGGCGCCACCTGGTCGGCGACGCCTCCGATCCACCGACACCGGCTACGACGCCGGTCCGCGAGCAGGGCGCCCCCGCAGACCCGTACCCCACCCGCGATGGATGAGGAGAATGCGTTGAAAGCGTTCGTCCTGCGCTCGTACGGCTCACCCGACGTCCTCGATCTGACGGAGATCGACACGCCCGTCCCCGGCGACGGCGAGGTACTCGTCCGGGTGCGCGCCACCTCCGTCAACCCCTACGACTGGCACAACATGAGAGGCGAGCCGTACGTCGCGCGCCTGATGCCCGGCGGCCTGGGGTTCCGCGCCCCGAAGCTCGGCGTCCTGGGCGCCGACATGGCCGGGCGGGTCGAGGCGGTCGGCGCGAACGTGACGGCGTTCCGCCCCGGCGACGAGGTGTTCGCGCTGCTCAAGGGGGGCGGTTTCGCCGAGTACGTGTGCGTCAAGGAGGACGAGCTGGCGCCGAAACCGAAGAACCTGTCGTACGAGCAGGCGGCGGCGGTACCGATGGCGGCGTGCACCGCCCTGCTGGGCCTGCGCGACGACGGACGGATCCGGCCGGGGCAGCGGGTCCTCGTCAACGGCGCCTCGGGAGGGGTGGGGACGTTCGCCGTGCAGCTCGCCCGGGCGTTCGGCGCGGAGGTCACCGGCGTCTGCGGTACGGGGAACGTGGGCATGGTCCGCTCGATCGGCGCCGGCGAGGTCATCGACTACACCAAGGAGGACTTCACCCGGAACGAGCGGCGCTACGACCTCCTGCTGGACGTCGCGGGAGGCCGCCCGGTGTCGGCCTGCCGCCGGACGTTGACTCCCAAAGGGGCCTACGTCATCGTCGGCGGACCCGGCGGCCGATGGCTGCGGCCCGTCGGTCACATGTTCTCGGCCCTCGCGACCGCGCCGTTCGTGTCCCAGCGGACGGCCAGGACGGACGTGGTCCAGTGCCCGGAGAACAGGAGGAACCTGACGACGCTGACCAAGCTCATCGAGGCCGGGAAGGTCACTCCGATCATCGACAGGCTCTACCCGTTCGAGGAGATCCGGGCGGCCGTCAGATATCAGGAGGAGGGACACGTACCGGGAAAGGTCGTCGTCACGCTCTGAGGCCCCGGACCCGCCCCGCGTACGAAAACTCCGGGACGAGCCGGCCACCGTCCTGGAGATTCCCGTACGCGAGCCGCGCCCCGGCGACCGGGGACCAGGACTGCCGGTGACCTCACCGCGCGGCCCCGGATCTCCTCCGGGGACTGGTCCCCCGTCCATACCCTGTGCCAGGGTGACCGGCATGTTCGCGATCACCGTACTGACAGAGGACGGTCACCGGCACGTCCGGGCGAGTGCCGGGAAGCTCGCCGAGCTGGTCGAACGGCTGGGCGGTCGGGACGACAGGTTCCTGGTCGTCCAGTTCCACAGCCAGTGCATGGACTCGGCCGCGGCCGGACACGGGCTGACCCTCCTGTACGGCGGGCTCGACGGCTCCTCGGACACGACGGCGTCCATCGGGCGAGAGGTCGTGGCCGCGCTCGGGGAGACCGGCCTCCCGGTGGAGTGGGACGGCGATCCCTCGCGGGCCATCACCGTCGTCCCCCTCGACTGGCGCAAACGCCTCGTCGGCTGAACCCGAACCCGACCGCGGACCGTCGGGAGCGCGCCTTCACGAGACCTTGCCCCTGGCGCGGAAGGCCGCGGTCTTGACGCGGTTCTGGCAGGTGGTGCCGCAGAACCGGCGGGTGCCGTTGCGGGAGACGTCCACGTAGACCCGGTCGCAGTGCGGCGCCGTGCACACCCCGAGACGGTCGTGGTACTCGCTCCCCAGCACGATCGCGAGACCGGTGGCACAGCTCGCGGCCCAGTCGCCCGCCATGGTGCCACCCGGGCCGTGGAAGTGCAGGTGCCAGGGCTCCCCGTCGTGACGTTCGAGCATCGGCCGGGCCCGGGTCTCCTCAAGGAGATCGTTGATCCGCTGGGCGGCGGCGTCGATGTCCCCCCTCGTGACGGCGTCGAAGACCACGCGCAGCCGCGCGGCGATCTCGGCGAGCTCATCGGCCTCCGCCTCGGTGACCTCCCGATGGCCCGGGTAGCCGGTGCGCAGGCCCTCCGTGGCGGCGGCGGCGAGATCGGGCAGCGACGGGAAGTCGCGGCCCCGCCTCTCTCCCGGGGTCAGCTCGTTGACCAACCCCACCGCCACCCGGACGATCACATCAGCGTGACTGTTGAAATCCACTTGACCGGTTACATCCTCGCGTTCTAGATTGTGACTGTCATAAGCTTACACGGCAGTTACAGGGAGGCCATGGTGCTCACCCACGATGTCGCACTCGAATGGATCGCGCGCTGGGACCGCCAGCAGGAGGGCTATCTGCCCGACCGCGAGGAGCGCTTCACCGCGCTGATCGACGCCGTCGAGGCGACGGGCCGCCCCGATCCGCTGGTCATCGACCTCGGCTGCGGGCCGGGCTCACTGTCCGCCCGCCTCCTGGATCGACTGCCCGGGGCGAGAGTGATCTCGGTCGACGCGGACCCCCTGCTGCTCGGCCTCGGCCGGGCCGCCTACCCGCACCTCACCTTCGTCTCCCTCGACCTGCGCACCCCCGGTTGGACCGACTCCCTGGGCCTGGACGGACCGGCCGACGTCGCGGTGAGCACCACCGCGCTGCACTGGATCTCCGGACCGGACCTCAGGAAGATGTACGCCGAGCTCGCGACCGTGCTGCGGCCGGGCGGGCTGCTGCTCAACGGCGACCACCTGGAGAGCGACGACACCACCCCGGCCATCGCCCGCCTCGAACGCGCCGTGCACGACCGGGAGACCCGGCGCGCGTTCGCCGGAGGCCACCCCGAGGACTGGCGCCAGTGGTGGGAGGCGGTCGCCGCGGATCCCGCCTTCGCCGAACTCCACACGGCGCGCACCACCGCGGGCGCCGACCACCACGGCTCGGAGTCCTCCCTGCTCTCCGAGCACGTCGACGCCCTCCGCGAGGCCGGATTCGCCGAGACCGGCACCCTCTGGCAGCGCGGCCACAACCGTCTCCTCTGCGCCGTCCGCGACTGATCCGGCCGGCGGGTCCGGCCGGCACCCTCGCACCGGCGAATCACCGGAGGAGGTGCGCACTCCTCCCGACCAAGGGCAGCCTCGGGGACCGTCGCGTCAGCGTCGGTCCCCGGCGAACGCCGCGCGCGGATCGAGGAGCCGGCCTCGCGCGTACCCCTCGTCGAAGGCGTCCGGGCCGAGCGCCTCGATCGCGGCGGTACGCACCTTGGCAAGGTCGGCCGCGTCGTCGGGATCCGGCACCTGGCCCAGCGACGCGAACGCGGCATCCGCGACCCCGGCCAGCCGCGCCGCCCGCCCGTGATCACCCTCGGCCGAGGCGAGCGCGGCGCCCGCCACGCAGACGTACGGCACGAAGTCGTCCCAGCCGTTGCGGAACACCCGTTCGCGGCCCTCGGCGAACAGCCTCCTCGCCACGTCGAGATCGCCCAGGCCCAGCTCGCAGAACGCGAGGTTGTGATACTCGGAGCTGACCGTCTCGGGCCGGCCGAGCACCTCGTTGAGGGCGATGCTCTCCCGGTACAGATCCCGGGCGCGGAGCAGGTCGCCGGACATGCGCGCCACGGCGGCCAGCACGTGCCTCGGCCGTTCCTCAAGGCTCCGGTCACCGGAGCGCAGCGCGACCGCGAGCGCCTCCCGGGCCCGGGCCTCCCCGCCCGGCAGGTCACCGCCGCGGATGGCGACCCGGGCCAGGCTGTACCGGGCCTCCACCTCACCCGCCGGGTCTCCGGCCGCCTGTGCTCGCTCGATCTCGGCCTCACTCATGCGCACCACGGCGTCGCTCTCGCCTCGCCGGAAGGCCGAGCGCACGTTCTCACTGAAGTTCATGAATCCTCTTCCATATGTGTACGGGTGGGTCCCGGTGCTCGGCGCCCGGTCGAGATCGGATGAGCACCGTCCATGCCCGGACGGTCTCTTCCTTCACGACGCTTCGAACACGGTCCACTCCTCCACGAGACGGAAGCCCATCGACTCGTAGAGCGGCCGGCCCATCGCGCTGGTGTGCAGGTAGGCCGCGTCCGCTCCGGTCGCGACGCCGTCCAGCAGCACGGCCTCGGTGATCGCCCGGCCCAGGCCACGGCCCCGGGCGGCCGGAACGACGGCGATGTTGAACACGCCGACCACGCCGGGGGTCCGGATCCCGAGCCCGGTGCCGATGGGCCGCCCGGACTCCTCGGCCAGATAGCCGGTGACGGGATCGGCGTCGAGCACGCCACCGCCCATCAACGAGCCGAAGATTCCCTCGGGAGCCTCGAAGCCCCGGGTGAGAGCCTCGGTGTAAAGATCGCTCTCGGCCGCGCCGACCTCGCGCACCGGCTTTCGCCCCGCCTCGCCGGTCCGGAACACGACGTCGCCCACGGCGCAGGCCAGCATCGACAGAGCCCTGCGCCCGGCCAGCCCGTGCCGGGCCGCGAGGTCGGCGACCTCGTCCCCCGCCTCGCCACGAACCATGATCGACCATGGCACGGCCTGCCCGCCGACCTCGGTCGCCATCTCGTCGAGCGCCCCGAGATCCGGTTCCGGGGCCGTGTCGTAGGCCGCGTTCAGCGTCGCGACGCCCGCGCCGGTCACCGCCGCGCGGGCGGTGCCCCGCTCGGCGTACCGGCCCATCGGCGTCACCTCGCAGAGGAATCCGATGGCGTCGAAGTACGCCGCCGCCATCCGGTCAGCGGTGGTGTCCATGGCCGTCTCCCCCGTGTTTCCCGTGGCCCGTGTCTTCCCCGGCTCGTGTTTTCCCTGGCTCGTGTTTTCCCTGGCTCGTGTTTTCCCCGGCTCGTGTTTTCCCCGGCTCGTGTTTTCCCTGGTCAACGGCGAGCCGAGAAGGAGGGTACCGCCCACCGCTCAGGCGGCCCGCCCCCGCACCCGGTCGAGGAAGGGCTCGGCGGCCTCGCGGACGCCGTAACCGGCGACGCGCCCCGGCCGCCGCCGCGTCCCCGTGACGGTCTCGCCGTCACCGGTCCCGCCGTCACCGGGCCGGGCGCCTCCGCCTCGAACCCGGCTGAGGGCCGGCTCACGCCGGTGCCGCCGGTTTCGCGGTGACCGCCCAGGTCCCGGTTCACGTACCGCCGGTGGCGGCGGCTCGCTCCGGGAGATCACCCCGTGCTGGCCGTTCACTTCAGGCGATCATCCCTTGGTAGCGGTTCACTTCAGGCGGTCACGCCGGCAGGCGGGGTGAGCGGGGCCAGCTGACGGCTGAGCCTGAGGACGGCCTCCGCCGTTCGCGGGTCGGCGGCGGGGGCGAAAGGGGTGACAGGACGGGCCTCGGGCCCGATGACCAGCCCGGTCCGCCCGTCGAGTGAGGCGTCGGCCGCGGCGAGGATCGACGGCCGTGCCGCCACCGACGCGGAGCCGGACGTCGCGCGTTCGAAGGTTCGCCGGACCAGCGGCCACAGCAGCCGCAGCCCCGGCGAGACGATCCTGGGTGACCGCATGGTGCCGTCGGTCATCTCGGTGGCCGCGCCGCCCGGGTCGGCCGCGAAGACCGAGATGCCCGTGCCTCGCAGCCGTTCCGCCAGATCCAGCGTGTAGGCGAGGTTGGCGAGCTTCGCCCGGCCGTACCAGTGGAAGCCGTAGTAGCCACCCGGCGGCTCGACGGCGCCGAAGGAGCGTTTGGCGGCCCGGACCGAACCCGAGGTGACGTTCACGATCCGGCTCGGCCCCGCGGCCCGGAGCGGTTCCAGCAGCAGTTCGGTCAGCAGGTACGGGGAAAGGTGGTTCACGGCGAACGACGCCTCGATCCCGTCCACCGTCTGTCGCCGGTCCGCGAACATCGCCCCGACGTTGTTGACCAGGACGTTCAACGGCCCCTCCTCCGCGAGGCGGGTGGCGAGCGCCCGTACGGCATCGAGCGACGCGAGGTCCGCGGCGACGAATCTCGCCTCCGGACCGGTCGTGGCCGCGCCGATCCGCTCGACCGCGCGGGCGCCCCGCTCGGAGTCGCGGCCCACCACGGTCACCGCGTAGCCGATCGCCGCCAGCCCCATCGCGGTCTCCAGACCGATTCCCCCGGTCCCCGCCGTCACCACGGCCCGTTTTCCCATCGCCCCGCCCTTCACCAGCCGGTCGCCAACGGATGGCTATCCGCTTTCCGGCTCGTACCGTAACATAAGCGGATAGCCATCCGGTTAAAAGGGCCGGACATGCGGCAGCGGACTTCCGGACCGGAAGTCCCGAGCCGCCACCGGCGCGGGGCGCGGGCCCTGAAGATGTCCCGGACTGCCGTCAACGCGGGGGCGCAGACCCGAGAAGGTCGGCGCGGGTGGCACAGGCCCGCAAAGCGGTCTCGGAGTGCCGTCAACACCGAGGGCGCGCGCCCGAGAAGAGGTTCCGGACCGCTGTCAGCGAGGAGGGCGCAGGCCCTCAAGGAGAACGTCGAGGTAGATCTCCGCGTACCCGGCGTCGTTGTCGCCGGAGCGGACCGCGTGCTCGATGCCGCAGAGCAGGCGGCGGACGTCGTCCGCCTCGATACCGTGGCGGATGGCCCCCGCGCGGCGGGCGCGGTCGAGCAGCTCCGCGACGGCGCGGTCGAGCTCGGCCTTCATCGCCGAGGTCCGCGCGTCGGCGTCGCTGGCCGATCCGAGCACCGCCGCGAACCCGGCGTCGTCCAGCGCGCGTCCGAGAGTGAAGCGCAGGAGGCGGTGCAGCCCCGCGAGCGGATCCTCGTCGGCCGCCGCGGCCTGCGCCTCACGTACGAGCTGCTGAAAGCGTTCCGCCAGCAGTGCTTCCAGCAGCGCGTGCCGGTTGGGGAAGTGCCGGTAGACGGTCCCGACGCCCACTCCCGCGAGCCGGGCGATGGTGTTCAGCATGAGCGAGTCGTCGCCCGCGGCCAGCTGCTCCCTGGCGACCCGCAACACCCGTTCGCGGTTGCGCGCGGCGTCCGCGCGCAACGGCGTCCCCCGCTCGGCGTTGGGTGTCACGGCCTCAGCCTAACGGCCCGCGAACCGGCGGACAGCCCGCGGGTTTCGCGTGGCCGAACCGGAAAACCCATGCGAACCGGCCTGGCCGTACGGGTTCACGGCGCCCGGCCCTGCGCCTGGCCCGTACGGGTTCACGGTGCTCGGCCCGGCCTACCGCGCAGGCTCGGCCTGTCCGCCGCCGAACACCTCCTCGACGAGCCTCTGCGTCACCTTCTGGAACGCCTCCGCCATGGACAGCGCGGCGTCGTCCACGTAGGTCAGCGAGGCGGTCATGGTCCTGCCGCCGTCGGGCGTGCTGTACATCAGCGCCGCGTAGCCCGCGATGCCGCCGTTGTGGTGGAGGATGATGCCGCCGTCCGGGCCCAGGTCCTGCACGAACACCCCCAGGCCGTAGCCGATCTTCGGGTCCGGCTCGCGCATCTCGGCCAGCAGCGAGGCGGGCAGGAGCCTGCCGCCCTGCAGCGCGGAGAAGAACGTGTGGAGATCCTGGGTGGTCGAGATCATGTCACCGCCGGCGGAGATCCAGGAGGGGTTCTGGCTGGTGACGTCGACCGTCTTCTCCTGGCCCGCGTCCTCGTACCGGTAGTAGCCGTGGGCGTGCGGCCCGGGGATATCCGTCGAGGTGCCCGGCACCACGGTGCCCGACAGCCCGAGCGGCTCCAGGATCAGCCGTCGCGCCTCCCCGGCGAACGAGCGGCCGGTGACCTCCTCGATCAGCAGCCTGGCCAGCACGTAGTTGGTGTTGGAGTAGCTCCAGCCCGTCCCCGGCTCGAACCGCGCCGGCCTGGACAGCGCCAGCTCCACCAGCTCCTCCGGCCGGTAGGTCCTGAACCGGTTGTCCACCCACTCCTGGCCCGCCCAGGGGATCCCCGGCACGATCGTCCCGTCCTCGTAGTACTCGCCGGTGAAGTTGAACACCCCGCTGGTGTGCCGCAGCAGCATCCGCACGGTGATCCGCCGGTCCAGGCCGAACCGGGGCAGGTAGTCGTCCACCGGGCTGTCCAGCCCGATCCTGCCCTCGGCCACCAGCCGCAGCACCACGGTCGCGACGAACGTCTTGGTGGAGCTGCCGATCCGGAACCGCCCGTTCGTCGGCGGCTTCGCGGTCCCGCCCAGCTCGCGCACCCCGGCGCTGCCGACCCACTCGCCCCGCTCGTCGTGCACGCGCAACTGCACCCCGGCGAAGCCGTAGCCGACGATCTCCTCGATCGCCTTCCGCAACTCCGGGCGATCCTGCCCGGCGGCGGTCTCCGGCGGGGCCCCGCTGTCCTCGGCGGCCACCCCGGGCGCGGCCGGAGCGGCATCGGGGGCCGCGGTGCGCGGGGTGTGCTTGTCCTGGTCGGCAGGGGTGACGGACATGGTGATGTGCTCCTTCGAACCTGTGGAGGAAACGGGCGGGTGCCGGGATGTGACCCCGATGTCGGGGGCGTGATCGCCGAACCGCTGATGACATCCACCATCGCGGGCCGCCCTGATACCGGTCCGTCGCCGTACTGACATGACCGCTGACACGACGCAGCGCGGCCGACGGTCTCAGCCGGGCAGCGGCCCCAGGTCACGTACGACCCGGGCGAAGGCGCGGATGAGGTCGTTCTCCGTCTCACTGAGCCACACCAGCCCGTACGGCAGCGCGTCCAGGTCCCTGACGGGCAGGTAGACGATGTCGGGACGGGAGTAGTACCAGCTCACGTGGACCGGGAAGAGGGAGACCGCGTCGCCCATGGCCGTGTGCACGAAGATGTCCTCGATGTTGCCCACGGGGGCCGCGCGGTCGATCGGCCTGCCCTTCGGGGTGAGCTCGGGAACGTAGCGGTCGAACCAGTAACCGGGCACCGGTTCCACGGCCACGTGCTGATAGTCGCCGAGCGCCTCCACGGACACCGAGGACCGCTTGACGAGGGCGTCGTCGGCGGCCACGGCCAGCACCCTCGGCTCGGCGAAGAGCAGGGGCCCCACGGTCAGGTCGGGCTCCTCCACGGGGAGCCAGGTGACCAGGATGTCGGCCTCCCCGTCGCGCAACTGGGCGAACGGGTCCGCGTAACCCGACATCCGCAGGCGGAGCTCCCACTGCGGGTGGCGGGTGCGGAAGGTCTCCCAGTACCGGCGCAGTTCCTGGAGGTTGGCGGGGAACAGGCTGATCCGGAGCGTGCCCGTCTTGCCCCGGGCGGCCAGCCTGGCCCGCTCCAGGCTCCGCGTCAGGCCCGAGTGCAACTGGCGCAGGTCGTCCTGGAGCTGCTCACCCACCGGCGTCAGCCGTACGTTGCGGCTGTTCCGCACGAAGAGCTCGACGCCGATGGCCCGTTCCTGCTTCTTGATCGCCTGGCTGACACGGGCCACCGAGACGTGCAACCGCTCGGCGGTCCGGCCGAAGTGCAACTCCTCGGCCAGGGTGAGAAAGATCTCGATGTCCCGTAGCTCCACGCGGCTCCCGTCCGTCGCCCTTCCATCGAGATCGTTCACTGGGGGCGCAAGTATGACATGTCGGGCTATCGGAAATTATCGAGCCCCGACCGACCAGGAGAGCCCGGTGGTGGCCGCGAGGGTTCTTGTACGTACACCCTGATCGGCCAACACGCCGGCGCCGTGCGCCCGGCCGGGTGCCCCCGCGGCCGGGTCACGGTCATGACGAGGCCGCTGCCGCCGCGCCGGACGTCAGGGCCGCCTGCACGATGCGGATCGCCTCGCCCGTGTCGATGCCGACGCTGGCGATCACGGCCGCGTAGTCGGCGGCGGCCCGGCGGGCCCGCTCCCGGCCCTCCTCCCCGGCGGCCGACACGAACGAGCCCGCCCGCCCGCGCGTCTCGATCAGCCCCGCCTCCTCCAGCTCCCGGTAGGCCCGGCCGACCGTGTTGACGGCGAGGCTGAGGTCGGCCGCGAGGTGGCGGATGGTCGGCAGCCGGGCGCCCACGGCCAGCGTGCGATCCTGGATCTGCCGGGCGAGCTGGGCCCGTAGCTGCTCGAACGGCGGCACCGGTGAGGCCGCGTCGATGACGATCATCAGATGCTCATGGCCCGCCGGGCCACCGTCACACTCGACGGCGTCCTGGCGTTGAGCGCGACGAGCGCGGCCAGGCCCAGGAGCAGGTAGACGAGCGCGGCGGCACTCCACCAGCCGGGCGCGGTGCCGAACAGCAGCACCATGGGCAGCGACCACTGCGCGCTCGGCGTGGTCAGCTCGCGGGCGTCCTCCACGCGCATGATGACGTCGGCGGTCAGCGACTCCTCGTCCTGCGCCACGACCGGGCGCCGCAGCAGGTGGCGCAACTGCATGGCGGTGATGGCCGTCACCCCGAGCAGGCCGAACAGCAGCACGACGGCCAGCTGCCGCACGGTGGGGTCGGGAAGGGCCAGGGCGCTCCCGGCCAGCACCATCGCGCCGGCGAACGTGGCGACCGCGAAGACGGCGTACGGCCGGCCGAGCACGGCCCGCCAGCCGGGCTGGACCAGATGGGCTGCCCTGCGGGACAGCGTCGCGCCCGCCCGCTGGTCGACGCGTCGCACCCACCAGTCGAGCAGCGACTGCGCCAGCAGCAGCCCGGCCACCAGCGCGGCCAGGACCAGCAGCGGCCAGGGGCGACCGGAAACGGCGAACCGGTCGAAGGTCGCGGCGAGCGCGCTCGCGATGATCAGCACGGCCAGGATGACGTGAGCGGCGAGGCGGGCGCGTCTGCGGACCGCCAGCCGGCTGGCCAGCAGTGGGGTCGGGCCGGCGTCGGCCAGGTCGTGCCGGGCCAGCCACTCGCCCGCCAGCCGCAGATCGGCCGCACGCACCGGCGGGTCGGCGTCCGGTAACGGTTCGCGGGTCATGGCGCCTCCTTTGTCGCAAGCTTTGTAGCAACATGATGCGTCAAATCTTGCGACAAAGTCAACGCCGCACGGACTCACGTCGCCCCGGAACGCGAGCCTGGCTCAGCGGCGCCCGTCGCCAAGAACCATCGAGTAGACGGCGGCCGGCTCCGTCCCGCCTCGGGCGAGAACAACGTCAAGGTGCTTCGCTGATCAAGGGCCGGTTCTGACGGCGGCTCCCTCGCGTCACGAGGGAGCCACCGCGATCAGGCCCGGACGGGAGTGCCCACAGTGGTCCGAAGGCGCGGAAGGCGGATCACCGCGGCAATACCCAGAAGGATCAGCAGGATGGGCAACGCCGTCTGCTGCCACGGCCACGCCGGGCCGTCCAGTCGCAGGCCGTCGGTCGGCAGTTCCATGGTCTCGGCGGCCCAGCGGGCGGTGGCCACATCCGTTGTCCGGGCCAGGTCCCGCACGGCGTCGTTGTAGGCGAAATCCTGTCCGGAGTGGACGTACACCGGCTCCAGACCGTCGGGGACCCGGCCCAGGCGAACGCCTGCTCCGGGCACGAGCAGGCGATCCAGGTCCGGGGCCGCGCCGGCGAGATCGGCGCGGGGCAGGAACGTCAGGCCATGCCGTGACCGGACCGGGCCGCCGTCCGCGCTCACGGCCAACGTCCGGTCCGCGAGCGACTTGTCGTGCGTGTCGAACACCGACGCCAGGTCGATTTCGCCGACGCCCGGCGTCAGCATCACGCCGACGGTCGGCGGCGCCCACGTCCAACCCGCGTTGACGATCGCGGCCGGGGCGGGCACGGCGACGCCGGTCACGACCGGTGGCGTGTCGCCGTAGTACCGCCAGCCCACGGCCTTGGCCGCGTTCGCCGCCACCGTCGAACCGGCCAGGCGCTCGATCATGTGCAGGGTTCCGTCGATGCCGGACAACACGCCCGCGGTCGTGACGACGGTGCCGCTGTCGACGAAACGCTTGCCGTGCACCCAGTCCACCGCGGGATAGTCCGATTCGAACGAGCCGATCCGCATCCAGTGCGCGGTCGCGGGCCGGCCGTCGAGCAGACCCGCCGAGGCGAGGACACCCGCGCCGTTGCACACGCTCAGCAACAGCGTGCCGCGGCTCACCTGATCACGCAGCCACGTCGTGACCGGACCGGTACTGGGCCTGCCGACGTCCGGCATCGCCGGGATGACCGCGAGCGTCGGCGCGGCACCGCCGGTGAGTCTGGCAAGATCCGCGAAGCTCAGATCCGGCACCAGGTCCAGACCACCCGTCAACGGCAGCGGACGCCTTCGCGACGCGACGGTGTAGACGTTGAACCGGCCCGAGGCGACCAGGATCTCGTACGGGGCGAGGGCATCCGACACGACGGCCCCGTTGTCACCGATCACCACGACCGCGGTCGGTTTGGCGGGGTCGAAAGCCGGGGAAGTGGCGGCGGGAACGGGCCGGTCCGGCCCGGGCGCGAACTGGGCGTCGAACGTGGCGAGGACGGAGATCGCCCCGCCCACCACCGGAATCAGGAAAACCGCGATCACCGCGAGCGCGCGGCGCAGGAAGGGGCGCATCGAGACCTCAGTGCCAGTAGTGGTCGCGGCGCCACACCATGGCGGCCAGCATGAGCGGGAACATGATCACGTGCCCGGCCGTCATCAACCCCATGGCGGACAACGCCCCGAGCCGGAACGGCACCAGCAAGACGAGGAACGGTAAGTACATCGCGACCGCCATCTCACCGATCCGCGCCCACGAATGCCCGCGCGAGACCATCGCCACGGTCATTCCGATGGTCATGTCGGTCGCCATGACGAGCGCGTCGACCTCCGGCCGCGCCAGCCAGGCGTCCGGCCACAGCGGTGCCAGCGCGAACATCCCGGCGAGCATGGCGATCACCATCTCGACGTAGTGCCAGACGAACCGGCCCAGCTTGCGACTCGTGCTTCGGGTGGTTCCCATGGTCGTCATGGCGTCCCCTCGGATTCGGCATCGACTGATACCGACAAGAGTCGCCGCAGGCCGCCGACCTGCCATGTGCCAGAGGTCATGTCTGAGGTCATGACGTGGTCATGACGTGGTCATGACCCGGGCGGGAATGGTCAGAGCAACCCGAGTGACCGTGCGCGTAACGCGGCTTGGGTGCGGTCGCGGGCGTTCAGTTTTGACAGGACGTTGGTGACGTGGTTCTTCACGGTGCCCTCGGCCAGGTGAAGCGTCGTGGCGATCTCGCGGTTGCTGTGGCCGGTGGCGAGGAGGCGGAGGACTTCGAGTTCGCGGTCGGACAGCGGCACGACCAATGGCTGCGGTGCCGGGGCGCCGGCCGAGGGCAGGCGGACGAACTGGGCGACCACCTTCGCGGCGACGGACGGCTGCAACACCGACTCGCCGCGGGCGGCGGCCAGGACGGCCTCGATCAGCCGAGCCGAGGAGACGTCCTTGAGCAGGTAGCCCGAAGCTCCGGCGCGAAGGGCGGCGAACACGTTCTCGTCGTCGTCGAACGTCGTCAGCGCGATAATGCCGATGCCGGGGTGGTCGGTACGCAGGCGGCGGGTCGCGGCGACGCCGTCCAGGACGGGCATGCGCAGATCCATCAGGACGACGTCCGGGGTGAGCTCGGCGGCCCGGCGGATCGCCTCGTCGCCGTTGCCCGCCTCGCCGACGACCTCGATGGCGTCGTGCGTGGCCAGGAGGGTGGCCAGGGCCTCGCGGAACAGAGCCTGGTCGTCGACCAACAGGACGCGGACCGGGCTCATCCGGGAACCTCCATGCTCAATGTGTAGCCCGCCCCCGGTGCCGACTCGACGCTCAACCGTCCGCCCAGGTGCTCGGCGCGTTCCCGGAGCCCGACCAGGCCGAAACCGGACGCGGGCGTCGAGGCGGAGCCGGCGCCGTCGTCGTGGACGGCCAGCCGGACGGCGGTGTCAGCGTAGTCCAGGACCACGTCGGCACGGGTTGCCCGGGCGTGCTTGCGGACGTTGGTCAGCCCCTCTTGCGCCGCACGGAACAAGGCCTCACGCGTCTCGTCGGGCAACGGCCGCCGCTCGCCGGATATCGCGACGCTGGTGGTCACGCCCGTGGCGGATGTCAGTTCGGCCAACGCCCGCAAGGCGTCGGGCAGGGGAGGGGTTTCGCGTGGTTCGCGCAATGCGCGGACCGAGCGGCGTACTTCGGCGAGTGCGGCCTCGGCCTGGTCCTGGGCCTTGGCGAGTACCTCGTCGGCCTTGGCGGTGTCGGTCGGCAGGACCGCCCGGGCGGCCTTGACCTGCATCTGGACGACGGTGAGCGAGTGCCCGAGTCCATCGTGGATGTCGCGTGCGACCCGGTTGCGTTCCTGCACGGTCGTGAGCCGCTCCGCCTGCGCGGCGTAGCCACGCAACTGCTCGTGCGCCTCGGCCAGTTCCACACGGGCGCGTTGTTCGCGTTGCAGCAACTCCGTCACGATCGCGGCGAACACCGCGGCGACAAGTATTCCAAGCCCTTCCCGCAGCCCTTCGCCCCACGACATGCCAAGGTGGACGAACGGGACCAGCCCGACCACGACCGCCGTCGCGGCGGCCGGCAACCGCAGCAGCACGCACTGGCTGACCAGCACGACGAGCAGAAGCGTCGCGGCGACCCCCGCGTTCAGCGAGAACACGACGAACGCGATCGGCAGCTGCACGGCCACGTACCCGAGCGACCAGGCCGGCCGACCGCGCGCGCGTACCCACGAGAAGCCGGCGGTGGCCAACGCGGTGAACACCGCGCCGAGCACGAGCGACGGCAGGGACTCTCCGGATGCGACGACCCCGATCAGCAGCGTGAGCAGCGCGCCGAGGGTCAGCACGGCCAGAGCCCTGTTCATGCGCTCACTGTGGACCGCCCGGCGGCGCACGGTCAATTCACGGTGAAACGCGCCACGATCTCGCGGGTGTGGCCTGTCGCCGGCGACCGCGCGAGGTGGAAGGAGCCGGGGCCGCGATGAGCTGCGCAGAGCGTAGATGACCGCCTCCGGTTCCCGCTGGGACTGTGGCGACGCGGTGGCCTCACCGAGCCGGCAGGCCCAATGGTTGAGGTTCGCCACCTCGCAGACCTCATCGGCCGGATGAACCCGGCGGTCCACGGCGATCCACCGTCGTCCGGCTTCGTCCAGGGTCGTTGCCGCCCGGTTGGTCACCCGGCCCGGAGCGCTTGACCGTGCTCCAGGTAGACGGTCTCGCCCAGCTCGCGAGCGGTCGCTGCGGCCTTGACCCTGCGTGCCAGACCTTCGATCAGGAGACCGTCCACGTCCTCGATCGGGTGGAAGCCGAAGGCGGTCAGCTCGCCGTCGGCGAAGGTGATCAGGCCGAGCGTCTCGGCGTCGAGCACCCCGCCGTCGAAGACGAAGAGGATCTTGTCCCCCTCCTCCGGGTGAGGCGCCCAGTCGGCCACCAGGAGCCGTCCGATCGGTGGCCGGATGCCCAGCTCCTCGCCGACCTCCCGCTCACACGCCGCGTACGGCGTCTCCCCGGGTTCGACGTAGCCTCCCGGGATGTCCAGCTGCTCCTTGTACGACGGCCGCACCAGCAGGATCCGCCCCGCCTCGTCGAAGAAGAGCGCCCCGGCGGCGGCACGAGCCTGGGCGAAGGACGGCTTTTCCAGGTCGTTCATGATCTCGACCATACGGGAACCGGCGCCGTCACACGAAGGACGAGGACGAGCGAGCAGCCTCAGTGGGTGTTTGAGAGGTGATCGTTGGACCGTTTTGCCAGGTGGGTATGGGTGAGACATGACACGAGACCGGTTTTTACCCCTCTGATCTGACTGATGAGCAGTGGGCGCTGATCGAGGCGCTACTGCCTGTCCCGCACTGGGACGGTCGCCCGGACAAGCATCCACGGCGTGAGGTCGTGGACGCGATCATGTACGTGGTGCGTACCGGCTGCTCCTGGCGGCACCTGCCGGCCGACTTCCCGCCCTGGCAGACCGTCTACTGGCACTTCGTGCGCTGGGAAGACCAGGGAGTGACCCAGCAGATCCTGGACGTGCTGCGCCGACGCGTCCGCAGGCAAGCCGGCCGCGATGCCGAGCCTTCAGCCGCAGTGCTGGACTCCCAAAGCGTCAAGGGCGCCGACACCGTCGGGGCCGACAGTCGCGGCTACGACGCGAACAAGAAGACAGGCGGCCGCAAACGATTCGTGGTCACCGACACACTCGGGCTGCTGATAGCGGTGACGGTACGCTCCGCCGGAGTGCAGGACCGCGCCGGGGCCACCACCATGCTGCTGGGGCTGTACTTAAGTGGTCGCTGCCGGGTGGTGTTCGCCGACCAGGGTTTCGCCGGCCGTCTGGTGATCTGGGCACGCCACGTGCTGGGCATCATCGTGCACATCGTCGCCAAGCCTGCCGATCAGCGCGGCTTTCGGGTGCACCCCCGCCGGTGGGTGGTGGAGCGGGCACTGGCCTGGCTGATGGCCTACCGGCGGCTCGTTCGCGATTATGAGCGTCAGCCGCCGACCAGCGAGGCCATGATCCGCTGGGCCGTGATCAACATGCTGGTGCGACGCATCACCCGAGGTCATCCCGCCCAGCGACCCGGCCCTCGCCCCCTCAAACGAGCCCGCCGCACCAAATGATCACTACTCAAACACGCAGTTAGCATTCGCGTTAGCAAGATCAGCTTCTCGTCGGTTGGCAGACCAGGACCGGTTACCGCTCCACTTGCAGAATCTCCACCGCCTGAAGCACGTCAGTAACGACATGATCCGCGTCATGCTCATGCCCCGGCCATATACCCCGGTCGATCCAGACGGTTCGCAGACCCGCGGCCTGTCCCCCGCCGATGTCGGCGACGAGGTGATCACCGACCATCCATCCCCCGTCTGCGAGATCCACGCCGCAGCGCTTGGCGGCGATCTCGAACAGACCGGTGTCGGGTTTGCGGATGCCCTCGATTCCCGAAAGCGCGTAGGCGTCCACAGCCTCGGCCAGTCCTGTTCGCTGGATCTTGCCGAGCTGGTTGTCCGCGGTCCCGTTGGTGACGATCGCCACCTTCCAACCTGACGCGCATAACCGTGAAAGCCCATCCATCACCTCGGGCCGGCAGTGGACGAGATACGGCATGCGCCGGCGATAACGGCTCCACAGCTCCTCGACCGGCTCGGACAGGGCGAAGCGGTCGCGAACCTTGGCGAAGAAGACCTCACGGTGCGGGTAGCCGGCCTGGTCAAGAGAGATCAGCCAACCAGCTGCCTCACACCCAAGGCCATGCTCGTCGGCGAACTCCCCGGCCCACACCTGGAAGGCCTCGCCCAGGTTGATGAGCGTGTTGTCTAGGTCGAAAAGCGCGAGCCGTTGCACGATGCCATCTTACGAGGGCGCTTTATCGTGAGGAACCTGCATTAGGAGGGTGTGAGAAACCTTGGTCGCACTATGCATCTAACCTGCTGATATGCATTCAGTCGGGACCATCTTCATGCTCAGTCATTTCGTGTATGGAATGTGTTAGCTGCGCCAAGCTTGAAGTTACGGTCCCATTCGTGACTTGATAACCTGAATCTTCCGCGTTCCATATCGATCACGCTAGCCACGGCTACCGGTGGCAAGCGGACCCGGAGCACAGGGCCGCCAAGGCCCGAGCACCGGAACCCGCGCGGCAGAAGATACCTAGGAGACAAGGTCATACAGGGTCAGGGAACAGTCCTGTTCGCGGTCAGCAAAGCCTTTGGTTCCTCATGCGCAGCTCACCCATGCACGAACAGGCGGTAAAGTTAGCATCAGTTAAGCCTGAGCAATCAGCAAAACGCCCGAAAGGTGACTGATGTGACCAAACCTGCTGTGATGCCCACACCGGTGCGACAGGTTCGAGAAGCTCTAAAGCGAGAGTTTTCAGGCATGATCGATTTAAGTGATCTTGACCGTAGGTCTGAAGACCAAAGGGAGCAGAATTTTCTCTCAAGGGCGCTCGCGGCTCTGGCAGTACGCAGTCTCACGGGTTGCGACAATGTAGCAGCTGCGGGCATGGTCATTGATGACTTCGACGATCAGGGGATTGATGCGATCGCATTTATCGAGGGCATGCCCCGCCTCTGGTTGATTCAAGCAAAATGGAGTGACAAGGGCACAGCTCGGTTCGCAAAAGGAGAAGCTCTTAAACAAGTAGACGGCCTCCGCTTAATAGATCATCATCGTTTCGATCGATTCAATCTAAGATTTCAGCGTCTTGTCGAACCGATAAAAGCAATTCTGGATAATCCGCGCCTAAGGATCACACTGGTAGTGGTTCAGATGACGGACCAGCAACCATCACCTGACTCGCTGACGCCATTCACGGACATTGCTACAGAGTTTAATCGATATGACGAGGTATTGGATCACCGGTTTTTACTAACGAAAGATGTATGGCGGATCGTTCGCGATGATCTGGCAGAACCTCAAATTAGCCTCGCTGTGCCAATGACGGAATGGGCTCATTTCGCTGAACCCTACGAGGCCTATCAAGGCACGGTGGCAGTCGCAGATGTAGCGCAATGGCACGAAGATCATGGAGTGCAGCTCTACCATAAGAACATTCGTACTCCACTGGGGCTAACTCAGGTTAATCTTGGCTTGGTGGAAACACTTACGAAGTACCCTCAAGACTTCTGGTATTTTAACAATGGCATCACTGTGTTATGTGATGAGATATCTCGGACACAGTGGAGCAGGTCTGCCATGGGGCCGATCAGGCTTGACCTGACTGGTGCTAGTGTCGTTAACGGTGCCCAGACGGTAGCAGAGATTCATCGTGCAATGGGCAAGAATCCGGCTGGAGCAGCACTCGCTTGCGTACAAGTCAAAGTCATTTCCACAAGAGGTTGTCCAAGTGGATTTGCGGACGAGCTAACTAAAGCGACAAATACACAAAATAGAGTCGAGTCTAGAGACTTTGTCGCTTTGGATCCGGTACAGGCTCGCATTCGGGTCGATTTTGCTCTTTCCCTGGGGAAAACATACGTCGTCAAACGTGGAGAGATGGATCCTTCGCCGGACGATGGCTGCTCAGTTGTTCACGCTGCAACAGCACTTGCGTGCGCCCACCACAATCCCGAGCTTGCGGCGCGGGCAAAGCAAAATCAGGAGCTACTTTGGGAAGACGATAGCCAGGGTGCCTATCCAATGCTGTTTGGCGAGCAGCCGTCAGCAGATCAGATATGGAGATCTGTACTGCTGTGGCGAGCAGTCCGATCGGCGCTCCATGCCGGTAGATCGGACTGGGAAGGGCGGGCAGGAGCAATTGCAGAGCGAGGTGACTACCTCGTGACGCATCTCGTATTCCAGTATGCGGGGCTTGAAGGAATAGAAGATTCCAGCTCAGGCTGGGAGGAAGTACTGCCACAGATACCAGATCTAATTAAACGCGTACTGAGCTGGCTGGTTTACCACGTTGATAGAGAATTTGGGACTAGCTCTCTCATCAGTAGCACTTTTACAAACCCTGAACGCTGTCGCGTTCTCGCGACAAGAGTTTTGAGTGATCTCCGAGCTGGTACTGATGTACCACAGTTGGCGCCAGAGTATCAGCCTACGGCCAACGGCAACCGACCTCGTCAACCAAATGCGGTTCCCACTTTGGTCGATGCACGGCGGATTCCTGATGGCACACTGCTCGTACTTACACCTGGCAGTAAGCCAGAGCAAACGGCAATCGGTGATTGGCTATCTGCCGATCAGAGCCGTAGTCAGGTAACGTGGGTGAACAGTAGGGGCAAGCCACTTCTTTGGTCGGCAGACGGTGAAAGGTATTCCCCGAGTGGGCTCGTTAAGCGGATTAGGGAGCTCGCCGGCTGGGACGAATCGCCGGTAGCGGCAGAAGGAACCAAGCGTTGGGCTATCCCCGGAGACGGGACCCTCGCGGAGCTTGCCGCAGAAGTTTTAAGGTCCCGTGAGTCTGATGACTAGATGAAAATTTTTGAAGGCCTGCGACGCTGAATTAGTACCGCAGGCCACAATTCATCTTTAACAAGTACTCCGACTTAAGACAGACGAACACTCTTACTCCAAGAGCCAGTTTCTTGCAGTTTTGCCCGAATATTATCTAGACGCTTAACCACTGCAGCAATTTGCCGCTGGCGGTTAAGGTCGGGCTCCCCATCTTCATTGATCGGTATGTCAACCTTTAGTTGTCTAACTCGCTTGGTGTATAGCTTCGCCTCATAAAGATATCCGCCTTGCGCGATCGTTTGGCCGAGAGCAACAGCGAGATAACCAAGATCGATATCGTGTGGCGGTAGCCCGATTGGCTCCTCGTTTTTGATCTCTGCTTCGAATCGCCAATTTTCCTCAGCTTCCACCGACCAAGGCTGTACGATCACCACATCATCTGTCATTACACCGTTGGCTTCACGGTAGAATACCATTCCTACTGCGGAAGCTCCTGTAGCCATTACGGTCACAGATGGATACGGCTCAGGAAGACAATTTCTTTCTTTAAGCCATTCTAGAGAGATATGGCCCTTTACCGTCTCCGGACGGGTGAACACCGAGTAGACAGGGACCTCGCCTGCATTCTCTCTAAGGTCGACATTACGGATACGTATTCCTGATCGAACTTGGAATTGAGTGCTATCCGCTAGGGAGAACTTCTTGCTACGACCGGCAGTTAAGCTGGCTAGCTCATCACGGGCTTGCTGTAGTTCGGAAATAAGGTCCTGGAGCGTGTTTGTGGCAAGGTCGATAAATTCGGCTCGGTCGATTGTCTCAGCGCGCTCACCTAGAGCAACATGCTCGGCGTCTGTCCAGTGTCGAACTACGTCCCAACGCTCATCAGGCGCAAAGGAGCTGGCAGGGACCAACTTTGCGAATGCGCAATCTTCGTATTCTGTAGCTCGCGTGATGGGGTTCGCTGATGGATTCTGAAGGTTGTGTACGAACAGATCGGCCAGCACTGCGAGGTCATTGTCATCTGGAGTCGACACTCGTTCATAGTCAAGTGTTTCTCCGATGCTTCTAGCGATGCCACAGAAGACTGCGGGGCGCGACTGTGCGGCTGTCTTACGCTTTTCTAGGACAAGGATGTACGTAGGCTGAGCGGTGTTGAAGAAAGCATTGCGAGGCAGCTGAATGCTCGCACGAATATTACACTCACTCAGAAGTTCGCTCTTCAGGCGCTGTGCAGTTCGGTTCAACAAGCCAAGAGGAACGATTACAAATGCTTGCCCTCCAGGTTTGAGTGCCCCCGAAATGTAGCGTAGGAATAGTGCTTCAACTCCAAGGCCCCCAGCATCGTAGTATTCGCTGAGAGATACGCCGTTCCGCTTTCCTGCTACGTGATCAATTTCCTTACGATAGATCGATGACCCTTGAGTAACATATGGAGGGTTAGTAAGGATCACGTCCACGGAATTACGTGGTGGTTGCAGTAGAGATCCGAGAGTCTCGTTTTCATTTAGTAGAAGAAACGTATCGGCCAGCGCCTGATTGATAGCGTCAGTCGTGGTGTCGGGATTCCGCACAGACTCGGCGAGATGCAAGAGCATATTTGCTTTGGCGAGGATGTTGGTCGATACATCGACATCCACACCAACTAGCTTTACGCGCTGTTGAGGCTCGCCGTCCTTGAATGAGATGTTTCCTGGGAGGGCGTCGGGAAAGAGGAGGGGCTCAAGCAAGAAGCCGCCTACGCCCGCAGCTGGGTCGAGAACGACCGCATCATCTGCAAGAGCGTTGAGCCTGGCCATCTTCACCATTGGCTTAACGATATTTCGGGGAGTGAAGAACTGTCCTAGGCGCTGCTGCCGGGCCGAGCGGCGGAGGAAAGTTTCGTATAGCCGAAGCTTGAACTCTGGATCGATGTTGGTTAGGGCACCGAACACTTGAAATTCTTGAAGAATCTCGCAGAAGGTTCTGTTATAGGAAGAGATCGTCGTTGTTGACGACGATCGAAGGAATGCGAAGCCATTAATGATGGTTGTCTGTGAAGTTACAGTTGCAAGGCCGAACAATTTCGTCGTGATCGGGTCTCGGACAACTAGGCGATCGGTGAAGATCTGCTTTATTTTAGGTCGAATGCTATTGACATAGTATTCGATTTGACTACTACCCTTATTCTTTAAGAAATCATCTGGATCTGCTAGCAGCACTTCAAAGCGAAAGTCGGCTGGCAGTACCGATAGCGGTAGATTATCTGAAAGGAACTTGAGCATAAAGATTTCGACAAAGGTGAGTAGGCAGTCTTTGGGCTCAGCCTTTGTCGCATGCCAGATTATTTGCCATACCGTTTCAGCGAGAGGCTTAGGGTCTCTAACTATATCGGCTTCGCCTCGATAGAGATCAGAAAGCACGGCAGGGGTAAAATCCCGCGTCTCGTCAAATTCGACTATTTCTCCAGTACTGGCCGAAGCAACCGCATCTATATACTGAAAGCGTGAGCCATCTGTGGTGATAGCTATCCGGACGCCCATTGCCAGTGCGCCTACTACTGCCTGTTCTGCGGCGCTCCGTGTGTCTCCACTTTTGCGCAGCTTAGTTTGAGCTTTCCATTCGGCGACAGCGATGGGAATTGGGCGCCCGGCTACCCTATGGATATAGACAGCATCCGGTTTACAAAGGCTTACCCGCTTTGGCGGCTTATACTGTATGCACGGAAAGGAGACTGTACTGGCGGGGGTGAACTCCAGCCCTTGCTTTGCCAAAGTAGCGACAGTAGTTGAACCTAGTTCTAGGAGCTCGAAGTCGCCGAAGCGCTTTCCGCGGACCCCCGAAGTAGTGAGATAACCCTGCTTAGCTAGCTCTTCCGTGCTCACTCAGTCACCATCCACCTGAAGCCAAGGGCTGTACGCGTTGCGTCGCCGTAGTGCCACTCTCCCCGTTGATGGAGGAACTCTAGTACCGATAGAGCATCGAGGTGGACGAACTGCTGCCGGGGGTATGCGTCTCTCGTGGGCAAGAACGAAAAGGATACAAGTCGTTGTTAGGGTGGCTACATCTCGCGCCGATGCATCACGTAGAGCTGGCGAAGCGACCGTGGGGCCCTCTAGCGCGTGGGCGGCGTTGGCCGCGACCGGCCGAAGAGCCGCAGCGCGGCCAGCGACCGCCCGACGCGGCGGGTCGCCGCAGGCGAGCCGCCCTTGAACCCTGTAGTGATACTCGTCGCTGAAAACGGCTCTGGCCCAAGATCGACACCGGACGCGCCGGGTGATCAAGGGCCAGGATCTGGCTAAACCCGCAGGCTTACGCCTCGCCGGAGGTCAGGCCGACCGGGCACGACACCCCGGTCCCCCCGATCCCGCAGTAGCCGTTCGGGTTCTTGTACAGGTACTGCTGGTGGTACTCCTCCGCGAAGAAGTAGTCACCCGCCGGGGCGATCTCCGTGGTGATGGGGTCGTAGCCCGACTCGGTGAGCACCTTCTGGTAGGCGTCGCGTGAGGTGAGGGCCGACTTCTCCTGCTCGGGTGAGTGGAAGTAGATCGCCGAGCGATACTGCGTGCCGACGTCGTTGCCCTGGCGCATGCCCTGGGTGGGGTTGTGGGCCTCCCAGAAGACGCGCAGCAGCTCCTCGTACGACACCTTGGTGGGGTCGAAGACGACGCGGACGAGCTCGGTGTGGCCGGTCTGGCCGGTGCAGACCTCCTCGTAGGTCGGGTTCTGGGTGTAGCCACCCGCGTAGCCGACTGAGGTGGTGATCACGCCCGGGGTCTGCCAGAAGATGCGCTCGGCGCCCCAGAAACAGCCGAGGCCGAAGTCGGCGATCTCGCTTCCCTCGGGGTACGGCGGGGCGAGCGGGGCGTCGAGGACCGCGTGGCGGCCGGGTGTCGTGATCCGCGTGGGGCGGCCCGGGAGCGCGTTCTCCGGGGACACCATCGTCGTCTTGTCCTTGCCGAACAACCAGCCCATTGTGAACCTCCTCCTGACACGTTCTCATCAGGAGGCAACCGCCGGCGACCTTCCAGTGTTCCCGTAAGCCCCGCTTAACAGAGCGGAAAGTACTACTAAATTGTATTAAACCAAGTAAGCAGCGAAGATAGGCGTCATGCCTGAAACGCGCCGTGGAGTCCTGTACGGCATCGCCGCCTACAGCATGTGGGGCCTGTTCCCGCTGTACTGGCCGCTCCTGAAGCCCTCGGCCGCCCTGGAGATCCTGGCGCACCGCATCGCGTGGTCCCTCGTCGCCGTCGTCGCGATTTTGGCGGTACGGCGCCACTGGTCCTGGTTCCGTGAGCTTCTGCGCACTCCCCGCAAGCTCGGCCTCCTCGTCCTGGCAGCGATGATCATCACGGTCAACTGGGGCGTCTACATCTACGCCGTCAACAGCGGGCACGTGGTCGAGGGCGCGCTCGGCTACTTCATCAATCCCCTGGTCAGCGTGCTCTTCGGGGTGCTCCTGCTGAAGGAGCGGCTGCGGCGGTGGCAGTGGGTCGCGGTGGGGCTGGGCGCGGCGGCGGTGGTCATCCTGACCGTCGACTACGGGCGCCTGCCGTGGATCGCGCTGGTGCTGGCCGTCAGCTTCGGCACGTACGGGCTGGTCAAGAAGATCGCCGGGGTGGGCTCGGTGGAGAGCATGACGGTCGAGACGCTGGTGCTGCTGCTGCCCGCGCTGGGCTACCTGCTCTATCTGGGGCAGCAGGGGACGAGCACGTTCGGGAACGCGGGAGCGGGACACGCGTTCCTGCTGGCCGGGGCGGGTGTGGTCACCGCCGTCCCGCTGCTCTGCTTCACCGCCTCCGCGATCCGGATCCCGCTCACCACGATCGGCCTGCTGCAGTACATCGCCCCGATACTGCAGTTCCTATGCGGGGTGTTCGTCATGCGAGAGGTCATGCCGCCCAGCCGCTGGCTGGGATTCGGCGTCATCTGGCTGGCGCTGTCGGTCTTCACCTGGGACAGCCTCCGGACGGCCGCTCAGGCCCGCCGGACGACTCCCGAGCCTGTTTCAGTGCAAGAACCCGTATAGGCCATTTAAGGGCCCCATAGCGCCACATGGTGGCGACGGGGAGCCGCTGAGACGAGCCGGGACGGGTCAGAGCCGCTTACGGTCAGGAGCCGCGTACGGCGAGGACCAGCGGGGTGAGGTCCGGGTCGACGCCGGCCTGCTCCAGGGCCGCGGCCAGGGAGCGCTCGTAGGTGGGCGTCGCCCCGGCGAGGCGGGCCCGCCCCTCGTCGGTGATCACCGAGTAGACGCCGCGGCGGTCGTCCGAGCAGAGGTCGCGCCGGGTCATCCCGGCCTCCTCAAGACGGGCGACGAGGCGGGTCACCGAGCTCTGGTTGAGTCCCACGGCCTCGGCGAGTTCCTGCATGCGCATGCAGCCGCCGGGAACGGTGGCGAGCCGTCCCAGCGCGCGGTACTCCGACAGCCCGAGGCCGTGTCCGCGCTGGAGTGCCTTGGTCAACTCCGCCTCCACGCGCGCGTGCAAGAGGGCGAAACGGTCCCACGACATGGTGATTCCTCCTGGAGTGTTCTGTCGGGCAGGAGTCTACATGCACGTACAATCTTTGCTTGAGCATACAAGCAACATCGTGGAAGACGTACGAAAAACCCGGCTCGGCCGGGTGGGCGAGCCGGGTGATGACCTTGCACGGGCGGCCAGGTGACAAACTTGTGCACAGGCCAGGTGACGAACCGTGCACGGACCAAGGGACCACGGGACCAACCGTGCACGGGCCAAAGGGACGAACCGCCCGCGGTGGCCGGTCCGAGCGCTTCACGACATGGTCGCACGGTTCCAGGCTAACGAGGCCGACCCCGCCGGACAGACACCGGGCAGACGCCGGGCAGACGACAAGCGGCCGGCGGTCAGCCGGAGCGCTCCACCACGTAGTCGCACAGGGCCAGGTAGGCGGTGCGGGCCGGGATGTCGGGGAGGCTGGCCAGGTCCTCGCGGGCGCGGCCGGCCCAGGCGAGCAGCTCGGCGCGGGCACGCTCCATGGCCGGGTCGGCGCGGAGCAGGCCCAGGGTCTCCTCGATGTCCTCCTCCGCCACCGGACCGGCGAGCAGTTCGCGCAGGCGGGTGCTCTCGGGGGCGTGGGAGGCGAGGACGTAGAGGACCGGCAGGGTTCGGATGCCCTCGCGCAGGTCGGTTCCGGGGGTCTTGCCGGACTCGACCGTCTCGGCGGCGACGTCCAGCAGGTCGTCACTGAGCTGCCACGCGACCCCGATCGCCTCGCAGGCCCGGGTGAGCCGCTCGACCACCTCGGGCGAGGCGCCGCTGAGCATCGCGCCGAACCGGCCGGAGGTGGCGATCAGCGAACCGGTCTTGTCGGCCAGCACCCCGATGTAGTGGGCCACCGGGTCGTCGCCGGGGCGGGGGCCGATGGTCTCGCGGATCTGGCCGCGTACCAGGCGGGAGAAGGTCTGGGCCTGGATCCTGATGATGTCGGCGCCGAGGTCCGCGAGGATCTCCGACGCCTGGGCGAACAGGTAGTCGCCGGTCAGGATGGCCACGGTGTTGTCCCAGCGGGCGTTCGCCGACTGGGAGCCCCGGCGGACCGGGGCCTCGTCCATCACGTCGTCGTGGTAGAGCGTCGCCAGGTGGGTCAGCTCGATCACCACGGCCCCGGGCACCACGCCCGCCGCCTCCGGGGAGCCGAACTGGGCGGCGAGCAGGGTCAGCATGGCCCGGAACCTCTTGCCGCCGGCCTCGATGAGGTGCTTGGACGCCTCCGTGACGAAGGCGTCGTCGCTCTGCACCGAGGACCGCAGCAGCTTCTCGACCTCTGCCAGTCCGGTAGCGATGTCCTGCGCCAGCCGCTCGTCGACGAACGGAAGATCAACAACCGGTGGCGCAGCCATGAAACGTTACTCCTTTAGCGAATGAACAGCGCGGACGCAGCCTGATCCGCGAGATCGAGCACCGGCTGCGGGAAAATCCCCAGGACTACCGTAGCCGCTGCCGCGAGGGCGACCACAGCCGAGGTGCCCACCGTGGGAGCCGCGATGGACGGCCCGTCGGCGGCGGGCTCGCTGAAGAACATCAGCACGATGACGCGGACGTAGAAGAACGCCGCGATCGCCGAGCTGACCACACCCACGACGACGAGCGGCAGGGCGTCCCCGGCGACGGCCGCCGAGAAGACGGCGTACTTGCCGAAGAATCCGCTCGTGAGCGGGATGCCGGCGAAGGCGAGCAGGAAGAAGGCGAAGATGCCCGCCAGGATCGGGGAGCGCTTGCCCAGACCGGCCCACCGGGACAGGTGCCCGGCCTCGCCTCCCGCGTCGCGGACCATGGTGACGACCGCGAAGGCGCCGACCGTGGTGAAGCCGTACGCGGCCAGGTAGAACAGGATCGCCGACAGGGCCTGGGCGTTCTGCTCGGCGGCGCCGATCGCGACGATGCCGGTGAGCAGGAAGCCCGCGTGCGCGATCGAGGAGTAGGCGAGCATGCGCTTGATCTCGGTCTGGGTGATGGCCAGGACCGCGCCGACGATCATCGTCAGGATCGCGACGCCCCACATGACCGGCTTCCAGTTCCACTCAAGTCCGCCCAGGGCCACCCAAAAGACCCTGAGGACGGCTCCGAAGGCCGCGACGAGCACGGTGGAGGCCATCAGGGCGGTGACCGCGGTGGGCGCGCCCTGGTAGACGTCAGGCTTCCACGCCTGGAACGGCGCGGCTCCGATCTTGAAGAGCAGGCCGATGCCGAGCAGCGCGGTGCCGATCAGCAGCAGGGTCTCCTGGCCGCTGACCGCGCTGAGCGAGGCGCTGATGGCCCGCAGGTCGACCGACCCGGCGTAACCGTAGATCAGGGCCATCCCGTACAGGAAGAAGGCCGAGGAGAACGCGCCGAGCAGGAAGTACTTGACCGAGGCCTCCTGCGAGAGCAGGCGGCGACGGCGGGCCAGGCCGCAGAGCAGGTACAGCGGCAGGGACATGACCTCAAGGCCGACGAACATGATCAGCAGGTCGTTGGCGGAGGCGAAGAGCAGCATGCCGCCGACCGAGAACAGCAGCAACGGGTAGACCTCGGTCTGGGCGTACCCGCTGAGGATCGCCTCCTCCTCGTCGGGGCTTCCCGGCACCGCCGCCGCCTGCGCGACGAACTGCTCCTCGTCGTTGATCAGGAGCGTGCTGACCAGGGCGAGCACCAGGATGATGCCCCAGATGAACAGGGAGGGACCGTCGACCGCGACCGAGCCCATCGCCGCCGGGGCGTCCGGCAGGCCGTTTACCGCGTTGAGCACGGTCATCAGGAACGCGCCGACCAGGGCCAGCAGCGTGAGCGGCATGTGGATCGACTTGCGCAGGTAACGGGGCGCGAACGCCTCGATCAGCACGCCGATGATGGCAGCGCCGAACACGAGCAGCATCGGCGAGAGCAGCGCGTACTCGATTGTCGGGGGTTGGATGATGGCGTCGTTCACTGCCCGGCCCCCTTCTGGTCCGCCACGGCGGGTTTGGGCTGTTCGAGGTTGATACTGCTGAGCGTCTTGTCCACCGCCGGGTTGATCACGTCGAGCACCGGCTTGGGGTAGAAGCCCAGGACGAGGAGGACCGCGACCAGCGGGGCCACCACGAAGATCTCGCGCCGGTTGAGGTCGGGCAGGCTCAGCGCCGGCTTCTTCGAGGCGACGGCCTCCTCGGAGGAAACGGTCTCCTCGGAGGAAATAGTCTCCCCGGGGGAACCGGCCACGGCGTACGCCGGCTCCTTCGGGGCGCCGGTCATCATGCGCTGGTACATCCACAGGACGTAGACGGCCGCCAGGACGACGCCACTGGTCGCGATGATCGCCGGGACCGGGTAGCGCTGGTAGGTGCCGAGCAACACCATGAACTCGCTGACGAACGTGGACAGGCCCGGCAGCGAGAGCCCGGACAGCCCGGCGATCAGGAAGGTGCCCGCGAGCAGCGGGGCGACCTTCTGCACGCCTCCGTAGTCGGCGATCCGGCTGGAACCCCGGCGGTAGATCAGGAACCCGGCGATCAGGAACAGCGCGCCGGTCGAGAAGCCGTGGTTGACCATGTAGAGGGTGGCGCCCGCGCCCGCGTTCGTGGTCATCGCGAAGACGCCCAGCGCGATGAAGCCGAAGTGCGAGATCGAGGTGTAGGCGATCAGGCGCTTCATGTCGGTCTGGCCGATGGCCACGATCGCGCCGTAGACGATGCCCACGACCGCCAGCACGATCACCAGCGGGGTGAAGAACTTCGACGCCTCGGGGAACAGCTCCAGGCAGAAGCGCAGCATCCCGTACGTGCCGACCTTGTCCAGCACGCCCACCAGCAGCACCGCGGCGCCGGCCGGGGCCTGCGCGGCGGCGTCGGGCAGCCAGGTGTGGAACGGCCACAGCGGCGCCTTCACCGCGAACGCGATGAAGAAGCCCGCGAAGAGCCACTTCTGCGTCGTCGGGTCCTGTACGGCCGCGATGAGCTCGGGGAACATGAAGGTGTTCTTCCCGGCGACCACGTAGAGCGCGATCACCGCGACCAGCATGAGCAGGCCGCCGAAGAGCGAGTACAGCAGGAACTTCACGGCCGCGTAGGACCGCTGCGCCCCGCCGTACGACCCGATCATGAAGTACATCGGGATGAGCATGGCTTCGAAGAAGACGTAGAAGAGGAAGACGTCGGTCGCCGCGAAGACGCCGATCATCATCGCTTCCAGCACCAGCAGCAGCGCGAAGTAGGTCTTCACCGACCGCTTGGGCGGGGCCGCGACCAGCTTGGGCGAGGCCTCGCTCAAGCGGGTCTCACCCCCGGAGCCGTCGGCGTCGTGCCAGGACGCGAGGATCACGATCGGCACGAGCACCGCCGACAGCGCGATCAGCACCAGGGCGATGCCGTCGACGCCGACGCCGTAGTGGACGCCGAAGCGCGGGATCCAGTCGTAGACCTCGGCGAACTGGAAGCGCGTCTCGGAGGCCGGCTGGAACTGGACCGCGAGCACGACGGTCAGCGCGAGCACGACCAGCGAGACCGCCAGGGCCAGCTGCTTGGCGAGCTTGTCACTCTTGACAAGGGAGACACCCACCGCGCCCAGAACGGGCACGGCCATCAGGGTCGAGAGCCAGGGCATCACATGTTCCCTACGTAGAGCAGCGCGCCAACGACCACGGCGGCACCGAAGAGGATGGACAACGCGTAGGACCGCACGTATCCGGTCTGGATGCGGCGCAGCCGCCCGGAGGTCCCGCCGATCCCCGCCGCCAGGCCGTTGACCAGGCCGTCGATGCCGCGGTTGTCGAAGAACACCGCGATGCGGGCCAGCCACTGGCCGGGGCGCATGAACAGCGCCTCGTTCAGCGCGTCGCCGTACAGGTCACGGCGGGCGAAGGTGGTGAGGAACGAGCCGCGCGGGGCGACCGCGGGCACCTCGGCGGAGCCGTAGCGGACCCAGGCGAAGATGACGCCGACGGCGACCAGCCCGAGCGTGGCCAGGCCGGGGACGCTGAAGGGGTGGAAGCCGGGGAGCTCCTCGGGCAGGCCGACGGCCGGGGCGAGGAACCTCATGAACCGGTTGTCCAGCACCAGGAAGGCGCCCAGGACGATCGAGCCGATCGAGAGCAGGACGAGCGGCACGGTCATCACCGAGGGCGACTCGTGCGGGTGCGCGTCGTCGGCCCAGCGCTTCTTGCCGAAGAACGTCATGAAGACCATCCGCGACATGTAGAAGCCGGTGATGCCCGCGCCCAGGACCGCGAGCCAGCCCAGGATCTGGTTGTGCTCCATGGCCGTCTCGATGATGCCGTCCTTGGTGAAGTAACCGGACAGCAGCGGGAAGCCGATGATCGCGAGGTAGCCGACGATGAAGGTGGCCGCGGTGACCTTCATCACCGAGAACAGCCCGCCGTACTTGCGCATGTCGACCTCGTCGTTCATGGCGTGCATGACCGAGCCCGCCCCGAGGAACATGTTGGCCTTGAAGAAGCCGTGCCCGATCAGGTGCGCGATGGCGAAGGCGTAGCCGACCGGGCCGAGGCCCGCGCCGAGCATCATGTAGCCGATCTGCGACATCGTCGAGCCCGCGAGGCCCTTCTTGATGTCGTCCTTGGCGCAACCGATGATCGCACCGGCGAGCAGCGTGGCCACGCCGACGATGGTCACGACGAGCTGCGCGGTCGGGGCGGCCTCGAAGAACGCGCCCGAGCGGACGACCAGGTAGACGCCCGCGGTGACCATGGTCGCGGCGTGGATGAGGGCCGAGACCGGGGTCGGGCCCTCCATCGCGTCCAGCAGCCACGACTGCAGCGGCAGCTGGGCCGACTTGCCGCAGGCGCCCAGGAGCAGCAGCAGGCCGATCGCGGTGATCGTGCCCTGCGAGGCGCCGCCGGACTGGATCGCCCCGCTCACGGTCTCGCCGGTCAGGTCACCGAAGGCGACCGTGCCGAACGTCGTGAAGACCGTGAAGATCGCGATCAGCAGGCCGAAGTCGCCGACGCGGTTGACGATGAAGGCCTTCTTCGCCGCGGCCGCCGCCGAGGGCTTGAACTGCCAGAACCCGATGAGCAGGTACGAGGCCAGGCCCACGCCCTCCCAGCCGATGAACAGGGCGACGTAGTTGTCGGCCAGCACCAGCAGGAGCATCGCCGCGACGAACAGGTTCAGGTACGCGAAGAACCTGCGCCGGTCGACGTCGTGCGACATGTAGCCGATCGAGTAGATGTGGATCAGGGATCCCACACCGGTGATCAGCAGGGCGAAGCTGATCGACAGCGGGTCGATCAGCAGCCCCATGTCGGCGACGCCGGGGATGAACTGGTAGAGCGGGACACCCTGGCGGCGCTGGGCCGGGGACAGTCCGAGCATCTCCACGAAGGCGACGACCGCCACCACGAAGGCGCCCAGGGACATCGCGACGCCGAGGAGATGCCCCCAGCGGTCGGTGCGGCGCCCGCCCAGCAGCAGGACCGCGGCGCCGAGCAGCGGGAGTGCGATCATGAGCCAGGAGACTCCGATCACGCCCCCGGAATGCTGGATGATCTCAGCGGGTTCCACGGCCACCTCTTAGTACTTCAGCAGGTTGGCGTCGTCCACCGACGCGGACCTGCGGGTTCGGAAGATCATCACGATGATGGCGAGGCCGATCACGACCTCGGCCGCGGCCACCACCATCACGAAGAACGCGATGATCTGGCCGTCCAGGTTGCCCTGCTGCCTGGCGAAGGTGACGAACGCGAGGTTGCAGGCGTTGAGCATGAGCTCCACGCACATGAACACCACGATCGCGTTGCGCCGCACCAGCACACCGACGGCGCCGATCGCGAACAGCAGCGCGGAGAGCACCAGGTAGTGAGTGGTCACTTGCCGTCCTCCTGCTGGAGTGCCGCGTCCCTCACATGGACGGGCTCGTCGTCCGGGTCGGAGTCGCGGCCCTGTGCCGCGTCCTTCTCCAGGACCTGCTTGATGAGCGCCGCCTTCGCCGGGTCGGTCGGCGCGAAGCCGTCCTCGATCTCGTGCCTGGCGAGCACCCGGTTGATGGACTTCTCCGCGACCGTGCCGTCGGGCAGCAGGGCGGGCATGTCGATCGCGTTGTGCAGCGCGTAGGTGCCGGGCCCCGGCAGCGGCGAGGGCTGCGGGCCGGTGAAGCGGGCACGGGACAGGTCGCGCTGGGTGGCCTTGGGCCGGACGCGCTCGCGGTGCGCCAGCACCATCGCGCCGAGCGCGGCGGTGATCAGCAGCGCCGAGGTGACCTCGAAGGCGAAGACGTACCTGGTGAAGATGAGCTGCGCCAGGGAGGGCACGTTGCCTCCGGCGGTCTTCACCGCCTCGGTGAGGCCGGTGGGCGCGGCGTAGGTGGCGTTGCCGACGCCCAGGGCGAGCAGCGCCGCGAAGGACAGGCCCGCGACGGACGCCCACAGACGCTGTCCCTTGATCGTCTCGATCAGCGAGTCGGCGGAGTCGACGCCGACGAGCATCAGGACGAACAGGAAGAGCATCATGACCGCGCCGGTGTAGACGATGATCTGCACCGCGGCGAGGAAGGGGGCGTCCTGGACGGCGTACAGCACGGCCAGCGACAGCATGACGACACCCAGCATCAGCGCCGAGTAGACCGCCTTGCGGCTGAAGACGAGCCCGAGGGCCGCCCCCACCGAGACGACCGCCAGGACCCAGAACGTGATGGTCTCACCCATTGTTGCGTCCCAGCCGGTAGTAGTCCTCTTCGGTCTCGCCGAGACGCATCGGGTGCGGCGGGACCTCCATGCCGGGGCCGAGCGGCGCGAGCAGCATCTCCTTGGTGTAGATGAGGCTCTCACGGCTGGTGTCGGCGAGGTCGTACTCGTTGGTCATCGTGAGCGCCCGTGTCGGGCACGCCTCGATGCACAGGCCGCACAGGATGCACCGCAGATAGTTGATCTGGTAGGTGCGCCCGTAGCGCTCACCCGGCGAGAACCGCTCCTCGTCGGTGTTGTCGGCGCCCTCGACGAAGATCGCGTCGGCCGGGCACGCCCAGGCGCACAGCTCGCAGCCGACGCACTTCTCCAGGCCGTCGGGCCAGCGGTTGAGCTGGTGCCGGCCGTGGAAGCGCGGGGCCGTGGGCCGCTGTTCCTCGGGGTAGTTGACCGTCTCGACCTTCTTGAACATCGTGTGGAAGGTCACGCCGAATCCCTTGATGGGATTCAGCCAATCAGTTGCTCCCACTGGGAACCTCCTTGCGCGCTACACCGTGGTAGTGCGGCAGGTCGAGCGGCGGCACCGGGAAGCCACCGGCGGACGGCTCGGCTTGGAGCCGCTCGAACTCGGCCTGGACCTGTGCGGCCCTGGCCTCCTTGCGCTTCTGCAGCACGCTGTCGAAGCGCCACCAGATTCCGAGGCAGGCGATTCCCACGAGCGCGAGCAGGATGAGCACGAGCGACCGGTCGACGGTGTCGAGCTGCATGGCCCTGACCGTGGCGACGAGCATGATCCAGGCCAGGTTGACCGGAATGAGGATCTTCCAGCCGAGGGCCATCAGCTGGTCGTACCTGACGCGCGGCAGCGAGGCGCGGCACCAGACGAAGAAGGAGAAGACCAGCACCATCTTGAGGAAGAACCACAGCAGCGGCCACCAGCCGGTGTTGGCCCCGTCCCACGCGGAGATCGGCCACGGGGCCTGCCAGCCGCCCATGAACAGGGTGATGGAGACCGCGGAGACCACGAAGACGTTGACGTACTCGGCGAGCATGATGACCGCGAACTTCAACGAGTTGGAGTATTCGGTCTGGAAGCCGCCGACCAGCTCGCCCTCGCCCTCGGGCAGGTCGAAGGGGACCCGGTTGGTCTCGCCCAGCATCGTGATGATGTAGATCAGGAAGGACGGGATCAGCAGGACCATGTACCAGGAGGGCATCGGGATCTCCAGCCCGCCCAGTGTGAGGACCCCTCCCGTCGCCTGCTGCTTGACGATCTCCGAGGTGGAGAGGGTCCCGGCGAACAGGAAGACGCCGACGAACGACAGGCCCATCGCGATCTCGTACGAGACCACCTGGGCGCTGGCCCGCAGGCCGCCGAGCACCGAGTACGGGGAGCGCGAGCCCCAGCCGGCCAGCACGATGCCGTACACGCCGATCGAGGCCATCGCCAGCACCAGCAGCACCGCGACCGGCAGGTCGGTGAGCTGCAGCGGCGTCTGGACCCCGAACATCCAGACCTTCGGGCCCATCGGGATGACGGAGAAGGCGAGGAAGGCCGGGACCGCCAGGACGACCGGGGCGATGAAGTAGATCACCTTGTCGACGGTCCGGGGCATCAGGTCTTCCTTCAGCCCCATCTTGAGACCGTCGGCCACCGACTGGAGCAACCCGAACTTGCCCGCCCGGTTGGGGCCGTACCGGTTCTGCATGCGGGAGATGAGCTTGCGCTCGAACCACACGCCGAACAGCACGCCCAGCATCAGGACGATGAAGATGACGGCGGCCTTGATGATGCTGATCCAGAGCGGGTCCTTGCCGAAGTCGGCGAGGCCCGGCATGTTCGGATCGGCCGCTAGAAGAGTCCGGGCATTCATTACCGCTCCTCGTTGGCTTCGCCGGCGGCACGTGCCTCGCCGGCCGTCGTGCCGGTGGCACGCTCGTCGGACCCGGTGTCGACGCCCGCGCCCGCGACGGTGCTCGCCGGGCCCGGCGTGACCGGGCTCGCGGCGGCGGGCGCGACAGGGGCGGCTCCGTCGGAGGCGCCGATCCTGACCACGTCACCGGCGACGGCGCGCAGGTCCCGGGTGACCGAGCGGCCCGCGGAGTTGGCGGGCAGCCACACCACCCGGTCGGGCAGGTCGGCGATCCGCACGGGCAGGGTGAGCGAGCCGCGCTCGGTGCCGACGACGACCTCGCCGCCCTCGACCAGGCCGTTCTCGGCCGCGGTGGACTCCGACACCAGCGCCACGGCCGGACGGGCGGTGCCCGCCAGGTACGGCTCCCCGGCCTGCAGGCGGCCGTCGTCGAGCATCAGGTGCCAGCTGGCCAGCACGGCCTCCCCGGCCTCCGGCCTGGCGGCGTCGCGGCCGGCCGCGTCGGGGGCGGAGGCCCTGGGTCCGCGCCAGGCGCCGATCGCGCCGAGCTCGCGGCGGGCGGCCTCGGGGTCGGGCAGGCCGAGGTGCACGTCCATCGCGTCGGCGATCGAGGAGACGACCCGCAGGTCGCTCATGATCCCCGGAACCGGGAGCGCCGTCTCGAAGGTGCGGCCGCGTCCCTCCCAGTCGACGAAGGTGCCCGACTTCTCGGCCACCACGGCGACGGGGAGCACCACGTCGGCGCGGTCGGTGACCGCGCTGGCGCGCTGCTCCAGGCTCACGATGAACGGCGTGTTCTCCAGGGCGAGCAGCGCGGCCTGCGGGGCCGGCAGGTCGTAGGGGTCGACACCCGCGACGACGAGGGCGTCGAGCTCGCCGTCGAGCGCCGCCGCCAGCATGGCGGTGGTGTCGCGGCCCTCGCCCTCGGGCAGCGAGGCGACGTCCCACGCCCTGGCCACCTCGGCGCGGGCGGTCTCGTCGCCGACCGGGCGGCCGATCGGCAGCAGGTTCGGCAGCGCCCCGGCCTCGACGGCGCCGCGCTCACCGGCGCGGCGCGGGATCCAGGCGAGGCGGGCGCCGGTGGCGTCGGCGAGCCGCAGCAGCGACGACAGCGCGCCCGGCACGGTGGCGAGCCGCTCACCGGCGAGGATGATCGCGCCCGGCTGCCTGATCGCCTCGGCGGCGAGGGCGTCCACGGCGGCCAGGTCGTCCAGGACGGCGGTCTCCGTGCCCGGCACCGCCGGGATCAGGGTGCCGCCCATCTTGGCGAGCCCGGGACCGGCGAACGGCGCGACCGAGAAGACCTTCAGGCCCTTCTTGCGCCAGGCCTTGCGCAGGCGCAGGAAGACGATCGGCGACTCCTCGTCGGGCTCGAAGCCCGCCAGGAGCACCGCGGGCGCCTTCTCCAGGTCGGCGTAGCGGACCTCGATGCCCTTGCCCGCGACGGCGTGCGCCAGGAACAGCGCCTCCTCCTCGGAGTGCGGCCTGGCGCGGAAGTCGACGTCGTTCGTGCCGAGGGCGATGCGGGCGAACTTCGCGTACCCGTACGCCTCCTCGACGGTGACCCGGCCGCCGACGAGCACGCCCGCGCGCCCGCGGGCGGCGGACAGGCCCTTGGCCGCGGCGGCGAACGCCTCGGGCCAGGAGGCCGGGACGAGGCGTCCCTCCTCGTCACGGACGAGGGGGGTCCTCAGCCGGTCCGGCTGGGTCGCGTAGGTGAAGGCCCAGCGGCCCTTGTCGCAGTTCCATTCCTCGTTGACCTCGGGGTCGTCCCCGGCCAGGCGGCGGGTGACCTTGCCGCGCCGGTGGTCGGTGCGCAGGGAGCAGCCTCCGGCGCAGTGCTCGCAGGCGCTGGGCGTGGAGACCAGGTCGAACGGGCGGGCCTGGAAGCGGTACGCGGCACCGGTCAGCGCGCCCACCGGGCAGATCTGCACGGTGTTGCCGGAGAAGTAGGACTCGAACGGGCGTCCGTCGGCGGTGGCGACCTGCTCCTTGGCCCCGCGCTCGAAGAAGTCGATGAGCGGGTCTCCGGCGATCTCGTCGGAGAAGCGGATGCAGCGCGCGCACTGGACGCAGCGCTCGCGGTCGAGCAGCACCTCGGAGGAGAGCGCGACCGGCTTCTCGAAGGTCCGCTTCTTCTCCACGAAGCGGCTCTCGCCCTGGCCGTTGGACATGGCCTGGTTCTGCAGCGGGCACTCGCCGCCCTTGTCGCAGACCGGGCAGTCGAGCGGGTGGTTCAGGAGCAGCAGCTCCATCACGCCGCGCTGCGCCTTCTCGGCGACCGGGGAGGTGAGCTGGGTCTGCACGACCATGCCCTCGGCGACCTCGATCGCGCAGGAGGGCTGCGGCTTGGGGAAGCCCCGGCCGTTGCCGGCGTCGGGGATGTCCACCAGGCACTGGCGGCAGTTGGCGGCCGGCTCCAGCAGCGGGTGGTCGCAGAACCGGGGGATCTGGATGCCGAGCAGCTCGGCCGCCCGGATGATCAGAGTGCCCTTCGGGACGCTCACCTGGAAGCCGTCGATGGTGACGGTGACCAGGTTCACCGGCACCTGCTGCGCCGGGGTGGTGGCTTCGACGGTCATGGCGTCTCCTCCGTCGGCCTCATGACCGAGACGGTGCTGTGCTTGCCGGTGTGCTTGCCGGTTGCCGGGATCCGCGCGCTCACTGGGCACCCCACACCCTGGACGGGGCGTGATCGAACGGGCAGCCGCCGATCTCGAAGTGCTTGAGGTATTCGTCGCGGAAGTGTTTCACCGACGAGTGGATGGGGCTGGTGGCCCCGTCGCCCAGGGCGCAGAAGGAGCGTCCCAGGATGTTGTCGGCGATGTCGGTGATCGTGGTCAGGTCCTCTTCGGTGCCCTGGCCCTTCTCCAGCCGCTTGAGCACCTGCTTGAGCCAGTAGGTGCCCTCCCGGCAGGGGGTGCACTTGCCGCACGACTCGTGCGCGTAGAACTCGGTCCAGCGGAGCACGGCGCGCACCACGCAGGTGGTCTCGTCGAAGATCTGCAGGGCCCGGGTGCCGAGCATCGAGCCCTTCGCGCCGACGGACTCGAAGTCCAGCGGGACGTCGAGGTGCTCGTCGGTGAAGATCGGGGTGCTCGACCCGCCGGGGGTCCAGAACTTGAGCCGGTGGCCCTCGCGGATGCCGCCGGACATCTCCAGCAGCTCGCGCAGCGTGATGCCGAGCGGGGCCTCGTACTGGCCGGGCCTGGTCACGTGGCCGCTCAGCGAGAAGATGCCGAAGCCCTTGGACTTCTCGGTGCCCATCCCGGCGAACCAGTCGGCGCCGTTGCCGATGATGGAGGGAACACTCGCGACCGACTCGACGTTGTTGACGACGGTCGGCGAGGCGTACAGGCCCGCCACGGCGGGGAAGGGGGGCTTGAGCCGAGGTTGGCCGCGATAGCCCTCCAGCGAGTCGAGCAGCGCCGTCTCCTCGCCACAGATGTAGGCGCCGGCCCCGCTGTGCACGACCAGCTCCAGGTCGAAGCCGGAGCCGAACAGGCCGGTGCCGAGATAGCCCTTGGCGTACGCCTCGGCCACGGCGGCCTGCAGGCGGCGCACGACGTGCAGCACCTCGCCGCGCACGTAGATGAAGGCGTGGTTGGCCCGGATCGCGTACGCGGTGATGATGACGCCCTCGACCAGCGAGTGCGGGTTCGCCATCATCAGCGGGATGTCCTTGCACGTGCCGGGCTCGGACTCGTCGGCGTTGACCACCAGATAGTGCGGCTTGCCGTCCCCCTGGGGGATGAAGCCCCACTTCATGCCGGTGGGGAAGCCCGCGCCGCCCCGGCCGCGCAGGCCGGAGTCCTTGACGGCCTGGATGACGGCGTCGGGGTCCATGCCCAGCGCCTTCTTGGCCGCCGAGTAGTCGCCGTAGCCCTCCAGGGTGAAGGAGTTGGGCTGGTCCCAGTTCGCGGTCAGAACCGGGGTGAGAGTGGTCACTTCGTCTCCTCGCCTGGCAGCCCGTCGCTCCGTGACGAGGCCGCGCCGTGCCTGCCGGCACGCTCGTTACACCCGCACGCGCCGGTCTGGCCGACGCGCCCGCTCGTGGTGGCTCCGCTCCGTGGCACGCTCACGCCTCCGGAGCCTTCCATCCCTTGGCCTTGGCGATCCTGAGGCCCTCCAGGGAGGCGCCGTTCGCCGAGGGGCCGTCGCCGGCCAGGCCGTCGGGCAGGCCCGCGAGCACCCGCGAGGCCTCCTTGAACGTGCAGAGCTTCTTCGGTCCCCGGGTCGGGGAGAGCTCCTTGCCGTCCCTGAGGTCGTCGACGAGCTGCTTGGCCGAAGCCGGGGTCTGGTTGTCGAAGAACTCCCAGTTGACCATCATCACCGGGGCGAAGTCGCAGGCGGCGTTGCACTCCAGCCGCTCCAGCGAGACCTTGCCGTCGGGGGTCGTCTCGTCGTGGCCGACGCCGGCGTGCTCCGACAGCTCGTCCCAGATCTGGTCGCCGCCCATCACCGCGCAGAGCGTGTTGATGCACACGCCCACGTGGTACTGGCCCATCGGCCTGCGCTTGTACATGGTGTAGAAGGTGGAGACGCCCACGACCTCGGCCTTGCTCAGGCCGAGCATCTCGGCGCAGAACTCGTGGCCGTCGTCGGAGACGTAGCCGTCCTCCGACTGCACCAGGTGCAGCAGGGGCAGCAGGGCCGACCGCGGCTTCGGGTAGCGGCCGATGATCTCCTTGGCGTCGCGCTCCAGGCGCTCGCGCACCTCCGGCGCGTACCCCTTGGTCACGGTCGCGCTCACCTCCTCGCCGCCCGGGAGGGCGGCCTCGCCGCTCGTCGCGCCTGCCCTGCCGTCGGCCGGGCCCGTGGTCGCGCTCATCGGTCGACACCTCCCATCACCGGGTCGATCGAGGCCACCGCCGAGATGACGTCGGCGACCATGCCGCCCTCGCACGTCGCGGGCATGGCCTGCAGGTTCGTGAAGGACGGGTCGCGGAAGTGTACGCGGTAGGGGCGGGTCCCGCCGTCGCTGACCACGTGGGCGCCGAGCTCGCCGCGGGGCGACTCGACCGAGGCGTACGCCTGCCCGGCCGGGACCCGGAAACCCTCGGTCACCAGCTTGAAGTGGTGGATCAGCGCCTCCATGGAGCCGCTCATGATGTGCGCGATGTGGTCGGGCGAGTTGCCCAGGCCGTCGGGGCCGAGCGCGAGCTGCGCGGGCCAGCCGATCTTCTTGTCGTCGATCATCACGCGGTCGTTCTTGAGCGGCCCGGAGAGGCGGTCGAGCGCCTGCTCGATGATCTTGAGCGACTCCTCCATCTCGGCCACCCGTACCAGGTAGCGGCCGTAGACGTCGGCGGTCTTCTCCGTCGGGACGTCGAACTCGTAGGTCTCGTAGCCGCAGTAGGGCTGCGACTTGCGCAGGTCCCAGGGCAGGCCGGCGGCCCGCAGCATCGGGCCGGTGACGCCCAGCGCCATGCAGCCGGTGAGGTCGAGGTAGGCGACGTCCTTGGTGCGGGCCAGGTAGACCGGGTTGGCGTCGAGCATCTTGCGCATGTCCTTGATGCGCCCCGGCATGATCTTGAGCAGCTCGCCGACCTTGTCGACGGCGCCCGCGGGCAGGTCGACCGAGACGCCGCCCGGCCGGACGTAGGCCATGTTCATCCGCAGGCCGGTGATGTACTCCATCACGTCGAGCACCATCTCGCGCTCGCGGGACCCGAAGAGGAACGGCGTGGTCGCGCCCAGCTCCATGCCGAAGGTGCCGATCGCCACCATGTGCGAGGAGATCCGGGTGAGCTCCATCATCATCACGCGGATGGCCTGGGCCCGCTCGGGGATCCGGTCGGTGATGCCCAGCAGCCGCTCGACGCCCATGCAGTAGGCGGTCTCGTTGAAGATCGGCGCCAGGTAGTCCATCCGGGTGACGAACGTGGTGCCCTGCGTCCACGTCCGGTATTCGAGGTTCTTCTCGATGCCGGTGTGCAGGTAGCCGATGACCGTGCGGGCCTCGGTGACCGTCTCGCCGTCGAGGTTCAGGACCAGGCGGAGCACCCCGTGCGTGGACGGGTGCTGGGGGCCCATGTTGATGACGAGCTGCTGGTCCTGCTGGCCGGAGAGGGTCTCGACGAGCTCGGTCCAGTCGTTGCCCGAGACGGTGTAGACCTTGCCCTCGGTGGCCTCGTCGTACGGGTCGTCGTACGGGGACCCGATGGTCTCCTTCGTCTCCTGGTAGGGGACGCTCATGTGTAGGACCTCCTCTGGTCCGGCGCGGGGATCTCGGCGCCGCGGTACTCGACCGGGATGCCGCCGAGCGGGTAGTCCTTGCGCTGGGGGTGACCGTCCCAGTCGTCGGGCATCATGATGCGGGTCAGCGCCGGGTGCCCGTCGAAGACGATGCCGAAGAAGTCCCAGGTCTCGCGCTCGTGCCAGTCGTGCGTCGGGTAGACCGAGACCGTGGAGGGGATGTGCCGGTCGTCGTCGGGGCAGGAGACCTCGACGCGCAGGCGGCGGTTGTGGGTGATCGAGCACAGGTGGATCACCGCGCGCAGCTCCTGGCCCGCCAGGTGGGGATAGTGCACGCCGGAGACGCCGAGCGAGAGCTCGAAGCGCAGGGCGGGGTCGTCGCGCAGCACCTTGACCACGTCGAGCAGGCGCTCGCGCCTGACGTGGAAGGTGAGCTCGCCCCGGTCGACCACCACGCGCTCGATGGCGTCGCCGAGATCGCCGCCGAGGGCGCGCTCCAGCTCGTCGGCGACGGTGTCGAAGTAGCCGCCGTACGGGCGGGCGCTGGACAGCTCGGGCTTGCGCCGCACGACGAGGCGGCCGTAGCCGGAGGTGTCGCCGGTGCCCGAGGCGCCGAACATGCCCAGGTGCGCGACCGGCTCCTCCGGCACCTCGGGGAGGTTGTCAGCGGGTTCGCTCGTCATTTGGCGGTCCCCTGGTCGATCAGCGGCAGCGTCCGCAGGGCCTGCAGTTCGAGCTCGTCGATCTGCTTGGCACGGTGCGCGCCGAACTTCGTGTTCTGGATCTTGTCGTGCAGCTTGACGATCGCGTCGATGAGCATCTCGGGCCTCGGCGGGCAGCCGGGGAGGTAGATGTCGACGGGCACGACGTGGTCGACGCCCTGGACGATCGCGTAGTTGTTGAACATGCCGCCGCTGGAGGCGCAGACGCCCATCGCGATGACCCACTTGGGCTCGGCCATCTGGTCGTAGATCTGGCGCAGCACCGGGGCCATCTTCTGCGACAGCCGTCCCGCGACGATCATCAGGTCGGCCTGGCGCGGAGACGCCGAGGCGCGCTCCATGCCGAAGCGCGCCAGGTCGTGCTTGGGTCCGCCGGTGGACATCAGCTCGATGGCGCAGCAGGCGAGGCCGAACGTCGCCGGCCAGACGGAGTTCTTGCGCGCCCAGCCCGCGACCTGCTCGACCGTGCTGAGCATGAACCCGCTCGGAAGTTTCTCTTCAAGACCCATATCTAGTCCCAGTCCAGACCCTTGCGGCGCCACACGTACGCGTAGGCCACGAGCACGGTGACGATGAACAGCAGCATCTCGATCAACCCGAACATCCCGAGCTGGTCGAAGGCGACCGCCCACGGATAAAGGAAGATGATCTCGATGTCGAACACGATGAACAGCATCGCGGTGACCATGTACTTCAGCGGGAAACGGCCTCCGCCCACGGGCTGGGGCGTCGGCTCGATCCCGCATTCGTAGGCGTCGAGTTTCGCGCGGTTCCAGCGCTTGGGACCGGTGAAGGGGGCGATCGTCACCGAGAAGATCGCGAATCCCGCCGCGAGAACGGCGAGCACCAGGATGGGTGCGTACAACTCCATCGCTACGCCTCCTCTCCAATCTCCACGCGCGCCGGCGCGTAGCTCTGCGTTGTGGTGTATTTCGAAAGTCTAGGCAGGGCGATCATCGCCCCCGGTTCCAGGTGTCCGGCCCTCGTCGCTCTCATGCCGGTGGCGCCACCTTCGACAGGGCGTTGATGATGCGGTCTGACGCGTCACCCCGCCGGTCGGTGAGATTAGCAAGGAGCTTGAGCGCGAACCGCATCAGGTGGGGGTGCGGCAGCGCGTGACGCGTCGCGAAGTTCATCACGCCGCGGTGCCCGATCAGCTCCACGAATCCCCTGCCGAGGGTGAAGTAACCACCGTATGCGTCCTTCAACGTCTGAGGGTAGGCGCGCAGCACGCGCTCCCGCTGCGCGGGGGTGACCCTGCCGAGCGCCTGGACGATCGTCTCGGCGGCGATGTGGCCGGTCTCCATCGCGTACGCGATGCCCTCGCCGTTGAACGGGTTGATCATCCCGCCGGCGTCGCCCACCAGCACCAGGCCCCGCGTGTAGTGCGGCTGGCGGTTGAAGGCCATCGGCAGCGCGGCGCCCCTGATGGGGGCCGTCATGTTCTCCTCGACGTAGCCCCACTCGGGGGGCATGCCCTTCACCCAGCGCTTGAGCAGGTCGCGGTAGTCCATGCCCTTGAAGGACTCGCTGGTGTTCAGCAGCCCCAGGCCCACGTTGGAGGTGCCGTCGCCGACGCCGAAGATCCAGCCGTAGCCGGGCAGCAGGGTGTCGCCGTCCCACAGCTCCAGCCAGGTCTCCAGGTAGTCGTCGTCGTGGCGGGGGCTCTCGAAATAGGTCCGCACCGCGACGCCCATCGGGCGGTCCTCGCGCTTGTGCAGCCCCATCGCCAGGGAGACGCGGGTGGAGTTGCCGTCGGCGGCGACCACCAGCCGGGAGCGGTAGGTGACCTCCTCGCCGTCGCGCTTGGCGGTCACGCCGACGATGTGCCCGCTGCGGTCGTCGAGGACCGGGGCGGTGACGTTCACCCCCTGCAGCAGGCGGACGCCCGCCTTGACCGCGTTGGCGGCCAGGATCTCGTCGAAGTCCTGGCGGGTGCGCACCAGGCCGAAGTCGGGGAAGCTCGACAGCTCCGGCCAGTCGAGCTCGAAGCGCATCCCGCCGCCGACCACGCGCAGGCCCTTGTTGCGGACCCAGCCGGGGGCGTCGATGTCGATCCCCATCGCGATGAGCTGCTTGACCGCTCGGGGCGTCAGCCCGTCGCCGCAGACCTTCTCGCGGGGGAAGGTGGTCTTCTCGAGCAGCAGGACGTCGAGCCCGGCCTGCGCGAGGTGGAATGCGGTTGTCGAACCGGCGGGCCCGGCGCCGACGACGATGACGTCGGCGTCAGCCTCAGCGACTTTCCGCTGTGTGGCGGCTGGCACGGTCACGGGACCTGTCCTGTCCTACACGCTGTGGGGGCCTCGGGGTAAGGGGCCTTTCGTTCCTTTGTGAAGGGCTTCACAAACTTGTCGGGCCGAAGTCTAACGCCTTTGCGGGGCAAAGTGTCAGGCGGGTGTTGCCCTCGTCGCCAATCTTCCACGGGGGGCGCTACGCGGGCTTGTACGCGCGGTGCAGGGCCACGATCCCGAGGCTCAGGTTGCGCCAGGCGACCCGTTCCCAGCCCGCTCCCTGAATGATCTTCGCCAACCCCGCCTGGTCCGGCCAGGCCCTGATCGACTCCGCCAGATACTCGTAGGAGTCGTCATTCGAACCGAAGAGCTTCGCGGCCCGCGGCATCAGCTTCATCAGGTACTGCGAGTATACGAGGTCGAACGACCTGGGCGTCGGGTGCGAGAACTCCAGGATCACCAGCCGCGCGCCCGGCCTGGCCACCCGGTGCATCTCCCGCAGCGCCTGCCCGGTGTCGTGCACGTTGCGCAGCGCCGTGGAGATCGTCACCGCGTCGAAGACGCCGTCGGCGAAGGGCAGCCGCAGCGCGTCGCCCGCGACGAAGCTGACGTTCCGCACCCCGCCCCCGGAGATCCCCGAGCCGCCCCTGCGCCGCACCCCGGTGCTCAGCATGCCGAGCGAGAAGTCGGAGGCGACGGCGCGGGCGCCCAGGGTGGTGAACGCGTCGGTGGACGTACCGGTGCCCGCGCCGAGGTCGAGGACGAGCTCACCGGGGCCCGCGTCGACGGCCGCCGCGGTGGCCTTGCGCCACAGCCGGACCTGGCCCAGGGAGATAACGTCGTTGACAAGGTCGTACCGCCTGGCCGTGCGATCGAACATCGCGGCGACCTCGTGCGGCTGCTTGTCCAGAGAAGCGCGCGTCATGACTCCCACCCTAGGCCCGCCCCGATAATCCACGGAAAGTAGTCATTCCATTACCCAGAGCATGCTAAAAATTGTCGAATGTTTGCCAGAGCCACTTACGCGCTGGTCGCGGTCCTGACCCTGGTTCCCCCCGGGATCGCCGCCGCCGGCACCACGAAGCACAGCGGGGTCGTCTCGGCCGATCCGGTGAACACCACTCCCCACGTGCTCGACGGGATCGTCAACGCCATCGCGCTGGTGGACGGCACGGTGGTGGTCGGCGGCTCGTTCGGCGAGGTGCGCGAGGCCGGGAGCGCGGGGGTGGCGAGAGTGCTGCCGCGCACCAACCTCTTCGCCTACGACCTGGCCACCGGCCGGATCCTCCCCGGCTTCGCGCCGCGCCTCGACCGCCCGGTCCAGGCCCTGGCGGCGGGGGTCCACGGCACCGTCTACGCGGGCGGGCGGTTCACCAAGACCGGCGGCGCGCCGACGCGGGGCCTGGCCCTGCTCCGGCTCTCCGACGGCTCCCCGGCCCCCCGCTTCGGCGCCCAGGTCCGCGGCGGCACGGTCACCAGCCTGGCCAGGCTCGGCCGGCACCTCTACGCGGGCGGCGACTTCACCCACGTCGGCTCCGCCGCCCGTACGGCGCTGGCCAGGATCGACGCCGTCACCGGCGAGGCCGACCCGTCCTTCGCGATCGAGCCGGGCGCGCCCAGGGGAGGCAGGACGAGGGTCCACGCGATCTCCCTCGGCCCCGGCAGGCTCGCGGTCGGCGGCGACTTCACCACCCTCGGCGGCCTGCCGAGGGCCCAGCTCGGCCTGATCACCGTCACCGCGCCGGACGCCTCCGCCCCGGGCCTCGCCGCCTCACCGGCCGCGGTCTCGCCGTGGCGGACCGACGCCTACCGGGGGCGGTGCATGGCCGACTTCCCGGGCTACGTGCGGGGCCTGGACTTCGCCCCCGACGGGAGCTATCTCGCCGTCGTCACGACCGGCGGGCCCGGGGGCCAGGCGAGGATGTGCGACACCGCCGCCCGGTTCGAGACCGGCGCCCGGTCCGGGACCGGCCCGGTGCGGCCGACGTGGGTGAACCACACCGGCGGTGACTCGCTGTACGCGGTGGCGGCGACCGGCCCGGCCGTCTACGTCGGCGGGCACCAGCGCTGGCTGGACAATCCGTCAGGCCATGACTCGGCGGGCCCCGGGGCGGTGGCGCGGCCGGGGATCGGCGCCATCCACCCGATCACCGGCAGGGCACTGGCATGGAACCCGACACGGGACCGCGGAATCGGGATCAAGGCATTCCTCGCGCACCCCGGCGGATTACTGGTTGGTAGTGACACAACTCGCCTTGGTCACGAGTACCATGCCCGAGTCGGCATGTTCCCGTTGCCGATCACTCCCGATTCTTAGTGATTCGCTCGCTCATCGCGTCTCTCTGCTTCGAGAGCAGGACGTAACTGGCCACACCGCTGATCAGGAATGCGACGATCAGCAGGCCCAGGGGCTCGCGCAGGCCGAGGATATAGAGCACTCCCAGAGTCACGGCCAGCAGACCGGCCCGGGACGCGGTGTAAACGATGACGGGGCGCACGGTGTCAAGGCTACGTCACCCTGTCTCCGCGGTCGCGATCGCGGTGGTTGCACGGGTAACTCTTCGCATCTACTGCGAGCGCTGCTAGTCTTCCCAAGAGATCTGTTTCGTAAAGAAACACCCACGAGAGTCCCAAAAAGGCTCTATCATATAACAATCGGGCAGGCAGTAGATAACAACCCGTGATCTTTGTTGAAAACCACGGATAAATCAGGCTTCGCTCGGCACACTGGTTACCTGTCCGCCCGCTGGCAGGAAGCGGGATGCGAGGGGGAGAGATTGTGGAGAGTAGCAGCGAGCGTCTGCTGACGCCCGGAGAGGTTGCCGCCCTCTTCCGGGTCGACCCAAAGACGGTTACACGCTGGGCCGCGGCAGGCCGCATCAGCAGCATCCGTACCCCCGGAGGGCACCGGCGTTTCCGCGAGTCGGAAGTGCACGCCCTTCTGCGTGGAGAGGACGTCTTGACGGCCGAACGGCCGGCAGGCGAGTCCCCGCGCGTCTGACGACTTAGGACGTCACACCATCGGTGATCCTGCGCGCCTTACCCGGAAGCCGCAGGGTCACCGTGGAGTCGTGTGAAGTACGGCACGACACGGACGGTGACCTCCCCCGTCACCGGGCCACCCGCCCCGCCGGGCCCGCCGCCGCGTTCCGCACCCGGAACCCCCCGGCGCGCTCCGGCCCCCGACCCCGTGCGGGCTCAGGCCCTCAGATCTCCCGCCCGGCAGAACGAGCGCGGCCCCTTAGATCTCCCGCTAGGTCTCCTGCTCGGCCTTGAAGGCCAGGAACTCCCGCTCCAGCTCGTCGTTCTCCTCCAGCCACCGCCGCCGCCGCTCGGCCCACTCCTCCTCGGTGAGCGACTCGGCCAGCCAGCGGTCGTAGTCGGGATCCCCCGGAGGGACCTCCACGTAGGCATTGCCGATCAGGCGCCCGTCATCGCTGGCCAGGGTCTGCGGCACGCGCAGGGTCCCGTCAGCGAGTCTGATGACGTACATCCCAGATCACCTAGATTCCGTAGCGCCGGTTGAAGAACAACATGACGTTGAGCGCCATCCGCGTGTCGCCGCCCAGCATGTCGACCAGCGCGGGGCGCTGCCGGGAGACGATCGCGGCGAAGGCGTCGGCGAAGAACTCCTTGCGGCCCAGGTCGCCCGACTGCAGGTGGAACCCCGAGGCCAGCGCGGGAACGCACTGGGCGTAGAGGGCGGCGAACTCCGGGGAGTCGGAGACCCAGTCACCGTGGGGGGCGTCCACGTCGTCCAGGGCGTGCCCGACCTCGTGCATCATCACGTCGGGGGTCGGCGAGGGCCGGTCCCCCACCACGATCTTGCGGTCGCCGTACGCCCCCGCGCACACGTCCCAGGTCGCCCGGCCCGAGGGGAGCGGCGCGCCGCGCAGGTAGCCCATGTCGTCGAGGTCGGGCACCCCGCCCTCGCCGACGTAGATGCCGTCGAGGCCCTCGGCCAGCTTGTCCTTCAGCACGTCGGGCAGCCTCGCCAGGCTCTCCACCGCCCGTACGACCTCGGGGGACGGTGTCTCCCGCCGCGAGTCCCACTGGCGGTGCAGGATGCGCTCCAGGCGCCCGCAGTGGCGCAGGCCGTCACCCAGGTCCGGGGTGTCGGGGGAGTTGGGCTGGGCCCGGGGACTCTCGTCGTCGAGCTCGAAGTCCTTCCAGGTGTACTGCGGCCGGTCGGCCACCGGGGCCGTGACCGTCCCGACCCTGCGCTCGGCCTCGCGGGGGACCTCACGCGGAGCCTCCCTGACGGCACTCTCCGCACGCGTGGCCGGACCTCGCTGCCACCACCGCCGTCGATGGCGGCCCTTGTCGCCCGAATGTGCCATCACACCCCCTGGGGAAGTGGCAACGGGTCCACGGTACGGGGTAGGAGCCTTGCCAGTCATCCGTAACGCGGAGCCGGACCGCAGCAGGTCCCACGATGGCTTACAGTTCGGGCATGCCCCTGCTTGTCGGTCTGGCGATACTCGCCTTCTGGCTCTACTGCCTGTTCGACGTCATCACCACGCCGGACGAGGAGTCCAGGAACCTGCCCAAGCTCCTCTGGGTGGTCATCGTGGTGCTGATGCCGATCGCCGGAGGCGCCTTCTGGCTGCTGCTCGGCCGGCCGACCGGCCCCACGGCGCCCCGCTCGCTCCTGGCCGAGGAGAGGCCGCCGCGCGGCGAGGCCCCGAAGGGCCCCGACGACGACCCCGACTTCCTCAAGGACCTCGAACGCCGCCTGCGCGACGACGACTGATCCCTATCCGCCGTGATCCACTGTGATCCACCGGCCGGCCCACCGGGAATTCCGCGCGGAAACCCGCCGGGAATCAGGCGTGAAATCAGCGTGAACCACGGCACGGGAATTAGCCGGAAAATTCCGGTGTGAAAATTCGGCCCGGGGAAATCTCGGCATCGAGAATCATCTCGATGCCGAGAATCGGCCGGGAACTCAGGGAACCTCGGCGTAGGAGTGCAGCCCGCCGAGGAAAATGTTCACTCCTACCAGGTTGAACAGCAGGCAGGCGAAGGCGACGAGCTGCACGATCATGGCCGCCTTTCCCTTCCAGCCCGCGGTGGCCCTGGCGTGCAGGTAGGCGGCGTAGGCGATCCAGGTGATGAACGCCCAGATCTCCTTGGGGTCCCAGCCCCAGTAACGGCCCCAGGCCTTGTCGGCCCAGAGCGCGCCGGCGATGACGGCGAAGGTCCAGATCGGGAAGCCGATCACGATGGCCCGGTGCGCGACCCGCTCCAGGTCCTGCCGGGACGGCAGCCGGACCGCGGTGTCCTTCCTGACCAGGTAGAGGATGCCGGAGACCCCGGCCACGATGAACAGCCCGCTGGCGACGATCGCCGCGGACACGTGGATCGCGACCCAGTACGAGTTCAGGGCGGGCACCACGGGACCGGCCTGCACGTGCAGGTACCGTACGGCGAAACCGAGGCCCAGCGCGGCGGCGACCGTGACGAACGCGCCCAGGAAGCGGATCGGGTAGCGGAGCTGCATGAACAGGAACGCGCTCACCGCCGCGAAGCACATCGCGACCACGAACTCGTACATGTTGCCCCACGGCCACCGGTCCACGGCCAGGCCGCGGGTGAGGAGGGAGGCGAGGTTGGCGGCCCAGCCGAGCCAGCTCAGCCCGACGGCCACCGGGCCCGCCCACACCGCCCAGGCGGGCGGCGCCTTCTCGGCGGGAACATCCCCGGCGGGGCCGGCCGGGGCGGCGCCCCCGCCGACGGTGGCCGGAACGGGTCGTTCCGCGCGGGCCTGGGCCACCGCGGTCCGGCCGAAGGCCAGGTCGAGGGCGTAAGCGATCATTGCGGAGACGTAGAGCAGCACCGTCGCCAGGATGAGCTGGTCGCTCAACGTGGCGAGGCCGGCGTCGACCTCAGCGGACATCCTTCACTCCTGAATCGGGAACTCCCGGGTGCGAAACTCCTGGGTTCAAAGCGGAGACGATCTCGGCGAACTCCTCGCCGAAATCGCCGCCCTCGGTGCGCGTGAGGCCGCCCGCCTCGACCTCGCCGCCCTCGTGGATCCGTACCCACACCCTGCGGCGGCGGACGGTCAGGGTGAGGACGAGACCGGCGACGGCGAGGACCGAGGCCACGAGCGCGGGCATCCGGCCCGGGTCGTGGGTGATCTGCAGGGCGATCCACTCCCTGACGCCGGTGAACTCGATCGAGCCCGCGCCGTTCGGGAACGTGAGCTTCTTGCCGACCGCGAGCGGGTCGGCCTTCATGACCAGCGGTTTCATCTTCTTCAGGCTCGCCGGGTCGAGCTCGTAGACCGACTGCGGCCGGCCGTCCTTCAGGCCCAGGTCACCGGCGAAGGCGCCGTACACCTGGGCGGTGGGGTTGGCGGCGCCGGGGAAGACCGAGACCCACTCGGCGCCCATCGGGACGGTCGTCGGCAGGAAGCCGACGAGGATGCCGAGCTGCTCGGGCCTCGCGTCCGGCACCTTGATCACGCACTCGGAGGTGAAGGTGGCGGGCTGGACGACCAGGCAGGGCACCGGACCGTCGAAGGCGACCTCGCCCTTGCCGTCGGTGATCCTGAAGGTCGGGGCGTAGCCGTGGTCGATCAGGTAGCTCAGCGTGCCGTTGACGTCCAGCGGCTCGTTGACCTTCAGCACGTAGTCGCGCGGGGCGGCGCCCGGGGCGTCCTCGACCTTGAGCCTGGCCTCGTAGTCGAGGGCCTGGCCCGCCTTCTCGCCCTTCGCGATGTAGGTCGCCTGGAAGTCGTCGACGGTGAAGGAGAACGGCTCCAGCGACTCGGCGTTCACCTGGGGGCCCGGCATGTAGCGGTCGTAGGCGGCGACCGTGTTGGCGAACCCCTCGCCCTCCACGACCAGCACGTTGCCCCGGTAGCCGTACAGCGCCCCGGCCCCGACCGCGACCAGCAGGCCGAGCAGGGCCACGTGGAAGAGCAGGTTGCCTGTCTCGCGCAGGTAGCCCTTCTCCCCGGCGACCCAATCGGGCCCCGTGGTCACCCGGAACCGCCTGGCGCGCAGCCTCTTGGCCGCCTCCTCGACGGTGAGGCCGGCCTCGAAGGACGCGTGCTGCGGCAGCCTGCTCAGGTTGCGCGGCGCCACGGGCGGCTTCCTGCGCAGCTCCCGCAGGTGGGTCGCGGTGCGGGGGAGCACGCAGCCGATCAGGGACACGAACAGCAGGAGGTAGATCGCGGCGAACCAGGGCGCCCTGAACACGTCGAACAGCCAGAACCGGTCCAGCCACCCGGCCAGCTGGGGGCTGTCCTCGAAGTACTGGAAGACCTTGGCGTCGGAGACGCCGCGCTGCGGCCAGATCGAGCCGGGGATGGAGCCCAGGGCGAACAGGAACAGCAGGATGAGCGCGGTCCGCATCGAGGTGAGCGTCCGCCAGAACCAGCGCGCCCACCCCACGACCCCGAGACCCGCAGGCCGCCGCGCCTCGCTCACCTTTCGCTCCCCCGTCCTCGGGTCGACGGACACCATCAGATCACCGGCTCGAATCCGCCGACCCAGCCCTGGGTCATCGCGACGAGCTGCTCCCAGAGCCCGGTGACGAGCAGCACCCCGACGACGACGAGCATGACGCCGCCCGCCCGCGTGATCAGCCGCGAGTGCCGGCGTACCGCCTTGAACGTCTTCAGCGCCCTGCTGTACGCCAGCCCGGCCACCACGAACGGCAGGCCGAGGCCGAGCGCGTACGCGAAGGCGAGGATCGCGCCGCGACCGGCGCTGCCCTCGTTCAGGCCGAGGGTGAGCACGACCCCGAGGGTGGGGCCGATGCAGGGGGTCCAGCCCAGGCCGAACACCAGGCCGAGCAGGGGTGCCCCGGCCAGGCCGGCGGCCGGGAGCCGGTGGACGCGGAAGTCACGCTGCAGCCCCGGGATCACACCCATGAAGGCCAGGCCGAGCACGATCGTGAGGGCGCCCAGCACCCGCGTGATGATCCCGGCGTTGCCGAACAGGGCCGCGCCGAGGCCGCCGAAGAGCGCTCCCCCGGCCACGAACACGAAGGAGAAGCCCAGGACGAACAGCACGATGCCCGCGACCATGCGCCCTCGCCTGGGGTCGGCGCTCATGCCGGTCACGTACGACAGGTAGCCGGGGACCAGCGGCAGCACGCACGGGGACATGAACGACACCAGCCCGGCCGCGACCGCGATCGGCAGCGCCAGCGCCAGGGAGCCGCTCGCGACGGTGCCCACGAGGTCGGCGCTCATCGCGGGCCCGGCCGTCGCCAGGAGCCGTTATCGCTCATCGCCGACCTTGGTCACCGCGTCGAGGAGGTCGGTGTACTTGACCGCGCCGAGGGCCCTGGCGGCGATCCGGCCCTGACGGTCGATGATCAGGGTGGAGGGGATGGCCGCGGGCGGGACCGTGCCCTGGAAGGAGAGCGCGACCTTGCCCGGCTGGTCGAAGATGCTCGGGTAACCGGACTGGTGGCTGCGTTCGAACGCGAGCGCGTCGGCCCTGCGGTCCTTGAAGTCGACGCCGAGGAACTCCACGCCGTCGGCCTTCGTCTTGGCGGAGATGTCCTTGAGCACCGGCGCCTCGGCCCGGCAGGGCGCGCACCAGGAGGCCCAGAAGTTGAGCACCACGATCTTGCCCTTGTGGGCCGCGAGGCTCGCGGTGCCCCCGTCGAGGGTCTCCCCCTGGACCTGCGGGGCGACCTTGCGGTCGGCGGCCTGGAACAGGGTGATCTTGCCGTCGCCGGCCACGAAGCGGGTGTCGCCGCTCTGCGGCTGCGATCCCTGGTTTCCGGCGCATCCGGCCACGGCGATCAGCAGCGCGGCGACGGCGAAGGATTGTGCGCGCATGGGTGACGGAGGCTCCCTGTACTACAACCGGTAGAGCAATCACTGTACCGGCGGGGTCAGGCGCCCGGCACAGTGGGGCGTTTGACGAGTGACGCCGCGGGCTCGCTGTATCCGACGCCGATCAGGCGGTTTCCGTCGAAGGAGAAGCTCGTGAGGCTGGCGAGGCCGCACTGCCTGCGGCGCGGGTCGTGCGGCAGGCGCCTGCCCTCGGCGGCGAGCCTGATGGTCCAGATCGGGAGCTGGTGGCTGACCATGATCGCCTCATGGCCGCGCGCCGCGTCGCGGGCGGCGTCGATCGCGGCCCTCATCCGGCTGACCAGGTGGGTGTAGCGCTCCCCCCAGGAGGGGCGGAGCGGGTTCCACAGGTAGCGGTAGAAGCGCGGGTTGCGGAAGAGGGTGTCGCCCCTGCCGAGGGAGAGGCCCTCGAAGATGTTCTCGGCCTCGATGAGCCGCTCGTCGACCGTGACGTCCAGGTGGAAGGTCTCGGCGAACGGGGACGCCGTCTCCTGGGCCCGCTCCAGCGGCGAGGAGAACAGCGCGGTGACGTCACGTCCGGCGACCGTCTTCGCCACCGTCTCGGCCATCTGGCGGCCGTTGTCGGAGAGGTGGTAGTCGGGAAGCCTGCCGTACAGGACGTTAGCGGGGTTGTGCACCTCTCCGTGGCGCAGGAGGTGAACGACGGTCGTCTCAGCCATGGTGCCGCCAGCCTACCGACAGGTACGGGTTGGTGGCCGGGCAGGTGGGCCACTCGGGTCGGGTGGGACGGGATGGGGCAGGATGGGGTCACCCGCGTGAGCCCCCGGGCTCGCCCCTCCTCCTCTCCCCGTAGGGTCCCCCCCGTGAGCCCCCTCGCGCTCGTCCTCCTCTCATAAGGTCACCTCCGTGAGCCCCCTCGCGCTCGCCCTCGTCCTCTCCTCCGCCGTCGCCCACGCCTGCTGGAACCTGATGAGCAAGCAGGCGGCCGAGGCCGACGGCGTCGTCTTCGTCTGGATGGTGGCCGCCGCCTCCACACTGGTCTGGACCCCGGTCGCGGCGGGCTATCTCCTCCTCGGCGGCACCGGCCCCTCCTGGGCCGGCCTCGGGGTGATCGCCGCGAGCACCACGCTGCACCTGGGCTACTTCATGCTGCTCCAGCGCGGCTACCGGCACGGCGACCTGTCGATGGTCTACCCGATCGCCCGCGGCACCGGGCCGCTGCTGGCCAGCCTGGTCGCCGTCTCGTTCCTGGGCGAGCGGCCGGGACCCGTCGGCGTCGCCGGGATCCTACTGGTCGGGGTGGGCGTCCTCCTGCTCGGCGCGGCGCGGCGTCCCAGCCGCCGGGACCTGAGCGGGATCGGGTTCGGGCTGGCCACCGGGGTGTTCATCGCGGCGTACACCGTCTGGGACAAGCAGGTCGTGAGCGTCTTCGCGGTCGCGCCGATCCTGCTCAACTACGGCGGCGACCTCGGCCGCGCCCTGGTCCTGACCGCTCCGGCGCTCGGTGCCCGCCGCAGGGGCCTGGTCCTGCCCGTCTGGCACGAGCACCGGACCCGGGTGCTGGGCGCGGCGGTGCTGATGCCCCTCTCCTACCTCCTGGCGCTGACCGCGTACACGTTCTCGCCGATCAGCGCGGTGGCGCCGGTACGGGAAGTCAGCGTGCTCGTGGCGGTGGTGCTCGGCGGCAGGCTGCTGGCCGAGGGCGACCTGACCCGGCGCCTGCTGGCGGCCTGCGTCATCGTCGGCGGCGTGGTGACGATCGCCCTCAGCTAGCGGTTCGGGCGGGCTCGGACACGGGTCCGCGGAAGTCGGGCGTGTTGACGATCGCCCTCAGCCAGCGGTTCGGGCGGGCTCGGACACGGGTCCGCGGAAGTCGGCGGAGACGGCCTTCAGGGCCTCGACCGCGGCGCGGATGGCCGGGCGGCGGGCGGCGTCGCTGCGCCAGAGCGCGTAGATCCTGCGCGTCGGGCGCGACCGGATCGGGACGACCCGCACCCCCGGCGGGACGAAGTCGCGGCCCAGCCGGGGAATGATCGCGCATCCCTGCTCCGCCGCGACGAGGGCCATCTGGGTCGGGTACTCGTCCGTCATGCAGGTGATGTCCGGCTCCAGCTCGGCCGAGCGCAGCGTGTGGACGAGCCAGTCGTGGCAGACCGTGCCTGGCGCGGAGCTGATCCACTGCTCCCCGGACAGCTCGGCGAGCTCGATCTCGGGACGGTCCGCCAGCGGGTGGGACGCGGGCAGGATCGCGTCGGCGATGTCGTCGAAGAGCGTGGCCCTGGACAGCCCCTCGGGGATCGCCACCGGGCGGTTCATCCAGTCCTGGATCACCGCGAGGTCGAGCTCCCCCCTGGCCACCTCGCGGATCTGCCGCTCCGGCTCGCGTTCCATGAGCTGGAGGCGCAGGTCGGGGTGGCGCCTGCGCAGCAGGGAGAGCGCGGCGGGCATCAGGCCGCGGGCCGCCGTGGGGAAGGCGCCGATGCTCAGCCGCCCCACGACCTCACCGCGCAGCGCCTCGAAGTCGGCCTCCGCCGTCTCGACCAGCGCGAGGATGCGCTCGGCGTGGTCGGCGAGCAGCCCGGCCGCGTCGGTGAGCCGCACCCCGCGCCCGTTGCGCTCCAGCAGGGTCGCGCCGGTCTCCCGCTCCAGCTTGGCCAGCTGCTGGGAGACCGCGGAGGGGGTCACCATGAGCGCCTCGGCCGCGGCGCCCACGGAGCCGTAGACGGAGACCGCGTGCAGGGCCTTGAGCCGGTTGAGATCCAACATGTAAGCAATCCTAAACGGCACCGGCCAGAAAGTCTCACTTGTGCTGAAATATCGTTGGAAACGACGATTGGTGGATGCGTACTCGGCACCTCCTCCTCGCCGTCGGCCTCGCCGCCGTATGGGGCTTCAACTTCGTGGTCATGGAAGTGGGGCTCCGGCACTTCCCCCCGCTGCTCTACGTGGCGCTGCGCTTCCTGCTGGCCGCCTTCCCCGCCGTACTGCTCGTCGGCGGCCCCGGGGTGCCCTGGCGGAAGGTGCTCGTGGCCGGGGCCACGCTCGGCATCGGCCAGTACGCCCTGCTGCTGATGGGCATGCGGGCGGGCATGCCCGCCGGGCTGACCTCGCTCGTCGTGCAGATCCAGGCGGTCTTCACCGCCGTCCTGGCGGTCGCCCTGCTGGGGGAGCGGCTCACCCGGCGGCGGATCATCGGCATGGCGGTCGCGTTCGCCGGTCTGGCACTGATCGCCGCCGACCTGGGCACCGGCGGCCCCATCGGCGCGTTCTTCCTGGTCGTCGGCGCGGCGTTCTTCTGGAGCGCGGGCAACATCGCGGTCAGGAACGCCGCGCCGCCCAACTCGTTCCGCTTCATGGTCTGGATCTGCGCGGTCGCGACCGTCCCCATGATGATCCTGGCCCTGCTGGTGGAGGGGGTTCCCCACCTGGAGTTCTCGGTGGAGGGCAGCCTGTCGGTGATCTACGTGGCACTGGTCTCCACTCTCGGCGGCTTCGGCGTCTGGGGTTTCCTGCTCCAGCGCTACGACGCCTCGGTGGTCGCCCCGTCCGCCCTGCTCGTCCCGGTCTTCGGCATGTCCTCGGCCGCCCTGTTCACCGGAGAGCCGATCTCCCCCGCGAAACTCGCCGCCGCCGCCCTGATCATCTCCGGCGTCCTCTACGCGAGCACCCGCGCCCGTTCCCTCCCTTCTTCGGTGTCCGCTCCTTCCGTTCCCTCCGAAACGGGAGAAAATAGAACGAGGGCAACGGATATGATCTGAATGAACACACTGAGTGACGAAGACGATGTTACGGTGACCGACGTGAGCGCCGCACTCGACTACTGGCCCTCCCCGCCCCCGTGGGGATGGACCGCCGACGACCTCGACAACCTTCCGGCGGAGGGACCCAACGGCGAACCCGGCTTCTTCAAGCACGTCGAGCTCATCGATGGAGCCCTCGTCTTCATGTCCCTTCAGAAACGCTTCCACGAGCGTGTGCTGTTCGGCCTTCGCGTGGTCCTAAACGCCCAGGCCCCCGAGCACGTCGCGGCCGTGCTCCAGATGGACGTCAAGCTCGGCCACCGGATGCGTCCCCGCCCCGACGTCGTGGTCGTCGACGCGAAGGCGGCCGATGACGACGACCGGACGTTTTACACCCCCGGCGAGGTGCACCTCGCCGTCGAGGTGGTCTCCCCCGAGTCCGAGGATCGCGACCGCAAGACCAAGCCGTCCCGTTACGCCGAGGCGGGCATCGCGCACTTCTGGCGGGTGGAGAACGACGACGGCTCCCCCGTGGTCTACGTCTACGAACTCGACCCCGCCACCAACGCGTACGCCCTCACCGGCATCCACCACGACCGGCTGACCGTCCCGGTGCCCTTCCCGATCACCGTCGACCTCGGCGACCTGCCCAGGTAGGCGCGCGGCATCTCTCAGGTGTCAGCGGTGATGGCGGAAGAAGGCGCGGAGGTCCCCGGTGAGCAGGTCGGGGGTCTCCATCGCCGGGAAGTGGCCGCCTCTCCCGAACTCCGACCAGTGCTCGATCGAGCCGGTGGGGTCCATCACGCTCCGGATCGTGGTGTCGGCGGCGAACACCGCGACGCCCGTGGGCGGGGCCGGGGCCTGCCGCCCGCCGGGGTGGTCACCCGTCTGCCGGGCGGCCATCTCACGGTAGGCCCGCATCCCCTCGTAGACGGCGTGGGCCGAGGAGGCGCCCGCGCCGGTGAACCAGAAGAGGCTGACGCAGGTGAGCAACCGGTCGCGGCCGACGGCCTCCTCGGGCAGCTTCGCCGCCGGGTCGGTCCACTCGGCGAACTTCTCGGCGATCCAGGCGAGCTGCCCGACCGGCGAGTCGTTCAGGGAGTAGGCGAGCGTCTGCGGGCGGGTCGCCTGCAGGTGCAGATAGCCGAGCCCGTCGGCCTGGAAGGCGTTGAACCGCTCGCCGCGCGCCCTGTCGGCCCCGGACAGGCCGTCGAGCGTGACCGAGGGCCCGAACGGCATCGCCGCCAGCGTCCCGCTCAGGTGCGTACCGGCCACCCGTCCCGCGTCGATCATGGCGAGCATCCCCGCCACCCCCGTGCCGACGTCGGTGCCGTGCACCGCGTAGCGGCCGTAGCCCAGACGGCTCATCAGCTCCGCCCACGCCTGGGCGACACGGAAGAGGTTCCCCCACCCCTGCTCCTGTACGGGCGTGGAGAAGCCGTACCCCGGAAGCGAGGGGACCACGACGTGGAAGGCGTCGGCCGGGTCGCCGCCGTGCGCGCGGGGGTCGGTGAGCGGGCCGATCACCTCCAGGAACTCGTACGGCGAGCTGGGCCAGCCGTGGGTGAGGAGCAGCGGCCGCGCGTCCGGCTCGGGGGAGCGGACGTGCAGGAAGTGGATGTCCTGGCCGTCGATCGTCGTCACGAACTGCGGGAACGCGTTGAGCCTCGCCTCCTGCGCGCGCCAGTCGAACCCGCCGGCCCAGTAGGCGGCGAGGTCCTTCAGGTAGTCGAGCGGGACGCCCCGGCTCCAGCCGGTGTCCGGCAGTTCCCGGGGCCAGCGGGTGCGGGCGAGCCGGTCCCGGAGGTCGTCGAGGTCGGCCTGGGGGATGTCGATGTGGAACGGGCGGATTCCCGTGTCGTTGCTCATGACGGGGACTTTAAGCACCAATGCGGAAGGTTTCGTTCCGCATTGTCGGGCACGATGAGAGACATGTTGGAGACATCGGCCCGCCTGCTCCGTCTGCTCTCGCTGCTGCAGACCCCGCGAGACTGGACCGGCCCGCAGCTCGCCGAACGGCTCGGGGTGACCACCCGCACCGTGCGCAACGACGTCGAGCGGCTGCGCGGCCTGGGCTATCCCGTGCACGCGACCCCGGGGGCGGCGGGTGGCTACCGCCTCGGCGCCGGAGCCGCCCTGCCGCCGCTGCTGCTCGACGACGAGGAGGCGGTCGCCGTCGCGGTGGGCCTGCGTACGGCCGCCGGGGGCACGGTCGCCGGGATCGAGGAGGCGTCGCTGCGCGCCCTCGCCAAGCTGGACCAGGTCCTGCCCTCCCGGCTGCGGCGTCGCGTGGACGCCCTGCAGACCGCCGTGGTGGCGGTCCAGGGCGGCGGGCCGACCGTGGACGCCGAGGTGCTCACCACCCTCGCGGGAGCGTGCCGCGACCGTGAGAGCCTGCGGTTCGACTACACCGGTCATGACGGCACGGCGACGCGGCGGCTGGCCGAGCCGTACCGTCTGGTCCACATGAGCCGCCGCTGGTATCTCGTCGCCTGGGACGTCGAGCGGCGCGACTGGCGCACGTTCCGTGTCGACCGGATCCGGCCGCGCACCCCGGCCGGTCCGCGCTTCGCGCCCAGGGAACCGCCCGGCGGCGACGTCGTCGCCTACGTGCGGCGCGGTGTGGGGGCGGCGCTGTGGCGGTACCGGGCACGGGTGCGGCTGCACGCCCCGGCCGGGACCGTCGCCGAGCGGCTACCGCCCTCCGTGCTGCTGGAGGCCGTCGACGAGCACACGTGCGTGATCGAGGCCGGGGCCGACACCCTCCAGATGCTCACCCTCTATCTGGGCATGCTCGACGTGGACTTCGACGTCGTCGACTCCCCCGAGTTCTCCGCCCACCTCGGCACGCTGATCGGACGGTACGGACGGGCGACACGCGACCGCCCGTGACCGGAACGGGTCAGCCGGCCTGGGCGGCGGCCTTCGCGGCGACCGGAAGGGCGTCGGCGATGCGGGAGAGGGCCTCGTCGTCGTGGGCGGAGGACAGGAACCACGCCTCGTACGCCGACGGCGGCAGGTAGACGCCCTGGTCGAGCATCGCGTGGAAGAACGCCCGGTAGGCGCCGGTGTCCTGCCTCTGGGCGGTGGCGAAGTCGGTGACCCGCTCGTCGGTGAAGAAGATGGAGAACAGGCTCCCGGCGCGCTGCAGGCGGTGCGGCACCCCGGCCGCGGCCAGGGCGTCGGCGGCGGCGCGGCCGATGACCAGCGCCGCGGCGTCGACCCGGTCGTAGACCCCCTCGTCGCAGGCGCGCAGGGTCGCCAGACCGGCCGCGCAGGCCAGCGGGTTTCCCGACAGGGTGCCCGCCTGGTAGACCGGCCCCTCCGGCGCGAGGTGGGCCATCACGTCGGCGCGCCCGCCGAACGCGGCGGCGGGCAGGCCACCGCCCATGACCTTGCCGAAGGTCATGAGGTCCGCGTCGACCGGGTCGAGCCCGTACCAGCCGGACTCCGACACCCGGAAACCGGTGAGCACCTCGTCGACGATCAGCAGCGCGCCGTGCGCGGTGCACAGCTCGCGCAGCGTGGCGTTGAACCCGTCGAGCGGCGGGACGACGCCCATGTTGGCCGGGCACGCCTCGGTGATCACGCACGCGATGTCGGAGCCGAAGGTCCGGAACGCCTCCGTGACCGCCTCGACCGAGTTGTACGGCAGCACCACGGTGTCGGCGGCCGAGGCGCCGGTCACGCCGGGGGTGTCGGGCAGGCCGAAGGTCACCACGCCGGAACCGGCCGAGGCGAGGAGGGCGTCGACGTGGCCGTGGTAGCAGCCCGCGAACTTCACGATCTTGGACCGTCCGGTGAACCCGCGGGCCAGCCGCACGGCGGACATGGTGGCCTCGGTACCGGAGCTGACCAGGCGGACCTTCTCCACCGGCTCCACCCGGGCGACGATCTCCTCGGCGAGCTCGACCTCGCCGGGTGTCGCCGTGCCGAACGAGGTGCCGTCGCGCAGCGCCTCCCGCAGGGCCTCGATCACGGAGGGGTGCCGGTGGCCGAGGATCATCGGCCCCCACGAGCAGACCAGGTCGACGTAGCGGTTGCCGTCGACGTCGGTGATGTAGGGGCCCTGCCCCGAGGTCATGAAGCGCGGCGTCCCGCCGACGGCGCCGAAGGCTCGGACCGGGGAGTTGACGCCCCCGGGGACGATCTCGCGTGCGCGGGCGAACAGGGCCTCGGAGTTATCAGTACGGCTCACGCCCTCCAGCGTAGTCACCGGAAGACGGGCCCCCGCCGTCACCGGGGAGCTGGGAAGTGATCGTCGGCGAGGTGACGGGCACGACCGGATTCGCCCGCGGGCCGAGGGCTCCCGGGACGATGACCGGATCTCCGCCGCCCCCTCCCGGGCACACCGCGTCCTCCCTGAACGGGACATCCGCGTCCTCCCGGAAACACGACGTCCGACCCGGATTCCAGAACGGGACATCTGCCCCGGGACAACGGGACATCCCGTGGGAGATCCTTCGAGCGTGGCAGTGACGACACCCCCTGCCCGGCGGCCGGAGTCCCGGCCGTCCGGCGTCCACGTCGTGATCAACGGCATCCTCGTCTACGGCGCCCTGGCGGTGCTCGCGGGCGGTGTCTACTCCGGCCTGACCTGGCTGACCGGCGCGCTGTCCGGCGGCCAGGACCCGGTGGCCGGGCTCGTCGCGGCACTCGCCGTGGGCGCGGTCTTCCACCCGGCGAGGCTCCGCCTGCAGCGGGCGGTGGACCGGCTGCTCCGGGTCGAGCGCGATCCCTACCGGGTGGCCGACCGGCTGAGCCGTACCCTGCAGGAGTCCGTCGACCCCGCCGAGGGGCTGGCCACCGCCGCGGTCCTGGTCCGCCAGGCTCTCCGCGCCGACGGCGTGGCCGTCGAGGCGCACGGCGGGACCGTAAGGGACGGCGAGCTGGGGGAGCGGCCGGTCGAGACCCCGCTGGTCTGGCACGGCGAACCGGTCGGGCGGCTGTTCAGCAGCGGTCCCGCCCCCTCACCTGACCTGCTGAACGTGCTGGCCAGGCACCTGGCCGAGCTGGCGCACGCCGTACGGCTCACCGCCGACCTGCGACGCTCCAGGGAGCACATCCTCACCGGCCGGGAGGAGGAACGGCGCAGGCTCCGCCGCGACCTGCACGACGGCCTGGGACCGACGCTGGCCAGCCTGGCGATGACCGTGGACGAGGCCAGGCTCCGGCTGGAGCGGGACCCCGAGGCCGTCGAGGAGCTGCTGGTCCGCGTACGCGACCAGATGGGCACCGCGATCGTCGACGTCAGGGACCTGGTCTACGGCCTGCGCCCGCCCGCGCTGAACGATCTCGGCCTGGCCGACGCGCTGCGCTCGCTGGCCGACGCGCCGGGGCCGCGGGTGGACGTCGCGCCGGCCGGCCCGCTGGGCGACATCCCGCCGGCGGTAGAGGTGGCGGCCTACCGGATCGCCCAGGAGGCGCTCACCAACGTCCGCCGTCACGCCCAGGCCACCACCGCCCTGGTACGGGTCGAGGTGGTCCGGCCGGGAGAGGAGCACGCCGGGCCCGCGGTCACCGGGGCCGAGCTGCGGCTGTCGGTCGCCGACGACGGGATCGGCCTGCCGGAACGGGTCCGCGGCGGCGTGGGCCTGCTCTCCATGCGCGAGCGGGCGGCCGAGGCGGGCGGCTCGTGCACGATCGGGCCACGCCCCGGCGGCGGCACGGAGGTCGCCGCCAGGCTCCCCCTCGGAACGGAGACGGCATGACCTCCCCGGTGAACGCGGAGACCATGAACACGGAGACCATGAACACGGAGACCGTGAACGCGGACGCCATGAACACGCACTCCGCCGGCCCCGCGACCTCCGCGCACGGAGACGTCACGCGAGGACGGCGAGGAAAGGCACTCGCCGTCCTCGTCTGGACCGGCGCGGTGCTGGCGCCCGCGTGCAACCTCCTGGCGATCCGGCTGGCCGAGCTGAGCGCCTCGACCTGGACCGATCGCTTCATCACCCTGGACCCGACCGTCATCCTGTTCCCGGCCGCCGGCGCGTTCCTCATCACCCGCCGGCCGGGACTGCTCGTCCCCTGGCTGCTGTGGACCTGCGGGATCGTCGGCGGTTTTTACTACCTGGTCTACAGCGGCGCCCACTGGCTCTATCTCACCGACCCCGGAGGGATCACCCCCTACCTCGCGTGGCTGTCGATGTGGCTGTGGTTGTGGCACGTTCCCGTGTTCATCTCGCTGCTGCCGCTGCTGTTCCCCGACGGCAGGCTGCCCTCCCGGCGCTGGCGGCCGGTCCTGTACGCCAACCTGGCCCTCATGGCCGGGCACTCGCTGTTCCTCGGCCTCGCCCCGGATCCCGAGTTCGAGAGCCAGCTCCCGATCCCGAACCCCTTCGGCGTCGAGGCGCTGCGCGAGGCCTCACCGGCCGTGGAGTCGTACATCGGCGGCCCGATGATGGTGCTCACCGCGCTCGGCCTGCTGTCGCTGGCCTTCCGTTACCGGGCGGGCGACATCGAGCTACGGCGCCAGATCGCCTGGTACGTCGGCGCGCTCGCGGTGTACCTGGTCTTCTGGATCGTCAAGGCGGTGACCGGTTCCTGGCTGCTGATCGCCCTGGAGACCGTCTTCATGGCCGGGTTACCCCTGTCGATCATCGCGGCGGTGCTGCGCTACCGCCTCTACGGCATCGACGTCGTGCTCAACCGCGCGCTGGTCTACGGCTCCCTCGTCGCGGTCACCGGAGGGGTCTACTTCGGGCTGATCTGGATGGCCGGTGCCCTCGCCAGCGACCTGGGCCAGGGCGTCGGGCTGGTCGCGGCGCTGGCCGTGGGCGGGGTCTTCCACCCGTTGCGGATCCGGCTGCAGGGGATGGTGGACAGGATGTTCGCCGTCGAGCGCGACCCCTACCGGGTCGTCGGCCTGCTGGGCCGTACCGGACAGGGGGCGCGGGATCCGGCGGCGGCCCTCGACGAGGCCGTGGCCGTGATCCGCGAGGCGCTGGGGGCCACCGGGGTCGGCGTCGAGGTCCGCGCCGGCCGGGCCGGGGCGGAGCGCGTGTTCACGTACGGGGAGCCGCGGCCCGGGGCGCTGGAGGTGCCGCTGTTCTGGCACGCGGAGCGGGTCGGCACCCTGCTCGTGTCCGGGGCCCGGCCGGGCCGCGAGCCGATGGCGGTGCTCGCCAGGCACCTCGCCGAGCTGGCGCACGCCGTACGGCTCACCGCCGACCTGCACCGCTCCCGGGAGCGCATCCGGTCCACCCGCGACGAGGAGCGCCGCAGGCTGGGCAGGGAACTGCACGACGGGCTCGGCCCGGCGCTGACCAACGTCACGTTCACCCTCGACAGGGCGCGCAGGCACCTCGACACCGACCCTCGGGCCGTGGAGAAACTGCTGGTCCAGATCCGCGAGGAGATGATCGCCACGATCGCGTCGGTCCGCGAGCTGGTGTACGGCCTGCGCCCGCCCGCGCTGGACGACCTGGGCCTGGAGGGCGCGCTGCGGGCGACCGCGGGCGAGACGGCGGTGACGGCGGACGGCCCGCTGGGCGACCTGCCCGCGGCCGTCGAGGTCGCCGCCTACCGCATCGCCCAGGAGGCGCTCACCAACGCCCGGCGGCACGCGGGCACGGCCACCGTCCTCATCCGGCTGCGCCGCCTGCCTGGCGAGCTGCGCGTGGAGGTCGCCGACGACGGGATCGGCCTGCCGGAGAACCCGGTCGTGGGCGTCGGGCTGACCTCGATGCGCGAGCGGGCCGCCGAGGTGGGAGGCTCGTGCGTGATCGGCCGCGGCCCCGGCGGCGGTACGGAGGTGACCGCCAGGTTGCCGGTGGAGGAGACCGAGTGATCACCGTACTGATCGTGGACGACCACCCGGTCTTCCGGCAGGGCCTGCGCGGCCTGCTCGCGGCCATGGACATCGAGGTCGTCGGGGAGGCGTCCGGCGGCCGGGAGGCCGTGGCGCTGGCCGCCGAGCTCCAGCCGGACGTGGTCGTGATGGACCTGCAGATGCCCGGCGGCAACGGCGTCGAGTCGACCAGGACGATCATCAGGACCAGCCCGCGGATCGGGGTGCTGGTGCTGACCATGTTCCGCGACGACGACTCGGTGTTCGCCGCCATGCGCGCCGGGGCGCGCGGTTACCTGCTCAAGGAGGCCGGTGCCGAGGAGATCGGCCGCGCCGTGCGCGCCGTCGCCGCCGGGGAGGCCATCTACGGCCCCGAGATCGCCCGTCGCGTCCTGGCCTACTTCACCGGCATGCCCGATCCGTCACGGACCGCCTTCCCCGAGCTCACCGAGCGGGAGCGGGAGGTGCTCGAACTGGTCGCCCAGGGCCGGGGCAACGGCGAGATCGCCGGGATCCTCTTCCTGTCCGGCAAGACGGTGCGCAACCACGTCTCCAACATCTTCATGAAGCTCCAGGTGGCCGACCGCGCCCAGGCGATCGTCCGGGCCCGCGAGGCCGGTCTGGGCGGCTCTGCGTAACAGACGGCTCCTCGTGACGGGCGGCTCCTCGTGACGGGCGGACGGCGTTCCGGCCGGCACGGCCCGGCTCACTCGCAGGTGTCGGCGAGCCAGTCGAGGACGCGGAGCGGGTCGGGCAGCGGGCGCCCGTCGGGCGGGCGCAGCCACGAGCCGGCCCCGCCGGTCGGCAGCAGCGAGGGCGGGGCGAGGACGTAGCTGTCGCGGCAGTGCCAGCGCAGGCCCGGCATCTCGTCGATGCTGGAAGGGCCGAAGTCGAGGGCGCAGGTCCACCACTCGTCCTCGTCGTCGGAGGCGTTCCTGGTGGCCACATAGAACAGGGCCCGGTCGCCGTTGACGGCGACCGGGCCCGAGGTTGCTCCGGCGGAGTCCATGTTCGCGAGGGTGGTGCGCCCCGCGGCGAGCGGTACGTCGAAGACGTCGAACACCCGTCCCGTGGGCAGGACCACGTTCGCCTCGGGCTCGTACCGCCACCAGTTGGTGAGCAGGGTGGGGTCGGTGGTGGCCTGCATCTGCCAGGCCCGCGAGAGCGGGTGGGCTCCCGGGTCGGGACAGCCGATCCGGTCGCAGGAGCAGGAGCGCGAACCGCCCTTCAGCGGCCTCGCGCCGGGACAGCTCGCCCAGCCGAGGGCGGCGTACTCCAGCACGGAGTTGATCATCTGCTTCGGATGAGCATGCCGCCTACTTCGACGAACCATCGGTACCCCGACCATTGTGTCCTCCGTCGTCCGCGCATCCCGCGTGCCACCCGGATGCGATCGACCTGTCCCACTCTGGTCAGTGAAGAACGTCAAATACCCAGGGTCTACGCCACCTGGGACACATCCGCACCGGTTATCGCACTCTAACGCACACGCTTCTCCATCAAGCGACGAACCTCCAGTTCTCGGCACGCGCCGTCGATCTCATCTCAGTTTCGCGGCCACCTCGGTCGCCCAGTAGGTGAGGATCATGTCGGCCCCGGCCCTGCGGATCGCGACCAGCGACTCCATGATCGCCCGGTCCCTGTCGATCCAGCCGTTCGCCGCCGCGGCCTCGACCATCGCGTACTCACCGCTGACCTGGTACGCCGCCACCGGGACGTCCACGGCGTCGCGCACCTGGCGCAGGATGTCGAGGTAGGCCAGCGCGGGCTTGACCATGACGGCGTCGGCGCCCTCGTCGAGGTCCAGCCGCACCTCGCGCAGCGCCTCGCCGATCGGCCCCGCCGGGTCCTGCTGGTAGGCGTTACGGTCGCCGAACCGGGGAGCGCACTCGGCCGCCTCGCGGAACGGGCCGTAGAACGCCGAGGCGTACTTGGCCGAGTACGCGAGGATCGGGATCTGCTCGAAGCCGTCGCCGTCCAGGGCCGCCCTGATCGCCGCGACCTGGCCGTCCATCATGCCGCTCGGCGCGATGACCTGCGCCCCGGCCCGAGCCTGGGCCACCGCGATTGCCGCGTAGCGCTCCAGGGTGGCGTCGTTGTCGACCTCCCCCTCCGGCGTCAGGATGCCGCAGTGCCCGTGGTCGGTGAACTCGTCCAGGCAGGTGTCGGCCATCACGACCATCGCGTCACCGACGTCGGCGATCAGGTCGGCCACGGCCAGCTGGACGATCCCCTCGGGATCGTCGCCCGCCGATCCCCTGCCGTCCTTCACCTCGGGGACGCCGAACAGGATCAGCCCGCCGACCCCGGCCTCGGCGGCCTCGTGGGCGGCCTTGCGCAGCGAGTCGCGGGTGTGCTGGAACACCCCGGGCATCGAGCCGATCGGGTTCGGCTCGGCGATGCCCTCCTTCACGAACATCGGCAGCACCAGCTCCGCCGGGTGCAGCCGGGTCCCGGCCACCATCCTGCGCATCGATGCCGTACGACGGAGCCTGCGCGGGCGCGCGACAGGGAACTGGGCCGTCATGCTGTCTCCCCCTCTCCCCGGCCGGTAGGGGATCCGCGGGCCGGAGGAGCTTCGGTGTGTGTTCCTGGCTCGCCGCTCGGCGCGGCGCGGTGCCGATCGACGTGACGCGGTGCCGACCGCGACGCCGCCGGTCCTCCCGACGCCACGCGACGCCGATCCTTCCGGCGCGACAGGGTGCCGGTCGCGACGCCGATTCTCACGGCGACGATCATGCCTCGCGGCGCTCGCCCGGGGCCGTCGAACGCGAGTCGGACACGAGTCGAACGCGAGGCTGACACGAGACGGACGCGGCCTGCCCGCCCGTCGTGCGCGGGCGGGCGCCACTTCCAAGATTACTCGGCGCGCTTCAAGGTTACTTCGCGCGGCGCCGGGCCCCTCGCCGGGTCTGCGAGGGCCTGCGGGGGGTGTCCCCCGCCACGACGGCGGCCTGCCGCTGCTTGGCACCATACTCCGCCAGCGCCGCCGCGAGGGCGGAAGCCGAGGGCTTGTCGGCCATCACGTCGACGCGCAGCCCGAACTCCTCGGCGGTCTTGGCGGTCTGCGGGCCGATCACCGCGATGACCGTGACGTTGTGCGGCTTGCCCGCGATGCCCACCAGGTTGCGGACGGTGCTCGACGAGGTGAACAGCACCGCGTCGAAACCGCCGCCCTTGATGGCCTCGCGGGTCGGGGCGGGCGGCGGCGCGGCGCGGACGGTCCGGTAGGCGGTCACGTCGTCGCACTCCCAGCCCAGCTCGGTCAGCCCGGCCACCAGCGTCTCGGTCGCGATGTCGGCGCGCGGCAGCAGCACCCGGTTGATCGGGTCGAGCATCGAGTCGTACGGGGGCCACTCGGCCAGCAGGCCCTCCGACGACTGCTCGCCGGACGGCATCAGGTCGGGCTTGACCCCGAAGCTCACCAGCGCCCGCGCCGTGCTGTCGCCCACGGCCGCGACCTTGAGCCCGGCGAACGCGCGGGCGTCCAGGCCGTACTCCTCGAACTTCTCGCGCACGGCCTTGACCGCGTTCGCGCTGGTGAAGGCGACCCACTCGTAGCGGCCGGTGACCAGGCCCTTGATCGCGCGGTCCATCTGCTGCGGGGTGCGCGGCGGCTCGACGGAGATCGTGGGGACCTCCTCGGGCACCGCGCCGTACGAGCGCAGCTGCTCGACCAGGCTGGCCGACTGCTCCTTGGTCCTGGGCACGAGCACCCGCCAGCCGAACAGCGGCTTGGTCTCGAACCACGACAGCCGGTCACGCATGCCGACGGCCTCGCCGACCACGATCAGCGCGGGCTCGGTCATCCCCGCGTGCTTGAGGTCGGGCGCGAGCCTGCCCAGCGTGGTCACCACGGTGTGCTGCTCGGTGGTGGTGCCCGCGCCGCTCACCGCCACGGGCGTCGAGTCGGGACGGCCCGCCGCGATCAGCGCCTTGCCGATCGGGACGGCCTCGGCGACGCCGTTGTAGATCACCAGGGTGCCCAACCCCGTGGCGTACGCGGACCAGTCGTCGATCTGGGTCGCGTCCACGACCCGGAACTCGGGCACCGACACCGCGGCGGGGATCCCCGCGTAGGTGAGCACCGCCGTCGCCGGCGGCACGCCGGGCACGATCTCGAAGTCCACCTCCGCCTTGGCGCAGGCCGCGACCTCCTCGGTGATCGAGGAGAAGAACATCGGGTCGCCCGCGCACAGCCGCACGACGCCGCTGCCGCCCTTGGCGGTCTTGACGGCCTTCAGCGAGACGGCGCCGTCCTCGGCCACGTCGACGATCTCGACGTCCTCGCGGCAGTGGCGCAGCAGCGGGCCGTACGCCTCCCGGTCGAGGATGACGACGTCCGCCTTGGCAAGCAGGTCGGCGCCACGCAGCGTGAGCAGGCCCTCGTCCCCGGGGCCGGCGCCGACGAAGGCGACGAACCCGGACGGGCGCTCGAAGGTGGTACTTCCGGAGCTCAATGTGCTCGCTCCCCTATCAACGTGCCGGCCCCTTCCGCGATCATCTCGGCCGCGAGGTCGCGGCCGAGATCCGTGGGCGCGGAAGAGCTTCCGGCGGTGGACTTGCGCACCGCGCGCCTGCCGTCGACGGCGACGACGGCGGCGGTAAGGATCAGATCGGGCCCGTTCTCGGCCGAGTACGCGCCCACCGGGGCGGCGCACCCCGCCTCCAGGGCGTTGAGCACCGCGCGCTCGGCGGTGACCGCGGCCCGGGTGCGGGCGTCGTCGAGCACGCCGAGCAGCTCGATCAGGTCGGCGTGGCCGGAGCGGCACTCCACGGCGAGCGCCCCCTGGCCGGGGGCGGGCAGCATCTCCTCGACCTCGAAGACCTGGGAGATCTCGGAGTCGCGGCCCAACCGGCCGAGCCCGGCCGCGGCGAGCACGACGCCCTGCAGCTGGCCGGAGGTCACCTTGCCGATGCGGGTGTCGGCGTTGCCGCGGATCGGCACGTAGTCAAGATCAGGACGGATCATCCGGAGCTGGGCGATCCGGCGCGGGGAGCCCGTGCCGATCTTCGCGCCGGGCGGCAGGTCTGCCAGCTTGGCGACGCTCACCAGGGCGTCCCTGGGGTCGTCGCGCGGCGGGATCGCCGCGATGACCACGCGCGGGTCGGGCGTGGTGGGAAGGTCCTTCAGCGAGTGCACCGCCAGGTCGATCTCGCCCTCGATCAGCTTGTCGCGCAGCGCGCTGACGAAGACCCCCGTGCCGCCGAGCTGCGTGAGGTCGGCCTTGGTCACGTCGCCGAAGGTGGTGACGCCGACCAGCTCGACGGCCACGCCGGTCAGCTCGGTGAGGCGAGCGGCCACCAGGCCCGACTGCGTCGTCGCCATGACGCTCCGCCTGGTGCCCAGCCGGAGCGGAGGAGAAACGCTGCTCACAGGCCTGCCTCCTTCTTGCTCGGCTCGGTGTTCTTACCCGGCTCGGCGTCGATCGTCTCGATGCGCCTCACCGCTTCGGGCACCTTCGGGTCAAGATTGAACAGCTCACGCAACGCTTCGGCGTAATGATCGCCCGCCGGGGACTCCGCCAGCTGCTTGACACGCACGGTGGGCTCGTGGAGCAGCTTGTCGACCACCCGCCTGACGGTCTGGCTGACCTCGTCCTTCACCCGACCCTCAAGATCGGGGACCCGCGCGACGAGCCGCCCGAGCTCCGCCTCGACCACCTGGGCCGCCTTGCTCCGCAGCGCCACCACGGTCGGCGTGACGCGGGCGGCGCGCTCGGCCGACAGGTAGGCGGTGACCTCCTCGGCGACGATGCCGCGCACGGCGGTGACCGCCTCGGCGCGGCCGCCGTCGTCGGTGCCGGCGTCGGCCTCGCTCTCCTGCATGGACTCCAGGTCGACCAGCGTCACCCCGGGCAGCCGCCGCACGGCGGGGTCGATGTCGTGCGGCAGGGCCAGGTCCAGCAGGAACGTCTCGCGGGGGGTCACCATGTCGGCCGTGATGACCACGTCGGTGGCGCCGGTGCAGGAGATGACCAGATCGGCCTCCGCCAGCTCGGCCGCCAGGTCACCGAGCCCGGCGGCCCTGCCGCCGACCGTCTGCGCCAGCCGTACGGCGCGGTCGTGGGTCCGGTTGACCACCACGATGTCGGTGACGCCCGCCCGCTGCAGGGTCGCGGCCGACAGGGCGCTCATCGAGCCCGCGCCCACCACCAGGGCCCGCTTCCCCCGGAGGGGGCCGAGGGCGCGCTCGGCGAGGGTGAGCCCCACCCCGACGAGGGAGGCGCCCGCCCGGTCGATGCCGGTCTCGGTGTGGGAGCGCTTGCCCACCCGCAGCGACTGCTGGACGAGCTCGTTGAGCGTCGGGCCGAGGGTGCCCTCCTCTTGGGCGAGCCTGAGCGCCGAACGCACCTGGCCGAGGATCTGCCCCTCTCCCACGACCATCGAGTCGAGGCCGGAGCCGACCGAGAACAGGTGCTCGACGGCCCGGTCCTCGTAGTGCACGTAGAGGTGGGAGGTCAGCTGCTCCATGGGAACGCCGGAGTGGGTGCTGAGCAGCCGGGAGAGCGAGGTCACCGCGGCGTGGAACCGGTCGACCTCGGCGTAGATCTCGACCCGGTTGCACGTCGAGACGACCATGGTCTCGGCGACGTGGACGTCCTGCTGGATGTCCTGGAGCAGCTTGACCAGCGAGTCACCGGAGACGGAGACCCGCTCCAGCAGGGCCACCGGTGCCGTCCGGTGACTCAGGCCGACGACGAGAACGCTCATCGGCCCTCTCCCGTCTTCCGGTCGCTCCGGGCGGCTCGTGCGCCGTGCCTCTTCACAAGTCCACCGCCTCGGGCCACTCCTCGGCCATCGCGGGCCCCCCACTCATCCGATCCGCCTTGCGCTGCTCGTGGAACGCCAAGATCTGCAATTCAATCGACAGGTCGACCTTACGGATATCAACGCCTTCCGGCACGGAAAGGACGACGGGGGCGAAGTTCAGGATGCTGGTCACTCCTACGGCGACGACCCGGTCGGCCACCTGCTGGGCCGCCAGGGCCGGTGTCGCGAGCACCACGATCGACACTCCCCGCCGTCTTATCACGGCTTCCAGCTCGTCGATGTGCTCCACATTCAATCCCGCGATGTGGTCGCCCACCACTTCGGGGTCGGCGTCGAGCAGCGCCGCGACCCTGAACCCGCGGGAGACGAACCCGCCGTAATTGGCGAGCGCACGCCCGAGGTTACCCACTCCGACGATGGCGACGGCCCAGTCCTGGGTGAGGCCCAGCTCACGGGAGATCTGGTAGATGAGGTACTCGACGTCGTAGCCGACCCCGCGGGTGCCGTACGAGCCCAGGTGGGAGAGATCCTTGCGGAGTTTGGCCGAGTTGACGCCCGCCGCGACGGCGAGGTCCTCCGAGCTCACGGTCGCCAGGCCACGCTCGGCCATGCCGTTCAGCGCTCGCAGATAGAGCGGCAGCCGGGCGACGGTCGCCTCGGGGATGCCGCGTTCGCGGGCTTGGGACAGACGGCGGATCACGTGCCGGAACTCCAGGGGGACAGGCGGCCGGCGCGGCCCGGACGCGACGGATGACGAGGTGAAACCACTGTCATTCAGGTTAGTCCTTTTGTGAACCGGTGCACAAAGTGAGTGTTCACAATCTTGGCCGCGTCCCCCTCCGGTCCCTCCTCCGGCCCCCTCACCAGGCCCTGGACCTGCGCCTCCGGCGGGTGCGAGCCCCGTCGCCGCCGGGTTCTCCCAGTCGCGGGACCGGATTTTCGTCCCTCGCCGCGAGGACCGGCGGGCCGCCGCGATTCGGCTACCGTGGCGGTCATGTCACCGCGAGACCATCGCATCACCCTGCTCGGCAAACCCGGTTGCCACCTGTGCGACGACGCGCGGGCGGTGATCGAGCGGGTCGCCGCGGACCTCGGCGTCCCGTGGGAGGAACGCGACATCACGGCCTCCGAGGAGGACCAGGCCCGCTACTGGGAGATGATCCCGGTCACCCTCGTCGACGGGGTGCAGCACGACTTCTGGCGCGTCGACGAGAACCGCCTGCGCGCCGCCCTCGGCGCTCCCGCCGCCTGAGGACTCTCCCTTCGCGTGCTCGCGACGCCCCTTGGAACGCCCCCGCCCGCGCTCGACGCCTGAGGACGCTCCCCCACCCGTGTTCCGGCGCCTGACCGTCCCCGCCCGTGTTCGGCGCCTTGTGACGCTCCCCGCCCGTGTTCGGCGGCTGAACGCCCCCCGCCCGCGGCTACTCGCGGGTGACCGGCCGGGAGTCCACCCGCGCCGCGCCCGCGGCGCTCGCGACGCTCACGACCTGAAGGCGGTCGGGAGCGGCATCACCTTCGCGGCGTTCACCGTGAGTTCGATCACATTGGTGGCGAGCACCATCGTCTGGCGCTCGGTGACGAAGCGCTGGGTGTGGGGCCGGCGCTGGTGGTCGCCGTACGCGACGTCGTCCCGGTAGAGCTCGTAGACGATGCGCTGGAGGGGCGCCGACTTCACCGAGTGGCAGGTGTAGACGAGCGTGTCAGGCTCGGAGCGGCGCACCGCCTCGACGGTCTCCTCCGCGAGCCGGTCGAACCTCTCGCCGGTGCCGTCGAGCAGGGTGAAGACGGTCAGCAGGCCGAAGATGCTCGGCGAGGGGCGGTTCGGGCCGCCCAGCGGATCACCGGCTCCGCCAGGCATCCCCGGCCCGCCCGGATACATGGCCCCGGTCGAGGGGGCGGAGCCGAACGCCTGGTCGTAGCCCTGGGGTCCTCCCCGGTCGTAGCCCCGGGAACCTCCGCGCCCCTGCTCGGCGCCCGGGGAGGGGGCGCCGCCGAAGGCCTGGTCGGCGGGCATCGGCTGGAGGCTGCCCGGCCTGCCGGGACCGGGCACGCCCGGCATGCCGAACTCGCCGGTGCCGGGACCCGCGGGCCTGCCGAACTCACCCGACCTGCCGAACTCGCCGGTGCCGGGGCCCCCGGGCCTGCCGAACTCTCCCGTGCCCCCCGGCCTGCCGAACTCGCCGGTGCCCGGCCCCGGGCCTCCCGGCCTGCCGGAACCGGGGGCGCCGTGCCTGCCGAACTCGTGGGCCGGGATGTTGTACTCACCGGTCGCGGGACCGGGCACGCCCTGCATGCCGAACTGGCCGGTGACCGGCGGCGGCTGCCTGCCGGGATCACCGCCGCGCCTGCCGGGATCACCGCCGGGCGGCTGGTCGGCGGGCGGCATGCCGTACTCGCCCGCCATGAACATCCCCGTGGCGGGGCCGCCGAACCTGTCGTCGGGCTGGGGGGGCTGGGAGGGTTGCTGCTGCCGCATGCGCGCAGCGTAGTCGACGTCCTGCTCACCCGCCCGGTACTCGGCCACGAGGTCACCGAGGCCCGAACGGCGGGGTGTCTCCTCGGCCAGGGCGCGGGTGGGGGGACCCTCCGGGGTGACGCGGCGACCGGCGACCTGCACGTCGCGGGGCTGGTACTCGGGGCGGCGCGGCTGCGGGGGACGCCCCTCCCACTCGTCGTCCGCGTCGTCGGCGTCCTCGTCGTCGTCCTCGTAGGGCGCGAGCGGGCGGAGCATGGCGTACCAGACCGCGGCGGCGGTGACGAAGAGCAGGAGCGCGGTGAACATCCCGGGCACCGCGAAGCTGACGGCTCCGACGAGGGCGAGGCCGGTGGGGCCGAGCACCAGGAGCGCGTGCATGTTGTCGGCGTCGTAGTCGTCGCCGCCGCGCCAGCGCAGGACCGCGAGCACCAGCCCGCCCAGCAGCACGAGCACGACGATCACATGGACGGCCCCGAGCAGGTAGGCCGGGGGCAGATTCCAGTGACGACCGCCCAGCGGGAGGACCTTGGAGAAGTCCTTCTCCTGCAGCACCGGGTCGATCGCCAGGATCACCGTGGCGATGACGGTGAGGGCGATCCCCAGGAGCCAGGAGGAGAACCTGGCCGTGCTCTTGCGGGCCAGCAACTGGATGACCCCGACGGCGAGCCACAGGGGCGCCAGCATGGATCCGGTCAGTTGATAAATACGGAACGTGCTTGTCCCGAATCCGATCAGGTACCCGGTGGCGATTACTCCGAGTGAGACGGAGAGAGACGCCGTCGTGATGCTCCAGGCGATCAGCCAGCCCTTGGGCTCACTGCGGAGGCGACTGACGAGAGCACCGGTGGCGATGGCTGCGAGCAATGCACCGGCGAAGGCGATGACAGCGACGAGGACTTCCATGGTGTCTCCAATGCTGCCGGACATTACCCCCCAACCGGTAGCCGAACCCTCGGTTGGCTCCCGGTGCCGGTCTGGAACGACCGACCCCACACCGTATCCGGCGATTACCCCCAGTCACGACGCTTCAAAGTGGATTGTGGAATTACCCGTTCATTTCTAGAGTGATCGAGCACGCCGTACCCCCTCCCCTCAGGGATACCGGATGCCTGAAACGTGGCCGCTCGCCGGGCACCTCCCCACGACAGCCGGGGTAGCCCAGCCCGTCCGCAGTAGTGACCTCACCGTGCGTGAGGATGCCTCCGAAGAACTCCGGAGGCTCGTTTTGCGTGCCAAAACCGGAGACTCGGATGCTTTTGGCACGCTCTATGATCGTTACCTCACCCTGGTCTATCGCTACGTCTACTTCCGGGTCGGCTCACACCCGCTGGCCGAGGATCTCACGAGCGAGACCTTTCTCCGCGCACTCCGCCGGATCACGGACTTCACGTGGCAAGGGCGTGATTTCGGGGCCTGGCTCGTGACCATCGCGAGGAACCTGATCACCGATCACTTCAAGTCCGGCAGGTATCGTCTTGAGGTGACGACGGCCGAGGTGATCGACACACCGCTCGACGGCCCGCACATCCCGGAGAACGCCGTCGTCACCGCAATGATCAGCGACCGGGTGCTCACCGCCGTCCGAGACCTCGGCCCCGAGCAGCAGGAGTGCGTGGTGCTGCGCTTCCTGCACGGCATGTCGCTGGCGGAGACCGCGCTCATCATGGGCAAGAAGAGCGGCGCCATCAAGGCACTCCAGTTTCGCGCGATCCGCGCCCTGGCCCGCGCGCTGCCCTCGGACCTCAGCTGAGACCGGCCGTCCTCGGCCCGCCGGCTCCCGGCCGCGGCCGCCGTGCCCGAAACAATGTTCCCATGCCGATGTGGCTCAGCGCGTAACCTGCCGTGCCGAGTCGTCGTTAGGCAAGTGACACCGATGGATCATGAGCTGGGGGCGGCAGGGAGCGTTCATGGGGAAGTGGCTGCCCGGATTCTCGCGGAGGTCGCAGGCGCGCATTCAGGACCGCGTGTCACGGCTCGGCGCCCGCATGACGGCCACCCCCAGACCCGAGTTCGACGCCAAACTCCGCGAGCGGCTCACGCGGCCCCCCGCCGGGGAGGACGTCCCCGACCAGCGGCCGGCGGGCCCCCGCCACTCCCGGCGCAGGTCCCGGGCGGGGCTGCTCCCGCAGTTGCTGAGCGTCGCCATGGTGGCCGCGATGGTGGTGTCCGGCATGTGGACCTACCGGTCCATGCCCGGCGACACCTTCTACCCGCTCAAGCGCGCCGCCGAGAGAACGTTGTTCCACCTGAGCAGCGACGACGCCGAGCGGGCCGACCGCTCCTTCGGCTACGCCGAGACCCGCGCCCGCGAGGTCAAGGAACTCCTGGGCTCCGGCGGGGGCGAGGGTGAGGGCGAACGCGAGGAGGTGATCGGGGAGACCCTCCAGGCCATGGCGGACACCACGCGCTCCGCGGTGACCTCCCTGCGGCAGATGCGGCGCCGCGACTCGGCGAGCGCCAAGGAGCTCAAGCGCTTCGTCCAGAAACAGCGCACCCAGATCGCCGGGATGATCCCCAAGATGGGCGCGGAGAACCAGCGCAAGGCCCACGTCTACCTCAACTACATCGAGGGCCTGGCCCCACCCGGCTAGCCGCTCCGGTACGGGACCTGTCCCGCCGCCTCGAAACCCGGGTAACAGTCCGTACGGGCCCCGTCCTACCGTCTCGAAACCCGGGTAACCGGTCCGGTATGGACCCCGCCCTCACAGCCTCGGACCGCCCTCCCGCCCTGGACCGCGACAACGGAACCCGAACCCCCGGCCCCGCCGGGCTCGCGGGATGTCGTACGACACCAAGACGTCACATCCGACTCATACCGACGTTACCGATCTCATCCCCCCGTCCCGGTTAAGCTGAGGTGCTATGAGGCGGCTACTACGACGGCGGGACGAAGCGGAGACGGCCAGGCGGGCGACGGTCGGGGAGGTCGCGGCGGGCGAGGTCGCCGCCGCGGCCGCCGTGGCGATGCCGATGGCCGAGCCCGACCCGGTGGCCGCCGCCTTCTTCGACGTCGACAACACCATGATGCGCGGCGCCTCCATCTACCACTTCGCCCGCGGCCTCGCCTCCCGGGGCCTGTTCACCAGCAAGGATCTGTTCAGGTTCGCGATCGGACAGCTGGTCTTCCGGATCCGCGGCGACGAGAACCCCGCGCACATCGACGAGGCCAGGGAGACCGCGCTGGCGTTCGTCGCGGGCAGCAAGGTCGAGGAGATCGTCCGGCTCGGTGAGGAGATCTACGACGAGGTGATGGCGGACCGCATCTGGGCGGGCACCCGCGCCATCGCGCAGGCGCACCTCGACGCGGGCCAGCGGGTCTGGCTGGTCACCGCGACCCCGGTGGAGCTGGCCCGGGTGATCGCCCAGCGCCTCGGCCTCACCGGCGCGCTCGGCACCGTCGCCGAGACCGCGAACGGCGTCTACACCGGCCGCCTGGTAGGCGACCTGCTCCACGGCCCCGCCAAGGCGGAGGCCGTCAGGGCCCTGGCCCGCAGGGAGGGGCTCGACCTGTCCCGCTGTGCCGCCTACAGCGACTCGGCCAACGACCTGCCCCTGCTCTCCCTCGTCGGCCGCGCCACCGCGATCAACCCGGACGCCGAGCTGCGCGAGTTCGCCCGGCAGAACAGCTGGGACATCAAGGACTTCCGTACGGGACGCAAGGCGACCATGATCGGCCTGCCCATCGCGGCGGGTGCCGGGGCCGTCGCGGGCGGCATCGCCGCCGCCGTCGCCCTGCGCCGCCACTACCGCTCCGGCCGCTGACCCCTCCGCCCGCGGTACGCGGAAAGCCCCGGAGGATCAGAAGAAGGGCGGGAAGGCGTGCCCGCGCCTGAGGCGGAGCTCGTCGAGCTGCTGCTGGACGACCTCCCTCACCTGGTCGGTGAGGTTGAAGACCAGCATGGGGTCGTCGGCGTCGGCGGGGTCGAGCTCGTCGGTGCGGATCGGCTCGCCGAAGCCGATCATCCACTTGGACGGGAGCGGGACCAGCCCGAGGGGCCCGAGCCAGGGGAACAGCGGCGTGACCGGCAGGTAGGGAAGACCGAGCACCCTGGCCAGGAGCCGCAGGTCACCGATCTTGGGATAGATCTCCTCCGCGCCCACGATGGCGCAGGGCACGATCGGCACGCCCGCGCGGATGGCGGAGGCGACGAAGCCGCCCCGGCCGAAGCGCTGCAGCCGGTAGCGGTCGGAGAACGGCTTGCCGACCCCCTTGAAACCCTCGGGGAAGACGCCGACGACCTCGCCCTTGCGGAGCAGCCGGTCGGCGTCCTCGCGGCAGGCGAGGGTGTGGCCGGTCTTGCGGGACAGGTGGCCGAGCACCGGGAGCCGGTAGACCAGGTCGGCCCCCAGAAGACGGAGCGCGCGACGTGCGGGGTGGTCGTCGTACAGGGCCACCTGCAGCATGAGCCCGTCGAGCGGGAGGGTGCCGGAGTGGTTGGACACGATCAGGGCTCCGGAGTCGCCGGGCACGTTGTGCGTGCCCACGGTCTCGGTACGGAACCAGTGGCGGTACAGCGGGCGGATCAGCTCCAGCAGCACCCTGTCGGTGAGCTCCGCGTCGAACCCGAACTCGTCGACCTCGTAGTCTCCGGTCGCCCGGCGGCGCAGGAAGGCGAGCAGCCCGGCCAGCCGGTGATCGTCGCCTTCCTCACCGCCCGGCGGCCCGGGAAGCCCGGTAGGCCCGGGGAGAGGCCACTCGTCGTCGGAGGCGAGCTGATCGGACGCTTCGGGGAAGGGGTCGCCGAACGTGTCGGACGTCTCCGAGAGAGGGGCGCCGGACGTATCGGACGCTTCCGAGGAGGGGCCGCCGGACGTGTCGGGAGGCGCGTCGGACGGGTCGGGGAGGTGCCGGTGCTCGCGGGAGGCGCGGGTCCTGGTGATGGGAATCACCTCGGCGTCCTCGCTCCCGGCGACCGTATCGCTCACCCCGTCACCGGCCGGGACACCATGTCCACCAGGGCGGCGGGAAGGCCTCCGGCCAGGTCGCGCGCGCGGACGAAGTCCTCGAAGGCGGCGGCGGTGGAGAACTTCGGCCTCCAGCCGAGCTCCGTGGACAGCGCGGTGCCGTCGACCACGCGTCCGTGGCACATCAGGCGGAGTTGCTCGGGGGAGAATCCGACCAGTCCCGCGCTCCGGGCGAGGTCGCCCATGAAGCGGAAGACGGGAGAGGGGACGGGCATCGGGAGCAGGCCCGCCCTGCGCGCGCACTGCGACAGGAGCAGCACGCCGTCTCCGGCCACGTTGAACGTGCCCGGGTGGTCCTCCATCGCCATCCGCCGCAGCACCTCGACCGCGTCGTCCTCGTGGACGAACTGCAGCCGCGGGTCGAACCCGAGCACGGTCGGCAGGACGGGCTGGGTGAAGTAACGCGTCAGCGGTGAGTCGACGCCGGGCCCCATGAAGTTGGCGAACCTGAGCGTCGACACGGCCACGTCGCGGCGCCGCCTGGCGAAGCCCCGGACATAGCCCTCCACCTCGGAGGCGTCCTTGGCGTAGCCACGGCTCGGCGGCTCTCCCGGCTCGGCGTCCTCGGTGAAGACCGCGGGGTCGTGCGGGGAGGAACCGTAGACGGCGGTGGTAGAGCGCGTGACGACCCGGCGGACCGTCGCGGACCGCTGACAGGCACCGAGCAACTGCATGGTGCCGATGACGTTGTGCTCCTTCATGAGCGCGCGGCCGCCGCTCCTGGGAGGAGCGCTCACCAGACTCATGTGAACGACTGTGTCGATGTCGGCGGCCGCGATCACCTGGGCGATGTCGGGGCTGCGCAGGTCGACGCGGACGAACTCCGTCCGGCCGAGAGGTACGCCGCCATCACGTGAGAGCGAGGGCGGCGGCACCGTATCCACTCCGATGACCCGATCGATGTCCGGGTCATCCGCGAGAACGCTCGCCACTCGGGCGCCGATGTGGCGCGAGACCCCGGTGACAAGCACGGTGTGGGTCATCGGCGCCTCGCAGATCCGCGCTACTTCTTGTTACGCCGCTGGATGCGGGTCTTCTTGAGAAGCTTGCGGTGCTTCTTCTTCGCCATGCGCTTACGGCGCTTCTTGATCACAGAGCCCACGGGACCCCCAGGTAGCTGGTAGCCGAGAATGTCGAACCGGTGCGCGAGAGCACACCGGCACAACAGACTACCGGCGATCCACGGTAGATCGCCCCTGGGGGGACCCCGGGCGCATGAACTCACGACGTGGCGACCACGTCGCTACCCCGACGAGACAGGGGCCGACTCCACAACGGTCATACCGGAAATCGTGCCCCGGTCAGACCGGAAGGAGCAGGACCATGGGCGCTCAGCGCGTCTGGCTCACCTCACGGCCGGATCGTTCCCACCGGCCGCTCGGCTCGACGCGTCGAGCCCATCCCTGCCTCAACCTGCCTCGATGTAGGCATCCCTCAGATAATCGTGAACCGCCTGCTCCGGCACCCGGAAGGATCGACCGACCCGGATGGCCGGCAGCTCGCCCGAATGCACGAGTCGGTACACAGTCATCTTGGACACCCTCATGACAGTGGCCACTTCTGCCACCGTCAGGAACTTCACCTCGCTGAGAGGTCTTTCGCCTGCACCCATCGGACGCCTCTTCCGCACGTGTATCCGGGTTATCCCCACTGGTGCCATTGCTCACGCACGTGTACTGCCGTCAGCGTAAGTCGGGACCCCTGTCACGCAAACCCCCTATTTTCTCAGCCTTCGGAGTCCCGCGTCAGCGAAACAGCTGAAATCGCTGGCCAGCAGCCGGACCGTGCCCCTCGCATTGATCTTGGAACGGACCAACTGTCTCCCATTAGAGTCGCCCACAATCACCAAAAAGTTGGCAAACGGTCGGCGAGGTACGTGGAATGCAGGCGCGAAATGCCCGTATAGGGATGTCCTAATTTGCGCATCCCCCGCCTCAGAGGGCTCGCACGACCCTCTCGACCAGGTGGTTCGTCAGCGGTTCGTAATACCTCGGTAGCACGTTGTCATCGAGCGGGACGGTGACCGCGATCTTGCCCTCGGCCTCGCCGACGAAGAGGGCGGGGTCGTTGCTGTCGGCGAACCCGACCGTGAGGATGCCCGCCTCGCCCGCCGCCCCGGCCCAGCCGTGGTCGGCGATCACCAGATCGGGACGGTCCGCGCCCAGTTCGGCGATCATGGCGCGCATCGGGGCGGGGTCGTGGGTGTGCACGAAGGCGCCCTTGTCGTCGAGCATCGCGACGTCGTCCAGATAGCGGATCTTGCGCCTGCGGCCGAACCCGCTCCCCCAGTACGACCAGCCCTCGGCCGGGGCCATCAGGGTCACGCCCCGCGCCCTGAGCATCCGGCCCACGGCCATGTGGATGGTGAGCAGGCCGGTGGGGTGCCCGGTGGCGATCAGGATCCTGGGACTCTCCCCCCGGAGCACCCCGGCGATCGTGTCGCCCATCTTCTCGACCGCCTCGATCGTGCGGTCGGGGTCGATGGTGTCCTGCCCCTCCCGGTGCCCGGGATCGGCCACGACCCCCGCCGACTTGGCCATCAGCTCCAGCACGTCCCGGTAGGACCAGGCGCCGTCCATGGTCAACCCGAACATGTAGTGCGGATCGCGGTTGGAAAGCGACCGGTAGTGGTCCAGGTTGTTCTCCCGGCTGGTCGCCACGTCACCCGCGATCCGGGTACGGACCAGGTGCTCACGAAGCTCAGCCCGAGTCACCGGCGACGCTTCGCGTCGCGGCTCGGGTGCTGGAATCCGGTGACTTCCCTCGTCACTCATCCGCTCGTTCCTCGCTACTTCGTTCCTCGGTCCAGTTCACCGGCGCACCCTCGCGGGCTACTTCGTTCCTCGGTCCAGTTCACCGGCGCATCCTGGCGGGTCGCTTCGCTCCTCGTCCGGTTCACCGGCGGACCGGGTGTCACGGGAGGGGATCGAGCCCGTGGAAGGGGAAGACGGCATTCCTCGTCGCCATGATGGCCCGGTCGATCGGGTCTGCTGGGTCATAACCGGCGGAGAAATCACGAAATTCCGGATTCCGGCCGTCGGTCAGCGTGAGCGGCGCCGTCTGGTTGGTCCGTTCCTTGACGAACGTACGCCAGGCTTCGGGGGTGGCGGTCCCGGGATCGAGGGGACGGCCCGCCACCTCCGCGATCAGGTGGGTCCACGCCCGGGGCACGACCTGCACCAGCTCGTACCCCCCGCCGCCGGTCACGACCCACCGCCCGCCCGCCGTCTCGTGGGCAAGCTCGTGCAGCGCCGCGTACGCGGCCCGCTGGCCGTCCAGGCTGAGCATGAGGTTGGCCAGCGGGTCGAGGGCGTGGCTGTCGCAGCCGTGCTGGGTGACCAGGATCTCGGGGGCGAACTCCCGCAGCAGCGGCGGGACCACCGCGTGGAAGGCCCTGAGCCAGCCGCTGTCGCCACATCCGGCGGGCAGGGCCACATTGACCGCGGTGCCCTCCGCGCCGCGCTCCTCGGGGAATCCCGTGCCGGGGAAGAGGGTGCGGGGGCTCTCGTGCAGGCTGATGGTGAGCACCCTGGGATCGTCGTAGAAGAGCGCCTGCACACCGTCGCCGTGGTGCACGTCCACGTCCACGTAGGCGACCCTGGACGCGCCCTGGGCCAGCAGCCACGCGATCGCCGCGCCGGGGTCGTTGTAGACGCAGAACCCGCTCGCCCCGGCGGCCATCGCGTGGTGCAGGCCGCCCGCGACGTTGACCGCGTGCTCGGCCTCGCCGCTCCACACCGCGCGGGCGGCGGCCAGGCTGGCGCCGGTGATCAGCGCGGACGCCTCGTGGACCCCGGGGAAGGCGGGGTTGTCCGTGGTGCCGATCCCGTAGGCCACCTCGGCCCGCCCGGTGGCGGAGACCCGTTTGACGGCCTCGATGTAGTCGCGCTCGTGGACGAGCGCCAGCTCGTCGTCGGTGGCGGGCGCGCAACCGCCCATCTCCACCTGGTCCAGCACGCCGAGCTCCCTGGCCAGCGCCATGGTCAGCTCGACCCGCACGGGCGCGAGAGGGTGCCCGGGGCCGAAGTCGTACGAGGTGAGCGCATCGTCCCAGACAACCCGCACGGACCGGCTCATGCGCACTCCCGTCTGGTCGCGACGCCGCGCGTCACGGCCGATCTTCCTGCTCCCGGCTCGACGTTACCGCACGTGTACAGAATGGCGTTTACGCGGCCGTCTCGGAGAACGAACCCGTTTTCATCTGAGTTAAATATCCCGATTTATTGCTATTAACGGGCACGTTTAGCCGCTGCGCCAGAGGCCCCGGCCCCCCTCCGGAATCCCGAACGCCCCTGGAACGGCCGTACCCCTGGCAGGGAGGTCAAACGGATCGGGCGAATCAGACGGAGGAGACCCTGCGCAGTCCCCTGACGGCGGGGACCAGCAGGAGGGCGGCGCACCCGGCGACCGCCACGATCGAGGACCCGATCAGCAGCTGCGGCGCGCCCACCACCCCGGCCACCGGCCCCGCGAGCACCTGGCCGATCGGAACGAACAGGGTCGAGCCGGCGACCTCGTACGCGGTGACCCGGTTGAGCGCCTCCGCCGGGACCTGGGTCTGGATGCTCGTGGCCCACATGACCGACCAGAACGCCCATCCCGCGCCACCGATCACGTGCGCGGCCACGAGGACCGCGGGCGGCGACGCCACCGCGATGGAGAGAGGCTCCAGGGCGAAGCCGAACAGGCCGATCGCGCCGGCCATCAGCGGCCGTCCCGGGCGGACCCGCATGGCGACCAGGCCGCCGACGACGGTGCCCGCGCCGGAGGCGGACATGACCAGCCCGTAGGCGGTCTCGCCGAGCCGCTCGCTGACCAGCACCGAGCCCAGCGGGATCATCGGGCCGAACAGCGTGACCCCGAAGACCGCCCAGACCAGGATCACCGACCACATCCAGGTCCTGGACCGGAACTCCTGCCAGCCCCCGCGCAGGTTGCGCCACATCGACCGCTCGGCGACCGGCCCCGCGGCCACCGGCAGGCGCAGGAGGAGCAGGCACACCGCGCTGACCGTGAACCCGGCGGCGTCGATCGCGAAGACGACGCCGACCCCGGAGAAGCCGACGATGGCGCCCGCGACGCCGGGACCGGCCAGCAACATGATCGACTCGGAGACGCGCAGGGTGGCGTTGGCCCTCTGCACGTCCCGCGCCACGCGCGGGACCGTGCTGGAGACGCCGGGCTGGTACATCGCGGCGGCGACGCCGTTGATCGCGGAGATGACGAGGATCTGCCAGAGGTCCGGCCTGCCGAAGACGAACAGCGCCGCGGCGGTCCCCTGGCTCACCACCCTGACCGTGTCGGCGCCGATCATCATGCGGCGCGGCGTGAACCTGTCGGCGAAGACCCCGCCGAACAGGATGAGCACCGCGAAGGGCGCCATCCACGCGGCCAGCGCCAGCCCCACCCCAGTGGGGCCGTAGCCGAGCCCGCCCACGCCCACCGCCGTCGCGAACGGGACCATCGCGGCCCCCAGCATGGAGACGGACCTGGCGGTGAAGAAGAGCAGGAAGCTCCGCGTCCAGACAGCGGGCCCGGTCTCTTCCCGCCCCCGCTCATCAGCCGATACGGCCTGCTCCACGATCGCCTCATTCCCCCGGAGTTCCGCGGGAAATGATGCCGTACGCAGGAAAGTTTCCTAATAGAGGGGGTGGGCCCAGTCCTCGGCCCACCCTTCGGCTCGACCTCCGGCCCCAGCTCTCGGGCCCCCGGGCCGGCCCTCGGCTCAGCCCTCGGCGAGCTGGCGTCCCCGGTCCCTGGCGGCCTCGATGGCGGCCAGGAAGGCGGCGCGGACGCTGTGCCGCTCCAGCTCAGCGATGGCCGCGATGGTGGTGCCGCCCGGCGAGGTGACCGCCTCGCGGAGGATCACCGGGTGCTCCCCCGAGTCGCGGAGCATGATCGCCGCTCCGACGATCGACTGGGTGACCATGTCGAGGGCGGCGGCGCGGGGCATGCCGAGCAGGATGCCCGCGTCGACCATGGCCTCGACCAGGTAGAAGAAGTAGGCGGGACCGCTGCCCGACAGGGCCGTGGCCGCGTCCTGCTGCGACTCGGGGATGCGCAGCACCTTGCCGACCGGGCTGAACAGGTCCTCGGCCCGCCTGAGGTGCTCCTCGGAGGCGTGCGCGCCCGCGGAGATCACGCTCATCGCCTCGTCGACCAGGACCGGCGTGTTGGACATGACCCGGACCACCGGGACCTCGGCGCCGAGCCGCGACTCGACGAACGAGGTCGTGATGCCCGCCGCCGCCGAGACGACCAGGCGGTCGGCCGGGATGTGCCCCGCGATCTCGGCGAGCAGGGACCCCATGTCCTGAGGCTTGACCGCGAGGATGATCGTGTCGGCGTCCTTGGCGGCCTCGGCGTTTGAGGCCACCCGCACGCCGTACCGCTCCGCGAGGGCCCGGCCCCGCTCGGCGCGCCGAGCCGTCGCGATCACGTCACCCGGCTTGAACCCGGCCCTGAGCAGCCCGGACAGCAGGGCCTCACCCATCTTGCCGGTGCCAAGAATCGCGATCATATGAGCACCTCGAAATCGTGGATCGAAACTTCCCGCAGCCTATCGGCCCCCAACCGGGGGAATCATCTCTCGTGACGGCCGCTGACGGGGTACGGCTGCGCACACGCCACCGACACAGGAGGGGCGAATGAGCGTCATCCGGATCGGCCTCGACGACGAAGCCCTCGCCAAGGCGACACGCATGCCGGGGAGCACCACGAAGCGGGACATGGCGAACGCCGCCCTGCGAGGACACGTGACGCGTGTCAGACGCGTCGAGGCGCTGAAGGCCCTCTCCACCCGAGCGGCCCGGGGAGGATTCGACGACGCGGAGAAGGCGCGCCGGACGGCGAAGCGGACCCCCGGCCGCGCGGTCTGACCGAGGGTCGACAGCGCGATGTCAGAGTCTTCTGAACCGCTCCGGAGCCCGATCCGTCTTAGGGGTATGCGTATGATCGCGACCTCTTTCCTGGCCGGAAGCCTCCTGCTGGCGCTGGGCTGCGGCACCGACCCCAGCGCCACGGTCACCGCCGCCTCTCCCACGCGCCCCGCGAGTCAGGCCACCTCCATCCCCCCGAGCGCTCCCTCCGCGCCGGCGAGCCACGGCGTGGCCCCCCGGGACGAGTCCACGAGCGGTGCCCCCAAACCGACGAAACCCGAGGGCCACACCGACAACCCCCGCAAGGTCAGGTGGCTGAAGGCCAAGCCGTCGAAGGACGGCCGGAGCCTGCGGATCACCTGGTGGTCCGGGGTCGAGCCGTGCAACGTGCTCGACCGGGTCACCGTGCGCCAGACCTCCAAGCGGGTGACCGTCACCCTCTGGGAGGGCCCGAGCAGCAAGGCCCAGAACGTCGCCTGCATCGAGATCGCCATCCAGAAGGTGACGACCGTCAAGCTCAAGAAGCCCCTCGGCGCCCGCAAGGTCGTCGACGGCGCCCGCTGACGCGGCGGGCACCCGGCAACGGGCGAAGGCGGGAGAAGCCCACGCCGGAGCCCACGCCGAAGTAGCCGAAGTAAGCGCCGGAGTACGAGTACGCCCCCGGCGGGCGGCGGGTGTCCTCCGGGTGCCCCGGAGCGGGCCGCGGCCGAGACGCCTCGCCCGCTCCGGGGATCCGTTTCCCGGAGCCGTCCATGAGAGTCGTTCCGAAAACCTGTCCCCAAAGCGGCCGGGGTGTCGTACGCCCCCGCGAGAGGTGACCGGGCGGCCTCCGTGATCTCCCGTCGTCTCCGGGGAACGATCCCGCGTGTTCCCTCGTCAGAGGGATGAAGAGCACCGCTGTGTTTCCCCGGAAACCGGGAATGCCCACGCGCGTCCGAGGGTTGAGCCCAGTAGACTCAAGTCGTTTGACAAACGTCACACGAGGTTCCACTATGAGTCTCATCGACTCAACTTTGACTACAAGGACGTACTCATGGCACGTGCGGTAGGTATCGACCTGGGGACGACCAACTCCGTCGTCTCGATTCTTGAGGGCGGTGAGCCCACCGTCATCGCCAACGCCCAGGGTTCGCGGACCACGCCGTCCGTGGTCGCGTTCGCGAAGAACGGCGAGGTCCTCGTCGGCGAGGTCGCCAAGCGGCAGGCCGTCACCAACGTCGACCGGACGATTCGCTCGGTCAAGCGCGAGATGGGCACCAACTGGTCCGTCGAGATCGACGGCAAGAAGTCCAACCCGCAGCAGATCAGCGCCTTCGTGCTGCAGAAGCTGAAGCAGGACGCCGAAGCCTACCTGGGCGAGAAGATCACCGACGCGGTGATCACCGTTCCCGCCTACTTCAACGACGCCCAGCGCCAGGCCACCCAGGAGGCCGGCACCATCGCCGGCCTGAACGTGCTGCGCATCATCAACGAGCCCACCGCCGCCGCGCTGGCGTACGGCCTCGACAAGGAGAAGGACGAGACCATCCTCGTCTTCGACCTCGGCGGCGGCACCTTCGACGTGTCCCTGCTCGACGTCGGCCAGGAGGACGGCCACGGCTTCGTCGAGGTCAAGGCCACCAGCGGCGACAACCACCTCGGTGGCGACGACTGGGACCAGCGCGTCGTGGACGAGCTGGCCAACCGGTTCAAGAACGCGCACGGCGTCGACCTGACCAAGGACAAGATGGCGCTGCAGCGCCTGCGCGAGGCCGCGGAGAAGGCCAAGATCGAGCTCTCCAGCCAGTCGGAGACCTCCATCAACCTCCCCTACATCACCGCCTCGGCCGAGGGCCCCCTCCACCTGGAGGAGAAGCTCACCCGCGCCGAGTTCCAGCGGATCACCGCCGACCTCCTTGAGCGCTGCAAGGGCCCGTTCAACCAGGTCGTCAAGGACGCCGGGATCAAGGTCTCCGACATCGCCCACGTGGTGCTCGTCGGCGGCTCGACCCGCATGCCCGCCGTGGCCGAGCTCGTCAAGGAGCTGACCGCGGGCCAGGAGCCCAACAAGGGCGTCAACCCGGACGAGGTCGTGGCCATCGGCGCCGCCCTCCAGGCCGGCGTGCTCAAGGGCGAGGTCAAGGACGTCCTGCTGCTCGACGTGACCCCGCTGAGCCTGGGCATCGAGACCAAGGGCGGGATCTTCACCAAGATCATCGAGCGCAACACCACGATCCCGACCAAGCGCTCCGAGGTCTTCACCACGGCCGAGGACAACCAGCCGTCGGTGCAGATCCAGGTCTACCAGGGCGAGCGCGAGATCGCCGCGTACAACAAGAAGCTGGCCACCTTCGAGCTGACCGGCATCGCCCCGGCGCCGCGCGGCATCCCGCAGATCGAGGTCACCTTCGACATCGACGCCAACGGCATCGTCAACGTCTCCGCCAAGGACCTCGGCACCGGCAAGGAGCAGACGATGACGATCACCGGCGGCTCCGCGCTGCCGAAGGACGACATCGAGCGCATGATGCGCGAGGCCGAGTCCTACGCCGAGGAGGACAAGAACCGCCGCGAAGAGGCCGAGACGCGCAACAACGCCGACTCGCTCGTCTACCAGACCGAGAAGTTCCTCGGCGAGAACGCCGAGAAGGTCCCCGACGACATCAAGAACGAGGTCAACGAGGCCGTCACCGAGCTCAAGAAGGCTCTGGAGGGCACCGACTCGTCCGTGATCCGCGCCTCCGCGGAGAAGCTCGCCACGGTCAGCCAGAAGATGGGATCCGCCATCTACGCCCAGGCGCAGGGGTCGGAGACCCCGGCCGGCGCTCCCGACGCGGACGCCACCGCCGACGGCGGGCAGAAGGCCGACGACGACGTGGTCGAGGCCGAGATCGTGGACGACGAGCCGAAGCGCGACAACGGCGCCAAGTGACGGGCGGAAAGCCGAGGGGAGCACCAGCGTGAGCACGCGCGAGAACGGTTCCGAGGAGGAGCCGGTGATCCGCGACAACCGGAAGATAGACCCGGAGACGGGGCAGGTACGCGAGACGGGCCCGGCCGAGGCCACGGGCCAGACGGCTCAGACGGGCCAGAACGACAAGGAGCAGGCGGCCGACAGGTCGTCCTCCCTCGCGGCCGACCTGGCCTCGATCGAGCTGGCCACCCAGCTCGCCGAGCGCACCGCGGACCTGCAGCGCCTTCAGGCCGAGTATTCCAACTATCGCAAGAGGGTCGAGCGGGACCGGGTCGCGGTCAAGGAGCAGGCGGTGGCCGGCGTGCTGGCCGAGCTGCTGCCGGTCCTCGACGACATCGGCCGGGCCCGTGACCACGGGGAGCTGACCGGCGGCTTCGCCAAGGTGAGCGAGTCACTGGAGGCGGCCACCGGGAAGCTGGGGCTGAGCACGTTCGGTGCCAAGGGTGAGCCGTTCGACCCGACGGTGCACGAGGCTCTGATGCACAGCTACTCCCCCGACGTCACGGAGCCGACCTGCGTGGAGATCCTGCAGCCCGGTTACCGGATCGGCGAGCGAGTGCTCCGCCCCGCGCGCGTCGCGGTCGCGGAGCCAGAAGAGCCCGCCGCGGACGACAACTGACACCCCCACATCTGATCTCTGAGAAGGAACGTAGATGAGCACCAAGGACTACCTGGAGAAGGACTACTACGCCGTCCTTGGTGTGCCGAAGACCGCTACGGCCGATGAGATCAAGAAGGCGTACCGGAAGCTGGCCAGGAAGTATCACCCGGACGCCAACCCCGGAAGCTCGGCGACCTCCGAGAGCACCGCCAAGTTCAAGGAGGTCTCGGAGGCGTACGACATCCTCTCCGACACCAAGCGCCGCAAGGAGTACGACGAGGCGCGGGCGCTGTTCGGGTCGGGTGTCGGCTTCCCGGGGGCGGGGGGCGCGCAGCGCGGGGGTGGTTTCCCGTTCGACCTGGGAGACCTGTTCGGGGGGACCGGCCAGCAACAGCAGCAGAGCGGTGCCGGGGAGCGCATCGGCGACATCTTCGGCGGGCTCTTCAACCGGGGCGGCGCGAGCCGCCCCGGGGGGGCGACGACGAGGGCGCGGCGCGGCCAGGACATCGAGTCCGAGGTCACGCTCTCCTTCTCCGAGGCGGTGGAGGGCACCACGGTGTCGCTCCGCCTGACCAGCTCCTCCGCGTGCACCGGATGCGGAGGCACCGGCGCCAAGGCCGGGACCGTCCCGCGGGTCTGCCCGACCTGCGAGGGCACCGGGGCGGCCAGCCGCAACCTCGGAAACTTCGCCTTCTCCGAGCCGTGCCGCGACTGCAAGGGCCGCGGCCTGCTGGTGGACGACCCGTGCCCGGTGTGCGACGGGAGCGGGCGGGGCAAGAGCACCCGCACGATCCAGGCCCGCATCCCCGCGGGGGTCGGCGACAACCAGCGCATCAAGCTCAAGGCCAAGGGGGCGCCCGGCGAGAACGGCGGTCCCGCCGGTGACCTCTACGTCCTGATCCACGTCAAGCCGCACCCCGTGTTCGGCCGGACGGGGGAGAACCTGACGGTCACCGTCCCGGTGACCTTCACCGAGGCCGCGCTGGGCGCCGAGATCAAGGTGCCGATCCTGAAGGGGCTGCCGGTCACGCTGCGCATCCCCGAGGGCACCCCGAACGGCCGCACCTTCCGGGTGCGCGGCAGGGGCGTGGCCCGCAAGGACGGCACCAAGGGCGACCTGCTCGCCACGGTCGAGGTCCTGGTGCCGCAGCAACTGGAGGACAAGGCGAGGGGGGCCCTTGAGGAGTTCCGCGACGCCACCGTGGGTGGTGACCCGCGGGCGGACCTGATCGAACTGGCCAGGAGCGAGTAGCCGTGGAAGCCAACTACTTCGATCTGTCGGACGACACACCCGTCTACGTGATCTCGGTGGCCGCCCAGCTGTCGGGCCTGCACCCGCAGACCCTGCGCCAGTACGACCGTCTCGGCCTGGTCAGTCCGGGCCGGACGGCCGGTCGCGGACGCCTGTACTCCACCCGCGACATCGTGATGCTCCGCGAGGTCCAGCGGCTCTCCCAGGAGGAGGGCATCAACCTCGCGGGCATCAAGCGAATCCTGGTCCTTGAGACGGAGGCCCTGCGCCTGCGTGACGAGAACCACCGCCTGCGCGCGGAGATGAACATGATCCGCGCGCTCATCCAGTACCAGCTGCCCCCCGCCTGAGACTCCGTCCCACGTCTTGAGGACGCGTCTGTGACCGGCCCGTGAGGACCCGCCGGGCCGGCGTCGCCATCCGACACAGCACTTTCGAGTGAGGCCTGACAAGCATGGACTACAAGCTCACCCAGAAGAGCCAGGCGGCGGTCTCCTCCGCCATCAGGCGGGCGGCCGCCGAGGGCAATCCCGAGGTCGCCCCCGCCCATCTGTTCACCGCGCTGCTCGCCCAGACCGGCGGCACCGCCGTACCCCTGCTCGAAGCCGTCGGCGCCGACTGGAAGCAGCTGCGCGTCGAGGCGGAGAAGCAGCTCGCGGCGCTGCCGAAGGCGCAGGGCTCCACGGTCAGCGCCCCGTCGAGCTCCCGGCAGCTCCTCACCGTGATGAACACCGCCGCCCAGCGGGCCCGCGGTCTTGAGGACGACTACGTCTCGACCGAGCACCTGCTGGTCGGTCTCGCCACCGACGGCGGCCCCGTCGCCACGCTGCTCAAGGCGAACGGCGCGAGCCCGAACGCGCTGCTCGACGCCTTCGAGAAGGTGCGCGGGCACGCCAGGGTGACCAGCGAGACGCCGGAGGACACCTACCAGGCGCTGGAGAAGTACGGGATCGACCTGACCGAGCGGGCCAGGGCGGGCAAGCTCGACCCGGTGATCGGCCGCGACTCGGAGATCCGGCGTGTCATCCAGGTGCTCAGCCGCCGTACCAAGAACAACCCGGTGCTCATCGGCGAGCCCGGCGTCGGCAAGACCGCGGTGGTCGAGGGGCTGGCCCAGCGGATCGTCGCGGGCGACGTCCCCTCCAGCCTGCGCGACAAGCGCCTGATCGCGCTCGACCTCAGCGCGATGGTCGCCGGCGCCAAGTACCGCGGCGAGTTCGAGGAGCGCCTCAAGGCGGTGCTCGGGGAGATCAAGGAGAGCGACGGCCAGGTCGTCACCTTCATCGACGAGCTGCACACCATGGTCGGCGCGGGCGCCGCCGAGGGCGCGATGGACGCGGGCAACATGCTCAAGCCCATGCTGGCCCGCGGCGAGCTGCGGATGATCGGCGCGACCACGCTGGACGAGTACCGCGAGCGCATCGAGAAGGACCCGGCGCTGGAGCGGCGCTTCCAGCAGGTCTACGTGGGCGAGCCCACCGTCGAGGACACCATCGCCATCCTGCGCGGCCTCAAGGGCCGCTACGAGGCGCACCACCAGGTCCAGATCTCCGACGGCGCGCTCGTCGCCGCCGCCGCGCTCTCCGACCGCTACATCACCTCCCGCTTCCTGCCCGACAAGGCGATCGACCTCGTCGACGAGGCGGCCTCCCGGCTCCGCATGGAGATCGACTCCCGCCCGGTGGAGATCGACCAGCTCCAGCGGAACGTCGACCGGATGAAGATGGAGGAGCTGGCGCTCGCCAAGGAGACCGACGAGGGCAGCCTGCAGCGGCTGGAGCGGCTCCGCAAGGAGCTCGCCGACCGCCAGGAGGACCTCAACGCCCTGGTCGGCCGCTGGGAGCGGGAGAAGGCGGGGCTCAACCGGGTCGGCGACCTGAAGAAGCAGATCGACGAGGTGCGCGGCGCCGCCGAGCGCGCGCAGCGCGACGGCGACTTCGAGGCCGCCTCGCGGCTGATGTACGCCGAGGTGCCCAAGCTGGAGGCCGAGCTCGCCGAGGCCAGCAAGGCCGCCCAGCCCGAGGACCCCATGGTCAAGGAGGAGGTCGGCTCCGACGACATCGCCCAGGTGATCTCCTCGTGGACCGGCATCCCCGCGGGCCGGCTCCTTGAGGGCGAGACCACCAAGCTGCTCCGCATGGAGGAGGAGCTCGGCAGGCGGCTGATCGGCCAGCGGCAGGCGGTCGAGGCGGTCTCCGACGCCGTACGGCGGGCGCGGGCGGGCATCTCCGACCCGGACCGGCCGACCGGCAGCTTCCTCTTCCTCGGCCCGACGGGCGTCGGCAAGACGGAGCTGGCCAAGGCGCTGGCGGACTTCCTGTTCGACGACGAGCGGGCGATGGTCCGCATCGACATGAGCGAGTACGGCGAGAAGCACAGCGTCGCGCGCCTGGTGGGCGCCCCTCCCGGCTACATCGGTTACGAGGAGGGCGGCCAGCTCACCGAGGCCGTGCGGCGCAGGCCGTACGGCGTGGTGCTGCTGGACGAGGTCGAGAAGGCCCACCCCGAGGTCTTCGACATCCTGCTCCAGGTGCTCGACGACGGCCGTCTCACCGACGGGCAGGGCAGGACGGTCGACTTCCGCAACGTGATCCTCATCCTCACCTCCAACATCGGCTCGCAGTTCCTGGTGGACCCGGGCATGGCGAAGGAGGCACAGCGGACCGCCGTGATGGCCGCGGTCAGGAACGCGTTCAAGCCGGAGTTCCTGAACCGGCTCGACGACGTCATCCAGTTCGACGCGCTCGGCACCGAGGAGCTGTCCAGGATCGTGGACCTGCAGGTCGTCCACCTGGCCAGGCGCCTGGCGGACCGGCGGCTCACGCTGACCGTGACCCCGGCGGCGCGCGACTGGCTGGCGCTGACGGGCTACGACCCGCTGTACGGCGCTCGCCCGCTCCGCCGCCTCGTCCAGTCGGCGATCGGCGACAAGCTGGCCAAGGAGGTGCTCTCCGGCGAGGTCCAGGACGGCGACGAGGTGCTGGTCGACCTCGACGAGGCGAGCGACTCCCTGGTGATCGGCCCGGTAAGGACCTGACAGCGGCCAGGAGTGCCCGGTAGCGGCCTGACAGCGACCGGGGATGCCCGGTAACGGCCTGGCAGCGAGCTGGGCGGGGCCCGGTAAGGCCCGGTAACGCCCTGGCTGTGGGCAGGCGGAGCCCGGTAATGGCTTGACCACCGTTGCGCTAAGCCCGCCCCTCAGGGAGACCCCCCTGTTACGTTCGGTTTTCATCGGATTACCGAACGCAACAGGGGGATGCGCATGTCGAACTCATCACGGAACATCCGAGGGATCCTCGCGATGGCGGTGCTCACGGTCGGCGCCGGTCTCACGATGGTCTCTCCCGCGTCGGCGGAGGTCGCGCCCTGCCCTGAGCAGGGCACGGCGACGGTGCTGGGAGCTCCCGGACCGGTGGACCCCACGTGCGAGGAGACCGGCGTCGCCGGGACCGTCGCCACACCCGAGGAGGCGCGGGCCGCGAACAGCGCCGTGACGCCGCCGGCCACGGGCGGCACCGTGGCACCGCCGGCCGTCACCGCCGAGACTCCGGCGACGGCGGGCGACATGGGAGCTGCCGCCGGTACGGAGGCGGCGCCGGTCGTGGACGGTGCCGTCGTTGACAGCGCCGTCGTTGACAGCGCCGTCGTTGACAGCGCCCAGGCACCGGTGGCCGGCACGGAGACGCCGGCGACGGCGGGCGCCGCGGAGGCCCCGATGACGGAGGCGCCGGCGACGGTGAGCGGTGCGGAGACGCCGGCGGTCGTGGACGATGCCCAGGCGCCGGTGGCCGCGACGCCGGCGGTCGTGGACGGTGCCCAGGCGCCGGTGGCCGCGAACGTCGGCGAGACGTCCGTGACCGCGAACCGGCTCGCCCGCGTCACCGACCTGCCCCAGCTCGCCCAGCCCGCCGCCGTGGTCAGCTTCGCCGACGCCGGGGGCGTCGCCGCGGGCGCCGGCTTCCACGCGCTGCCCTTCGGGCTGTCGAGCCTTCCCGCGCAGGAGTGGACGAACTCGTGGGTGAGCGTCATGGCCGAGGCTCCGGACCTGCCCGGCATGCCGGGCACGCCTGGCGCTCCCGGCGACGGCATCAGCTGGCTGCGGGCCCCGGCGCCCCCGGCGCCCGGCGAGCTCGCCGAGACGGCGGTCACGCCGGAGGGACCGGTCGCACCGGAGGCGCCGGTCGCACCGGTCGCACCGGTCGCACCGGTCGCACCGGTCGCACCGGCCGCACCGGCCGCACCGGCCGAGGAGCCCGCGCCCCCGCTGCCCGTTCCCGCCCCGGCGGACGCCACCACCGAGAACCTGCCGCCGGCCGACATGCCCACCGCCGACATGCCCGCTGCGGACATGCCCGCCGCCGACCTGCCCGCGGCCGACATGCCCACCGCGAACCTGCCCACCGAGGAGGCGCCGGCCGCCGTGCGCCCGGAGACCCCCGCACTGCCCGACGCCGCCACCGTCGGCACCGCGACGGAGGGCACCACGGGCGGCACCGGCGCCGAGGGCACCTCGGCGGTTCCCCTTCCCGCACTGGAGGGGACGCTGCCCGACCTCGACGTGGAGTGAATCTCCGTACGGAGTGAACCTCGGCATGAGGTAGGAAGCGCAGGAAACGGTGGATCGGCCGCCGGTCCGCGGACCGGCGGGATCCACCGTGGAACCATCGCAGGGGAGGGCCGTGCCTCACGGGGCACGGCCCTCCCCTTCCGCGTGCGCGGGCAGGCGAGAACGCCGTCGGCGCGAGGGGCGTCCGGCCGTCGGCGCAAACGTCCGGAAGAGCGTCAAGCCCTCCAGCCGTCCGCGCGAGCGCCCGGAAGAGCGCCGAGCTCGTCCGGCCGTCGGTGCGAGGTGTCCAGAAGAACGTCAAGCTCTCCAGGCGAGCGTCCGGAAGAGCGCCGGGCTCGTCCGGCCGTCAGTGCGAGGCGTCCAGGAGGGCGTCGAGCTCGTCCTCGGGAAGCCCGAGGTCGACGCGGATCCGGTAGCGGGTCCTGAGCAGGGCGATGTGCTCGCCGCTGCCCTCCACCGCCCGGTGCGCCCCCTCGGTGGCCCACTGGTGGGCCTCCCCGAGATCACCGTAGGCGACGAGGGTCTCGGCGACCGTGAGGGCGGTGGCCGCGGTGACGTCACCGGCGGCGCGGATCGCCGCGATCACCTCCCTCGCCTCGTCCGGCCGTTCGAGCTCGAAGAGGGTGTCGGCGATCCCGGCCCGGGGGTCGACGCTCACCTCGCCGCCGTCGTCCACCGCCCGCTGGAAGCAGTCGAAGGCCCGGGCGGGCTGCCCGGCCTGTCTCCACTCCTCGGCGGCGAGCACGAGGATCGCCGCCCGTGATATGTCGCCGGACGCGTACGCCTCGACCAGGGCTTCTAGTCGCCGGGCCAGGTCTTCGTGATCGTCGGCCAGAAGTGCCTGCTCAAGCAATCGATCAAGTTGCTCACGTGTCACATGCGCCACATCGCGAGAGTACCGAGCGACGCTCGATCGCGTACGGCCAACGGCAGGTATTGGCCACCTTACCTTGGGCAAACCTACGGTTACGCTACGCGTTTTTCCTCAGTAAAACGGGCATATGAGCGACGAGTCCTGCTAGAGGAGCGTGTCACGGGGAGGAGCCGCGATGGGCATGTCGAAGCAGACATCGTTCATGGTGATGCTTCTCCTGGCCTTCTCGGTGATCGTTCCGGGCTCCGCCGGATACCTCTCGGTCAAGATGGAGGCGATCGGGCAGGCCCACCGGGAGTTGCTCACCCTGGAGAGCCGGATCCGTGCCGAGAGGCTCGCCGCCCGGATCAGGAAGGTGGAACGAGCCTCCCGGGAACGGCGTCTCCAGCCGATCATCTCGTCCGGCCGCGAGCCGTGCGACCCCTCCGTGAGGTCCCGCGACGAACCGGGATCGCGGCCGTCCGGACCCGCCGCGGTCGTGCCCGTGCCGGTGGCGGGCGGGGAACGGCCGCACGAGGCGCGGCTGCGCGCGCGGAGACACGTCGAGAGGCACGCCGACGGACGCGTCTCCCCGAGACAGGGCACCCGGGAACGGCACACGCGAGGACCGGACACGCGGCGGCCGGACACGGGAGTACCGGGAACACCGTGGCAGGACGTACGGGAGCCTGAAGCGCAGAGGCTGACGGCGCAGGGGCGCCCCGGGGCCGGGACGACCGGTGAGGCCGCCCCCGTGGAGCGGTGGCCCCAGCTCGAACGCCGGGGCAGGCCGCACCGGGAAGGGGAGGCGCGGGAGGAGCACTCGTCCACCGTGCCGGACGCGACCGGCGCCGAGAGCGCCGAGAGTGCCGAGCGCGCTACGGAGGGCCCCGGCGCGTCCCCCGGCGAGGATCTCCCTCCCGGACCCCCACGAACCGGCACGCGGGCGAACTGACGGCCCAGGCCCTCGCGAGACCTCACTCTCCCCGGGCGCGCCGGACACCTCTCAGGCCGAGACCCGGGCGAACTGACGGTTCAGGTAGCCGCGGATCAGGCGCTTGGCCTCGGCCACGATCTCCGGGGCGCCGTTCGGATCGCGGCGGAAGGCGAGCTTGAGCACGGCGTCACCGGCCTCCACCGCGACGAGGATGGCCAGATCGAACTCCTCGCTGTCGGCCAGCCCGTATTCCTGCAGGAGGAGGCCGCGCAGCCGTCCGGCGATCACCGTGTTGTTCTCGGACCCGGGGTCGAGCAGGTTGAGGTCGACGACGTCACCGAAGTGCAGGGACCGGAAACCCGGCACGGTCCTGTGCATCTCCACGTACTCGTCGATGATCGCGTCGACCGCGTCCCACCAGCCCGCGTAGTCCTCCAGCAGGAAGCGCCGGCCGATCCGGGAGACGAACCCCTCCACGTGGCGCCGGGTCACCGCCTGGGTGAGGGCTCGTTTGTCGGGGAAGAACTGGTAGACCGAACCGATCGCGACCCCCGCGCGCTCGGCGATCCTCGTGGTGGAGAGCGCGTCGTAGCCGATCTCGTCCAGCAGGTCGGCACACGCGTCGAGCATCCGCTCGACACGTCGCGCGCTTCGTCGTTGGGTGGGTTGACGCCGCAGTGGAGCCTCACCCGGCTCCTCGCAGGAGATGGTGGACACCACCCCATCTTGCCCTTCTGACAGACCGGGGTCAGTGCTTATTCGTCAATCGCGAGATTTCTCCACCCCCGGTGAGCCTGACGAGCCCGGCCAGGCGGCGGGTGAGGGCCGGGGAGATCCGTGAGAGCGCGTAGCCGATCCTGCCCTCCGCGGTCACCGCGACGACGGGAAGGTCGCGGTGGACGGCGCGCAGGATGTGCGCGGCCACCCGCTCGGGCGGGTATCCGCGCGCGGCCAGCGCCCTCCCCGCCGGCTCCCCGGCGACCTCGGCGAACTCGCCGACGTAGGTGGCGTTCCGCGCGATCGCGGTGGAGACGAACCCCGGGCAGATCGTGGAGACCCCGATCCCCTGCCCGGCGAGTTCGGCGCGCAGGCAGTCGCCGAGCATCTTCACCGCCGCCTTCGACGTCGAGTACGCGGGCAGCAGCCTGCTGGGCAGGAAGGCGGCGAGCGAGGCCACGTTCACGATGTGACCGCCCTGGCCGCGCTCGGCCATCTGGGCGGCGAACAGGCGGCAGCCGTGGATGACACCCCACAGGTTCACGTCCAGGGTCCGCCGCCAGTCGTCGGCCGAGTGGTCGAGGAACGGGCCCGCCACCGCGATCCCCGCGTTGTTCACCACGATGTCGGGCACGCCGTAGCGGTCCCTGACCAGCCGGGCGAACTCCTCCATCCCCGCCGCGTCCGCGACGTCCACCCGGTGGGCGTGCGCCGTGCCCCTGCCCCTGCCTTCGGCGATGCCCTCAGCCGTGCGGCGCGCGGCGTCGAGGTCGATGTCCGCGCAGATCACCTCGGCGCCGTGCGCGGCGAAGGCGCGGGCGGTGGCCCGCCCGATCCCGCCGCCCGCGCCGGTGACCACCACCAACCGGCCGTCGTACGGCCCGCGCTCGCCGGGCCGGTCCCTGCGCAGCTCCCTGGAGGGCGGCGCCCCCTCGACGTGCTCGGCGAACTCGGCGATCATGCGGGCGAGCACCTCGGGGTGGCTGCGCTGCACCCAGTGGCCCGCGGGGACGCGACGGTGCCACAACCCGGGCGCCCAGCGGTGCGCCGAGGCGAGCAGCGCGGGGGAGACGAACGGATCCCCGGTGGCCTCGACGAGCTGGACGGGAACCCGTGGCACGGGCGCGGCGGGTGACGCGCCACGGCCGTTCAGCATGTTGGCCCGGTAGAGGCCGAGACCGTTCAGGCCGTCCCTGACGAGCGTCTCCGCCGGGTGCCCCGGGCGTCCGGGTGCCCCCACCGACCGGTTCAGCACGCGCGGCAGCACGGCGCGCAGCACGAGCTCGGGGACGACCGGGAGCTGGAAGGCGCCGATGTACCAGGACCGCAGGAGCTGCCCGGCGACCTCGCGCGGCCTGCCGTGCCGTACGAAGCGCGCGGCCTGGTCCAGGTGCGGGCCGCCGACGGAGGTGAAGGAGAGGATCCGCTCCTCGATGCCCGGCCTGCCGATCAGCTGCCAGCCCTGGATGGATCCCCAGTCGTGCCCGACGAGGTGCACCCCTGGCTTGCCCACCGCGTCGAGGACCGCGGTCAGGTCGGCGGCCAGGTGGTCGTAGCCGTACCCCTCGGTGGCGCGCGGGGCGCCGGAGAGCCCGGCGCCGCGGACGTCGTGGCGGACCACGTGGAAGCGGTCCTCCAGCAGCGCGGCGACCTCGTCCCAGACCCGGTGGGTGTCGGGGTAGCCGTGCACGAGCAGGACGGTCGGGGCCGCGGGGTCCCCCTGCTCGAACAGTGCCAGCCGGACGTCACCGGACTCCACCCACCGCATCACGACCCCTGCCCGGACGGCACGAGCCGGACGTCGCCGAATTCCCACCGCATCGCGGCCTCCTGTCGCGCAAGGTGCCCGGAACGTCTCTCGCGACCTCTCGCGACCTCTCCGGGCTATGAGGACTGGCCGCCGGGCCTGGCGGTCAGGCCGGTGCAGTCGCGCAGCGCCTTCCAGCCCGTGACGGCCTGCTGCCGCCCGGTCCCGGTGAGCGGGATCGGCACCCCGCCCTGGATGGTGGCCGGGGTCCACTGGTCCTTGAGCACCTTGCGGCCGTTGATCGTCAGGGTGAGCACGCCGGTCCTGCCGGTGTCCGGGCCCCAGTTGTAGAAGACGAAGTTGCCCAGGCCGTAGCTGACGTAACCGTTCTTCAGGTATCCGGCGCCGAGCAGGATGTGCGCGTGGCCGCCGACGACGACGTCCGCACCGGCCGCGACCAGCTTGGGCGCCAGGCCGCGCTGCGCCTCGTTGGGACACTTCTGCAGCTCGGTGCCCCAGTGCAGGTGGACGATCACGGTGTCGGAGTTCTTGCGCGCCCTGCGCACCTCCTGGATCAGCCGCGCCTCGTCCTTGGCCGAGGCGAGGCCGCCCTGGTCCTCGGTGGCCGTCCACGCCTGGACGAACTCCGCGTCCAGCACCTGGGTCGCGCCGATGATGGCGACGCGGTTGCCGTTCACGGTCGTCCGCCACGGCTTGTACGCCTCGGCCTCGTTCCTGCCCACGCCCACGACGGGGAACTTGGACCGTTTGATGGCGGCGAGGGAGTCCTTCAGCCCGCTCTGCATGTAGTCCATGCCGTGGTTGTTCGCCAGCGAGGCGACGTCCACCCCGGACGCCTTCAGCGCGGTGAGCGCCGCCGCCGGGGCACGGAAGGTGTACTGCTTGCCGGGGGCGGGGGTGCCGCCGGTGGTGATCGCGGTCTCCAGGTTGACCATCGCCAGGTCAGAGCGCTTGAGCACCTTGGCGATCGGGCCGAGCGCGGTCTTCGGGTCGGCGTTCAGCCGGGTGCGCAACACGCCTTCGAAGTGCACGTCCCCGCCGAAGGAGATGGTGTACGGTCTGCGCTCGGGCGTGGGGGTGGCCTCGGCCGGTTCGGTGGGCTTCTCCACGACGTCGGGGGACGATTCGGGGGCGGCCGACTCGGCCGCGGAGCAGGCCGCGAGGAGCACGGCTGAGGCGGTGATCGCGGCGGCCAGGGCGAGGCGGCGAGCTGTGTACGTGTCCATCGGTATTCGAGGATGCCATCTCCCCCACCGCCTGTGTCACAACTCGCCCTACCGGTTTTGTTTCCTCGGGACTCCCGAAACTTGAGTAAGTCGCAAATTTGAATAGTTCAGCTTTGGGTCGTACGGTGTGGTCATGGAGGACGAGGACCGGCTTCGGCGGGCGGGACTGCGGGTGACCGCGGCCCGGCTGGCGATCATGCGGACCGTACGGGAGGGCGACCACCTCGACGTGGACGCCGTCCATCACGGTGTGCGCGGCCGTGTCGGCCAGGTCTCCCTGCAGGCCGTCTACGACTCCCTGCGCGCGTTGCACAGGGCCGGGCTCCTACGGCGGATAGAACCCGCGGGCAGTCCCGCCCGGTACGAGACGCGGATCGATGACAACCACCATCACCTCGTCTGCCGCCGGTGCGGGAAGGTCACCGACGTGGACTGCGCCACCGGCCACGCCCCCTGCCTCGACCCGGTCTCCGACGCCGGATACCTGGTCGACGAGGCGGACGTGATCTTCTGGGGCGTGTGCCCCGGCTGTCGTTCCGAAGACACTCGACGAAGAGAACCCCCGGAGGAACCTCTATGAGCACCAGGCCCATCACCACCACCGACGCGGGAATCGCCGCGCCGAGCGACGAACACTCCCAGTCGGTGGGCCCGAACGGGCCCCTGCTGCTGCAGGACCACTACCTGATCCAGAAGATGGCCCACTTCAACCGGGAGCGCGTGCCCGAGCGGGTGGTCCACGCCAAGGGCGGCGGCGCGCACGGCGTTCTCCAGATCACCGAGGACGTCAGCCAGTTCACCAAGGCGGGCCTGTTCCAGAAGGGCAGGGAGACCCCGCTCTTCATCCGCTTCTCCTCGGTCGCCGGTGAGCTCGGCAGCCCCGACACCCAGCGCGACCCGCGCGGCTTCGCGCTGAAGTTCTACACCGAGGAGGGCAACTACGACCTCGTCGGCAACAACACGCCCATCTTCTTCATCCGCGACCCGCAGAAGTTCTCCGACTTCATCCACAGCCAGAAGCGCCGCGCCGACACCAACCTGCGCGACCACGACATGCAGTGGGACTTCTGGACGCTCTCCCCGGAGAGCGCCCACCAGGTGACGTTCCTGATGACCGACCGGGGCACCCCGGCGTCCTGGCGCCACATGCACGGCTTCGGCTCGCACACCTTCCTCTGGTACAACGCCGCGGGCGAGAAGTTCTGGGTCAAGTACCACTTCAGGACCGACCAGGGGATCAAGAACTTCACCGACGCCGAGGCGGGCGCGGTCATCGCGCAGGACGCCGACTTCCACATCCGCGACCTGCACACCGCGATCGCGAACGGCGACCACCCGTCCTGGACGGTGAACGTCCAGATCATGCCGTTCGAGGCCGCCGCCGACTACCGGTTCAACCCGTTCGACCTGACCAAGGTGTGGCCGCACTCCGACTACCCGGAGATCACGATCGGCAGGTTCACGCTGAACCGCAACCCGGCCAACTACTTCGCCGAGGTCGAGCAGTCGAGCTTCGAGCCGGCCAACCTGGTGCCGGGCATCGGCCCGTCGCCGGACAAGATGCTCCAGGGCCGGCTGTTCTCCTACCCGGACGCCCACCGCTACCGCATCGGCGTCAACTACCAGCAGCTGCCGATCAACGCGCCGAAGTCTCCCGTCCACAGCTACAACAAGGACGGCCACATGCGCTTCAACAACCCGGGCGACCCGGTCTACGCCCCCAACAGCGTCGGCGGCCCCGCGGCCGACCCGCTGCTGTACGAGGGCGAGCACTACCAGGTGACCGGTGAGATCATCCGCTCCGCCTACACCCTGCACCGCGAGGACGACGACTTCGTCCAGCCCCGCGCGCTGTGGGAGAACGTGCTGTCCGACACCGACCGCTCCCACCTGGTGAGCAACGTCGTCGGCCACGCCTCAGCCCCGGAGGTCACCGCCGAGACGAAGGAGCGCGTCGTCGAATACTGGACGAACGTCCACAAGGACCTCGGCCAGAGCGTCGCCCACGGCCTCGGCATCGCCACCGAGTAGTCACTGTTCTTCTCTCGTACGGCCCGCGCCTCATCCGAGGTGCGGGCCGTACGGCTTTCTCACGGCTGTTCCGTGCCCGTCTCCGCCTGTCCCCGCTGTCCCTGCTGTCCTCCGCCCGTCGCCGCCCGTCCCCGGCTGCCGCGGCTGTCCTCGGCTGTCCCCGGCGACACGAAAGGGGGCCTTCCCGCCGTTGGGCAAGCCCCCGGGCCCTGGAAGGACGGCCGCTCAGAGGTCGAGGGCCCCGCCCTTCACCGCCGCGACGAACGCGATCCAGCCCGGACCGCCGAAGACCAGCACCGGACCGCCCCTGTCCTTGCTGTCCCTGACCGCGAACCCCCGCCCGGCCAGGTGAGCCACCTCGACGCAGTTACCGTTGGTTCCGCTCTGCCGACTTTTCCGCCATATCACCCTGGACAGGTCAATATCAGACACAACCCACCCCTTCTCCTACGGGGGACCATAAGGCACCTTAAGGATGAAGGCGTGACGAAGAAGTTGCAAGGTATTAAGGATGTCTGGATAGAGCACCGTATCCTGAACGCTCTCCCGGTGTGGGATGATTCTTCCCTGCTCAACCGGTGGGCCCAATCCATCCGGTGGGGCGGAAGCGATGAAAACGCGTTAACCACAGTGGGGCGGCTCTTGTTCTCTCGGGTGAGTGCCAGGGCCGCTTCCCGCTAGATGTCGAACTCCCCGCTCTTCACCCCCCCGATGAAGGAGTCCCACGCGCCGGGAGCGAAGGTGAGGACGGGGCCGGAGCGGTCCTTGCTGTCACGCACTCCCATTAACCCCTCGCCCAGCTTCGCCACCTCGACACAATTGCCGCTGGCGGCGCTCAGGGCGCTCTTCTTCCAGATCACATCGTTGTGATTATTCGCGCTCATCATTCTTCCCAGAAATAACGGAACGGGCAGTGGAAAACCGCCACTACCTGTCCCAGTACTTGATTGTCTTTTTGATGATCTCCTGTGATGCCGTCTCGTCGAGGGCTCGTTCCATCAGATATCCGAAGGCGCGCTCGTACAGGTAGACCTTTTCCACGTCCTCGACGAACCGTCCCCCGGGGAGAAGCTCCTCGTAGACGACGTCCTGGAAGTCGGGAAAGGTCAGGTGCAGGAACGCCCCGGTGGACACCGGCGGCGGAACGTCCTGGGGAAGAACTCTCATATCCACGTGCTCCAGCTCCGAGACCTCGATCAGGTGCACGAGCTGGTCCCGCATGACGCGAGGGTCGTCGCCGTACTGGTTCTTCAGCACGGATTCGTGCAACACGCTCACGTGGGTCAGCGGATCGGCCTCGTGCAGCAGCGTGCGCTGCCGCGCCAGCCGTATCTCGACCCGGTCCTGGATCCAGCTCGGCGGAAGCAGGCTGGACTCCTGGTTCGCGTCGTGAACGCCCAGGACGTAACCCTCTGTCTGGAGAAGTCCGGGCACGATCTGGGGTTCCCAGTTTCGCGCCACGGTGGCCTCCGCCTCCATCCCGATGAGCGTGATGTAGTCATCGGGCACGGAACCGCGATATCTCTCCCACCACCCCTTCCGAGCGGCGTCGCGCCGCAGCGTGACCAGAACCTCCCGCAGGGACTCGTCGACCCCGTAGAGGTCGGCGAGCACCTCGACGTCGACCTCACTGGCCAGCGTCTTGGCGGTCTCGATCCGGCTGACCTTCGCGGTCGACCACCGCAGGCGCTCGGACACATCGTCGCCGGTCAGGTGAAGTCCTTCGCGGAGCCTGCGTAACTCCAGACCCAGCCGACGCCGGCGGAGCGCTGGACTGCCACGTTGCGGCATCACGACCTCCTCACCATGACGGGCGGGCGTGCGTCACGGCCTCAACAGGAACCCGACGAATGATAGTGCAAATTACACAGTCACTTACAGTGCATCTGTGGAAGTTTATTGCCTTTTTCCTTACGGCAAGTCTTGCAGCCAAATCTATGCTGAGCGACTATCAGAACAGGAAGCTTCTCGAAAGATCGGGGGAGCCACCGGTGATCATCCGGGGGAGCGTCTTCGAGAGCCTTCGTGAGCCACGCGGTACGGGAGGGGCGCGCGGTTGTCCGGCAACGGCGCCGTCTTCGACGAAACGGAGCTGACGCGGGGAGGCCAGCAGGGGGAGCACGAAAATCGGCCGGCGACGGCCCAGCGTCGCACGCATTAAGAAAAGTGCCCTCATCGGGCCCAAAAAACACCGGGCCGGCGGCCACCGACCCGGTTGGCACAAGAACTCCGCGTCAAAGCCACGAAGGGAGTCTCCTATGTCCTTCCACCGTACCAACAGAACCCACGGAATCAAGACCTTCATCCTCGATCTGATCTATGTGACCGATCGAGAGCTCTATATGGACCAGGACGAATGGGCGTACCGGCTCGGCTGGACCGTGACCAGGACCGGTTTCGGGGCCAGGCACTACCGCGAGCCCCGGTTCGACCTTCTCAAGGCCGAGCGGACCGCCGCTCCCGCGCTCGCCCTGGCGCCCGTCCGCGACGAGGGGGTGGGCGGTGACGTCGCGGCGTGACCCCCGCCACGGCCGCCACGGCCGCCACGGCCGCCACGACGGCCGGCCTCCGAGCCGGGCGGGCCTGCTCGTCCGGTTGTGGCGCTGGCGGACGGAGACCGTCCTGCTCTGCGGCGCCCTGTCCCTCACGGCCACCGTGGTCCTCTCGCTCCGGGAGGGCGACTGGTGGCCGTTCCTCGTTCTGGCCGGCACCGCCGGTGTCCTCGTCACCTCCGGCTTCTGGCGGAGTCGGAACCTGCGCCGAGGACTTCGACGCCTTCTCCGCCGAGATCGCGGCGGCGTGCTACGCCCGCGACGCCGTGATCCTCCGGCACGACAGGTGGGCGAACCTGCTCACCGTCGAGATCGTCCGCGGGGGTGAGGCCACCGGTCCCGCGGTGGGGCTCGACCGGTTCTACGGGCGGGCGAACTGGGTGAGCCCGCAGGCCGGGCGGGCCGCCGAGGAGAAGCCCGGCACCCGCTTCACCGCCGTCCCCCGCCCCGGGCCGGACGAGTTGCCCAAGCCGGACGGGTTCCCGGGATCGAACGGGTTCGCCGGACCGGACGGGTTCCCTGAACCGGACGAGTTCCCCGGTCGGCGACGACAGGCCGCGTGAGTCAGGAGGATCGCGCGGCGAGAGGCCCCGGAGTTCGCACTCCGGGGCCTCTCCACGAAGCGGGCGGCGGCCACGAGGGGCTTCTCCACGAAGCGGGTGGCGGCCACGGGGGGCCTCCCTACGAGCCGGACGGCGGCCACGAGGGGCTTCCCCGCGGACCGGGCGGCGGCCATGATGAGTCCACTCGCCGAACTCAGGAGTGCCGATGAGAACAGCGCACCGGACCTGCCCCCTCTGCGAGGCCGTCTGCGGCCTCCGGCTCACCCTCGACGACACCGGGCACGTCACCTCGGTCAAAGGCGACCGGGACGACCCCTTCTCCAAGGGGTTCATCTGCCCCAAGGGCGCGACCCTGGGCCACCTCGACGAGGACCCGGACCGGCTGTGCGTCCCGATGATCCGGACGGGCGGCGAGTGGCGCGAGGCGTCCTGGGACGAGGCGTTCCGCACGGTCGCGGAGGGCCTCGCGGGCGTGATCGACGCTCACGGCCGCCAGTCGCTCGCCGTCTACCTCGGCAACCCGAACGCCCACTCCATGGCCGGAGCCCTGTACGGCGGGGCACTGATCCGCGCCCTCGGCACCCGCAACGTCTTCTCCGCGAGCACCGCCGACCAGATGCCCAAGCACGTCTCCTGCGGCCTGATGCTCGGTGACCCGCTGGCCATCGCGGTGCCCGACCTGGACCGCACCGACTACCTGCTGATGCTCGGCGCCAACCCGCTGGAGTCCAACGGCTCGCTCTGCACCGCCCCCGACTTCCCCGGCCGCCTCAAGGCGCTGCGCGGGCGCGGCGGCAGGCTCGTGGTCGTCGACCCGCGCCGCACCCGCACCGCGGCCCTCGCCGACGAGCACCTGTTCGTCCGCCCGGGTACGGACGCCTACCTGCTGTTCGGCATCGTCCACACCCTCCTCGCCGAGAACCTCGCCAAGGACCTCACCTCGGCCGGTGCCGACATCGGCGGGGTCGGGGTCAACGGCCTGGACGAGGTCAGGCGGCTGGCGGAGGACTTCGCCCCCGAGGCCGTGGCCCCGATGTGCGGGGTGCCCGCCGGGGAGATCGTACGGCTGGCGCGCGAGCTGGCCGCGGCCCCGACGGCCGCCGTCTACGCCCGCATCGGCACCTGCACCGCGGAGTTCGGCACCGTCGCGCAGTGGCTGGTCGACGTCGTCAACGTCCTGACCGGCAACTTCGACCGCCCCGGCGGGGTCATGTTCGCGAAGCCCGCCGTGGAGAACGGCCGCCGGAGCAAGCCGTACGTCACGGGACGCTGGCACAGCCGCGTCCGGGGGCTGCCGGAGGCGAACGGCGAGATCCCGGTGGCCACCCTCGCCGACGAGATCGAGACGCCGGGCGAGGGACAGGTCAGGGGGCTGGTCACGGTGGCCGGAAACCCGGTGCTGTCGGCGCCGGGCGGGCCCCGGCTGGACCGGGCCTTCCGGGAGCTGGAGTTCATGGTCTGCGTGGACCCGTACCTGAACGAGACCACCCGGCACGCGAACGTCATCCTGCCGCCGCCGCGCGTGACGCAGTCGCCGCACTACGACCTGTCGCTGCTGGCCTTCGCGGTCCGCAACTACGCGAGGTTCTCCCCGCCGGTCCTGCCCCTGGAGCCGGGGCGCCCCTCGGAGGCCGAGATCATGGCGCGGCTGACGATGATCGCCTCGGGACAGGGCGCGGACGCCGACCCGGCCGCGCTCGACGAGCTGATCCTCGACCGGATGCTCCGCAGGGCCGTCGAGACGCCGGGCTCCCCGGTGGAGGGTGTCGATCCGGCCGAGCTGCGCGCCTCCCTGGACGGCGGCAGCGGGGCCGAGCGGCGGCTGGACGCCATGCTCAGGCTGGGCTCGTACGGGCTCTCCCTGGCCACCCTGCTGGCGAACCCGCACGGTATCGACCTGGGCCCGCTGGAGCCCCGGCTGGCGGAGATCGTCCGTACGGCCTCGGGACGGGTGGAGCTGGCCCCGCCCCGGCTGGTCGAGGACGCCGCGCGGCTGCGCGGGCGGCTCGCCGTACCGCCCGCGGAGATCGTGCTGATCGGGCGGCGCCACCTGCGCTCCAACAACAGCTGGCTGCACAACGTGGAACCGCTGGTCGGCGGGACCAACCGGTGCACCCTGCAGATCAACCCGGACGACGTGAGCAGGCTCGGGCTGGGCGAGCGCGCCGTGGTGCGCTCGGCCGCGGGCGAGCTGGTCGTGCCGCTGGAACCGACCGACACGATCATGCCGGGGGTGGTGAGCCTGCCCCACGGATGGGGGCACGCGGGCACCTCGCAACCGGTGGCCGCCAAGCACGCCGGGGTGAACGCGAACACGCTCACGGACGATTCCGTCGTGGACGCGCCCTCGGGAAACGCCGTGTTCAACGGGGTTCCGGTCACCCTCGCACGGGCGTGATCCCATGATCGCTCGGAAAAGCGGGATCGACGCGCATTAGGCTTGCGCGCGTGACCACCCCTCCAGCACAGGACCGTCTGCACGCTCAGCTCACCTTCGCCATGGAGATCGACAAGCTCAGACGCATCGTCCGCCGCAACACCCTCATGGACGGGTCGCGGCGGGAGAACGACGCGGAGCACTCCTGGTACGTGGGCATGCTGGCGATGGTCTTGGCCGAGCACGCACCACCGGGCACCGACCTCGACAGGGTCGTCGCGATGCTGCTCGTCCACGACATCGTCGAGATCGACGCGGGAGACACGTTCATCTACGACGCCTCGGCCGTCGAGGCCCAGCTGGGCATCGAGCGCAAGGCCGCCGACCGGATCTTCGGACTGCTCCCCTGCGACCAGGCCACCCGGCTGCGCGAGCTCTGGGACGAGTTCGAGGAACGCAGGACACCGGAGGCCAGGTTCGCCAAGGCCCTCGACCGGATCGCGCCCATCATGGCGAACCATCACAACGAGGGCGGCACCTGGTCGCTGTACAAGGTGACGGCCGAGCAGGTGCTGGAAAAAGTGAAGATCATCGAGGAGGGATCGGCGACACTGGGCGCCTACGCCACCGAGATCATCGCTCTCTCCGTCAGCCGGGGGCATTTGGCGCGTGCATAACGTCGTTCTCGGGTAGGTCCCTATGGGTTGAGAAAGGGGCGATGGTGAAGGAAACCGTAAAAACAGGGCGCCGGACCTTCAGACGTCTGGTGCCCGGGGTCGAGTTCACCGATCGGATCGAGCGCTCACCCAGGGCCGACAGGCCGATCCGCATACTCGCCAAGGCCGTACGCCGGCGGATCGGCCCCGGACCGCTCCGCGACCTGCTGCACGGGGTGCCGACCGGCAAGCCGCTCCATCCACCGCTCGCCAACCTCAGCCTGGGGCTCTGGGCCGCGACGGCGGTGCTGGACGTGACCCGCCACGACCCCCGGGCGTCGCGGGCGCTGGTCGCCGGGGGGCTCGCCACCGCGATGCCCGCGGTGGCGGCGGGTGTCACCGACTGGTCCGCGCTCCACCGCGAGCAGCAGCGGGTGGGGTTCGTGCACGCGATCGCCAACCTGACCGCCTTCGGGCTCTACGCCGGTTCGCTGGTGTTCCGGATGGCCGGGCGCGACCGGACCGGGCGGGTGCTGTCGTTCGCCGGGCTGGGCGCCGTGAGCCTGGGCGGCTACCTCGGCGGCCACCTGGCCTACCGGCAGGCGGCCGGGGCCAACCACGCCGAGTCCGTCGCCCATCTGGTCCCGCTGGGCTGGCACGACCTGTGCGAGCTCGGCGACCTGCCCGACGGGCGCCCGGTGACGCGGCGGCTCGGCTACATCGACCTGTTCGTGCTGCGCGTCGGCACCGGGGTCACGGTCCTCGCCGACCAGTGTGCCCACCTGGCGGGCCCGCTCCACCAGGGGCGCCTGATCTCGGAGGAGGGGACCGCCTGCGTCGTCTGCCCGTGGCACGGGAGCACCTTCAGGCTCTCCGACGGAGCCGTCGTGCACGGCCCGGCCACCGCCCCCCAGCCGTCCTTCGAGACCCGGGTCCGCCGCGACGGCGTGCTCCAGGTCCGCCCCGCGCAGATGTGACCGGACGCCACGGGAACCCTCAGACGGAAGGCGTCCGTCCCGCGCGGATGTGACCGGACTCCATGGAGATTTCCACGCGGAGGCGCCGTCCGGTGACCTGGGCGCGACGCGGACTTCGCGCCCCGCCCAGGCACGACGGTCCGCCCGCTGACAGGCGCGTCCCGTCCGGGCGTGACGGTGTGTCCGTGATCGGGTACGTCTTTCCCGGGCGTGACGAGTGGTCTGTTGATCGGGTACGTCCCACCCGGGCGTGACGAGAACCGGCCCGCCGCCGGGCCGGTCTGTACTGGTCTGTGCCGACCTGTTCTAGGCCGGCTTGCCGTCGGCGGGGTGTTCGACCAGGGCGAGAATACGGCTGGACATGAAGCGGGCGGTGCGCACGGCCGTTCCGCTCCGGGTGACCTCGCTCACCTCGACGACGCCGCCTCGGGCGTTGGCCACCTCAACGCGGCGGCCCGCTCTGGTGGCGCTGACCTCGTAGGTACGGGAACTGTCTCCTGCGTCGATGACAACCTCGACTTTGTCACCTTTCATACCTATATAGGTACCCGGTAGGGGGCAGGTTCACCCGTACACCAGTTTGACTATCGCCACGACTCCGATGCAGACGATGAACCAGCGCAGCACCGGGGCGGGCAGCCTCCTGCCGATCTTCGCACCGAGGAACCCGCCGATCGCGGCGCCCAGCGCCACCATCAGGACCGCGAGCCAGTCGACCTCCGCGATCACGATGAACAGCAGCGCGGCGGCCCCGTTGACCAGCAGCGCGAGCACGTTCTTGGCCGCGTTGATCCGCTGCAGGCGGTCGTCGAGGAAGGTTCCCATCAACCCGATGAGCAGCACACCCTGGGCCGCGCCGAAGTAGCCGCCGTAGACGCCGGACGCGAGGATGCCTCCCCAGAGCCAGGGGCCGCCGTGCGGGCGGGCGTGCTCCCGCCGGGCGCTCAGCCACCCGTTGAGCCTGGGCTGGATCACCACCAGCACGCACGCCACGCCGATCAGGACGGGCACGACGATGTCGAACGTCTCCGCGGGAAGGTAGAGCAGGAGCACCCCGCCGGCCACCGCGCCGATCACCGCCGGGACCGCCAGCCTGACCAGCCTCTGGCGCTGCCCCCTCAGCTCCTCCCGGTAGCCGAGCGCGCCGGTCAGCGACCCGGGGACCAGGCCGACGGTGTTGGAGACGTTGGCGACGACCGGCGGCATGCCCAGCGCGACCATCGTCGGGAACGTGATCAGAGACCCGGACCCGACGACGGCGTTGATGCCCCCGGCCCCGATGCCGGCCACGAAGATCGCGACCGCCTCCCACGGTGTCATGCACTTCCCCTCACTGGTAAGGCTCGCGCCCATGACGGGTGCACGGCACTCACCGGATGGTAAAAGGAGATCGACGGTCATCCGGTGGCCGGGGTGTCCTTAAGGGACGTCCTTAAGGGATGTCCTCAACAGGGGCGTCCCTGACCGCTGATCTTCCTCTGACCGGGAATCCCTCCGTCTTGTCAGGCCTGCTCAGGGCCGAGGACCCGTCCCTGAACGGGGACTCGTCCCGCACCGGGGGCCTGCCCTGGACCGGGGGCGTTTCCGTGCCTGGGAACTCGTCCTGGACCGAAAACCCGCCCATGCCCGAGATCTCATCCTCGCCCGGAGACCTGCCCTCGCCCGGGAATCTCTCCACGTCCGGGAACCTGCCCTCGCCCGGAGACTGCTCCGCGTCCGGGAACCTGTCCTCGCCCGGAGACTGCTCCGCGTCCGGGAACCTGTCCTCGCCCGGAGACTGCTCCGCGTCCGGGAACCTGTCCTTACCCGGGGACCTCTCCACGTCCGGGAACCTCTCCACACCCGAGGACCTCTCCACGTCCAGGGGCCTCCCCGCGTCCAGGGGTCTCTCCCCAGCCGGGACCTCCTCCTTGGCCGGGAGGAGGTCCGCCAGGCCTTCGAGGACCCGCTTCAGGTCCGGCGAGGCGTTCCCCGGCGTGCCGTCGTCCCCCTTGGCGATCTCGCGGAGTGCCCGCAGGTACTCGCGGACGAGGAGCTCCGAGTCCGGCCTGCCCTCGTGGACGGCGCGGAAGAGCATGTCGATCGCGTCGGCCTCCCCTTTGGCCCGCGTCGTCCTGGCCTCGGCGTCGGCCCGCGCCCTGAGCACCGTGGCCTCCGCCTCGCCACGCGCCCTCAGCACGGCGGCCTGCCGCTCGCCCTCGGCGGCGAGGACGGCCGCCTGTTTCCGTCCCTCGGCCGCGAGCACCTCGGCCCGCCTGTCGCGGTCGGCGCGGGCCTGCCTCTCCAGTGCCTCCTGGACGGAGACGGGCGGGTCGACCGCCGTGAGCTCGACCCGGCCGACGCGGAGGCCCCACGCGCCCGTGGCGGCGTCGAGCGCCTCGCGCAGCTCGGCTCCGATCTCCTCGCGGGAGGCCACCACACGGTCCACGCTCATCCCGCCCACCACGTCACGCAGCGTGGTCCCGGCGAGCTGCTCGACGGCGATCAGGAAGTTGGCGATCTCGTAGGTCGCCGCGCGGGCGTCGACCACCCGGAAGGAGACGGTCGTGTCGACGGAGACGACGAGGTCGTCGGAGGTGACGACCGCCTGCGGCGGGAAGGCGACGACCTGCTCGCGAAGGTCGACCGTGTCCTTGATCCGGTCGATGAACGGCACCACGAGGTTCGGCCCGGGAGCGAGCGTCCGGTGATAGCGCCCGAACCGCTCCACGACGCCCGCCGTGGCCTGCGGCACGACGCGAACCGTCCGGTAGGCGGCGAACCCCGCCACGGCCACGACGACGAGTGCGGCGACGAGCCATTCCATGAGCCATCCCGGGTGGTCGAGTCACGTGGAACTCTTGACCCGGCAGGATATTTGCTTTTCCCCTCACCGGCCTTTGAACGACCGAAACGATCTCGAAACCGCCTCGGAGCCGGTGTGCGCCCAGAGCCGGCACGAGCCGGGACGCCTTGAGCCCGCGCCCCTTCAAAGCCGATGCGCCTCGGAGCCGGTGCGCCTTGGAGGCGACACCCCTCAGAGCTGGTGTGCCCGTGCGTACCAGCGGCCGTCGCGCCCCCGGTCCAGGGTGAGCGGGACGCTGAAGGTACGCGACAGGTTCTCCGCGGTCATCACCTGGTCGATCGGGCCCTGGGCCACCACCGAACCGTGCCGCAGCAGCAGCGCGTGGGTGAACCCGCTGGGCACCTCCTCCACGTGGTGGGTGACCAGCACCATGGTCGGCGCCGCCGGGTCGTGCGCGAACGTCGACAGGCGGCGGACCAGGTCCTCGCGCCCGCCCAGGTCCAGGCCCGCGGCGGGCTCGTCCAGCAGCAGCAGCTCCGGGTTGGGCATGAGCGCGCGGGCGATCTGGACCCGCTTGCGCTCCCCCTCGGACAGCGTGTTGAACCGGCGCCGGATCAGGTGGGCGCAGCCGAGCTGGTCGATCAGCTCGACGGCGCGCGTGACGTCGTGGGAGTCGTACTCCTCCGTCCAGCGGCCGAGGATGGCGTACGAGGCCGTGAGCACCAGGTCGATGACCTTCTCCTCCGGCGGGACCTTCTCCGCCAGCGCGGCGCTCGCGAGGCCGATGCGGGGCCGGAGTTCGAAGACGTCACTCTGGCCGAGCCGCTCGCCCAGGATCTCGACGATGCCCTCGGTGGGGAACAGCATCGCCCCGACCACCTGCAGCAACGTCGTCTTTCCCGCGCCGTTGGGACCGATGACGACCCACCGCTCGTCCTCGTGAACGGTCCAGTCGATCTCCCGCAGCAGGGCCGCTCCGTCCCTGCGGACGGTGACGTCCTGTAGCCGAAGCACTTGACCGCCCATCCCTTATGCCTCCTTGTGAATCGCTGGAACAAAACCTATTGCAGGACAAGCGCATATCGTGGATCGGTGCACCCTGATTCACCGATCTCGGCCACCCTGGTCTGCTGGGGCAATGCCTGGCTCGCCGGACAGGTAGGCCTCGACGAGGCCGCCGACCGCGTGGAGCGGCAGGCAGGCCCCCAACTCGTCGCCGGTGAGACCGGCGACCTCCCCCTCCGGGCGTTCCTCGCCGACCTGCGGATCGAGGGCGTGAAGTCGCTGCGCCTCGCCCTCCCCATCGCGGGCGACCCGCTCGGGCTCACCGGACCGCCCCCCTTCAACTCCGCCGCCATCGAGGCCGGGCAGGCGGCGACAGCCGTGCTTCCCAGCAGGTGCCTCGGGCTGATCCCGGTAAACGACCGCCGCGGGTCATCGTACGCCGGGGTTCGCTGGACCGTGCTGGAGGCCCGTACCGCGGCCCCCGACCTGCCCTCACTCGCCGAGGCCGAGCACGAGCTGACCCGCGCCATGCGCGTGGCCACCGACGCCCTGCTCGGCGTGGAGGGCCCGGCCCAGGGTCACCGGCGGCTGGAGATCGTGGACGACGGCCTGGCCCCCGGCTACCCCGCCAGGGCGCACCGGGTCGCCGCCCTGGCCGCCCGCCTCGCCGCGGTGCTCCGGGTCGCCGACGACCGCGGGCTCACCTCGGGCCAGATCGCCGTACGCGGCGAGGCCCTGCGCGAGCTCGACCGCGCGGTGCGCCGGGCCCGGGTGGTCGCCCACCACGCCATCACCGAGCTGGTCTGACGGTCGTGACGGTCCGGGGGTGGATCACCGGGCGGAGGCCGGCTTCCGGAGCCTGACCGCGCGGCCCCCGCCCGCCGAGACGGCCAGGGTACGGTCACCGGGCAGGCCCTCGCCCCTCCAGCCGAACCTTCCCCGCACCGGGAGGCCGGGCGCTCAGGCCAGGCCGTTCCGTACCGCGTAGAGTGCGGCCTGGGTCCTGTCCTGCACGCCCAGCTTCATCAGCACGTTGGAGACGTGGGTCTTCACCGTCTTCTCCGCCACCGCGAGCTGCCTGGCGATCTCCCGGTTGGAGCGGCCCGACGCGATCAGCGCGAGCACCTCGCGCTCCCGGTCGGTCAGCGGCGCCACGTGCCTGCCCTCACGACCGCCCTCCCCCGCGGCCGGAACGGGCCCGGGACCCGACAGCATCGCCTCGGCGGCCTCAGGGGCGAGCAGCACCTGGCCGCCGTGCACCGCCCGGATCGCCCGCACGAGCGCGGCCGGTTCGACGTCCTTGTAGAGGAAACCCGCCGCGCCCGCCCGCATCGCCGGGGCCACGTCGCCCCTGTCGCTGACCGAGGTCAGCACGAGCACCCTCGGCGACAGCCCTCGTTCCCCCAGCAGGAGCAGCGCGCCGAGCCCGTCGAGGACCGGCATCCTCAGGTCGAGCAGCAGCACGTCGGGGGCGAGGGAGCCGACCAGGGCGACCGCCTCGGCCCCGTCGGCGGCCTCGCCGACCACGTCCAGGTCCTCCTGCAGGTCCAGGAAGGTGCGAAGGCCCTGCCGGACGACCGGGTGGTCGTCGGCGATCAGGACGCGGATCACCGGATCGCCTCCGTCCGGACCGCCTTCGTCCAGACCGCCTTCGTCCAGATCACCTTCGTCCAGATCACCTTCGTCCGGACCATCGATGGCAGGTCGCACGGCCACCCCTCCGGCTCACGGGTCACGCGATCCCCCTCCCCGTACCACGGATCATCCGGGCACCTCCATCCGGACGAGCGTGCCCCGTCCGGGCTCCGATCTCACCCGTACGATCCCGCCGACGGACTCCGCCCTGTCGCCCATCGAGGCGATGCCCAGCCCCCGGCCCGCCGCTGCGGTCATGTCGAACCCGGCCCCGTCGTCACTCACCTCAAGGAACACGCGCCCGCCCTCGCAGCCCAGCCGGACCTCGACGACGCGCGCCGCCGCGTGCCTGGAGGCGTTGTGCAGCGCCTCCTGGGCCACCCGGAGGACGGCCACCTCGGCCGCCGGTTCGAGCTCGCACACCGGTGACTCCTCGAACGAGAACGCGGCCGGGTGCAGCCGGTCGAGCAGGCGGACGTGCTTGCGGAGCGTCTCGGCCAGGCCGTGCCGGTCGAGTTCGGCCGGGCGGAGCTCCACGATCACCGCGCGCAGCTCGGCCAGCGCCTCTCCCGCCAGCCGCTCCACCCGGTCGAGCTCCCGCAGCGCCCGTACGGGATCGCCGACGACCAGCGACGCCGCGGCCTGCGCGGTGAGGCGCAGCGAGAACAGCTTCTGGGTCACCGCGTCGTGCAGCTCCCTCGCCATCCGGGTGCGCTCCTCGGCCAGCGTGAGCTCCCGGCTCCGCTCGTACAGGCGGGCGTTGGTGAGGGCGATCGCGGCGTGCGCGGCGAACATGGTGAGCAGCCGCTGGTCGGCCTCGGTGAAGCCGCCGGGGGCCCGCTTGTTGGACAGGAAGATGATGCCGAGCACCTCGTCCCCGTCGAGGATCGGCACCCCGAGGAAGTCCTTGAGCACCGGATGGGCGCGCGGCCAGTACTCGAACCTGGAGTCCTTGCGGATGTCGGGCAGCCGGACCGGCGCGCCCTCGCGCAGCATCGCGCCGAGCATGCCGTGCTGGCGGGGCATCGGCCCGATCGCGTCCCACTGCTCGTCGGAGATGCCCTCGGCGACGAACTCGGCGAACGCCCCCTGGTCGTCGGGCACGCCCAGCGCGGCGTAGCGGGCGTCCAGCAGCCGCCGCGCCGACCGCACGATGACCTGGAGCACCTCCCGGACCGACAGGTGCCTGGTCACCGCGAGGACGGCCGAGCTCACCGCGTGGAGCACGGCGTCCCTGTCCTCGCCGTCCTCGCCGTCCTCGCCGTCCTTGCCGGCCTCGCTCTCCTGGCTTCCTGGGCTCACGAACCGACTCTAGGCGGCGTCGGGCACCCGCCGCGTACGCCATCGGTCCTAGGCCCATCAGCCCACCCCGGCCCTGGTCCGGCGGCCGATGTGCGGCGGGCGCGCCACTTCTAGCGTCGAGGCATGACGAAGACCGCACTCATCACCGGCGCCTCCCGCGGCCTCGGCCTGGCACTGGCCCGCTCCCTCGCCGCCGACGGCTGGCGGCTCATCCTCACCGCGCGGGGCGAGGACGCGCTGCGAGCCGCCGCCACCGAACTCGGCGCCCTCGCCCTGGCCGGAGACGTCGCCGACCCCGCCCACCGGGACCGGCTGACGCTGGCCGTACGGGAACACGGCGGCCTGGACCTGCTGGTCAACAACGCGTCGGGGCTGGGCGCGGTCCCGCTGCCGCCGCTGGCCGGATACCCGGCCGACACGCTTGAGGAGCTGTTCCGTACCAACGTCCTGGCCCCGCTGGCGCTGATCCAGGCGAACCTGCGCGGGCTCAGGGAGCGGCGCGGCGCGATCGTGAACATCTCCTCCGACGCGGCGGTGGAGGCGTACGAGGGCTGGGGCGGGTACGGCGCGACCAAGGCGGCCCTGGAGCAGATCTCCCACGTGCTGGCCGTCGAGGAGCCGGACGTCGCGGTCTGGTGGGTCGATCCGGGCGAGATGTCCACCACCATGCTCGCCGACGCGGTCGGCGCGGGGGAGGCGGCGGAGGCCCCGGGCCCGGAGACCGTCGTCCCCACCCTGCGGCGGCTGATCGCCGACCGCCCGGACAGCGGCCGGGTGAGGCACGAATGAGCGGGCGAGAGGGCCGTACGAAGGGCTGGGGCGGGGTCGCGAGCCTGCCCGTGGCGGACGCCATGGCCGCGGACTTCGTGCTCCCGCGCGAGCTGGAGGCGCACGAGCCGCCGGAGGCCCGGGGGCTGACCCGTGACGGGGTGCGCCTGCTGGTCTCGGACCGGGGCACCGGGGAGGTCGGCCACCACGCGTTCGCCGAGCTCCCCGGCCTGCTCGGCCCCGGCGACCTGCTGGTGGTCAACAACTCCGGCACGCTCCCCGCCGCCGTCCGGCTCGACCGGCTCGCGGTGCACTTCTCCACCGAGCGGGAGGACGGGACGTGGCTGGTCGAACTCCGGCGGCGCCGTGCTCCCGGAGTCCCCGGCGCTCCCGGAGGCTCCGAGAACGTGGAGCCGGCCGGCGAGCCCTACCGGGGCGGCGCGGACGGGGAGTGGCTGCCGCTGCCGGGCGGGGCGACGCTGCGGCTGCTGGGGCGTGAGACGCCGCGCCTGTGGCGGGCGAGCCTGGACCGCGAGGTCACCGGCTACCTCCGCCGGTACGGCGTGCCGATCCGCTACTCGTACGTGGACAGGGACTGGCCGCTGGCCGACTACCAGACCGTGTTCGGGGTCCGGCCCGGCAGCGCGGAGATGCCCAGCGCGGGACGGCCGTTCACCACCGGGCTGGTGACCTCCCTCGTGTCGCGCGGGGTCGGGATCGCGCCGATCACCCTGCACACGGGGGTGGCGTCCCCCGAGAAGGACGAGCCGCCGTACCCGGAGCGGTTCGAGGTGCCCGAGGCCACCGCGCGGCAGGTGGAGCTCGCACGCGAGTCCGGCGGCCGGGTGATCGCGGTCGGCACGACCGTGGTCCGGGCGCTGGAGACGGCCGCGCTGGCCACCGGCCGGGTCCGGGCCGCGAACGGCTGGACCTCGCACATCGTCACCCCCGAGGTCGGGGTGCGGGCGGTGAGCGGCCTGCTCACCGGGCTGCACGAGCCGCGCTCCAGCCACCTGCTGATGCTCTCGGCGATCGCCGGCCGCGACCTGCTCTCGCGGTCGTACGCGGAGGCGCTGGGAGAGGGCTATCTCTGGCACGAATTCGGCGACGTCCATCTGATCACCGGTTAGCCGGCCAGTCAGTCACAAGGGTTTTCCAAGTCGGGCCCCGCATGCTGGGCGCGGTAATCGATGGGAATCACCGAATTCCGACTGGAGTAAAGAAATGCGCCGGCACCTGACCGCCTTCGCCGCCATCGCCCTGGCGGGAGGCATGCTGCTCACCCCCGGAACCGCGAACGCCACGGCTCCCCTGACCACCGCGCCGCAGGGAATCGCGGACAAGCCGCTCGCGCCGCTGAAGACGACCGTCTCCTACCCGCGCAGGGCCCGGGCGGGCGACTCGTACGTCTACACGCTCAGGATCAAGAACGTCGGCAAGTGGTACACCGACATCGCCTACGTCGGCGGTCACCTTCCCTCACAGGTCTCCAAGGTCCGCGTCATCGGCAAGCCCTCCGGCTCGTACTGCGAGGTCTCGGGGCGCGAGGTGGGCTGCCTGCTCGACACCCTGAACCCCGGCAGGACGGCCACCCTCAAGGTCAGGGTCTGGCTGAGGAACAGCGCCAGGGGCACCGCGACCGCCGATTTCGGCTCGGTCTCGATCGACGTCCCCGCGGGCGGGCTGGGCACCCTCGACATCTACGGCATCGACGTCGGCACCGACGTCAAGTACGTGCGGGTGAAGACCCGGGTTCTCCGCTAGCCACACTTTTCACGCACCGCCTCCGGCCGGGGGAGCATTACCGGAAACGCCTTCGACCCGAAGTGATCACCGAAGGCGATGGAGATCACGACGCCGGGGAACGCCCTGGCCGGCGGCGCGGTGCGGCACGCGCCGGACGAGCGGGCGGGGGCCCGCTCTTTTCCACTTTCCACGCCCCGGAACCATGCTCCGGAGCCACGCCCCGGAATCATGTCGCGGAGGCATGTCATGGAACCGCGTCCGGAACCGCGTCGCGGGACCACGGGGTGCGGGCAACCTCATATGCACGGCACCCGCGCACCGGGCAGTATCTCCCCATGACGAGTCCCGGGCGGTGCGCGACCCATGGCTGAGATGCGTGGCGGGATGCATGACTGAACCGAGAGCCGAACTGAGAGTCGTCCTGGCCGAGGACCACTACCTGGTGCGCGAGGGCACCCGCAGGCTCCTGGAGACCTCCGGTGAGATCGAGGTGGTCGCCGCCGTGGGCACCGCGGACGAGCTGCTCGACGCCGCCGGGCGGCTGCGCCCCGACGTGGTGGTCACCGACATCCGGATGCCGGGCTCGGCCGATCTCGTCCGCCCGGGGATGGAGGGCATCGACGCGGCGCACCGCATCCGCGCCGCCTCACGGGACATCGGGGTCGTGGTGCTCTCCCAGTTCTCCGACGCGATGTTCGCCCTGGACCTGTTCAGGGACGGCACCGAGGGCCGTGCGTACCTGCTCAAGGACCGGGTCGGTGACATCGACGAGCTGCTCGGCGCGATCAGGTCGGTGGCCGTGGGCGGCTCGGTGATCGACCCCAAGGTGGTGGAGGGCCTGCTCGCCAAGCGCGGGGTACGCGGCGGTCCCCCGCCCGCGGAACTGACGCCCAGGGAGCTGGACGTGCTCAGGGAGATGGCGCACGGCCTGTCCAACGGAGGCATCGCCCGCGCCCTGCACCTGTCGGTCTCGGCCATCGAGAAGCACGTCAACTCGATCTTCATGAAGCTGGCCCTGGAGAACAGCCCCGACACCCACCGCCGGGTGGCGGCCGTCATCACCTATCTGGGCTCGGCCTGAGCCCCTGTTCCTCCCGATCCCCGGGACGGCACTCAAGCACCGCACGAACTCGGCCTGAACTCCCGTTCCTCCCGATCCCGGAACGACCCCCAGGCCTCGCACGAAGCGGCGTACGGTCCTTCCGGAGGGACCCGGAACGTCAGGTTCGAAGGGATCCGGGACGTCAGGCGGCCACGGGGAGACCGTGCGCGGCCCCGGAGACCACCACAGAGGCGACGGACGACTCGGCGGCCCAGGCCAGCTCCCTGCGGTCACGTCCCCACACCGCGGGCAGCATCGTCACCTCCACCGTCAGTCTCCGGACGGCCACCACGCGGCGGAGCGAGGCCCAGAGGGGGTCGTCGCCGACGAAGGCGGGCCCGGTGGCCGGGAGGTCCTCCCCCTCCAGATACCTGATCGCCACCGGCCTGACCGGGGCCCCGGCGTCCAGGGCCGCCTGGAACACGGCGGGCCTGAAGGAGCCCATCCCGCGCCCGCACCAGGTCGTCCCCTCCGGGAAGGCCGCCACCGGGTGGCCGTCGGCGAGCGCGGTGGCCACACCGCCGACGGCCTCGGGCAGCGCGAAGAGCCGGTCCCTGTCGATGAACAGCGCCCCCGCGCCCGCCGCCAGCAGGCCGATCACCGGCCACACCCGCACCTCCCGCTTCGCGAGCAGGCGGCACGGCAGGACCGCCGCCATGACGAGCGGATCCAGCCACGACACGTGGTTGGCCACGACCAGCGGAGCGGCCCCGGCGGGCCCGTCGCCGACCGGGCGGAGCCCCGAGACGGAGCCGGCCATGAACGCGAAGCCCTGCCGCACCTCGACCCGTACGCCGACGGCCCGCAGCATCAGCCGGGACCAGGCGCTCGTCAGCCGGAGCCTGCCCGTCGTGCCGAGCCCGCGGCCCGCGAGCGCGAACACCGTCCCCGCCAGGAGGGCCAGCGCGATCGCCGCCAGCCGCAGCGCCCTGCGCGGCCAGGCGGCCCTCGATCCCGGCGGGAGGAGACAGCTGGCGGGCCCGCACGGCGCCACCGGCATCCACGGGTTCACGAGGTGGCTCCCAGGAAGTGGCGCAGATAGCGGGGGTCGGCCTCGGTCATCGAGAGCAGGACGAAGAAGTCGGCCGTGCCGAAGCCGGGGTCGTGGGCGGGCGGGCCGCAGACCCAGGCGCCCAGCCGCATGTAGCCGCGCAGCAGCGGCGGCAGCGCCCCGCCCGGCCCCGTGGCGGCCGCGGAGGCGTCCTCCCGCTGCGAGGGCACGGCGGAGACCGGGTCCGCCCGCCAGGGGCGGCGCGGCGTGACGCGGTAGCCCGGCGGGGAGAGCGGCACCCGCTCCATGATCCCGGCGGCGTCGGCCACCGGCACCGAGCAGCACCCGGCCAGCCAGCCGTACCCCCCGGCCTCCATGTAGCGGGCGATTCCCGCCCACATCAGCCCGAGCACCGCGCCACCCCGGTGGCCCGGGTGCACGCAGGCCCTGCCGGCCTCCACCATGTCCCCCCGGATGCCCGCCAGCGCGCCGAGGTCGAACTCGGAGTCGGAGTAGAGGCGGTCGGCCCGGCGGGGAGCGAGCAGCCGGTAGGTGCCGACGACCTCGTCCGTGTCGTCGCACCTCACCAGGAGGTGATCGCAGTAGGCGTCGAGCGGATCGACGTCCAGGCCGGTGATGGGACTGTCCAGCCTGGCGCCCATCTCCTCGGCGAAGACCCGGTGGCGCAGGCGCTGGGCCTCGCGCATCTCGACGGCGGTGGCGGCCAGCCCGACGCTGTAGCGGGCGAGGCGCGGCTCCATGGGAAGGGTCGTCATGAGTTCATGAAGACAGCCGCAGGTGACGCGGGACCGGAGTGCCCCGCGAACTCCAGGCGTCCGGATGATGAACCGCATTCACGGTCCGATCCCGAGCCAAGTACCGTAGGAACCGATGAACCAGCGCACGCTTCTGATCACGTTGAACGGCCCCGACCGACCGGGCGTGACCTCACGCCTCTTCTCGGTCCTGGCCGGCTTCCCCGTCATCGTCGCCGACGTGGAGCAGGTCGTCATCCGCGGCCGGCTCACCCTCGGCGTCCTCGTCTCGTACGCGGGTGACACGCCGACCGGCACCGGCGGCACCCTCGGCGCCCTCTGGACCGCCGTCGAGCGGACCGCGGAGGATCTCGGGCTGCAGGTGGAGCTGTCCACCGGCTCCGACCCGAAGGAGAAGCGGCGCAGGGGGCGGCTCAACGTCACCGTCCTCGGCTCGCCGCTGCAGCCCGCCGCGATGGCGGGCATCGCGGGGCGGATCGCCGCGGCCGGTGCCAACATCGACCGGATCGAGCGCCTGTCCAGTTACCCGGTGACCTGCATCGAGCTCTCCCTCTCCGGCGCCGACCCCGACACCCTCAGGGCCGAGCTCGCCGTCGAGGCGCACGCCCAGCAGGTCGACGTGGCCGTCCAGCGGACCGGCCTGCACCGCAGGGCCAAGCGGCTGATCGTGATGGACGTCGACTCGACGCTCATCCAGGCCGAGGTGATCGAGCTGCTGGCGGCGCACGCCGGCTGCCTGGAGGAGGTCGCCAGGGTCACCGAGGAGGCGATGCGCGGCGAGCTCGACTTCGCCGAGTCGCTGCGCCGCCGGGTCGCGCTGCTCAAGGGCCTCTCGGCGGAGGTCTTCGAGAAGGTACGCAAGGAGCTCGTGCTGACCCCCGGCGCCCGGACGCTGGTCCGGACGCTCAAGCGGCTCGACTACCGGTTCGCGATCGTCAGCGGCGGGTTCACGCAGCTCACCGACGCCCTCGTGGACGATCTCGGGATCGACTACTCCGCGGCCAACACCCTGGAGGTCGTCGACGGCGTGCTGACCGGGCGGGTGGTCGGCGAGATCGTCGACCGGCCGGGCAAGGCGCGGGCGCTGGAGCGCTTCGCCCGCGAGGCGGGGATCCCGATCAGCCAGACCGTGGCCATCGGCGACGGCGCCAACGACCTGGACATGATCGCGGCGGCCGGGCTGGGCATCGCGTTCAACGCCAAGCCGGTGGTCCGCCGCGCCGCCGACACCGCGGTCAACGTCCCCTACCTCGACTCGATCCTCTACCTGCTCGGCATCCCCCGCGCCGAGGTGGAGGACGCCGACGCCGAGGACGGTGTCACCACCGCCGAACGCTGACCGTCCCGGGCCTGTGGCCTGTGAGCCCCGCGCCTCGGAAGTGGTGGCTACCGGCTTCTCGGCGTTGGGCTACCGGCTTGTCGGGCTACCGGCTTCTCGGCGTGGTGAGGGCGGCCAGCCGGATGGCTTCGGCGCCGAGGCCACGCAGGGCGGGCTGTGCGGCGGCGGCGTGCCTGACGCGCCGGCGCAGGCCGGTCATCCTGTCGGCCACGTCCTCCCGCGGATCGGCCGGATCGGCCGGATCGGCCGGCTCGGCCGGCTCGGCCAGCTCGGCGAGTTCGGCCAGCTCGTCCAGGCGGCGGGCGGCCAGCGCGTCCACGTACGCGCCGAGCTCGTCGAGCACGGCGTCGAGATCGTCGGGCGGCACCCCGGCCTCCTCCGTCCTGACCGCCTCGGCGACCTTCTCCAGCCGGTCGGCGACGAGGTCGAGGACCGTCACCGTGGGCCCCGCCCCCTCCTCGGGCGGCGGCACCGCCAGCAGCGCGAGCGCGTTGTCCCGCAGCCGCCCGGCCGCCGTCAGCGACTCCCTGAGCCGCCGCGGCGCGCTGCCGCCCGGTTCCTTGTCCAGCAGGTCCAGGGAGTCGGCGAGCCGCCCCGCGGCGTCGGCCGCGGCGAAGCTCCGGGCGTCCATCTGGGCGGGGTCCCGGTCGATCAGCGACCGCACCAGGACGGCGTGGCTGTCGAGCATCTCCGCGATCCTGGTGGTCAGCCGGGCCCGGTGCCCCCTGGGCCACAGCAGCCGGGCGAAGACCAGCGCCACCGCGCCGCCCGCGACCGTGAGCCCCACCCTGGCCGCCGCCGCGCCCCAGTCGAGCGGCAGGGAGAAGTCGGACAGCATCAGCGAGAGCGGCGTGGAGAAGATCGCCCAGTATCCGTAGCCGGACCCGCGCAGCGCGAAGCCCAGCGCCGCGCAGACGGAGATGAAAAGCGTCAGGTACAGGTGACCTGGCGCGACCGCCAGCACCACCGCGGCGGCCACCGCGCCCACGGCCGTGCCCAGCACCCTCAGCAGCACCCGCTCCACCGTGTCGCGGTATGCGGGCCGGAGGCTGACCGCCACGGTCACCACGAACCACTTCGCGTAGTGCTCGTGGACCAGCGCCATCAGCGTCATGGCCGTGATCACCGCCAGTCCCACCCGGACCGGGTGGTGCCCCTCCGAGACCGCCGGCCTGCGGGGCCGTACGAACCTCGGCAGGCGGGGGCCCACCTCGACGCCCTCTGTGGCCTGCCGCGCCACCGAGCGCACCGCCATCGCGATCCGGTCCACCCCCTGGCGGACCTGCCCCACCAGCACGGCCGCGGGCAGCGGCGCGCCGCCCGCGCGGGCGGTCGCGCGGATCTCGTCCACCCGGTCGGCGAACCGCCCGATGGCGGCCAGCGCCTCCGGGATCTCCGACGAACCGCCGAGCAGCGCCGCCTCCCGCAGCGCGCGGGCCAGCGCCCCGACCGCCTCGTCCAGCTCCCGGACCCACTCCGTCCCGATGCCCGCCTCCACGGCCGCCGCGCGCAGGACGCGCAGCGCGATCGTCTGCTGGAAGACGCGGGTCAGCGTGGCCGGGAGCCGCTCCGGCGACCGGTCGTCCTCCACGGAGATCCGGTGGAGGGACAGTGCCCTGTCCAGGTCCTTCAGCGCGGTGACGGCCCGCTGGCGCAGCGGCTCCCAGCTCTCGTCCGCGAGCGGCGCCCTTCCCCCGGCCGCCAGGAGGTCGGCCAGCGCCGTACCGGCCTCCTCCACCGCCCTGCGGAGCGGCCGGAGACGCCGTACCGGCCAGACCGCCACCACCACCAGCACGGCCAGCAGGCCGCCCGCGGCCGTGACCCCCATGTGGAGCGGCACGCCCATGCCGGGGAGCGCGAAGTACGCCAGGGTCACGGAGAGCACCGCGGGGGTGCCCAGCGCCGGCCAGTAGACGCCCGCCGCCGCGACCAGGCCGACCACCACGACGGCGACCGGCGGGGGACCGGCCTGGATGAGCGCTCCGAGGCCGACACCGAGCGTGACCGCGGTCGTGGTGACGAGCAGCCCGCGAACGCGATCACCGTACGGCCGGCCCGGGGCATCGCCGAAGAGCGTGAGATAGCCGCCCAGGGCCACCGAGGCGCCCATCTGGAGGTGACCGAGGAGGACACCGAGCATCAGGGGGAGGCAGATGACCACCGCGCACAGCAGGCCGTAGCCCCAGGCCGGACGACCGGAGAGCCGGAAGTCGGCGCGCAGCGCACCGGTGAGCCCTCGCATGCCACCCCCGATCACGCCTCTCGCGCCGCCCCTCCCGAAACCGCGCCCTCCCGAAACCGCGCCCTCCCGAAACCACGCCTTCTCGGAACCGCGCCTTCTCGGAACCGCGCTGGATCCCCGGTACGTCCGGGGATCTCGCCGGGGGGGCTCGTCTCAGTGTTTTCGTGGGCTCGCCGGGGGCTTGTTTCACGGTGCCTCCGAGGGCTCGTCTCAGTGCTTCTTGGGGCTCCAGCGGGCGATACCGCGCCCGGCGTCAAGCCCGGACCACTCGCCGTCGACCTCGATGACGGCGAACGCGCCGGGCGGGAACCCGGCGTCGCCGTCGGCGGAGGTGAGCTGCGTGACCAGCTCCTGGACCCCGGGGTTGTGCCCGACCAGGACCAGCGTGCCGACCTCCGGGTCGCTCCGCCGGATCAGCGTGAGCAGCTCGTCGGGGTAGGCCTCGTATATGGCCGGTTCGATCAGGATCTCCGCGCCGGGGAGCGCCAGGTCCGCGGTCCGCCGGGTCCGTACCGACGGCGAGCAGAGCACCAGGTCGGGAGTGAGGTCCATACCGGCGAGGGCCGCGCCGACCTTGAGGGCGTCGCGCTCGCCGACCTCGGTGAGGGGCCGCTCGCGGTCGGCGAGGCCGGAGGTGTGGACCGCCTTGGCGTGGCGCAGGACGACGAGCGTGCGCGCCGTCATCGCGACGCCCACATGGCCAGGCCCACGATCACCGCGAACACCGCGACCATCGCCAGCAGGATGAGGACGAGTGTCTTGCCTCCGGAGGGCTGCTGTTCCATACCGGCCAGTTTCCCACTGGGGTGCCCCGCACACGCCGAAGGGGTGCACGCGGCCCGTGCACCCCTTCGTCAAACATTGCTCAGCTGGAGACCGGCTCCGCCTCGCGGTCGGAGTTGCTCTCCTCCGTCGGGGCGATGCTCGCCGAACGACGCTTGGAGATGACGACCGCGGCGACGACGATGCCCACCGCCAGCACCGTGATGCCGATGCGCAGCACCGGGCTGTCGGCGTAGGTCACCACGGCCGGGGCGATCAGCAGCGCCACGAGGTTCATCACCTTGAGGAGCGGGTTGATCGCCGGTCCGGCGGTGTCCTTGAACGGGTCGCCGACGGTGTCACCGATAATGGTGGCCTCGTGGGCCGGCGAGCCCTTGCCGCCGTGGTGACCGTCCTCGACCAGCTTCTTCGCGTTGTCCCAGGCGCCACCGGAGTTGGCCAGGAACACCGCCATGAGCGTGCCGCACGCGATGGCACCGGCCAGGAACGCGCCGAGCGGGGCGTACCCGAGGGCGAAACCGACGGCGATCGGGGTGAGCACGGCCAGCAGGCCGGGCGTCGCCAGCTCCCGCAGCGAGTCGCGGGTGCAGATGTCGACGACCCTGCCGTAGTCGGGCAGCTCCGTCCCCGCCATGATCCCCGGCTTGGTACGGAACTGCTCGCGCACCTCGAAGACCACCCGCCCGGCCGCGCGGCCGACCGCCATGATCGCCAGACCGGAGAACATGAACACCACCGCGGCGCCGATGATCAGACCGACCAGCACGTTCGGGGAGTCGACGCTCAGGCTGAACGAGCTGAACGAGCCCAGCGCCTGCTTCACCTCCGTCGTCGCGCTCGCCAACTGGGTCTCGACCGCCGTACGGAACGCGCCGAACAGCGCGGTCGCGGCGAGCACGGCCGTGGCGATCGCGATGCCCTTGGTGATCGCCTTGGTGGTGTTGCCGACGGCGTCCAGCGAGGTGAGGACCTGGGCGCCCTCGCCCTCGACGTCGCCGGACATCTCGGCGATGCCCTGGGCGTTGTCGGAGACCGGGCCGAAGGTGTCCATCGACACGATCACGCCGACCGTGGTCAGCAGGCCGGTGCCCGCCAGCGCCACCGCGAACAGGGCGATGGTGACGTTGCCGAAGCCCAGCAGGAAGGCCCCGTAGACGGCGGCACCGATGATCAGCGCGGAGTAGACCGCCGACTCCAGGCCGACGCTGATGCCGGACAGGATGACCGTGGCGGGACCCGTACGGGAGCTCTCGCCGATGTCCCGCACCGGACGGCGGTTCGTCTCGGTGAAGTAGCCGGTGAGGATCTGGATGGCGCTCGCCAGCACCAGGCCGATGAGCACCGCCCCGACCGCGATCAGGCGCGGGTCCGAGGTGACCGCGGCGATCTCCGGGCTCACACCGGTCAGCCCGGAGAAGGTGGCCGGCAGGTAGAGGTAGGCCGCGACGGCGACGAGGATCGCCGAGATGGCCGCCGAGATGAAGAAGCCCCGGTTGATCGCGGCCATCGCGTTGCGGTCGCCGGCGCGCGGGGCGGTGACGAAGATGCCGATGATCGCCGTGATCACACCGATCATGGGCACGATCAGCGGGAACACCAGTCCCTCGACGCCGAAGGCCACCTTGCCCAGGATCAGGCTGGCGACGAGCATGACCGCGTAGGACTCGAACAGGTCGGCGGCCATGCCCGCGCAGTCGCCCACGTTGTCGCCGACGTTGTCGGCGATGGTGGCGGCGTTGCGCGGATCGTCCTCGGGAATGCCCTGCTCGACCTTGCCGACCAGGTCGGCGCCGACGTCGGCGGCCTTGGTGAAGATGCCTCCGCCGACTCGCATGAACATGGCGAGCAGCGCGGCGCCGAAGCCGAAGCCCTCCAGCACGGCCGGGGCGTCGCCCCCGTAGGTGATCACCACCACGGCCGCACCGAGGAGGCCGAGGCCAACGGTGATCATTCCGGCCACGCCGCCGGTGCGGAAGGCGATCCGCATGGCGACCTTCTCACCGGACGCGCGGGCCGCGGCGGCGACGCGGACGTTGCCGCGCACCGCCAGCCACATGCCGATGAATCCGGTCAGCGCGGAGAACAGCGCGCCGACGACGAAGAAAGCCGATCTGCCGATCCTCACGCTGGTCGTCTCGGCGGGAAGGAGATACAGCAGGAACGGAATCAGGATGACGAACAACGCGAGCGTCCGGAACTGCCGCGTAAGGTACGCGGAAGCTCCTTCCTGGACGGCTCGCGCGATGTTCTGCATACGTTCGGTGCCTTGGTCGGCGGCCAGCACCTCACGCACCAGGGTGCCGGCGACGGCGAGTGCGAGCAGGGCGACGACGGCGACCACGATGATGATGGTGAAGTGGTGACCACTCAGGGATACCGCTGGCTCTGCAGCGGCGAGATGGAGCACAGACATCCGACTCTCCTTGGCAAGACGGGAACACGTCCTGCCCGGAGTGCGCTGCGATGAGATTAGGCGGCTGAAGCGGCGCACATCCGGGATGGTTGGCAGTGCCGCTTCCAGTTGCAGACCCCCACGGAGGGCGGCTCGCGTGCGGGCCGCTCCGAAGGATAAACCTTGGCCGGTTCCGGGAGTCTACGCAGCGACGACGCGGATATGAAGCCTCTGCCCACGCCCAATTGGCGACTCGAACAGTGTCTCCTGACGACCGACCTGCTTATGAGGTCATTTCACCTGTCACACCTGTCCCGCCCGCCCCTGTTTCGACCCAGTTTCAGGCAAGAAACAGCCAAATTAAGTTTGGACCGAAATTGAGATCATCGGCATTGGGCGGCCAGGTGCGTTCACGTGGCCGCGTGGCCCCGCGTGGCCGCCGGGGAAGATCCTCCAGCGGACCTGCCACCGGGCTCCCGCTACCGGCCCCCGCCTTCTCGCGGGACCCTCCGGACGGCTGGACCTTCCGGGCGGTCGGCCCCCTGAACGGCCGGACGTGTGCGAGTGGACGTCACCGGCGAGCGTCACCACTTCTTTCCCCACGGACAATCCAGGTTCTTTCCCCACGGACAATCCGGGCGGCGTACGCGTGGACGTCACAGCGGGCCCTCTGCCCGGATCGCACTTTTCGGGGTCACCCGATCTTGCGAACAGGCCGGACGTGTTCGCCCGAACGTCACGGGCGAATCCTCACCCCGGACCACACCCTTCGGAACCACCACACGCTCTTCCAGCCTTCGGGACCGCACGTCCCTTCCGGCCTTGGGTCCGCGTACCCCTCTCGACGAACAATCCGCGTACCCCTCTCGACGAACAACCGGGCGTATCCACATGGACACACCCGGCCGCCGAAGTCTTCTCTGTCAGACCGGAGACATCCCGTTCGTCGCCGCCGGCCAGCTCATGCGAATACACATGCCCTTCTGGCTCGGGTAGACCTGAACGTCGTCGGCCAGCCCCGCGATGACCGCGATGCCGAAACCGGCCATCAGGTCATCGGGAAGCTGCCCGAACGGATCGTCGAACCCCAGAAGGGCTCGATCATGCTCCAGCTCGTCGCTGTCACTGGGGGCGGAGTCGGTGACCGTCACCTCGAAACGCCCCAAGTCATCACGTAGCTCGATCCGGATCGGCTCCCCCGGACAGTGGAGGCGATGTGCCTCCACGGCCCGCGAGCACGCCTCACCGACAGCGAGCCTTACCTCGTCCAGCAACGACTCCTGCACACCGGTGCGCCTGGCGATAGCCGTGGCGACCAGGCGTGCCGTCCGCACATGCGCGGGGAGAGCGCTGAACGTCAGCTCGACGGTAGCCACGACTACTTGTCTCGACCGTGAGCTTCCTTGGCCTCGTCGACCGAGGCGTAGATCCCGAAGACCTTTGTCAGTCCGGTGATCCGGAAAATCTTCAGGATGCGCTCCTGGGTGCAGACAAGCTCCAGTGAGCCATCGTGCGCCCTAACTCGCTTGAGCCCGCCGACCAGGACACCAAGGCCCGTGGAGTCAAGGAAGTCGACCTTCTCCATGTTGACGAGCAGGTGGAAATTCCCCTTGTTGACCAGGTCGATCAGGAGCTCACGCAATCTGGGCGCGGTGTAGACATCGATCTCACCCTCGACCTCAACGATGGTGAGACGGTCCTCGGAATGGTGGTCCAACTTCAGATCCACAGATCCTCCAGCGCCTTGCCTGCGAAAGTACCGATTCGGGCGTGCCTTCCTGGGACCGGGTGGCCCCCGGACGACAAGCCCCGACGCGCGGCATTCAACCATGCGTACGCTCAGTGTCTATACGAAATCACGATTCCCGGCGACTCTGCCCACAGATGTGAGACTGGAAACCAGTGACCCCGCCCTCATCCTCGCCCCTCAGAGTGGGCACCGCCCTCAGCCGCCTCCTCGACGTTCCCGCACGTCATGGGCGTGTCACCCATGTTGAGCGCGTTCCCGCACGTCAGGCCGGTGAGACCCGATGGCCGGACTGGGTCGACCAGCGGCTGGTTACGCGCTGGGCGAACCACGGTATTTCCGGCCTGTGGCCGCATCAGGCCGAGGCCGCGGACCTGGTCCACCGTGGCCAAAACGTGATCATTTCCACAGGGACCGCGTCGGGCAAATCCCTTTCCTACCTGGTCCCGGCGCTCTCCTCGACGCTCGACGGCGGCACGGTCCTCTATCTGTCGCCCAGCAAGGCGCTGGCCGCCGACCAGCTCCGCGCGCTGCGCGAGCTCGATCCTCCCGGGCTCCGGGCCGCCACCTACGACGGCGACACCTCCTTCGAGGAGAGGGTCTGGGTGCGCAAGCACGCCAACTACGTCCTCACCAACCCGGACATGCTCCATCGCGGGCTGCTGCCCCGGCACGCCCAGTGGGCGCTCTTCTGGCGACGGCTCAGGATGGTCGTCGTGGACGAGTGCCACGGCTATCGGGGCGTGTTCGGCTCCCATGTCGCGCAGATCCTGCGCCGCCTGCGCCGGATCTGCGCCCGCTACGGCTCCAGCCCGACGTTTCTGCTCTCCTCGGCGACGGCCAGCGAGCCCGGGATCTTCGCGAGGCGCCTGACAGGCCTCCAGATGGCCGAGGTGACCACCGACGCCTCTCCCCGGGGCGCGACCACCTTCGCGCTGTGGGAACCACCCCTGACCGATCTGCGTGGCGAGGGCGGGGCCCCTGTCCGCCGCCCGGCGACCGCCGAGAGCGCGGACCTCCTGGCCGACCTCGTCGCCGCCGACGTGCGGACCCTGGCCTTCGTACGCTCCCGCCGGGCCGCCGAGACCGTGGCCCTCACCACGCGGGCCAAGCTCCAGGACCTCGTCATCGACGGGGAGGCGTCCGCGGACCTGCCCGGCAAGGTGGCCGCCTACCGGGCGGGATACCTGGCCGAAGATCGCAGGGGTTTGGAGAAGGCGCTGCGCTCCGGCGAACTGCTCGGCCTGGCGACGACCAACGCGCTGGAACTCGGCGTCGACGTCTCCGGGCTGGACGCCGTGCTCATCGCGGGGTGGCCGGGAACCCGCGCCTCCCTCTGGCAGCAGGCGGGGAGGGCCGGGCGGGACGGACAGGACGCGCTGGCGGTGCTGATCGCGAGGGACGACCCCCTGGACACCTATCTCGTCCACCACCCGGAAGCCCTGTTCGGCCGCCCCGTGGAGACGATCGTGCTCGACCCCGGCAACCCGTACGTGCTGGGGCCCCACCTGTGCGCGGCGGCGGCCGAGATCCCGCTGACCCATGACGAGCTGGACATCTTCGGCCCGACCACCAAGGAGGTGCTCGCGGGCCTGGTCGTAGACGGCCTGCTCAGGGAACGCGCCGCGGGCTGGTTCTGGACCAGCCGGAGACGCGCCACCGACCTCGCCGACATCCGGGGCGCGGGCGCCGCGCCCGTCCAGGTCGTCGAGATGTCCACCGGGCGGCTGCTCGGCACCGTGGACGAGCCCTCGGCCCACTCGGCCGTGCACACCGGCGCCGTCTACGTGCACCAGGGAGAGACGTTCCTGGTGGCCGAACTCGACCTGGAGGCGGGGGTCGCGCTGGTCGAGGCCGGGACTCCCGACTACACGACCTTCGCCAGGGACGTCACCGACATCTCGGTCATCGAATCCCTTCGCTCGCACCCTCTCGGGCAGGGAGAGCTCCATTTCGGCGCGGTCGAGGTGACGAGCCAGGTGGTGGCCTATCTCAAGCGCCGGGCCCAGAGCGGCGAGCTCATGGGGGACGAACCCCTCGACCTGCCCCCGCGCACGCTGCGGACCCGCGCCGTCTGGTGGACGCTGCCCATCTCGGCGATCGTCCCCCTGGCCGAGGAGGGCGTGGACCTCGGCGGCGCCGCGCACGCCGCCGAACACGCCTCCATCGGCCTGCTGCCGCTCTTCGCGACCTGCGACCGCTGGGACATCGGGGGTGTCTCCACGGAGCTCCATCCCGACACCGGGCTGCTCACCGTCTTCGTCTACGACGGCCACGAGGGCGGCGCCGGTTTCGCCGAACGTGGTTACGCCCGCGCGCACGACTGGCTCACGGCCACCCGCGAGGCCATCGCCTCCTGCGAGTGCGAACGCGGCTGCCCCTCGTGCATCCAGTCTCCCAAGTGCGGCAACGGCAACGAACCCCTCGACAAGGCCGGAGCCCTTCGGCTTCTCGCCGTCCTGCTCTCCCAGGACGAACCGCGAACGTGACAGCTGGAAGAGCCCGTAGGGGAAAGCCACAGGCGTGACAGATTTCATATGACCCGTCTTTCGGCAGATAGCCCGTCTTTCGGCAGACCGTGGTCAAGGGCCGGGATCAGTGATGTGCACGGGACCCGCACGTGCCCTGGCGGTGATCGCCACCGGTCCCCTCAGGGGCAGCGACACCTCCATGGTCACCTCGATGTCCGCGATGCCGCCGTCGCCGAGAGAACAGCGAGTGACCCTGGCCTCGTTGTCCGTGGCGAGCGAGGAGGCCCTCGCGCAGCTTCGGCCGGGATCCGCGAAGGCCAGCCGGGCGGCGGCGAGCGCGCTCAGGTCGGCGGCGCCCTGTGCCCGGTGACGCGCGACCCTGGCCATGCCCGCGAACACGACCGCCGCCGCGACCGCGAAGACCAGCGCCATGAGCCCGACCGTCCAGATCGTCGCCGACCCTCGCTGCGCGCTCTCTCCACCCGCGCCCGCCGCTTCCCTCGCGCTCTCTCCACGCACGCCCGCCGCTTCCCTCGCGCTGACTCCACGCACGCCCGCCTCTCCCCTCGCGCTGACTCCACGCACGCCCACCTCTCCCCTCGCGCTGACTCCGACCTCTCGCCGTGCCGCGGACATGTCCCCTCTCCTCCTCGTCACTGCCTCTCGCCGCGCGTTCTCTCCACTTGTGCCTATGCCGACCTCTCGCCTTGTCACAGTCACGTCGCCTCTCCGCAGCGTCGCCGACTTCGCCGCGCGTTCTCCACGCGCCCGCGACCTACCGCGACCTACCGCTCCAGTCCCGGCTCGGTGATGGACACGGCGGTCGCGTGAACGGTCACGCTCGGGAGCGAGGCGCCCCAGCGAGGCCTGACGTTCACGGACACCTCAACCCGCACCGTCTCCGCACTCCGGGTCACCGCGACCACGGCGCCCGCCGGAGCCGCCGACAGAACGCCACCTCGGACCCGCTCAAGCGACTCTCCGCGCGAGGCGGCCCGAGCCCCGGCCCGCGCGGCGTCCACACACTCCAGTCGCGCCTCGACCGCCGCCACGGCCCACAGCCCCGCTCCCAGCACGACCATGAGGGCAGGTAGCACGGCAGCCGTCTCCGCGGTCACCGAACCCCTCGACCGGCGAAGGGAGATCACCGACGCCGGGAAGGTCATCCGGCCACGGTGAGCGCTCGGTTGATCAAAGCCGTGATCATCTGCTGGACCTCGGAACTCGTCACCACCTTGAAGAGAAGGGCGGCGAAAGCACAGGCGGCGATCGTTCCGACCGCGTACTCGGCGGTGGACATGCCTCGGTCACGGTGCGCGCCGGTGGTCAGCAGTGCCCACCGGGCACGCGCCCACCGGGCAGCCCACCGCGACCAGTCGCGCCGCCCGTGGACAGCACCGGGCCGCACGCGGACAACACTGATTCGGGCCATCTGCTCCTCCTGGAGATCTCCACCGGACCCGCCGTCCGGCATCGGTCCTGCCAGGGTTCTCCACACGCCCATGGCCCCGTTGGCCCGAACCGCGTTCTGGGGAAAACCTCGGTTTGTCCACAGCCAGGAAGCAGAGAATGTCGCCGGAAAGCATGAAACGGCTCCCTTCGAACGAGGGGAGCCGTTTCAGAAGTCAGGTGTGGATATTTCCGGCGCCCTATCCACAGGAATCACCGTTTTCCTGTGGATAACCCTGCCCTGCCAGGGAAAACCCTGTGGATAACTCAGGGCAGCAGCACCTCGCCGGCGAGACCGGCCACGATGGGGATGATTCCCAAAAAGACGAAGGCGGGCAGGAAACACAGCCCCAGGGGAGCGACGACCTGGACCCCCACCCGCTGGGCGGCTGCCGACGACGCGGCGCGAGCGGCACGGCGGGAGTCGTCGGACAGCCTGATGAGGACATCGGCCACCGGTGCGCCGCTCAGCGCGGCCCGGCTCATGGCCCGCGCCAGAGGGGCGAGCGAGCGCTCGGATTCGAGGGCCTGCCAGGCGCTCTCCGGCGCGGCTCCCAGCCTCAGCTGGCCGCTCACCCAGGCCAGCCTCTCGCCCAACGGCCCGCCGACCGCCTCCACCGTCACATCGATGGCTCCGGTGATCGGCTGGCCGGCACGCAGGCAGGCGACCATGAGATCGGCCGCCAGCGGCAGATCCGCCGTCACCCTTCGGCGTTCCCCGCGCAGCTCGGGGGGCTCCCGCCTCCACAGGACCACCAGCGCGATCCCGAAACCGGCGACGCCCGCGACCGCCCCCGGCAGGCCGCCCACGGCCAGGAACGCCGCCAGCCCGGGAGCGAGGGCGACCGCGATCTCACTCCGGCCCGGCCGCCGCCTCCCCCTCAGCTCACAGGCCTTCCCCTCGAACGCGCCATGAGCCTTCCCCTCCGACGCACCACGGAACTTCCCCCCGAACCCGCTGCGGGCGCTCCCCTCCGACGCACCACGGGCCTTCCCTCCGAACGCGCCGCGGGCATTCCTTTCTGACGCGCCGCGGAACTTCCTCCCGGCTGTGCCGCGGGTCGCGCTCTCGGACGTGTCGCGAACCATGCGCGGTGGCGCGCCGCGAATCATGTGCGCGGAGGGATCACGGACCGCGTCCGCGGACAGGGAGAACGCGGATGTTTCGACCTCCTGCGACATCTCCGGGAACCCGGCCGGATGAAGTGAGCGCCGCACGCGGCGGAGCCGGTCGGCGGGTTCTCTCCGGATGCTCCACAGCCGAGCGGCGATCCCGGCGAGCACCACGGCCAGCAAAATGATCACTGTCTCTCATCCTCTCGAAGCTGTCCTTCTCAGCCCTGTCCTTCTCAGCCCTGTCCCCTTGGATCTGTCCTCTTGGATCTGTCCGCTCAGACCTGCCGCACGAATCCGACCCCTCGGCCCCGACCCCTCGGACGCGACCACTCAGGCCTGACTCCTCGGACCTGGCCCCTCGAACCTGGCCCTCAGACCCACTCCCTCGGGCCTGGCCGCGCGAACCTGACACTCAGACCCCGACCACTTGGCCCCAACCACTCAGGTCCGACCGCGCGGACCTGGCCGCGCGGTCATCAGGCCTGCTGGGCACGGGTGACCAGACGGTGGGTCCACCACAACCCGCAGGCGTCGAGCGCGAGGCCGACGACCAGGCAGCCGACGCCCGCCAGGCCGCCGAACAGGAAGTGCAGCGGGCGCATGCCGAGACCGGCCGCCATCAGCAGACCTATGACAGGAAGACCCGCGAGCAGCCGGGCCGTGGCCCGGGGACCGGCGAGCTGGGCGGCGACGTTGTGACGGTGAACCTGGGCCTCTCGCAGGGAGTCGGCGACACGATCGACGAGAACGGCCAGGCCCGCCCCGGCGGTCACGCTCACCTTCCAGCAGGCGGCCAGCCCCCGGAACGCCTCACCTCCGTGTTCGGGTGCCACCGCCAGCAGAGCGGCGGGGACGTCACCTCCGTCTCTCGCGGCCGCGATCAGCGGACGCAGGGCGACGGGATCGGGAAACCCCGCCGCCCCCACGGCCCGTGCCAGCGCCTCACCCGCCGTACGGCCCGCCGCGAGCTCCGCGGAGAGGCCCTGGCACAGCTCGATCGACGCGGCCCGCCAGGCGTCCGCACGCTTCGAAGGCCGGGACCGGGCGGCGAACCTCTCACGGAGAGAACCCGAGGCGACCAGGCTCCGACGTCTCATCCGGCGCAGGCGGGCGGTGCCGGGATCCGCTCCCGCCCACAACCAGGCCGCCAGAGCGGCGAGAACCAGGGCGGTCGCCATCATGACGCCGGCCGTGGCACCAGCCGTGACACTGGCCGTGCCGCCGACTCCGACACCTGCTGTGACACCGGCTGTGACACCGAGCGTGACAGCGGCCACGACATCGGCTCGTCGAGGTTCGGGCGGCCGGGGGCAGCCGGCCGGGACTCTCGGTGGTGATCGGGCACGGACATCGGCGGCCTTGGATCCGCGACGCCATGAGAAGGCTCTCGTGAATGTGCGGGATACGGGCGTGCGGGACGACGCAAAGGATCTTGAGCATCCGCGAACGGGACATTGGGAGACGGTGAACCGGCGGCGCCTCCGTAAGAGGTGCCCCTGGAGGGATCGACCTGCGAAGGAGCCTCGGCTCGGGATGCCACGGGTGGCTCGTAGGACCCCGACAGAGCAGATGGCTCGTAGGACCCGGATGGATGAGGTGACTCGTAGGACCTCGATAGGTGAGGTGAGACGCAGGGCTCGCGCCGGGAGGTCGACGAGGCGTGGACGCCGGGTGCCCGGGCCGCGAGGGCGGGCAGGCCGGGGCCGGGGATCACCTGGCCGTCCGAGGTGAAGGTGAGAGCCGGTTCGGCCTCGACCAGCCCGGAGGGGCGGCGGACCATCATGCAGATCTCGGCGACCCGGCGGCGGCCGTCGGCGTGGTCGCGGACCAGGTGGACGACGACGTCCAGGGCGGCGGCGATCTGGCTGTGAACCGCCTCCCTGCTGAGGCCCGCCGCGCATCCCAGCGCTTCCAGGCGGGGCGGCACGTCGGTCGCGGTGTTGGCGTGCAGGGTGCCACAACCCCCCTCGTGCCCGGTGTTCAGAGCATTGAGGAGGTCAACGACCTCGGCCCCGCGCACCTCTCCGACGACAAGCCGGTCGGGACGCATCCGCAGGGCCTGGCGGACTAGGTCGCGCAGGCGGACACCACCGGCGCCCTCAAGGTTGGCCGGGCGCGACTCCAGGCGGACGACGTGGGGATGAAGGGGTCTCAGCTCCGCGGAGTCCTCGACCAGCAGCAGCCTCTCCCCGGGGTCGGCCAGGGAGAGCAGGGCGGAGAGCATGGTCGTCTTGCCCGTACCCGTGCCGCCCGTGACCAGGAAGGCGAGCCTCGACTCGATGACCGCGGTCAGGACGGCGACGCTGTCGGCCCTGATCGCGCCCGCTTCGACCAGGTCGGGAAGGGTGAAGGTGCGCCGAGGCGGGAGCCGCAGGGAGAGGCAGGTGCCGTTGGGCGCCACGGGCGGAAGGACGGCGTGGAGCCGGACGCCTCCGGCGAGGCGGGCGTCGACATACGGGCACGCGTCGTCGAGGCGCCTGCCCGCCGCGGAGGCGAGACGCTGCGCGAGCCGCCGGAGCGCGTCTTCGCCCGGGAAGACGACCGAGGTCAGGCGCAGCCCGCTGCCGTCGTCGACCCACACCTCGCGCGGGCCGTTCACCAGAACGTCGGTGACCTCGGCCTCGGCCAGCAACGGCTCCAGCGGACCCGCCCCGATGAGATCCGCGCACAGGACCCTGGCCACCGCCAGGATCTCGGCGTCGCCGAGCATCGCCCGCTCGGCCCGCAGGGCGACCGTGACGTGCGCGGCGCTGGGCTCGACGCCTGTCCTGGCCAGCCGTACGCGGACCGCCTCCACCAGCTCCGGCGAGACCGTCACGGCGCTCTCGGCCCGCTTCACGCGTCCGGCCCGAACAGCTCGTGCAGGAACGCGGCGCAGAACCGGCCGAGTGAGGTGCGGCGGCCGAGTGGCGGAACGTCTCCCCGATCGAGCGCGGCGGCGAGGCGGGGCTGGTCGGGGAGGCTGCCGCCGTGCGGGATGCCGAGCGAGGTCGCCACCACGTCGTCGTTCAGGACCCCGCTGCGCACGACGGCCCGTACCTCACCCGTGTGCCCGCGCAGCCCGGTGAGCACCTGGGCGGCGGCGAGCACGCCGCGCACGTCGGCGGTGACGACCAGGAGGGTCGTGGCGGCTCGTCCGAGCGCCTCCACCGCGGCCTGGTCGAGGTGGCGCGGCAGGTCGACGACCACCAGGTCGAAGCCCCTGCGGCCCGCTTCGAGGACCGAGCGCATCGCCTCGGCCGGGATCGGGTCGACCTCGCCCCGGTCGAAGGAGAGCAGTGTCAGCCCGGCGAAGGTCGGCAGGGCCGCCTGGAGCGCGGTGTAGCTGACCCTGCCCTCGCGGGCGACCAGCTCGGACCAGCGCGCTCCGTCGGACTCCTCCTGCCCGAGCAGGAGATCCAGGCCTCCGCCGAGCGGGTCGGCGTCGACGAGGAGGGTGCGGACGCGCTGCCGGGACGCGGCCAGTGCCAGCGAACCCGCCAGGACGCTGGCTCCCGCTCCTCCCCGGCCGCCCGTGACACACACCACGGATCCGGATCTCGCGGACGGCTCGACGGCGTCGGCGAACTCGTCGGCCAGCTGCCGCTCCGCGGCGGGCAACTCCAGCACGCCCTGGGCGCCGACCGCGACGCACTTGCGCCATGTGTCGGGATCCTCGGAGGTGTGGGTGGCCAGGAAGACACGGGAACGAGGTGGTGGACCGGTCGCGGCCAGGGCGTCGGCCACGTCGCCACCGACGACGACCAGCGGGGCACGGTTCCAGTAGGGCCGGGCGTGCGCGGGCACGTGGGCGACATCGAGCTCGGCTCCGGCCGCGGCGGCGACGCGGAGCAGGTCGTCGAGCAGATCGTGGTCTTCGGTGATGACCAGTGGGCGGTCCACGGATGCCTCCCTGAAGTGCGGGAGCCCCACTCTCCGTGACGGCCTCCCCTCCTCGGGACACCGAACGCCGTACTGTGGACAACCGGCCGCCCGCGGCCCGCCCTGTGGAAAACCAGCGGCTGTTGCTCGTGCGCGAGCTCGTACATACCTGTGCGTGAGCCGGTACATAGGGGTGCGCCGGTACGGGAGGTGACCGTACCCGGCCGACGGGGGTGCGGCGCGTGCGGTCCTTGGCCGGGGTGGTGCATCGGTACGGGAAGGCCGTACCCGGAAGGCGGAGGGGCACCGAGGGGGTCGCCGTGCCGTGAACGGGATGGGGCGCGAACACGGCGGGGCACGAGACAGGGAAGGCGTGCCGTCCGGGTGGAGGGCGGCCGGAAAAAGGGGCGACCCCCGCCGGGGGGGGGAGAGCGGGGGTCGCCAACCGGTCCGGCTCTGGGGGGGTAGAGCCGGTCCCGTTTCAGAAGAAAGCTTTCAACAGCTGCCAGAGCATGACAAGAGGATTGCGATGCAACCCATGCGCAGTCACTCCGGTTTGGGGAGATAGCACCTCATGCTGCCCGATCAACTCAAGTTTCGTCGAGGAGTAATCCTTGATTTCCACTACTTTTTTTAATGTAACGGTCCAGTCTCTGGATACGACCCCACCGAGATGTGCCCCGCAAGCAGGCCGGCGACGGTGACACTCAGTGATCATCGCCGGGACGCCGAACCGGCCGCCGGACGTCGTACCGGCCACGGCTCTCGGTGCATAAAACGGCATAAGAGAGGGTTCGTCCAGTAATGTCCCTCGATCCGTAAAGGTCTTGCTTCTAGGGGTTCCCATCAGCGCGGATCGGACGTACAAAGGTTTCACGGACCACTTGTCCGGGCACGGCCGCCGAGTACCCACGCGCCGTCAGCCGCGGGAGGCGCGCTGGAGTGGGCTTGTCCCGCTCCAGCGATTATCAGGTGCACGCTTGGTAACCCGGTAGGAACGTGTCGGCGACGGCGCCCCGCACCAGGGGCGCCGTCGGTTTGTGAGGGTGGCCTCTCTGGATGTCCGTAATCGGTAGCTTTCCGTGATCAGACATGCCGTCAGCCGTCACTCAGAGGCACGAACGGAGCCGGCCGAGCTCCAGGGGCCGAGTCAAGCCGAGTAAAGCCGTCCGCCGCCCAGGGCCCGAGCACGCGGATACGCGGGCGGGCCGGGGTCGCGACAAGCGGGCATACAGGCGTGCAGGCGTACGGACACCTGTCCACGCCAGGGCTTCAAGAACGCGAGCGCCGAGCGGGCAAACGGGCTGGCACGTAACTGAGCAGGCACGCAACTGGGCTGGCACGCAGCCGGTCAAGCGCGCAAGCTGGTCAGGCGCGCGGCGGCGGAAATGAGCGCAGGTGTTCTCGCCGTCACCCGCCAAGTCCTCGCTCGCCAAGATCTCATTCGCCACACCCTCCTCCACCAGGACGAGCGGCGACCCGCCCGAGGTCAGCCGCGCTGCATGGCCTCGCAGATCGCGGTGGCCTCGCGCACACCCAGCACGACCGCCGACGCGCAGTGCCGCACCCACGCGGCGACACCGTCGGGGGTGCCGCTCAGATACGACCGCAGTCCCTCCGCGTAGGCCGGGCCGAGTTCGAGGTGGCCCACCTCGACGGCCACCAGCGACTTCGGGTCCAGGCCGAACTCCACCAGCGTCAACCGTTCCGCCGCCCGCGCGACCACCCCGTCCGCCGTCCCGAACGGGCGCAGCACGGCCAGTTCCGCGTGTACGACGGCGGCGAGCACCAGCGCGGGGGCCTTCGAGGAGGCCGTCACCAACTGGACCAGCCCGTCCACCCGCGCCACCGCCTCCCGCGGCCCGGGGGCGGCCCCCAGGCCGAGCGGGTCGGGGGCCGTCGCGGTGGCCCTCGGGCGGCCGAGGCCCCCCGCACCGCCACCGCCACTGGTGAGACCGTCATTGGCGAGACCTACGCCGGTAAGACCACTTCCAGTGGGACCTCCACCGGCAAGACCCTCGCCGTCTCCGACGAGCCCCGAGGCGGCGAGCGTGTGCAGCCTGGCCAGCACCTGGCGGGGCGCCGCGCGCCAGGTGGTGCCGAGCCGTCCCAGTTCGGCCGAGACGCGCAGCGCGCCCTGCACCGTGGGGTCGGTGACCTCGGGGATGACCTCAAGGGGCACGTCCACGCCCTCCAGGGCGGCGGACGCGCGGGCCCCGCGCAGCGCGGATCTGGCCGACACCTCCGGGCTCTTGCGCCGCAGCACGCGGTGCCCGTAGAGCCGGTCGACGGCCTTGCGCGCGTCGGCGACCGCCTCGGACACTCCGGGCATTCCCGCGATGACAGCCAATGGGTCGTTCACGCTGCCTGACCCTATCGGGACCGCTCGGCGAGGCCCCGACCAGGCTGGAGGCGTCCGGGAAGGCTTCTCTCCGGGACATCGGGGAACCGGCCGGAAGATCGACCACGGAGATCCGGCTTCCGGCGGCCCTCCCGGAAGTCACCCCCGGGGAACGGCGGTGAACGGCGGGCGAACCGTTCACCGAGCACATGACACCGCCCGGCGCACCGCGCCGCCACTGCGCGTTGAATAACGCCGTCTACATTCCTACGGTGTCGAAAACGCAACGGTTCGAAGGTGATTATCCCCAGAATTACGGCGTTTTGAATGCATATGATGCCCCATCACCGATTGGTACAGACCTGTCTAGACCTCTTGTGGCGGACACGGGTGGCCTGGTGAAGTGGGACACGACCAGTCGATAGCAGTACGTGAGGAGTGCGTAGTGGCCCCGGAGACCCCTGGTTCCGAGTCGCGTGAGACCCAGGAGACGCTGTCGAACCTGCTGAGCGAGACCCGGCGGTTCGCACCTCCTGCCGACCTGGCCGCGGCCGCGAACGTGACCGCCGACGCCTACGTCGAGGCCGAGCGGGACCGCCTCGCCTTCTGGGAGCGGCAGGCCGACCGCCTGGCCTGGTCGAAGCGCTGGGACACCACCCTTGAGTGGAACCCGCCCTTCGCCAAGTGGTTCGTCGGCGGCGAACTCAACATCGCCTACAACTGCGTCGACCGCCACGTCGAGGCGGGCCGCGGTGACAAGGTCGCCTACCACTGGGAGGGCGAGCCGGAGGGCGACACCCGTACGCTCACCTACTCCGACCTGCTGCGCGAGGTCTCCAAGGCCGCCAACGCGCTCCAGGAGCTGGGGGTCGGCAAGGGCGACCGGGTCGCGATCTACATGCCGATGATCCCCGAGCTGCCGATCACGATGCTGGCCTGCGCCCGCATCGGAGCGATCCACTCGGTGGTCTTCGGCGGTTTCTCCGCGAGCGCGCTCAGCGGCCGGATCAAGGACGCGGACGCCAAGCTCGTGGTCACCGCCGACGGCGGCTACCGTCGCGGCGCGCCCAGCGCGCTCAAGCCGACCGTGGACGAGGCGGTCGCGGAGTGCCCCGGCATCGAGCACGTCCTCGTCGTGAGGCGGACCGGCCAGGACGTCGAGCAGACCGGCAAGGACGTCTGGTGGCACGACATCGTGGACCGGCAGTCCGACGTCCACGAGGCGCTGCCGAACGGCGCCGAGGACCCGCTCTACATCCTCTACACCAGCGGGACGACCGGCAGGCCCAAGGGCATCCTGCACACCACCGGCGGCTACCTCACCCAGGCGGCGTACACCCACAACGCGGTGTTCGACCTCAAGCCCGACACCGACGTCTACTGGTGCACCGCCGACATCGGCTGGGTGACCGGCCACTCCTACATCGTGTACGGCCCGCTGGCCAACGGCGCGACCAGCGTCATCTACGAGGGCACCCCCGACACCCCGCACCGCGGCCGGTTCTGGGAGATCGTGCAGAAGTACGGGGTCACGCTGCTCTACACGGCCCCGACGGCCATCCGTACGTTCATGAAGTGGGGTGACGACATCCCCGCCAAGTACGACCTGTCGTCCCTGCGGATCCTGGGCAGCGTCGGTGAGCCGATCAATCCCGAGGCGTACGTCTGGTACCGCGAGCACATCGGCGGCAACCGTACCCCGGTCGTCGACACCTGGTGGCAGACCGAGACGGGTGCCGTCATGATCAGCCCGCTGCCCGGCGTCACCGAGGGCAAGCCCGGCGCGGCCATGCGCCCGCTGCCGGGCATCACCGCCGACGTGGTCGACGACCAGGGCCGGAGCGTGGGCAACGGCGGTGGCGGCTACCTCGCGATCCGCGACCCGTGGCCGTCGATGCTCCGCACGATCTGGGGCGACGACCAGCGCTACATCGACACCTACTGGTCCCGCTTCGAGGGCATGTACTTCGCGGGCGACGGCGCCAAGAGGGACCAGGACGGTGACATCTGGCTGCTCGGCCGGGTGGACGACGTAATGCTCGTCTCCGGGCACAACATCTCCACCACCGAGGTCGAGTCGGCGCTGGTCTCCCACCCGAAGGTCGCCGAGGCGGCCGTGGTCGGCGCGACCGACCCGGTGACCGGGCAGGCCATCGTGTCGTTCGTGATCCTGCGCGGCAACGCCGAGGAGGGCGCGGACATCGCGGCCGAGTTGCGCGCCCACGTGTCCAAGGCGCTGGGCCCGATCGCGAAGCCGCGCCAGATCCTGGTGGTCCCCGAGCTGCCCAAGACCCGCTCCGGCAAGATCATGCGGCGTCTCCTGCGCGACGTGGCGGAGAACCGCAGCGTCGGCGACGTCACCACCCTGGCCGACAGCACGGTGATGAACCTCATCTCGGAGAAGCTGCCCAGCGCCAAGAGCGAGGACTGAGCGAGCCGGGACACCCGGGTGGGCCGGAAACGCCGGAGAAACCGGAGACACCGGAGAAACACGGCGGACACGGCGGACACCGCAGACACGGCCCATCCGAAGAGACCGGACCTCTTGATCCCCCTGAGGCCCGGTTGAAGGCCCTCCACGAAAACCTCGCCGCGAGTTCCCCAGGGACTCCACGAACTCCACGGACTCCTCACGGGCCCCGTGAAATTCCACGGGCTCGTAAGGTCCGTGAGGTTCGTGGGCTCGCGTGAGGTCACGGAGGGCCTTCGACCGGTCCCCCCGGAGGCGGTACCTCCGGCGGGCGGCCTTCCGCGGCTTTCCGGCGACCTCTCCGTGAACGTCTTCGATCGAAGTCTCCGCCGACACCTTCGCCGACGTCTCAGACGAGCCTGTGTCTTCGATGAGCCTGTGTCTCCGATGAGCCGGCTTCCCCTAAGGGGAACGGGGCCCTTCTCCCCGTCCTCTCGCGATCCGGTCCCACCGGTCCGGTGATGTTCACCCGATGACGTTCACCGGGCCGCCGCCTGGGTAGCCCTCGGCCCGTTGACATCTTCTTCGGGGCCGAAGGCCGCAGGAAACGGGAGACTCCCGCCCGCACGGGCCTGGAGTCGCCCCGGCGCTCACCGTCCCGGCCAGGGAGCCGACAGCCCTGGTCAAGACCCCGACAACCCCGACCAAGAGCCCGACAGCCCCACCCGAAGACTCGACAGTCCCGGCCAAGGATCCGGCGGTCCCGCGCGGGCTCCACATCCCACCCGCCCGGTGGTGGGCCCGTGGTGCAGGTTCTCACCACCGGACAGCCGAGACCTCACCAAACCGGTGCAGTCCCCCGCCTCCCCTCCTCCCCGGGACTAAAGTCTGAAGTCTTGACGACGCAGGTATTTGATGACACGTACGCGATGACCACCGGCGTGCTCGTGACGCCGGTTCCGGCGACGATTCCGCTGCGGGTGTGCGTGCGCGACCGCCTCAGCGCGCAGCATGATGTTCGACAAAGGCCCTCGATAGGAGATCGTCCATGACACATATCCCGCCCGCGGAACCACAGGAGGAGTCACTGGGCACGCTGGTCGCCGCCGCCAGCGACCACATATCCACCCTGGTCCGCGCCGAGATCGAACTGGCCAAGGCCGAGTTCAGGTTCGACGCCAAACGGATCGGCACGGCGGTGGGACTCTTCGGCGCGGCGGCGTTCATGGCCCACCTGTGCCTGATCCTCGCCTCGTTCACGATCGCCTACGCCCTGATCGGCGCGGGCCTGTGGCCCTGGGCCGCCTTCCTGATCGTCACCGTCCTCTACCTGCTCACAGCCGGGCTGCTGGTCTTCATCGGCATGCGGCGGTTCAAGGGCCTGACCGGGATGAAGCGGACACTACGCTCGCTCAAGACCATCAGGAGCGGCGAGCCGGAGACCGTTCCCGGTACGGCTCCGGTCACCACCGGTCAGGCGGACGGCCGTCGCGACCCGGCGAGACCCGGCCAGTGAGCGGACCCGACGAGTCCCTGGTCATGGTCGAGGGGCCGTGGACCCACCGCTCCGTCCACGCCGGCGGCACCCGCTTCCACGTCGTGGAGGCCGGTACGGGCCCCCTCGTGCTGCTGCTCCACGGATTCCCGCAGTTCTGGTGGAGCTGGCGCAACCAGCTCGTCTCGCTTCCGGCGGCGGGCTACCGCGCCGTCGCCGTCGACCTGCGGGGCTACGGAGCCAGTGACAAGCCCCCGCGCGGCTACGACCTGCACACCCTGGCCGCCGACGCGGCCGGGCTGATCCGGGCGCTGGGCGAGACCGGCGCGATCGTCGTAGGCCACGACTGGGGCGGGCTGCTCGCCTGGACGATGGCCGTGACGGATCCCAAGGCGGTCCTGCGGCTGGTCCCGGTCTCGGCGCCGCACCCCCGGCGTCTCCGCACCACGCTGTTCACCGAGCCCTTCGGCCAGTTCAGGGCGGCCCGCTACGCGCTGGGCTTCCAGGCGCCGCTGCTTCCCGAGCGGCGCCTGACCGCCAACTCCGGCGCCAGGGTGGGGCGGCTGCTCGACCAGTGGTCGGGTCCCGGCTGGCCCGAGGAGGACGTGTCGAGGACCTACCGCGACGCGTTCCGCATCCGCAACGTCTCGCACTGCGCGCTGGAGTACCACCGCTGGTTCGGCCGCTCCCAGCTCCGTCCGGACGGATGGCGCTACGCGAGGACGATGCGTACCCAGATCAACGTGCCGACCCTGCAGCTGCACGGCACGCTCGACGGGCACATCCTGCCGCACACCGCCCAGGGCTCCGGCCGCTACGTCGCCGCCCCCTACCGATGGCGGCTGATCGAGGGCGTCGGGCACTTCCCGCACGAGGAGCGCCCCGAGGAGTTCGACGCCGAGCTCGTCGCCTGGCTGTCCGACCCGGAGCCCGACCGGTGAACGGGCGCGACCGGGATCCCGACGGGAGGCCGCGCAACCAGCGGCCCCGCGACGCGTTCGGGCGCCCGCTGCCGCCCGGCGCCGAGGGCGTGGAACGCATCCCGGACGACTACGCGCCGAGCGCCGAGGAGGCCCTCTCCGAAGCGCGCCGCCTGCTCGGCGAGGGACGGCCGTTCCACGCCCACGAGGTGCTGGAGGGCCGCTGGAAGAACTCCCCCGAGGAGGAACGCGAGCTGTGGCAGGGGCTGGCGCAGATCTGTGTCGGCCTCACCCACCTGCAACGGGGCAACCGCCGCGGGGCCGCGACGCTCTTCGCGCGGGGCGCCGACCGGATCGGCGGCTACGGCATGCCGTACGAACAGATCGCCAGGACCGCCCACGAGCTCGACGACCTGGAGGCCGGGGCGGCGATCGCCAGGATCGAGGCCCTTCTCTGATCCTCTGATCCTTGCCCCCGCCGTCCGGACGCGACGGCGAAGTCCCGACGACGTACGCGGACGTCGCCCGGACCGCGCCCGGACGTCGCTCGCACGATGTTCGGGCGTCGCTCGCGCGGTTCGCGGGACGGGAGCGCCGGGCGACCGGACCGGACACCACGAAGGCGTACAAGGCAAGGTACGGAGCACCGCGGACGAAAAGGGCGACGCGCTAGTTCTGGTCGCACTCCTGGGTGTCGACCTGGTTGAAGAGCCTGGAACCGTCCTCGGCGTCCGGCGCGACCTCGGCGGCGGTGAGCACGTAGCCGGTCTCCTGCTGGTCGAGGGCGGCGGCGAAGACGACGCCGTAGACCTTGCCCTCGGGGGTGAGCAGCGGGCCGCCGGAGTTGCCCTGGCGGACCAGGCCGCGGATGGCGTACACGTCGCGGACGACGGTCTTGCGCTCGTAGATGTTGAACCCCTTGGCCTTCTGCTGCACCCGGATGCGGGCCACGTTCATGGTGTAGCCGTGACCGTGCGGGAATCCGGCGACGATCGCGTCGTCGCCCTTCTCCGCGGTGCCGTCGAAACGCAGGATCGGCATGTTGAGCCCGGCGACGTGCAGGATGGCGATGTCGCGGTCGGGGTTGTAGAGCACGACCTTCGCCGGGTGGGTCTTGTTGAGGTAGTCGGTGACCTGGAGCCCCTGGTTGACCCCGGCGACCACGTGCGCGTTCGTCATAATCTTGTTCTGGGCGTAGACGAACCCGGTGCCCTCGATGTGCTTGCGGCAGCTCGTGGCCACGCCCTGGACCTTGACGATGCCCCGGCGCGCCCGGGTGAGCTGCCTGTTGCCCTTAGCCACGCTCTGGTCGGGCGGCGAGACGTCGACGAGCTGGCCGCCCCCGATGGCGTCGAACACCTTCGGGAAGCCGGAGGTGTCGATGAAGTTCTTGAACGGTTTCTGCAGGTCCTTGGCCGCGCTGGGCAGCGTCTGGTCGACCGTGCTCAGCAGCAGGGACTTGTTGACCTGCTCGCTGATCAGGGTGAACTGCGACGACGCGAGCAGCGAGCCGATCAGCCACGCGATGATCAGCACGGAGAAGGCACTCGCGAAGGTGCCGCCGACCGCGTCGACGACCTTGGCGGGCTCCCAGGTGACATGGCTGCGGACCACCGCGCCGATCGTGGACGACGCGAACTGCCCGACCGTGGCGGAGAGGAAGACGATGACGATCGCGAGCAGGGCGCGCTCGGTCTCGCCGTCGACCACGGCTCCGGCGATGGGCGGAGCGATGAACATGCCCAGCAATCCGCCACCGACAAAACCGACAAAGCTCAGGGCACCGATGATGAACCCCTGGCGGTATCCCGACACCGCGAAGGCCACCATCAGGGCGATCAGGATGAGATCGAGGAGATCACCGCTCACTCCCTTACGGTATCCAGCCGCCGCCCCGCGCGTGCACACCTTCTGTGAGGTCTCTGCGGTTATCGTGGCCGGATGGCGATGATCGGAGGGGCGGCGGCCGTGGAGTCTCTCATCGAGACCGCACTGCGAGAACGGGATCAGGAGGGCGCGGCCCGCTGGCGCGCGATCACCCAGCTGCAGGAACGCGGCGATCTGGAGACCTTCACCGCGGCACGGAGGCTGTGCTCGGGGAGGACCACCGCCGAACGGATGCTCGGGGTCGACATCCTGGGGCGGCTCGGATTCGTCGACCGGACGCTGCCGGTGCTCCGCACCCTGTCGGTCCAGGAGGACGACTGCCTGGTGCTCTACTCGGTGCTGATCGCCTTCGGCCACCTCAGGGACCGCCGCGCGCTGCCGTCGGTGATCGCCCTCGCCGAGCACGACGACCCCCGGATCAGGTACGGGGCCGCCTACGCGCTGCCGAACATCATGGGCAGCCCGCCCGACCCGACCGGCCTGGCCGCGCTGCGGCGGCTCACCCTCGACCCCGACGACGACGTGGCCGACTGGGCCCGCCTCGGCCTCGCCCTGTCGACGGGCCGCAAGGTCGAGGACGCCTGAACGGGACGCGAGAACGAAGACGCGGAATCGAAAATGCCGGACCGGAAACCGCAGGACCGAAGACGTGAGAACGAGGACGCAGGACCGAGGACGTCTCAGCGGGACGCGAGGTTGAGGACGTCGGGCGGGATGTCCTCGACCCGTGACCGGTCCCAGGGAAGCTCGAAACCCGAACCGCCCAGCACCCCGTCGAGCACCCCCGCGGTGAACCCCCACACCAGCAGCCCGCGTACCCGGAACGCCGGTCCGGTGTGACCGCCCGGGTGGCGCAGCCTGATCCGGTTGGCCGGGTCGACGAGCTCGCGGACCGGGACCCGCTCCACCGACTCCACCTCGTCGGGCGAGGCCGCGTGCACCACGCAGGGCGTGTGCCACCAGCCCAGCACCGGGGTCACCCGGTTGTCGCTGTGGCTCAGGTACAGCTCGGGCATGGTCCCGAGCACCCGGACGCCCGCCGGGTCGAGACCGGTCTCCTCACCCGCCTCGCGCAGCGCCGCGGCGATCGGGCCGTCGTCCTCGGGGTCGACCCCGCCACCGGGGAACGCGGGCTGTCCCGGGTGCGTGCGCCCGCGCGAGCTCCGCTGGATGAGCAGCACGTCGGGGCCGAGCGGTCCCTCGCCGAAGAGCAGGAGCACCGCGGCCTTCCGCCCCCCGGACACCGGGGGGCGGAAAATCGGTGACACCGGCATGCCCGTGACCCGCTCCGCCAGCGTTTCCAACCACCCAGGGACCTCTTCCACGGGCACACCTCCGGTTCTCTGCAACACGGTGTCCCGCCCCGCGCTTCCCGGTGCCGATGGATTCGCGGGACGCGGAGACGCCGGCCGGACGGCCACCCTGCGACGATCAGGGAAAAATCACGAGAAGGGGCCGGGACGCACCAGCTTGGCGGCCTGGGCCGGATCGACGGGGCCGATGCCGTACGAGGGGCAGAGCGCGGCGAGCGGGCAGACGCCGCAGGCCGGCTTGCGGGCGTGGCAGACGCGGCGGCCGTGCCAGATCAGGCGGTGGGACATCATCGTCCAGTCGCGCTTCGGGATGAGCCCGGCGACGACGTGCTCGATCTTCACCGGATCGGTCTCCGAGGTCCAGCCGAAACGGTGGGTGAGCCGCTGGAAGTGGGTGTCGACGGTGATGCCGGGCACCCCGAAGGCGTTCCCGAGCACGACGTTGGCCGTCTTGCGGCCGACTCCGGGCAGCGCGACCAGGTCCTTGAGCTTCCCCGGCACCTCGCCGCCGTGGCGCTCGCACAGGGCCTGGGCCATGCCGATGATGCTGTTGGTCTTGGCGCGGAAGAAACCGGTGGGCCGGATGATCCCCTCCATCTCGGCCCGGTCGGCACCGGCATAGTCTTCCGCTGTGGGATATTTTGCAAAAAGGGTAGGAGTGACCGTATTAACCCTTTTGTCTGTGCATTGGGCGGACAGGATCGTCGCGACCAGTAGTTCGAGGGGATCGCGGAAGTCGAGCTCACAGTGGGCGTCAGGATAGGTTTCCACCAGAATCCGGTCCATTCGACGAGCTCGACGAACCAGGGCAAGCTGGGATTCACCACCGGGGCTGACGTTGCGAGGCACTCCGACAGCCTACGCTCAAGGCCCCCTGAAGAGCGGCACGGTGGGATGGGTCACAATGACTGCGTGAGCCGTGAAACAGGAGGCACTGTGAACTCCGACGACGTGCTGGGCAAGGCCCCTCTGTTCGCCGCGCTCGACCGTGAGAGCGCCGCCGCGCTGCGCACGAGCATCTCCGAGGTGGAACTGTCCAAGGGACAGACCCTCTTCAGCGAGAACGAGACCGGAGACCGCCTCTACGTGGTGCTCGAAGGCAAGATCAAACTCTCCCGGACCTCGCCAGACGGCCGGGAGAACCTGCTCAGCGTGCTCGGCCCGAGCGAGATGTTCGGCGAACTGTCCCTGTTCGACCCCCGTCCCCGTACGGCGTCCGCCACCGCGCTGACCGACGTCCTCCTGGCCGGGCTCGGGCACGACGACCTGCGGCCCTGGCTGACCGGCCGGCCCGAGGTCGCCCTCCACCTGCTGCGGGCCCTGGCCCAGCGCCTCCGCCGGACGAACGACGTGCTGGCCGACCTGGTCTTCACCGACGTGCCCGGCCGGGTGGCGAAGGCCCTGCTCGACCTGGCCGAGCGCTTCGGCCAGCGGATCGACGACGGCGTACGGGTCCACCACGACCTCACCCAGGAGGAGCTGGCCCAGCTGGTCGGCGCCTCGCGGGAGACGGTGAACAAGGCGCTGGCCGACTTCGCCCAGCGGGGCTGGCTGCGCATCGAGGCCAAGGCCGTGGTCATCATGGACCTGGAGCGGCTGCACAACCGCTCGCGCTAGCCCGGGACGGCCCGGAACCTCAGGGGGACGAATCACCCGGAAAAGGACCGTTCCGAGAGCGGTCCTTCCAGTTCCGGGGGCGGTCCCTCAGTTCCGGGGGCGGTCCCTCCGGTTCCGAGGGCGGCCCCGCCGAGAGAGCGGGCCCCCGGAGCCGGGTCTAACCGTCGAGATAGGCGAGCTGCGCGCGGACCGACATCTCGGCGGCGGGCCAGAGCGACCTGTCCACGTCCGCGTAGACGATCTCGACGATCTCCCTGGGTGTCGCCGCCCCCCGCCGCCGGGCCTCCCGGATCTGGTCGAGCCTCCGCCGCCGGTGCGCGATGTAGCCGTCGAGGGCGCCGATCGGGTCGGGCAGCACCGGGCCGTGGCCGGGCAGCAGCGCCTCGGCCCCGACCCGCTCGGCCCTCGCCCGCAGCAGGTCGAGAGAGCGCAGATAGTCGGCCAGGTCGCCGTCCGGGGCGATCACGGTGGTACCGCGGCCGAGCACCGTGTCGCCGGTGAGGATCGCCCGGTCCCGCGGCAGCCAGAAGCAGAGCGAGTCGAACGAATGGCCGGGCGTGCCCACGACGTGCAGCTCCAGTTCCCCGGCCGTGATCACGTCGCCGTCGCCGAGCCCCTCCTCGCCCAGCCGGTGCGCGGGATCCAGGGCCCTGACGGGCGCGCCGACCAGTCCGGCGAACTTCGCGGCGCCGCCGCTGTGGTCGTGGTGACCGTGGGTGAGCAGGATCGCGACGACCCGGCGGCCCTCCAGCCGCTTGGCGACCCGCGCGAGGTGCTCGTCGTCGTCCGGCCCCGGGTCGACGACCAGCACGTCCTCCCCGAACTCCCCGGCCTCCCCGGCCTCCCCGAGCGACCCGGACTCGCCGGACCCGGCCCCGGCGGGCCCACCGGCCGCCCTGAGGCCGATCACCCACGTGTTGGTGCCGTCCAGGGTCATCTCGGAGGGGTTCGGGGCGAGAAGGTTGAGCGCGTGGTCCGTACCGGCCCCGTCAGGTCCCTCCAGGGGGATCCGCAGCCCGCTCACCGCGCGCCGAACCGGTAGTCGTCGTCGAGCACGATGCGCATCTCCCCGTCCACCTCCGCGATCTTCGGCATGAAGGTCACGATCTCACGCTCGGCCGCGAGCGCCTCGGGCACCTTCCCGTAGGCGCTCAGCTCGGTGAGCGTGCGGTGCGTCGGGGGCATCAGGAAGATCTGGCCCGTCCCGCCCTGGTCGAGCGCGTCGGCGGGCCTGATCCAGACGACCTGGTCGGCCTCGCCGCCGACGTCGCGGGTGAGCTGGCCGGCCGGGAGCGCCGCGACGAAGAACCGGGTGTCGAAGCGCCTGGTCTCGACCTCGGGGGTGATCCAGTGCGCCCAGGGACGGAGCAGGTCGGAGCGGAGGACCAGGCCGCGCCGGCCGAGGAAGCCGGCGAAGGACAGGGTCTTGCCGATCAGGGCGAGCCGGTCGGCCTCCCAGTCGTCACCGGTGGTGTCGGACACCACGGACTCCGCGGACGGACCGGCCAGCAACACCCCCGACTCCTCGAACGTCTCCCGTACGGCGGCGCACACCAGGCCCCGGGCGGTCTGCTCGTCCGCGCGGAAGATCTCGCCCCAGGCGGCGGGCGGAGGACCCGCCCAGTCGATCACCTGGTCGGTGTCGCGCGGGTCGACCGACCCGCCGGGAAAGACATAGGCCCCCGCGGCGAAGGCCATGCTCGCCTTGCGCCGCAGCAGGTAGACCTCCAGCCCGCCGGCCTCCTCACGGAGGACGACCACGGTGGCGGCGTCCCGGGCCGGGACCGGGGCGACCCGCCCGGCCAGGATGTCGCGCGCTCGCTCGCCCAGCTCACCGGGAAGCGGGATACCGCCCATTGAGACCCTCCACCAGAACACTGCTCGGTTTCAGGTCCATCATGTGGCACGGCACCGTCCCGGACAATCACGGGGCCGTCCCGGCGCCGCGAAGCGTGACGTGGGGCACAACGCCTCCGTACGGCCCCTGGCGAGCCCTCACGGCACCCGTACGGCCCCGGGGTCCCGGGCCACCTGCCCAGGACCTCGGTCACCGTCGGCGGGCCTCAACGGCCACCAGGGACCTTCCGCCTCCGGTGACAGCGGGGCTCGCCAAGGCCCCACCTCCGATGGCCGCGAGCCCGTCAGGGCTTCACCTCCGGTGCCCCTCGGGTCCGTCAGGGCCCACCGCTCCACCGAGCTCCAGAAACCCCAAGCTCCCGAGGCCCCGAGCTCTAAGGCTCCGAAGTTCCCGAGGCCCCGAGTTCCCGAAACCCCGGGCTCCCAAGACCCCGAGGTCCCGCGGTTCCAAAACCCCGAGGCTCCAAGTCCCCGAGGTCCCGGCGGCCTCAGCGGACCTCGGCGATCACCTCGACCTCGACCGGCGCGTCCAGCGGGAGGACGGCGACACCGACCGCGCTGCGGGCATGTTTGCCCGCGTCACCGAGCACGGCGGCGAGCAGGTCGCTGGCGCCGTTGACGACCTGCGGCTGGCCGGTGAAGGCCGGGGCGCTGGCCACGAAGCCGACGACCTTGACGATGCGGACGATGTTCGACAGCCCTCCGGCCGCCGACGCGATGGCGGCGAGGGCGTTGAGCGCGCACACCCTCGCGAGCTCGTAGGCGTCCTCGACGTCCACCTCCGCGCCGACCTTGCCGGCGGTCACCAGCTTGCCGTCCACGATCGGGAGCTGCCCCGAGGTGTAGACATGATCGCCGGAACGCACCGCGGGGACGTACGCCGCCAGCGGCGGCACCACCTCGGGCAGGGTCAGGCCCAGCTCGGCCAGTCTCTCCTCGGCCGTCACTGCCGCGGCCGCTTCAGGTAGGCGACCAGCTGCTCGGGGTTGGGACCCGGCACGACCTGGACGAGCTCCCAGCCGTCCTGGCCCCAGTTGTCAAGAATCTGCTTCGTCGCGTGGACCAGCAGCGGCACCGTCGAGTACTCCCATTTCGTCATGCGGGACACATTAGCGAGACCACTACCGGGGAGCGGCCCACCCCGAACCGCCGGACACCGGTCCCGCCCCCGGAGCGACCCTCGGCAAACACCCAGACCGATCCGGAGGCGGCCGGGAAAGCCGGAGCGAGGAGGTGTACCGGCGTGCGTCCCCGGCCCTCCGACCGGCGCCACCTCCGGGAGAACCGGCGCCGCCTCCGGGAGATGAGCCAGCGATCAGGCGGATGATCAGGACGGCCCGCTGTGAGAATCTGCATATTTACTTTCCGAGCCGGATCGTTTAGCGAAACGAACGCCCACGGTCTTCCGGGCCGTGCGCCGGATCCCCTCCCTGCCCGCTCCCGGCACGTACGGCCCACGCGACCGTGCTGAACAGGGCGATCGGCAGTGAAACCGCCCGGAGGAGGCATCTCATCCGCCCTGCGGACGGATGCCAATAAAGGGGCGCGGCCCACCAAGGGGCCGTATCGGTGCGCGCTCTCCGGGGAAGGCGCCGAGGAGTTGTCAAGTAGCCGTTGGGTAGCCTTCGAAGGGTGAGAGCTCGCGACACCGATTGGGACGGCGTACGCCTTCACGTCGTCACCGGCAAGGGCGGCACCGGCAAGACCACGGTGGCCGCCGCACTCGCGCTCGCCCTCGCGGCGGGTGGCAGAAAGGTCCTGCTGGTCGAGACCGAGGGCCGCCAGGGGATCTCCCGCGTCTTCGACCTGCCGCCGCTGCCGTACGAGGAGCGCAAGATCGCCGTCGCGCCCGGCGGCGGGGACGTCTACGCGCTCGCCGTCGACGCCGAGGAGGCCATGCTCGAATATCTTGAGATGTTCTACGGCATGCGCAGGGCGGGCAGGGCGCTCAGCAAGATCGGCATTGTCGACTTCGCCACCACCATCGCCCCCGGCTTCCGTGACGTCCTGGTCACCGGCAAGACGAGCGAGGCCGTCCGGCGCAAGGGCAAGGACGGCAAGAGGGTCTACGACGCGGTCGTGCTGGACGCGCCGCCGACCGGCAGGATCGCGCGCTTCCTCAACGTCACCAACGAGGTCGCAGGGCTGGCCAGGGTCGGCCCGATCAAGAACCACGCCGACCTGGTGAACGGCGTCGTCTCCTCACCCGAGACCGCCGTGCACTTCGTCACGCTCCTGGAGGAGATGCCGGTCCAGGAGACCCTGGACGGACTGCGCGAGCTCCGCGCCGCGGGGCTCCCGCCCGGTGGGATCTTCGTCAACATGATCCGCGAGTCGCTGCTGCCCGCCTCCGTCCTGGAGGCCGCCGCCGAGGACAGGTTCGACCCGGCCGAGCTGGTGCTCGGTCTCAAGGCCGCGGGGCTCACCGACGGCGGCCCCGGCGCGGTCGCGGTGGCCGAGGCCCTGACCGAGGAGATCGCCGAGCACGCCCGCCGCACCGACCTGGAACGGTACGAGAGGCGGTCGCTGGACAAGGCCGCCCGCCCCCGCTACGACCTGCCGCTGCTGGCCGACGGGGTGGATCTGTCGGGGCTGTACGAGCTGGCGGAATCGATCCGCACCCAGGGAGCAGCGTGAAGAAACCCCCGTTCCTCGACCTCGACGCGATCATCGACGATCCGAACACCCGGATCGTCGTCTGCTGCGGCTCCGGCGGCGTCGGGAAGACCACCACCGCCGCGGCACTGGGGCTGCGCGCGGCCGAGCGCGGCCGTTCCGCCGTGGTGCTCACCGTCGACCCCGCGCGGCGGCTGGCGCAGTCGATGGGGCTCACCGAGCTCGACAACACCCCCAGGCCCGTCATGGGCGTCGAGGGCGAGGGCCGGCTGCACGCCATGATGCTCGACATGAAGCGGACCTTCGACGAGATCATCGAGGCGCACGCCGACCCCGAGCGAGCCCGCCAGATCCTGACGAACCCCTTCTACCAGTCCCTGTCGTCCAGCTTCTCCGGCACGCAGGAGTACATGGCGATGGAGAAGCTGGGCCAGCTCAGGCGGTCGGACGAGTGGGATCTGATCATCGTCGACACCCCGCCGTCCCGCTCCGCGCTCGACTTCCTCGACGCCCCCGAGCGGCTCGGCCGCTTCCTCGACGGCAAGCTGATCCGGGTGCTCATGCTTCCCGCCAAGGCCGGGGGACGCAGCGCGTTCAAGCTGTTCAACGCGGGTTTCGGCATCGTCGCCGGGGCGCTGACCAAGCTGCTGGGCGCGCAGGTGCTCAAGGACCTGCAGACGTTCGTGTCCGCGCTGGACGCCGTCTTCGGCGGCTTCAGGGCGCGGGCGGACCAGACCTACCGGCTCCTGCAGGCTCCGGGGACGGCGTTCGTCGTCGTGGCCTCGCCCGAGCGCGACGCGATGCGCGAGGCGTCCTACTTCGTGGAGAGGCTGGCCGAGGAGCGCATGCCCCTGGCGGGCCTCGTGGTCAACCGGGTGCACCGCTCGCCCGCGTCCATGCTGTCAGGGGCGCGGAGCACCGCCGCCGCAGAGGACCTGGAGTCACGCGGCGAGCACGAGCTCACCTCCGCCGTGCTGCGGTTGCACGCCGGCCGGATGCAGCTGGCCGCCCGCGAGCGACGCGAGGAGGAGCACTTCATCTCCGCTCACCCCACGGTGCCGGTGGCACGGGTCCCCGCCATGGCGCAGGACGTGCACGACCTGGAGGGGCTGCGCGAGGTGGGCGACCTCCTGGCCACCCGCTAGCCGTACGAAGTGACGGCGTGGCCGTCTGGTCCCACGCACCGGACGGAGTGTCCTCGAACGAACCCGGAGAACACGCGTGGCGACGCGCGCTCTCCGGTCCGTGACATGCGTGTACGGCTGGCGCTCGGCGCCAGCCGTACGGGATGGGCGCGAACTCAGCCGGCGATCAGCTCATTAGTCCGCTCGTATTCCTCTTTGGCCAACTCCAGCAGGTCCCGCCAGGAGTCGACATCCGGTCGCCGACGCAACAGCGCTCGGCGTTCGCGCTCGGTCATCCCGCCCCAAACCCCGAACTCGATGCGGTTGTCCAGCGCATCGGCGAGGCACTCGGTCCGGACCGGGCATCCTCGGCAGATCAGCTTCGCTCGGTTCTGGGCAGCACCCTGAACGAACAAAGCGTCAGGATCCGCACCCTTACAGGCCGCACGGGAGGTCCAATCCGTGATCCACATTCGACCCCACTCCCCTTTAGGTGGTCAGTCGTGACTTGGGCCGACGGGCGCGGGCGTCGGGCCTCGGTATTCAATTGCTGCAGAAAGAGAACGTACGCAACCAGACGTTCGGGCCGACAGACCCCGGCGGGACCAAATTCTCACATGGTCATCCACGGCCATCTGGCCGGGAATGACTAGTCACCTGCCTGAGATAACGGGACAAAGCCAGGCTAAGATGGCGTTCCGTTACCGTTTGCGGCATCCGTCCGACGTACCCTGGGTCTCGTGCAAGCTCAAGGCAAAGACCAGGTGTCTGTGATCGGCGCAATCGGTAATGTGCTGAAGCTGATCAGCGCGGCCGCTGTCACGGGTGTGCTCGCCGCCGCGGTGGCACTTCCGGTCGTGGGCGGCGCGGGAATGACGGTGAACGCGGCGGCCGACGAGCTGCGGCTTCTCCCCGAGGAGCTCAAGGAGCCCCCTCTCGCCGAGAAGACCACCCTGCTCGACGCCGACGGCAAGCAGTTCGCCCAGTTCTACTTCGAGAACCGCGAGTCGGTGAGGCTGGACGAGGTCGCCGACGTCATGAAGACGGCGATCGTGGCGATCGAGGACTACCGGTTCTACGAGCACGGGGCGATCGACCTTGAGGGCACCTTCCGCGCGGCCGTGAAGAACGTCTCGGGCGGCGGGGTCGTCCAGGGCGGCTCCTCCATCACGCAGCAGTACGTCAAGCTCGTGCTCGTCAACGCCGCGGAGACCAAGGAGGAGCAGGACGCCGCGATCGCGCCCACGCTCCCCAGGAAGCTCAACGAGCTGCGCTACGCGCTGGCCATCGAGGAGAAGTACACCAAGTCGGAGATCCTTGAGCGCTATCTGAACATCTCCTACTACGGCGCGGGCGCCTACGGCATCCAGGCCGCGTCCCGGCGCTTCTTCAACAAGCCCGCCTCGAAGCTGAACGTGTGGGAGGCGGCCACCCTCGCCGGGGCCGTACAGAACCCGAGCGTGACCGACCCCAGCGCCGGCAAGGCCTCCCGCGACCGGCTCCTGACCCGGCGCAACATCGTGCTGGGCCGGATGGCCGAGCTCGGCAAGATCACGCCGCAGGAGGCCGAGGAGGCCAGGAAGAAGAAGCTCGGCTTCAAGAACATCGAGGCCCCCGGCGGCTGCGAGGAGAGCGCCTACCCGTACTTCTGCCTCTACGTGCGGCAGGAGATCGCGACGAACGAGGACTTCGGCAAGACCCGCAAGCAGCGCGAGAGGCTGCTGCAGCGGGGCGGCCTGGTCATCAAGACGACGCTCACCCCGAAGGCCCAGAAGGCCGCGGAGAAGGCGATCAAGGGTTACGTCAAGACCAGCGACAAGCCGGTCGCCGCGCAGGCGATGGTCGTCCCCGGCACCGGCGCCGTGAAGGCGATGGCCGCCAGCCGCAACTTCGGCAGGAACAAGAAGAAGAACGAGATCAGCTACAACCTCGTCGGCGACCGGGAGCACGGCGGCGGAGCGGGCTTCCAGGCGGGGTCCACGTTCAAGCCCTTCACCCTGCTGACCGCCCTGGACCAGGGCATGAAGCTGAACGACGGTTTCGGCACCGGCTCCGGCTACCGGTCCCCCAGCCACAGCGCGTTCCGCAACTGCAAGGGCAAGGCGGTCGGCGAGCCCGACCACGAGGTCAAGAACTCCAGCGAGGGCGGCGGCGGCTTCAAGACCCTGACCACCGGCACCCTGGGGTCGGTGAACACCTTCTTCATGCGCCTGGAGCAGGAGGTCGGCCTCTGCGAGACGGTCAAGATGGCCAAGAACCTGGGCATCAAGCGCGCCGACGGCAGGGGCCTGAAGGAGTTCGAGACCTTCACGCTCGGCATCAACGAGATGGACCCGGTGACGGTCTCCGCCGCCTACGCGACGATCGCGGCCCGCGGCACCTACTGCAGCCCGATGGTGATCACCGAGAGCACCGACCGCGACGGCAAGAAGACCTCCTACAAGCCGAAGTGCAAGCAGGTCCTGGACGAGGAGGTCGCCGACGCGGCCACCCACATCATGTCCGGGGTCTTCACCAAGGGCACGATGACCGAGGTCGGCGGCATCGGCCGTCCGGCGGCGGGCAAGACCGGCACCACCGACGCCTACACCGCCGCCTGGTTCGCCGGGTTCACCCCCGACCTCGCCTCCGCGGTGAGCCTCGGCGACCCGCGCGGCGCCTTCAAGTACGACCTGACCGGCGTGACCATCGGCGGGCGCTACTACAGCTACGTGTACGGTGCCTCGATCTCCGGGCGGATCTGGAAGGACTCCATGCTCGGTGCGCTCAAGGGCGTCGAGGCGACCCCCTTCACCCCGGTGAACATGGACCGCTTCGGCGGCTGCTCCGCCGGCCGGTGCGCGCCCAAGCCCCCGCCGAAGCGCGACAACGGCGACGGCCCCGGAGACGGCCGGGGTGACGACCGCGGCGACAACGGCGACGGCCCGTTCGGCCCGCCGGACGGCGGCGACAACCGGGAGGTCAACAACGGCTTCCCGATCGGCCCGAACGGCGAGGCCCCGATCGCCCCGCCCGTCCCGTAACGCCACCGGAGCCCCGGGAACACCCGGAACACCGGGTCCCCCCGGGACACCGGAGCCCTCTTCGCCGGACCTTCGAAGGTCCGGCGAAGAGGGCTCTCGCCTCAGGAGGACGCCAGGCGGGCCCGTACGGCCTGCGCGACGCGGCCGCCCTCGGCGCGTCCGGCGACCTTCGGGTTCACGAGCTTCATGACCTGGCCCATCGCCTGCGGCCCGGTGGCGCCGCTCTCGGCGACGGCCTCATCCACGAGCCCGGCGAGCTCCTCGTCGGACAGCTGCGCGGGCAGGTAGGCCTCCAGCACGGCCTGCTCGTCGACCTCCGCCTGAGCCTGCTCCACCCGGCCGGCACCGCTGAACGCCTCGGCCGCCTCCCGGCGCTTCTTGGCCTCCTTGGCCAGCACCTTGACGACCTCGTCGTCACTGAGCTGGCGTGCGGTCCTACCCGAGACCTCCTCGACGTTCACGGCCGCGAGGGCCATGCGGATCGTGCGGGTGCGGATCTCGTCCCTGCTCTTCATGGAGGCCGTGAGATCGGCCTTCAGCTTGTCCTTCAATGCGCTCATGCCGTCCATCTTGCCGCCTCACCAGCCCGGCTGTATCCCGAGTTTCCGTTCGAAGGCCCGATCTCGGGCATGATGAGAAGGTGAGGAAAGCAGCCGCGGTGCCCCTGTCCCTGTTCGGCGTCGGCCTGGCCGGCCTCGCGTACGCCTCGGTCGTCGAGCGCAACGCGTTCCGGCTGCGCCGCTTCGACGTGCCCGTGCTGGAGCCCGGGCAGCGGCCCGTACGCATCCTCCACCTGTCCGACCTGCACCTCACCCCCGGCAGGCGGAGGCTGATCGACTGGGTGCGCTCGCTGGGGGCCCTCAACCCCGACCTGGTGGTCAACACCGGCGACTCCATCTCGCACCCCGACGCGATCGCGCCCCTCATGCACGCCCTGGAGCCCCTGCTGTCCCGCCCCGGCCTGTTCGTCTACGGCTCCAACGACATGTACGAGCCGCGGCCGAAGAATCCGGCACGTTACCTCTGGCGCACGTCCAAGGCCGACTACGGCCAGAAGATCCCCACCCTCCCCTGGGAGGAGCTGGGCGCCGCCATGGCCGCCGAGGGCTGGCTGGACATGAACAACACCACCGCCCGCCTCAAGGTCGGCGATCTCGACGTGGCCGTGGGCGGCATCCACGACTCCCACATCAACCTCGATCGTTACGACCTGATCGCCGGTCCCGCCCCGGCGGCGGCCGACCTGCGCCTGGGCGTGATGCACTCGCCGGAGCCCCGCAACCTGACCCGCTTCGCCGCCGACGGCTACCAGCTGCTGCTCGCCGGGCACACCCACGGCGGCCAGCTCTGCGTCCCCTTCTACGGCGCCCTGGTCACCAACTGCGGCATCGACAGGGCCCGCGTCAAGGGCATGAGCCGCCACGACTCCGCCTACCTCCACGTCTCCGCCGGCCTCGGCACCAGCCCCTACGCTCCGGTCCGCTTCGCCTGCTACCCCGAGGCCAGCCTCCTGACCCTGATGCCCCGCCGCCGCGGCGACGCAAGCACCCACGAAGTCCGCTAGACTTTTCCAAGCACGAGCAAGACCGGGCGTGTGACCGGGGTGTGGCGCAGCTTGGTAGCGCGCTTCGTTCGGGACGAAGAGGCCGCAGGTTCAAATCCTGTCACCCCGACGTCGAAGTGAAGTCCCGAGGCAGAAGGCCAGTTCCGAGAGATCGGAGCTGGCCTTCTGCGTTAGCTGAGTGACTGACTAATCCAAGCCTCATGCAGGTGCATCAACCCCTAGCTCCCCATAAGCCCCTCTAGGCGAACAACCGAGCCATAGGGTGACGGGAGGGGAGATTCCTTATTGCGCCCCCCTGTATGGCCAAATCCGCCGCACAGTTCGTTGGCGCTCGGTTGGCGTACCATGAGCCCGCAGATAACTCTTTGTATCCAATCGACAGCAACGAGCTATATGAATCGAACAGAATAACGAAAGGTTGATGTTCCCATATGGCTTCAGTTCCAGAAGATTTAATCAGCGGTGGCGATCCAGCCGCTTTCAAGGTTTCGGTCGATTACCTTACCACCACTGACCATACGAACATAAAGTTACCTCGGGCTGGCGTTACGGTCGTCGTAGGCGGAAACAACGTTGGGAAAACCACCTTTCTTGAAGAGATAGCGAATCTGCTACATCGGAGAGGTGAGCTTCCTAAACCCAACTATATAATTTCACAAGCGAGCTTGTTCAAATCAGGAACGCCACAAGACTTCGCATCATGGCTTAAAGATCATACGCCATGGTCTGACGAGCACCATGGGGCTGTCGGATTTATTGCCAATGATGGCAGCATAGTCAATCGAAGCGCTGTCGAGAATAATTGGCTTGGCAGTAACAACATTCCAGGAAGCCTGCTACACATTGCCCCCTTGCTTGTACATAAAGGCGATGCTCATCAGCGAATTCAATGGATACAGCCAACACCTCAGCGGGAAGACGTAGAAAAAGCAGCTACCCACCCCCTACACAAGCTGCAAGATGACCATCTTCTCTTGGAAGAAAAGCGCGCTTTGCACAAGCGAATATTTCGCGAGAGTCTCACTCTCGACAGATTGAGTGGCAAAGTTCAATTGAGAATCGGGGAGACCAGCGTCCAGGCTCCCACCATTGATGCTGTAACGGGTGAGTACCGCAGTGCGCTGATTGCACTGCCGCCTCTACATACACAAGGCGATGGCATGAAGAGTCTTACAGGGCTCCTTATGCCGATCATAACCGGCCAATACCCCATTATGATCGTCGATGAGCCAGAGGCTTTCCTTCATCCACCACAAGCCAATGTCCTTGGAAGGATCCTGGGAGAGCTGGCACAAAAGCGGAATGTACAAATCATTTTAGCAACCCATGATCGTAACTTTCTGGTGGGTCTACTCGAATCCGAAGCCCCTATTTCAGTTGTACACCTCGACCGCCAGGGGTCTCGGACGCTGGCACATCAGCTTGACTCTGACAAAGTACGAGAGCTATGGGATGACCCAGTGCTCCGATACACCAACGTCCTGGATGGCCTATTCCATAGGGTGGTGGTTCTGACAGAGGGGGATCGTGACTGCCGATTCTACAGAGCGTCCCTAGACGGGCTTGACGAAAGAGCTAGCCTATCGTTTTCACCGAGTGATGTTCTTTTTGTTCCGGCTGGCGGAAAGGATGGCCTTCCAAGAATGATTGCGGCCCTACAGAGCGTCTCGGTTCCTCTCGTCATAGTTCCCGACTTAGATGTACTTAACGATGAAGGAAAAATCAAGAGGCTCGTAGAATGCGTAAACGGCGATTGGGACGCATGCTTGCCCGACTATCGGATCGCCACTGAGCCTTTTAGGCAAGCTAGAGCCAGCGTGACATGTGGGGAAATTCTAGAACTTATTCGCCCCGTGCTGTCTTCCGACCCCAAGCGCCGGTTTGATAAAGATGTAGATAAGCTTATTAAAACTGCTATGCGCACCGAGCGCAGCCCATGGCAAGATCTCAAGGACTACGGAATGAGGGCTTTTAGGGGGCAAGCCAGCGTAGCCGCCGCCAAACTCCTTGAGAAACTTAATTCAGTCGGGATCGTTCCCGTCCGCGAAGGAGAGCTTGAGCGGCTAGCGCCATACGTTGAGAGCAGAAAGGGGGCTGGATGGCTAGAAGAAGCGCTACGCTCAGAAGCTCATCTCCAGGATCCAGCCCAAAGCCACATAATCGAAGTGGTTACAGCAATTCGACAGCAATTGAAACTGCCCTAAAGAATGCCCCGACATGAGAAACCATGCTCGCACCAAAGCAAGCTTGCACCGTAGATCCAGGAGGCAATCTCAGTCACGAAATATTACGCCCACTAATTAAGGCAAGCTATTCCGTTATGGGCTAGTCGTACTTAGCGATCCGATCCATTGCCACGGCTCTTCCCTGCAGGGCTGGGCGAATTTGCTCACGGTAGAAGGTTTCGGTCGCGGCTGTAATGCTGTGCCTAACGAGTTGGAAGACCTCCTCAAGCCGCCCCCTCGGATCCACGCCTTTCGCTACTTTGATGGCGTTGCGGAAATCTCGGCAGACATGGTTCCTCCGGAACGGTCGACCACACCGTCCTCCCCGAGCGATGATCGTTCCCATGAAGGTCTTGGTGCTGGGTGGGACACGCTTTGTGGGCAGGGTGTTCGTGGAGCACGCCCTTGCCCTCGGCCATCAGGTGACGACGTTCAACCGCGGCCGGACGGGCCAGGACGTGCCCGGCGCGGAGGTTGTCCGAGGAGACCGGGAGAACGTGACTCATCTCCGCGAGCTGGTCACCGGTCGCGAGTGGGACTGGGTTGTCGACACCAGCGGGTACGTGCCCAAAGTCGTCGGGGATGCCGTCCGCCTCCTGTCGGATCGGGCGGACGCCTATGTCTTCTTCTCCACTGTCTCGGTCTATCCGGCCTGGCCGGCTGAGCCCGTCAGTGAGGAAAGTCCTGTCTACGAATGCGCGCCGGATACGTCAGGCACGGCCGAAGACGAGGCGACGTGGACGGCCGCGCAATACGGGGCTTACAAGGCCGGTTGTGAGCGCGCGGTGGCGGACGCCTTCGACGGCCGGGTCACCGTCCTTCGCCCCGGGGTGATCCTCGGGCCACAGGAGAACGTCGGCCGCCTGACCTGGTGGCTACGGCGAATCGAGCGCGGTGGACGGGTGCTCGCACCGGGGGATGCCACGAAGCCGATCCAGCCCGTCGACATCCGGGACTTGGCCGCGTTCACCCTCAAGTGCCTGGAGAGGAAGACGATAGGGACCTTCAACGTGGTGGCGCCTCAGGGGCAGGCCACCTTCGGGCGAATGCTCGAATCGTGCGTCGCCGAGACCGGGGCAGGTGCCGAGTTGACCTGGGTCGACGACGACTTCCTGATCGATCACCAGGTCAGGCAGTGGACCGAGATTCCGCTGTGGCGGACTCCTCCGGGTACTTGGTCCGTGGACACGACAAGGGCGGCACACGCCGGGCTGGCCTGCCGCCCGATCGAGGACACGGTGCGAGACACCTACGGTTGGCTCTCCAAGAGCGGAGATCCTGCCGCCTATGACCGTCAAGCTCACCACGGGTTGTCTCAGCAGAAGGAACGAGAACTCCTTGAGGTCTGGGATCGCCGCTAAAAAGAGATGGGCGCTCGTGTGACGGTCTCGGCGGTGAATTCCTCGATCTTTCCCACCAAGGTGGTTGTTTCGCGAGACGGGACCGTGATGAGTGACGTTCGGACCTGACGGAGCCGCTTCACCAGACCATCGACCCGCTTGTCCGCTGGAAGCGCGAACACGGGGGACAGCGCGTCCGTTGCTCCGCTGACGTCATCGGAGAGCATACGGGCCGCCGCGAGATCGACGGCGGCGCTCGCTTCGGCGGCGTACCACCGCTCTTCGGCAGGCGCGCGACGGTACAGGGCAAGCGCGCGGGCACATTCGGTTTCCGCATCCGGCGCCAACCCGGCCCTCAGATAAGCAGATCCAGCGCAGAAGGCCTGTCGCGCCTCGTCGAAGCCGAACTCGCCACCCACGCCGTCATGCAGTTCCCCCTGAGGGCCGCGGGCCTCCTGGGCACCGCGAACCGCTTCGCGAACCCCCTCCACGTCACCGAGCAGGGCGGACGCTCGCGCCGCGATGCTGAGCAGGCGGACCCGGGCGGTGCCGGTGGGGGCGAGAGCGAGGCCCCGTTCCACCAGCCGCAGTGCCTGTGCCGGACGATCCGCCCAGAACTCCACGCAGGCCAGCAGACCGTCGGCCCACGCGGTCAGCTCGTCGTGTCCGATGACCTCACCGTAGACACGGGCCGCCCTGGCCTGCTCCGCCGCCGCGTGCGGGTAGCCGAGATCGAAGCTCGCGCTCCCTAACAGCCCGCAGACCTGTCCGGCGACCAGATAGAGGTCACGCTGCTGGCCAGGGTGACGAGTGCGTTCGATAAGGCGATATGTACGGTTGCGGATGCGCGTCAGTTCGCCGAAAAGAGGAAGAGGCGCCGCGTGTACGTAGGCGCGGGCGAGGCGGGTGATGTCGTCGCTCAACTGCTCCAGGGCGTTGGGGCCGACGACGGCCGCCTCGGCTTCGGCGGCGTGGTCGCTGGACTCGTTGGCGGCACTCATGATCATCTCCCGTTCGGGTGCGGGGACCGGGGTCTTCACGCCTGGGGAGTAGTCGGTGGCGAACCCGAGTTCCACCGGGCCGGTCTGGAAGAGGCGACACAGCAGGTCGAGATAGTCCGCACCGGGACGATGTCCGTTCTCCCAGTCCAGCCAGGACCTCTTGGTCAGTCCGCGAGCACCGAGACCGTGGGTCTGGCACATGCGGTGCATAGCCTGGACGGCTTTGTCCGCGCTGCTCCAGCCCAGAGCGAGCCGGAGGCACTTCAGAGGATGGTGCTCGCAGCACCCGCCTATCTCCGCCGCGATCGCGTGCAACACGCCGATCGGCGGAGGATCCGCCTCCTGGGCGAGCCGGCGTATGCGGATGCGCTGGGCGCAATCGGCGTCATGTCCAGGCTTGGCCATCGTGAGGGCCTCCCAAACGTCGTCGGCTACAACGCTACGTCACAGCAGGTGAGCTCGCAGCTATCCATAGGGTGTCCACCGATCTGGACCGTTTACCCTGAGACTGGCGACTCTTCGTCTGAACTCTTCGGCGATGGAGGGGCGGTCAGGCAGGGCCGGCAGCACTCCGGTCAGCATGGTCAGTTCGCGAATCTGCCTCAGTAGAGGAAACACCGCCGAGGCGGTCACGTCGAAGCCGTACGCCGCCAGAAGCTCGTCCGCGGGCGGGTGGCCGAAGCGCAACGCGTTCACTGCGGTGGGTACCAGATCCCACGCCCGAGGCCCGTAGCACATCTGATCGAGGTCACACAGAACCACTCCTTCCCCACGCCAGAGCAGATTTCCTGCCCACGCATCACCATGTATCAGCCCATGCGGCAGGCTGTGCCGGAGTGTGGGCAGCTCCGCCTCCAGTCGGCCGCACCAGTCCAGCAGAAGACCACGATCACGATCATGAACAACTCCGCGAGCCAGCTGCAGGTTGCTTCGAGCTTCCGTCACGGGATCCCAGGACGGCAGCGGAGAGGGTGGTGTCTGTGCGTGTAGCCGTCGCAGCAGTGGCGCGAGCCGTACGACAGGAGGGGAGCCGACCTTCTGGGGAAGATGTTCCCAGAAGGTGGCGACCTGGCCGTCCATGAGGATCGCGTCGGGAACGTCACGGTGAATGCGTACGGCGGGAAACCCGATGGCTTCGAGCCAGTGCGCTAGACGGACCACCCCACGCGCGCGTGGGGTGGTCTCCGCCGAGGCGATCCGCGCCACGGCGTTGGCACGTGGGAGATGGAAGACCACGTTGACGCACACACGGATCAGCCGGGCGTCTCGGCCATCGATGCCTGCCGCGCGGCACAGCTGGAGCAAGGTGGAGCTCTTCGACAGGACGGCACTCACCGGCAGAGCTCCCGTGGAGACGACGGGAAGGAGAACTCCTCAAGGCGCTCGACGAGCGCTCGCGCCTGTGGGCAGCCGTGAAACCGTGACTCGCCGGCCACCTTGAGGCGTACACCGTTGAGACGCTGGGCCAGACCGTCGATGCGCTGGTGTTCGGGGAGCGACAGGACTCTGGTGATCACAGCGGCGGTCGCCTCCAGGTCACCGTTGAGAAGGTGTCCCACAGCGAGATCGGAGTAGGCGATCGCTTCGTTTCCATAGGCCCGCAGATGCGGCGGGCCTGACTGATAAAGCGAGATGGCCTGTTCGGCAAGAACGATCGCGTTTTCGGGACACCGCAGGTGGATGTGCGTGCCGGCGGCGAGATAGGAGTACTTGGCCAGGTCGAATCCGAACTCACCGCCGACGTCGTCGTGGAGGTCGTCATGAGAGGCCGGACGATCCCAGGCGCCGCCGAGCGCGCGCAAGGCGTCGGTCCTCACTCCCATCGCCGCCGACGCGAGCGCCTCTATACCGGCGAGGCGCGCGAACGCCGTGGTCCCAGGTGCGTACCGCTTCCCGTCGCGCGCGAGATCGACCGCCATATCAGAGGACCCCGTCCAATAAGCGATCATGGCCTGAAGGCCGCGTACCCAGGCACGCAGTGCGTGGTGGTCGATGATCGAGGCGTAGGTCCACGCCGCCCTGGCCTGTGCGGTCGCCGCGGCCTGATTACCCAGGTCAAGGCTCGCGTTGGCGAGCAATCCGCATACCTGCCCGGCCATCAGTGTCAGCTGGACAGCCTGAGCCGGTCGGACGCGTCCGTCCAGCAGCGCGAAGATCTCACCGCGCAGCTGAAGCATCCGGTGGAAGAGCGGCATGGGGTCGGCGTAGACGTACTCGGCCGCCAGCCGACGGATCTCATCGTCGGCATGTTCCAAAGTCACCGTGCTCACGTCGGTGAGCTGAGCAGCGGCGGCATGCGCGAGTGACTCACGAGCCGCGCCGGCGACAAGGGCCTCCTTGTGAAACGGTGGCGGAGTGGGGCCGTCTGCTGGCTCGTACGAGCGTGCGAATCCCAGTTGCACCGGCCCGGTCAGCAACAGGCGGCAGAGAAGGTCCTGGTGGTCGGCGCTGGGCAGGTGTTCCCTCTCCCACTCGATCCATGATCGAGCGGTCAGGCCGCGAGCCCCGAGGCCTTCGCGGACGCACATCTCGTGGAAGGACGCGACGGCTTTCTCGATGGTCCACCCTCTGGCCAGCCGGTACGCCTTGAGAGGGGAATGACCACAGCAGGAGCGGATTTCCTCAGCGAGCGCATCAGAGGATCCGCCTGGACTTCGTGCCCGGATCCTCCTGGCGCAATTCACATCGTGACCAGGCATATCCCGACCGTAAGTCAGGTGCTCGCGCGGCAGTGGTCTATCAGAGGTGTGGATCCGCCGCACCCTCAGTGTGAATCCACCGCACCTGCACGCGGACCTCTCTCGCTACCGACGGTAATCGGTTCGCGACATCGTTGAGACCGTCCAACAACAGAGCAGCAGAGGGAGGCGTCGTGGTGACTCTGCTCCAGCCTCGATCGGCCATCGTCGCCGCATGGCCCTTACGCGAGGACGCGCAAGCCGCTGCCCAGGCCAGGGATTTGATCCTAGAGGTCCTCACAGGACTGTATGTCCCTCGGGACCGAGTGGACGACGCGGTACTCATGGTGAGCGAACTGGTGGGAAACGCCGTCATGTACGGCGATCCACCTTTCGAGCTGCTCCTGCGATCCCTTGAGGGGGAGCTTCGCGTCGAGATGGTCGACAGCGGCACCATCAGCCCGGCCATACGTGCCACCGGAGTCGAATCGGAACACGGTCGTGGCCTGGGCATCGTTTTCGAGTTGTCCGGAGGCCGTTGCGGTTGGCGCAACACCACCTACGCCACCAGAAGCGGATCGGAAGGTAAGGCCGTCTGGTTCATCGTCCCGACGAGCCAGATGTATCCGCCGTGAGGACCTCCCGAGAAACCTGCCCTGAGCCTTCAGGGACCGGCCGGCCGCCGGTCATGCGAATTCGTTCCCGATCAGCCCCGCCCCCGCGAGGAGGTCAACATCATGATCAAGCTTGCGCTCTATGGAAAGCCCGGAGCCGGTAAGTCCACGTTCGGGGTCTTTCTCGGCCAGGAGTTCACAGCCGTCGGCGTGCCGGTTGTGCCCTTGAAGCTCGCCGCTCCGCTGTACACACTCCAAGCCGTCATTCACGTGTTCGCGGGACGCCCCCTGCTGGACCTCGGCCAGCAGGACGGGTTGTTGCTCAACGACCTAGCCGCCCATCTGCGCCGGATCAACCCTGCCGCACTGACCGACCCCTTCGCCCGTCGGGTCGTCCAGGCCGCCGAGAAGTATCCCGGCGGCGTGGTGGTGTGCGACGACATGCGGGCTCCTGACGTCGAGGTGCTGGCCGAACTGGGCTTCCTCCTGGTGGAGGTGTGGGCGCCGGAGAGCGTGCGTCAGCCCCGCAAGCAGACTCGCGAGGATCTGTCGTCGGGCGCGGACGACCATGTCACCGAGCTTCCGCCGGACTGCGTTCCCCACCACCGGGTGATCAATGACGGTGGCCTGGAGCAGTTGCAAGGTCGAGCGGCTGAGCTTGTGCACGAGGTCATGGCGTGATCCTCACCGGACCGGAGATCATTCGTCAGCACAAGGCGGGACGCATCGCCCTGGAGCCCTTCGACTCCGAGCAGGTCAACCCCAACAGCTACAACTACCGTCTGGGTCCGGTACTGCGAACACATCGTGGTCCAGTGATCGACGCGCTGGGCGAGCATCCGGTGAGGGAGATCACCATTCCCGACGAGGGAGCCGTACTGCGGCCAGGTCGGGTGTATCTGGGTACCACCGTCGAGCGGATCGGCAGCGACCACTACGTGCCGTCCCTGATCGGCCGCTCCTCTCTCGGGCGGCTCGGCGTCTACCTGCAGGTCTCCGCCGACCTGGGCAATCTGGGCGCGATTCACCGGTGGACGTTGGAGATCGTCGTGTGCCAGGCCGTCCGCGTCTACGCGGGGATGATCGTCGGTCAGGTGTCCTTCTGGGTTCCCTCCGGTGACCGGCTTCCCTACGACGGCCACTTCGGACGCTTCTCCGAAGCCGTTACCCCCTACCCTGACCTGCTGACCGCAGGGCGCCGACCCGCTCGCAGAGGAGCCAAGCGATGATCTTGACGGGATCGGAGATCACTCGCCAGCACGAGGCGGGCCGCATCACCATCGAGCCCTTCCACGCCGAGCAGGTCAATCCCAACAGCTACAACTTCCGCCTCGGCACCACCCTGAAGGTCTACACCGATGAGGTGCTCGACGTACGCCGTCCCAATCCGGTGAAGGAACTGGCCATCCCCGAGGTAGGGCTGATCTTGGAACCGGATCGGATCTATCTCGGCAGCACGGTCGAAATCATGGGCAGCGACCACTACGTGCCGATCATCCGGGCTCGCTCCGGAGTCGCACGTCTCGGCCTGTTCGTGCACGTGACCGCCGACCTGATCGACATCGGCTCCATCAATCAGTGGACGTTGCAACTCCATGCGGTGCAACCCGTCCGCATCTACCCGGGTCTGCTGATCGGCCAGGTGACGTTCTGGATCCCCCAGGGCGACATCACCCTCTACACGGGCAAGTATCAGGGAACGCGCGGACCGCAGGAATCGCAGATTCACCGCGACTTCCTCGCTCCCGCAGGCGTTGTCGTATGACCGCCGTAGAGAGGGGCGACCCGAGCGGCGCCTGCCAGGACGAGGTCGGCCGACGTCTGGTGGCCGCGGCCCACGAGCTGATCGCCGAACGGTATGTCCTCGCCCGTCACCAGATCGGCGCCGCGTTGCTGGACACGGACGGGACCGTTCATCTGGGCCTGCACCTGGACGCCATGGTCGGCCGCGCTGCGATCTGCGCCGAGGCGGTCGCGCTGGGTGTCGCACGGATGGCCACCCGGGCACCGCTGGTCGCGGTCGCCGCGGTGCGCTTCCCCAAACCCAGCGAAGACGGCCCGGCCCGCATCGTCCCGCCGTGTGGGCTGTGTCGCGAGCTCCTGCTCGACCATGAACCCGGCCTGTCGGTGGTGGTCTCCATCAAGGGCGTCGGCACGTGCGCTCCACTCGCGGAACTGCTGCCGCACAAGTACGTCGGTACCAAATGGTCAACCGGCCCCGTTCCATCGCCTCCGTCGTCTCCCTCGCGCACCTGAAAGGATCGTCATGGACTTTCGTACACCCGAGGTGGACAGGCTCGCCGCTGAGATCATCCCTGAGGAGTTCTTCGAACTGTCTGCCCGGGATGCCCGTGACGTGTTCTTCGCCGACACGCGGATGCTCGACGGCAAGCAGCTCGCGCACAACCGTTACCGCACCAGTCCCCGTTCGCTGATCGACCACCTGGCCGAGCAACTGGAGCTCGTCGGCACCGAAACACTGCTCGACGTGGGATGCGGCAACGGTTTCGTCCTGGAGCACCTCCGCCCTCACCTCGCCGACGGCCGCATCGTCGGACTGGACATCGCGCCCGGGGTGCTCCAAGCCGCTGAGGCACGGCTGGCCGGTGTCGCTACCCCATGTGAGTGGGTCGAAGGCAGCGCGGACGACCTCTCCGCGTTCAGCGACGACTCCTTCGACCGGGTGATCGCGACGTACATGATGCACTACGTCCCCGATATAGACCGGTGCCTGGCCGAGGTACGGCGCGTGCTGCGTCCCGGCGGGAGATTCGTGCTCACGACCGACCGTCCCGACTCGATGGTGGAGATGTACCAGACGCACTTCGCCGTCCTGCGGGAGATGAACGCCCCGGCACGGCTGTTCAAGGCGACGCCGAAAGTCCGGATCTCCCTCGTCAACGGAGGCGAGTATCTGAACCCGCATTTCACACAGGTCGAGCTCCGCACCTGGCAGGACCAGCTGCGCTTCGCCGATGCGGAGGCCTTTATGGCCTTCTACTCCGCCCACAACTACTGCTGCGCCGCCTCCGACCCAGGTGACCTCGGTGAGGACTTCTTCGCCGAACTGCGAGTGCGGGCACGAGCGCGGGTCCAGGCCGTCATCGACCGTGACGGCCACTTCGCGCTCACCAAGTTCACCGGATCCTTCATCTGTTCCTGACCGCTGCCCTGCCGGTCGGTGCCGCCAGGTCTACGGCGGCGCGTTCCGGCCCTCATTCCTTCCCGGAAGACCGAGCTTCCCGGAAAACCGATGCGAGGAGATCACATGAACAACCGGCTCACCGCCCTCTCCGGCCGGCACGTACTGATCACAGGCGGTGCGGGACTGATCGGTGCTGTGATCGGGCGGATGCTGGAAGCCGCCGGAGCGCACGTCACGGCCCTGGACAACCTCAGCAGCTACGAGACGATGCCGACCCTGCTCAAGGCCGACGAACACGAGTCCGGTCTGCGGATCGGCGACATCTGCGATGAGGACCTCGTCAGGGACCTGGTTCGCGACAGCGACTACGTCATCCACGCGGCCGCACACTCGACCGTCGCCGGTTGCACCCGCGACCCCGAGACCGCTTTCCACTCCAACGTCGCGGGAGTCGAGACGGTGCTGCGAGCCGTGGCCGACGCCGGTAACGTGCGCCGCTTCCTGTTCATCTCCTCGGCGCAGGTCTACGGGCACGGAGCCGCTGGGAGTGACGCCGTCCAGACCTTCACCGAGGACCAGCCGATCAGTCCTCTCAACGTGTACGCGGCGGCGAAAGCCTGGGGAGAGTGGCAGACCCGGTTTCTGCTGAACGCCGCAGGCGTCGACTTCACCGTGGTGCGGCCCTTCAGCGTCTACGGCGAGCACCAAGTCCCCAAGCCAGGCGCCTACTCGTGGGTGATCGCCCAGTTCGCGATGTACGCCGCGATCGGCGATCCGCTGCCTCTGAACAACGGCGGCCGTCAGGTCCGAGACTTCGTCCACGTCGAAGATGCCGCGGCCGGCATCTGCCTGGCCCTGGTCGGTGAAGAGGCGGGCGGCCAGATCGTCAACCTCGGAACCGGCCGTACCACCTCTGTACGGCGGGTCGCCGAGCTGATCCAGACCCATTTTCCCGACGCGCAGTTGTGCGACGCTCCCCGGCCCGCCCAGGATCCGCTCGGCGGGTGCGCGGACATCAACCGGATGAGCCAGGTTCTGGGCTGGGAACCGCAGATCAGTGTGGAGGCAGGTATCGCCCGTTACGTGGACTGGCTGCGCGCCGTACCTGCGGCCATCCCCGACTGGCTCCGCACCGAAGGCGACCGGGTCGCGAGCTGGAACACCGGCGCCGTCCCGCGCATCTGAGATCACCTGCCCTCACGTCCTGGCCTGCACCGAAGACGTCCACCTTCACCCACTTGGCTGGTAGAGCAATGACGACATCACTCAGAGCGGCGGTCATCGGGCTGGGATGGGCGGGGAGCGTCCACACCCGGGTTCTGAGCTCGCTGGACGGCGTCTCCCTGGTCGCGGTCGCTGACACCGATCCGGAGCGGCGTTCCAAGTTCAACGGTGTTCGGACAGTCGGCGACGTCGATGAACTGCTGGACATCGAGCTGGACTACTGCGTCGTCGCGACACCGACCACCGAGCACGAGCGCATCGGCGTCACGCTCGCCGCCGCAGGAGTGCACGCCCTCATCGAAAAGCCCCTCGCCTCCTCCCTCCCTGCCGCTTTGCGGCTGGTGGAAGCCTTCGAACAGGCCGGTTTGATCGGCGCGGTCGGACACACCGAGCGGCGCAATCCAGCCGTGAGGGAACTCGGCGTCCGCCTGCGCGACGGGGACTTCGGTGCCGTCTACCAGGTGGCGACCCGCCGCCACGGTCCCTTCCCGGACCGGATCCGTGATGTCGGCGTGGTCACCGACATCGCCATCCATGACGTCGATTTGGCGACCTGGCTCACCGGCCGCCACATCACCTCCGTCACCGCCCAGGTCAGCAGCGTAAGCGGCGGCCCGCACGAAGATCTCGCCGCAGCGGTCCTGCGCCTCAGCGGTGGCGAGATCGCTGACCTCCAGGTGAGCCGCATCTCGCCGTACAAGGAACGGATCGTCATCGCGCACACGGCCAAGGGATGCGTGATGGCCGACGCCCTGACCCGCACGATCACTCACTACGACAACGGCGATACTCCGGGCACCGCAGTGCCCATGAGAAAAATCACGACCTACGAGGTCCCGGGTGCGGAGCCGTTCCGCACCCAGCACGAAGCCTTCCGTGACGCGCTGCTCGGCCTGCCGAACGACATCGTCACACTGCGCCAGGGCGCTGCCGCCGTCGCGGCCACCGAAGCGATCCTCACCGCGGCCCGTACCGGCACCGGCGTGTCCCTCATTGATCACGACTTCATCCGCCAGTGAAGTGACCGTCTCTCCATCTTGATCGTCAGGACATCTCATGCTCACCGTGGACACTGTCGTCCAGTTCTTCCCGCGTGGCGGATCGGCCCAGGTAATCCGCTACCTCGGTCGTGAGTTCACCGGCCGTGGTCTCACGTCTCGCATCCTGTGCGGATCACTGGGCACGAGTGGCGACTTCAGCCACGCACCCACCTTCTACGTCGGCCTGAATGTGGCCGCGATGGACTACAACGCCGCGGCAGCCGCTTACACGCGCGGCGGGAGCGGCATGGACGAGCAACCCGCTCCCTTCCACCCTTCCTACGAGGATCGTGGGCCCAGCGCACCCGACCGCATGTTCACCGCCGTGGCACCCGCGACGACCCAGCACCTGATCAGCGCCTGGGATGAGCACCTGACCGCTCACCGCAGCACCCATCCCGCTGTCGTTCATCTGCACCACCTGAGCCACCTGCAGGTCGCAGTCCATCGCGCTTATCCAGGGATCCCGGTCATCACGACTTTCCATGGCACCGATCTCAAGCTCCTCGATCAAGCCCAGCAGGTCACCCGGTTCGCCGAACGCCTCGGTGTACCACTCAGCGCCCTAGGCGATGCCTGTTATGACGATGACCCCGGACGGAAGCGGATGGTTCTGGAACGACTCCTGCATGACGCGGATCTCGCCGGGGAAGAGCTCGCGTACGTCCACACGAAGGACTGGAAGTTGTGGCAGTACGCCGATCTGTGGAGCGGGCAGATGCGCCAGTACGCCCGCCGTGCCGGGCGGATCGTCGTGGTCTCTGAAAGTGACCGCGTCGAGGTGGATCGCCTGCTGGACATTCCGGAGGATGACATCACGGTGGTGCCCAACGGTGTGGACACCACGCGTTTCGTGCCGAAGCACCTCGATGACGACCAGCGCCTGGCGCGGCTACGCCGCTGGCTGGTTGACGACCCACGGGGATGGGCGCCCGGTCAGAAACCCGGCAGCATCCGCTACACCGCGAGCGATCTTGGCAGGATGGTCGACGCGAGTGGGGCGCTACGTCCCGTGCTGCTGTGGATCGGCCGGTTCCAGCAGGTCAAACGGCTCAACGTCCTGCTTGAAGCGTTTACCGCGATCCTGAAGACCGCAGACCCGGCGCCTGTCCTGCTGTTGTGGGGCGGTTACCCGGGCGAAGCGGAAGGCGAGCATCCGCTGACCGCTGCTCGACGTCTCGGAATCGACGATCATGTCTACTTCATCGGCTGGCGCGACCATGACGAGCTTCCCGACGGTCTCAACTGCGCCGACCTCATGGTCGCCCCCGCCGTCAACGAGAGCTTCGGCATGGTCTACATCGAGGCCGCAGCCTGCGGCACGCCGCCGATCGCGACGAACACGGGAGGCCCGGCGGGCATCATCACCGGTCGCGGCAGCCGTGCCGACGGTTGGCTCGTGAAACCCGACAACGTCACCGATCTGGTCGAGACCCTTTCCGCGGCTTTGGCCAATTCCATGGAGCGAGCCCGGCGGGCGGCCAACGCGACGCGGCACGTACACCGCTCCTACAGCTGGGCCGCCGTGGCCGACCGCTACCAGCGGTTGTACGAGGAGGCCGCGCACGGCAGGCGTGGATGAGCACCACGGAAACCGGTCATGAATTCAGATCTACATTAACGACAGGCGATCTGCACATGGCCACAAAGCAACGGCCCACCCAGAAGGAACTGTACGATCACGCTGGCATGGCCTTCCAGGCTTTCAGGCGGCCAGCGGCGATGTGCCCGTCCTCCCGCCCCGCTGATGAGAGAGGTACGCATGCCGTACGAGGACCGCAGGGCTCTCACCTCGCCTACGGATGTGAGGATCGGGGTGGTCATCCTCACGATGGGCGACCGACCGGCCGAACTCACCGCGCTCCTGGACTCCGTCGAAGCGCAATCCGGGCCGGCGATGCGCGTCGTGGTCGTCGGCAACGGCACCCGGCTGGGGCGACTGCCCGCAGGAGTCGAAGGACTGGAATTGCCCGAGAACCGAGGGATCTCCGGCGGGCGCAACGCCGCGCTCGCCGCTCTCCGCGATCACGAGGACATCGATGTCGTCATGTATCTGGATGACGACGGGCTCCTGCCGCGTTCCGACACCGCCGACACGATTCGCTGTCTGTTCGCTCGCAGCTCTGACTTGGGAATCGTTAGTTTCCGCATCGCGGATGAGACCGGTCACACGCAGCGCCGCCACGTTCCCCGACTGCGTACCGGTCAACCGTTGCGTGCCTCGGAGGTCACCACGTTCCTCGGCGGCGGCAACGCCATCCGCATGGCCGTAGTGGACGATGTCGGTATCTGGCCGGAGTCGTTCTTCTACGCGCACGAGGAAACCGACGTGGCGTGGCGGGCGCTGGACGCGGGCTGGCGCATCGAATACCGCCCGGAATTGGTGCTGCAGCACCCCCGGACCTCTCCGACGCGCCATGCCGTGTACTTCCGCATGGTCGCCCGCAACCGCGTCTGGCTGGCCAGACGCCACCTGCCCGCAGCGCTGGTACCGGTCTACCTCGCCACCTGGACTGTGATCACCGTCGTCCGCAGGCCTCCTTTGGCGGGACTCCAAGCGTGGGGCAGCGGGTTCATCGAAGGGTGCACCACATCGTGTGGAAATCGCCGCCCGATGCGGTGGAGCACGGTCTGGCGAATGACACGCCTAGGACGTCCGCCGCTGATTTGAGGAGTTCCAACTAAGGCGATGAGGAGAGTCGGCCGACACCGGTGTTAATGGCGCATCCGGGCAAGCTCCACGAAAGGACTCGTTGGCCCATCTATGCCACCCGCGGATTGTCTTTTTCCGTTCGCCCTGTGTGAACCATTGATCTTGCTTATGTGGCTCCCGTATAGAGGTAGCCTCGGGAACCATCTGGGCCAGGATCCTGTGCTCGGGTTCAGGAGGAGCCAGGACGGCAGGAGAAACGGGTGACAGGTCAGTCAAGCACTCACGGCATCGAAATGCATCCTGACCGGGTGATCAAAACCTTTGAGTCATGGGGCCGTGGTGAGCCCGAGCAGGAGTGGCGGGCGCTGACCTTGCTCGCGGAGTACGCCCCTGACCTGGCTCCTTTACCGCTGGCGGCCCACTTGGACGCGGAGCCACCCGTGGTGGTGATGTCGCGCCTGGATGGCGTTCCGCTGCGTGGACTGGATGTCACGCCGGAGCAGATCGAAGCGATGGCCAAGGCGATCAAAACCCTGCACCAAGCGATTCCCACGCAGGTGCTGGCTGACTTGGTGCCCTCTGCGTGGAACCCGTCCGCGGCCATCGCCAAGGCCCGGAGACTCCGAGCAGCAGCTCCCGATCTAGGCAGCGATCCGGTGGTGGCCGAAGCCTTCACCGCAGGTTCGAAATGGCTTGTTGATTCTCAACTGGATCGGTTGATAGTGGGAACGACCCCCGTCTTCGGGCTCTCCGACAGCAACCTGGCCAATTACTTATGGGACGGCAAGCGTATCCGGCTGATCGACTGGGAGGACTCTGGACGTAGCGATCGTGCCTTCGAACTCGCGGAGCTCATTGAGCACATCTCACAGGTCGACGGCATCTTCAACGGCGCCGGACTGCTGGCACACATCGATCTCACCGCTGCCGAAGCGGCGCGAGTGCTGGCCTTCCGACGCCTATTCGCCTTCTCCTGGATGTGCATGCTCGGCCCCGACGGCCCCTTCTCTGCGCGTAACCCAAAGGGCACTTTGGAGCGCCAAGCGGGACGGCTACTCGATCTGCTGGAGTGATCGGTTACTCAAAGATAGGAGGCTTCGATCCGGATAGCTCCAGCTCGACCTCTCCGAGCAGGAGAAGACCTCGACCCGTAACACATTCGGATGGCTTGAATGTCATCCCGTCGACCCGAATGGCCGACTCTGATAGCAACTGACCAAGCTTATTCGTAGTGGGTCCTTCATACCAACTAAGGCAATAAGCCGCACTCGGACGGTAGGCGGCAGCGAGTAGGCCGTTATCCCAGGAATAGCCCCATAGAACCCCGGCTCGCGCCAGGATCGCACTAAGCAATGACACCTCCGACACTGACGGCCATGCCCTGAGAGAGGCCTCTTCCGCGATGTCCAAGCTGTCCTTTTCCCAAGCAGGGACTCGAAGGCTCGAACAGACATCAAGCTCACGGTTCCACGCGACCTCGCGTTGAAAAACACTTACGGCCAGCTGTTTGGTGTAAGAACGAGAGTCACGCAATTCGAGAATGCCATTCGTAGGAAGATGCCTGAGCCGGATCATGCCTTTTCCATAACCATCGACGCGTAGGCCTGGTATCCCGGAACACTCGTGAAGGCTCCGAGAGTAACTCCGGGTGTACGGCAGCAGGTAACTGGCGACTCGCATCGCGGTGTTCGTCTCGATCATGAGACTATCAAGCTGGGGTGAAATCGAGTTGAAGTACGAGCGCAGATCATGGAACGATCGCCCAGCCATGACATCCCACGGCGTTGTGCGCCGCTCGCTAAAAAGGCAGTGAGCCAGGATGCCTTGAAAATGTTTCTGGCCGACCTGTGGCGTGTCAATAACTCGCCGTCCACTGACACGAGCGGAGTAGTGGAGGGGACAAGGCCCTCCAAGAAGTTTGACCGTATCATTGAAAGCGTGCTTGTCGTTGACGTGCGGCATGGCGTTCCTCACCCTGCGGCACGTATCCCGGACTACGGCCGCACGAGACGCATCCGCATGGAGCCCTGCAATGATTCACAAGTGGGCTAGGCATCGCACCTTTGGGGTCATCAGTTTGCGTCCGGGCGAACTGTCCACCTCACGCCTACCCACAGGCGCTGAGCCAGCAGCATACGACCTGCGATCACCGCGCGCACTCGGACACGCCCATCGTCTTCTTAGATTGTGTCGGTGGTTCGTATGACGCGGTTTCTCGATCCGGCAAGTCGGTATGGATGACAGTGAGGTTCAACCGGCACATGGCCGGCATGGAGCCGCCCTCGGCCTCACATTTGGAACACAACTGATTCCACAACCATCTCAAATTCCGCGGATCCGGACGTCATTGAGGCGCGTCGCCCGTGATTCCCTCCGGGATGAAGCCCTCCGGCAGGTCCCGGAGGTGCCGGTCTCCGGATGTGACGTGCACCGAGCCTCCGACGGCGAACATGATCTGGTGGGCGCTGCGGACCAGCACCCGTCCGACGGCGGAGTCGATCGCGCCCGCGAGGTGGGGGACGCTCGTGCTGTAGTTCACGTCGAACACGACCTCGCAGCCGTCGGGGAGGTCCGTGCTCGTCCACGCCCCCTTGAGGTGCTGGAAGTCCCCGCTGACCTGTTCGAATTCGATGCGGTGCGGCTGCGGGCCGCCTCCGGCCCCCCAGCTGCGCTGCGTCCACCTCGCCGTGCCGCCGCGAAAGGCCAGCACCCACTGGCGGAGCCCGTCGCCGGTGTCGGAGACGGAGACGATGTCACGGGCGTACGCGGGGAATGCCGGCTCGTCGCCGAGCCGCTCGATCACCTCGGCGGCCGTCGCCGGCACCGTGGCCTTCAGGGTACGAGATGTCATGACGGGTGCTCCTTCTCAGTCCGCCGTTGGTGCGCCGTCGGTTCGCGTCGGTTCGCGTCGGTCCGTGTCGGTCCGTGTCGCGTCAGGCCGCCGGGCGGATGACGCTCACGCCCTGCAGATGGGTGGTGCGCAGCATGGGATGGCTCGCCTCGCCGAAGGCGCCGCCGGTGAGGCCGGGGCCGCCCTGGTTGGGCAGGAAGGGGAGGAAGGCGGTGTGCGAATCGTTGATCTTCAGGTTGCCGCCGTTGGTGACCCCCTCCAGGACCCGCTCGATCGTCGAGTCCCCGGTCGACCAGAAGGAGTTGCGCAGGCCGTACGCGTTGCCGTTCACGAAGGTCAGCACCTCCTCCAGCAGGGCGTCGTCCGGAACGCCGGCCTCGGGGACGATGATCGGCAGCAGCGGGAAGAACGTCTCGTCGCGGACCACCGACAGCGACCTCGCGTCCCGGAGGCCGTCGACCCTGACGATGCTCGGCTCGACGAAGAACCCGGTGCCGGACGGTGAGCCGTCGACTTCGAGACGACGGCCGCCGTGGACGAGTTTCGCGCCCTTGGCGAGCGCCTCCCCCAGGCAGCCGAAGAACCAGTCGACCCCGAGGACCGGGGTGAGCACCACGTCGGTCTCGTCCGGATACCCGGGCCGGATCCTCCTGGTGGCCGTGACCAGTCGCTCGATGAGCTCGTCCGCGATCTCCGGATGGACGATCACCTGGTTGGGCACGTTGCAGATCTGGCCGGAGTTCATGAAGAACTCGGTGAGGGTCTCCACCGTGGCGTCCAGGTCGGCGTCGTGCCACACCACGCAGCAGTCGTTGCCCGCGAGCTCCAGGATCGGCTTCTTGCCGGCGGCGATGCAGTCGGTCTCGAATTCGAGCCCCTTCTCGCTGCCCCCGAAGTAGAGGACGTCGTCGACGTGCTCGCTGGCCATCCAGGCGTCGAGCATGGGCGGCCCGCAAAGGACGTTGAGCGTTCCCGGCGGCGCTCCCGCCTCTTCGAGCACCGGCGCCGCGATCTCCCGCATCGCGTACATGCAGCTGAGCGCGACCCCTCGGGGTGCCCGCACCACCACGGTGTTGCCGGCCAGGAGAGCGGTGAGGCCGTTCAGCGCGTTGACCGCCGCGGCGTTCTGGGGCGGGTTGATGCAGACGACGCCGTCGGGAACGCGGCGCAGGATCATCTCACGGTCGCCGTCCCACCGGCGGAACTCCATCTGCTCGGCGCACCATTCGAGCGTCTCCCGGCTCCAGCTGGTGAACGGGAGCCCGCCGATCATGCCTCTGGCCGCGGAGTGCGGCGTGCCCTCGGCGACGAGGATCTCGACGAGGGTGTCTAGGTGCTCAAGCATCCGTTCCGCGATGCGGCGTCCGATCTCGATCCGCTCGGTGAGCGGGACCCGGCGCCATTCGGGGGCGGCGCGGGCGGCCGATTCGAGGGCCATGGCCGTCATGCTCTCGTCGGCGACGACGCACGCCCCCACGACGCTTTCCCCCGCCGTGTTCGGGTCGGCGATTCCCAGATCGAGGTCGCGCTTGAGCCGCAGGCTGGGGAAGGTGTCCTCCATGAGGGCTCGGGCGGTGAGTGTGTGAACGAACTGGGCGTTGTCACCGGTGACATCTCGGCCGCCAATATAGGCAGGATATATTCCGAATTTCACGTTTCCTCCTCCGCTCGGTCCGGCCACGGCTTATGTTTAACGCTATGCGTGGCAATACCATCGGGACAACGGATACGTCATAAGGGTTGCTTATCGGGCCCGAGAGCCATTCCTATTGAGGACTTGACCGCTCCGGTGAAATCGATCCGGCCGGTTTATGGGTGATGTCGTTCCGGCTCGGGAGGCTTACCGTGCGTGACCTCGCGCCGGAGCCGTCGACTGAGGGTCGGGGCAGGGGATCGGTGGAGGTCAGCTCGCCCGGGGCGAGTGGCCAGGATCGCCGGGGTCGGCGTGCCGCAGCCAGACGTAGTCGACCGGCTGGGGGACGTTCCACTCCGCCGCCAGGTGAGCGTCGACCGTCAGGAAACCGGCTCCCCGGTAGCACCGCAGGGCCCGGTCGTTGTCCGGGTGCACGCGCATGAAGACGTCCGCGTAACCCGTGTCCCTGGCCAGCGCGGCCAGTCCTCGCACCAGGTGGCGCCCGATCCCCGCGCCTCGGGCACCGGGGGCCACGATGATCCGGGCGAGCTCGATCTCCCCCTCCTCGGGGTCCACCCACAGCTCCCCGTAGCCGAGCGGGTCACCGTCCGCGAAGAGCATGTGGGAGCGCACGTCCTCTCCCAGCTGCCAGTCGGCGACGACCCGCGCGGGCAGGGGGAACTCGTGCCGTCCGCACCACATCTCGACCTCCCGCGGCGAGGCGGGCCAGCCCGCGACCGTGGAGGCGTGTGCCGTGTCGAAGGGCAGCAGATCCATGTCAGATCCATTCGTTCCGGCGTTCGGTGGACGCGGCAGTGCCACATGACATCATCCACCGGCGAGCCGCCGTCGCGCAGGCCTCCCTTCGCGTGGTCCCGGCCGGCCCGCCCCGCCTCCCCCCACCGACGGGCGCGGCCAGGGCGTCGTTCACTCACGGTCCTCGGTGGCGGAAACCTACTTACGGTCCTTGGTGACGGAGTAGGAATGGGCGCCGGTTCCGGCGAGCTTTCCGCCCTGGACGATGAGGTATTCCGGCCGTATCGGGGTGCCGTCCAGCCAGGATTCCAGGATCTCGCGGGTTCCCGCGGCGTAGCGGGCCTGGGCGGAGAGGGAGGAGCCGGAGATGTGCGGGGTCATGCCGTGGTGCGGCATGGTCCGCCAGGGGTGGTCGGGGCCCGCGGGCTGGGGGAACCACACGTCACCGGCGTACCCGGCGAGCTGCCCGCTATCCAGGGCGCGCACGACGGCGTCGCGGTCGCAGATCTTGGCACGGGCGGTGTTGATCAGGTACGCGCCGCGCCTCATGGTGGCGATCAGCTCGTCGTCGAACAGCCCCTCGGTCTCGGGGTGCAGGGGCGCGTTGACGGTCACCACGTCGCAGTTGGGGACCATGTCGGCGGTGGTGGGGTGGAAGACGAGGCCGAGCTCCTCCTCGACCTCCCGCGGCAGCCGGTGGCGGTCGGTGTAGTGCAGGCGCACGTCGAAGGGCTTGAGGCGGCGCAGCACGGCCAGGCCGATGCGCCCGGCGGCGACGGTCCCGACGTGCATGCCCTCCAGGTCGTAGGAGCGGGCCACGCAGTCGGCGATGTTCCAGCCCCCGTCGAGAACCCGCTGGTGGGAGGGCAGGTAGTTGCGGACCAGGGACAGGATCATCATCGCGACGTGCTCGGCGACGCTGATGCTGTTGCAGAAGGTGACCTCGGCCACGGTGACGTCGTGCTCGATGGCCGCGTCCAGGTCGACGTGGTCGGAGCCGATGCCCGCGGTGATGGCCAGCTTCAGGTTGGCCGCCCTGGCGAGCCGCTCGGGGGTGAGGTACGCGGGCCAGAACGGCTGGGAGATGACCACGTCGGCGTCGGGAAGCTCGCGGTCGAACGCGGAGTTCTCCCCGTCCTTGTCGGAGGTGACGACCAGGGTGTGACCGCGGCTCTCCAGGAAGGCCCGCAGGCCCAGCTCGCCGGAGACGCTGCCGAGCAGGTGCCCGGGGGTGAAGTCGATCCCCTGCGGCGTGGGCAGGGACTGGCCTCCGGGGTAGTGCGCGATGCTCGGAAGGTCGTCGCGGGCGTAGGAGGTCGGGTAGCCGTTCTCCGGGTCGTCGTACAGGACGCACAGCACCTTCGCCATGACATTCGCTCCTCATCTTTTTTCCTGCGGATTTCGTGCGGCTGCTTTTCACCTTCCTCGTCATTGCCGTAAAACGTCAAAATGAAAATTCCTATGAACACATAGACGTTGTCTATGTGCTGTTTCTTTGCCCGGGGGGATTCGACAGGTAACCGTGCAGCAGCCGGTCGAGCACGGCGCGCATGTCGACGCCGCGGGCGGCGTCCAGGAGGGCGCCGGCCAGCACGGGCGCGGGGGTACGGTCGGCGACGACCAGGCCGACCCGGGGTGCCCGCGACGGGCTCTCCAGCCGGACCACCCGCATCCCGTCCGGTACGCCGAACATGTGCAGCCAGGCGTGCGCGATCACGCTGGACCAGCGGTGGGTGGCGACGTGGGCGTACAGCGCGGAGACGGTGTCGGTCTCGATCGCCGGTACGACGACCGCGCCGGCCTCGGCGAAGATCTCGTCCAGGATGCGCCGGTTCCGCATCTGCGGCGCCAGCAGGCACAGCGCGAGCGTGGCCACCTCGGCCCAGCGCACCACGGCACGCCCGGCCAGCTCGCCGTCGTCCGGGGTGAGCAGCAGGTAGCGCTCCTCGTACAGCGGCGTCGTCCGCACGTTTCCCAGGGGGTCGCCGTCCAGGTACGTCATGGCGATGTCGAGATCGAACTCGGCCAGCCGCCGGGTGATCTCGTGCGACGACAGCGATTCCAGCGACACCCGGACGTGGGGGTGGCGTTCGCAGAACGGCGTGGTCAGCAGCGGCGCGACGGTCAGCGCGGTGGGGATGGCTCCCATCCGCAGCGTGCCCGACAGGTCGCCCCGCATCGTCGAGAGATCGTCGAGCAGCGCGTCGCGTTCGGCGAGGATCCGGTGCGCCCACAGCAGCACGTGCTCCCCCTCGGGGGTGAGCCCGGCGAACCGGCGGCCCCGGCGCACGATGGGGACGTCCAGCTCGCGCTCCAGTTTCCGGATCGCCGCTGACAGGGACGGCTGGGAGACGTGGCAGGCGGCGGCGGCCCGGGCGAAGTGCCGCTCGCGGGCCAGCGCGACCAGATACTCCAACTGGCGCAAAAGCACGCCACAGCATGCCCCCATCTCGCGCGCCCCGTCCACACCGCCGCCGACGCCGGGACCACCCACGCTCCCGGTCCGCGCCGGTCCGCGCCGGTCCGCGCCGGCCCCGATGGCCGGAACCGTCCCTGCTCCCGGGTCACGCCGGTTCGCGCCGCTTCTGACGCCCGGAACCGTCCCTGCTCCCGAGGCGGGCCGGGCCACCGTTCCGACGGGAGGCGTCGGGATGTCGCAGATGCCATGGTGATATGGCGATACATGGCGTGTTTGCTCAGGAAGTCTCTTCTTGGTGGGGGAATGTGCGAGGTATGGTGACTGTTCCCGACGACGTTTCGGATCAGCACGGTGAGTCAGTAAGGAGCCCTCGTTGTTCAGGCGTCTTTCCCGGTGGGCCTTCACGGTCCCCCTCGCCCTCACACTGGCCGCCGCCCTGTCCGGCTGCGGCACCGCCGATCCGGCCCCCGGCGCCGCCGCCACCCCTGCCGCCTCCGGGAGCGAGGCCACGACCGGGGGCGGCGCCACGACGCTGACGGTGCTCGCCGCCGCGTCGCTGACCGGTACGTTCACCGAGCTGGGCAAGACCTTCGAGGCCGCGCACCCGGGCACGACGGTGCGTTTCAGCTTCGGCTCCAGCGCCACCCTGGCCCAGCAGATCGTCGCGGGCGCCCCCGCCGACGTGTTCGCCGCCGCGAGCCCGGCCACGATGAAGACCGTCACCGACGCCTCCCTGGCCGCCTCGCCGGTCACGTTCGTGCGCAACAGCCTGCAGATCGCCGTCCCGGCCGACAACCCGGCCAAGGTCGACGACCTCAAGGACCTGACCGACTCGAAGGTCAAGGTCGCCCTGTGCGCCGAGCAGGTGCCCTGCGGCGCCGCCGCGATCAAGGCCCTGGACGCGGCCGGGCTCAAGGTCACCCCCGTCACCCTGGAACAGGACGTCAAGGCCACCCTGACCAAGGTCGAGCTCGGTGAGGTCGACGCCGCCCTGGTCTACAAGACGGACGTCATCGCCTCCGGCGGCAAGGTGCAGGGCATCGACTTCCCCGAGGCCGAGAAGGCGATCAACGACTACCCGATCGCGGTCCTGTCCGGCGCGCCCGCGCCGGAGGCGGCCAAGCAGTTCGTCGACCTCGTGCTCTCCCGGCAGGGCAAGGACGTGCTGGCGAAGGCCGGTTTCCAGACCCCCTGAGCTGCCATGGCGCCCACGGCCGGGCGCCCGTCAGGGATGCCGGGCGCCCTCGTGGTCCGCGTGACCGGCGGGCTCCAGCTGCAGGGTGGAGTGCTCGACGTCGAAGTGACCGGCCAGGCACTCGTGCAGCCGGTCCAGCACCGGGCCGAAGGAGCCGTCGACCAGGACGCCGTCCGCCATCACGACGTGGGCGGACAGGACGGGAAGGCCCGAGGTGATGGTCCAGGCGTGCAGGTCGTGGACGTCGATGACACCCGGTGTCTCCAGCAGGTGCCTGCGGACCTCCTCCAGGTCGACGCCCCGGGGAACCGCTTCGAGCAGGATGTCCACGGCCTCGCGCAGCAGGCTCCAGCTGCGCGGCACGATCAGCAGGGCGATGATGACGGAGACGATCGGGTCCACCGTCGTCCAGCCGGTGAGCGCGATGACGACCGCGGCGACGATCACCGCGACCGAGGCCAGCAGGTCGCCGAGGACCTCCAGGTAGGCACCCCTCAGGTTGAGGCTCTCCGTCTGGCCGGGGCGCAGCAGCCACAGCCCGACCGCGTTGGCGGCCAGGCCGACCGCGGCCGCCACGAGCATCACCGTCCCGCCGACCGGCGCGGGGTCGGCGAAACGCCGGACGGCCTCGTACAGGATGTAGAGGCTCAGGGCGAGGAGGACGACCGCGTTGATCGCGGCGGCGAGGATCTCCGCCCGCTGGTAGCCGAAGGTCCGCCGGGCACTGGCCGGTTTGCCGGCCATCCAGACGGCGAACAGCGCCAGCGCGATGCCCGCGGCGTCGGTGGCCATGTGCCCGGCGTCGGCGAGCAGCGCCAGGCTGCCCGACAGCGCCGCGCCGATGACCTCGACGACGAGCACCCCGATGGTCAGCAGGAGCACGACGACCAGGCGCCCGCGGTGTGCCGCGGCCGCCGTCGGCGTCGTGTGCCCGTGCCCGTGTCCGTGCCCCATGGTGCTCCATCCCCGTCGGTACAGTCCTCAGTGTTTATACAGCAGTCACTGTATATACAGCAAGCGATGTATTGTGATAACCATGCTCACCGCCGCGACACGCCTTGACGCGATGGCCCGTCTCGGAAGGGCGCTGGCCGACCCCAACCGCTGCCGGATGCTCATCGCCCTCCTCCAGGGACCCACCTACCCGGCCCGGCTCGCCGACGAGCTCGGACTGACGCGCCAGAACGTGTCCAACCATCTGTCGTGCCTGCGCGGCTGCGGCCTGGTGGTCGCGGTGCCCGAGGGGCGCCAGACCCGGTACGAGCTGTCCGACCAGCGTCTCGCCCACGCCATCGAGGACCTGCTCCACGTCGTGCTCGCCGTCGATCCCGACCACCGGGACGCGCACGAGACGGATCCTGCGGGATAGCTCCATACCGGTATCACCCGGTTCCCCAGCCTCATAACTGCCTGCTCAGTGCTTTTTAACGGCGTGAGGTGACCTTGCGGGATCGGCCGGCGGCGGACCGTCTGAACGTTCGCGGTCATGCCTGTGCCGACGCGGCGGGTCACGCGGCGTCGGGTGGGCCCCGGGGCTGAACCTGGACGCGGACCGGTTCGCCGCACCCGCCGCACCCGCCGTACTCACCGGTCGTCAGGGGCGGCGCGCGGCCGCGACGAACAGCGGCACGGCCACGAAGAGCCTTCCGGTACGCGCGCGTCCGGCCTGTTCCGCGATCCACCTGCCCGCGTCGTCCTCGGTGACGGCACCGGCGTCACGGGCGGCACCGGCGGTCCCCGTGAGCATCGGCAGTATCAGCGGGCCGGTGAGGACACCGGTGTGGACCTCCACGGTTACGTCGTCGAACCCGGCGTCCAGCAGGAGGGCGCGATAGGCGCGGGCGGCGCGGGGCGCGGCGACGAGATCGGCGCGGGCGTGCACGATGGCCCGGGTGAGGGCCGGGGTGTCGGAGTCGATGACGAAGGTGTCCCAGTCCTGCCCGATCAGGACGACCCGCCCGTCCGGGGCGAGCACCCGCCGCGCCTCACCGAGCGCCCCGGCCGGATCGTCGAACTCGTGGTAGAGCTTCTCGGCGCGGTAACCGGCCAGCTCGCCGTCCCGGAACGGCAGCTCGCGGGCGTCGCCGACGCGGAGATCCGCGCCGGGCCGGCGTCGGCGCCCCTCGGCGATCATCCGCTCGCCGAGGTCGACACCGGTCGCCCGCGCGCCGCGCCCGGCCAGCTCGGCGACGGCCAGGCCGGTCCCGCAGCCGACGTCGGCCACGGGTGCCCCCGGTGTGAGGTGGAGCAGGTCGTAGGAGCGGGCGCGCAGCCGGACGGAGTCGGGGAGGGCGTCGAGCGCGTCGAGCAGCCGGACCAGCTCGGTGACGGTGTCCCTTTCCGGCTCTCCCCGCTCTCCCCGCTCTGTCGGATCCGTTGAATCCGTTGGTTCTTCCCGGTCTTCCCGGTCTGTTCGGTCCTGTCGGGTTTCCCGCTCGGCTCGGTCCTGCCGGTCTGTGGTGGTGTCGTTGGACATGTGATCGAGGATGCGACTTAATGCCGACATGAAGTCAAGCGACGATGACGCGATGATGAGCATCGGCGAGATCGCCCGGCGGTTCGGCCTGCCCACCCACGTCCTGCGGCACTGGGAGGCCATGGGGCTGCTGGCCCCCACCCGGGTCAGGGCCGACCGGCGCCGCTACGACCGCGACGATCTCTGTCGTGTCACGGTGATCCTGCGCGCCAAGGAGGCCGGGTTCTCCCTCGCCGACATCCGGGAAATGATCGCCACCGGCGATCCGGAGGCGCGACGCGACGCCCTGCGCCGCAGGCACGCGGACCTGACGCGACACGTCGCCCAGGCGCGGTCGTCGCTCCACATGATCGAATGTGCCCTGGCCTGCGACCACGAGGACTTCACCGGCTGCGCCCACTTCCAGCGCAACCTGGAGGAGAAGGTCGACGCGTGAACCGTCCGCGACGGGCCCGGTGACGCCGACGCCCGTCGCGACGCGTTCGGAAACAGTGACGGCGACGCCCACCGCGACGCGTTCGGAAACGGACGGCCCGGACGACGCCCACCGCGACACGTTCAGGACCGGTGACGGCGACGGCCGCCGCGAGGCGTTCAGGAACGGACGAGCCTGGCGATGGCGTCGGACGCCTCCTTGACCTTCTCCTCGGCCTCGGCTCCGCCCTTGGCCGTGGCCTCGGCCACGCAGTGCGCCAGGTGCTCTTCCAGCAGGGACAGCGCGAAGGACTGCAGGGCCCGGTTGGCCGCCGACACCTGGGTGAGGATGTCGATGCAGTATTTGTCCTCTTCGACCATCCGTTGCAGCCCTCGTACCTGCCCCTCGATCCGGCGCAGTCGCCGCAGATGGTCCTGCTTGCTGGCGGTGTATCCGTGCATCTCTCCCCCTCCGCTCGGCCTCCCCTGTTGAAGGATACCCCCCGACAGTATTTGCGGCAGCCCCGCGAACCGGGCCCCGCTACACGCCCCCGGCCACCTCGGCGGGCGGCGACGCGGACTCCCAGCCGCGCAGCAGCCCCTGGGTGACGACCGTGACCGCGCAGCGCTGCGCGGCGTACGTGAGGGCCATGGTGTGGTGTTCCAGGGAGAAGTCGGCGACGGCGTCGGCGACGAGGAACGGCTGGAGGTCCTGCATGAAGGCGTCGCAGACGGTCATGAGACAGCCGATGTGCGCGTAGACACCGCAGACGATGATCTGGTCGCGGCCCATGGCCTCCATCCGGGCGCGCAGGTCGGTCCTGCGGAAGGCGCTGTAGCGCCACTTGGTGAGCAGGATGTCGCCCTCCGCGGGAAGCAGGCTCGCGACGATCTCGCTCTCCCGGTGGCCGGGGACCCCCGGACCCCAGAAGTCCTGGAGCAGGCCGCGCTCGCGTTCGCTCTGGCCTCCGGGCTGCACCGAGTAGGCGACGGGGATGCCGATCGCGGCGCAGGCGTCGCGCAGGAGACCGATGTTGGCGATGAGCCCGGTCAGCGGCGGGACACCGGCGGCGAAGGGGGCGAGGAAGTAGTTCTGCATGTCGTGGACCAGCAGGATGACGCGGCGGGGGTCGGGGCGCCAGCTCACCCGGTTCTCGGGAAGATCGTCCTCCCCAGGCAACGGGTAGGGGGCGATCTGGGGAAGGGCCACGGGCACTGTCTCCTTTCCTACGGCTTTCGTGCGGTCTTGCTGCGGCTTTCCCGCGATTTCGGGTTGGTTCTGCTGCGGCTTTCCGATGTCTTCCTGCGGTGACGGATCTTTCCCGCGGCGGCGAGGCTTCCTCACGGTGGCGGGCCGGCCCTCGCTGGCGCGGGTCGCCGCCTACGGCCGCGGGTCGTCCCCCGCGATCGCGGGTCACCGCCCGCGATCACACGTCCTCTTCCGTACCGGCGCGTCGTCCCCCGCGACGGCGGGTCAGCGGTCCTGGTGCAGGCCGACGGCGCGGAGCATGGTCTGGAACTTGGCGGTGGTCTCGGCGAGCTCGGTCTCCGGCACCGACCCCGCGACGATCCCCGCGCCCGCGAACAGCCTCAGGGTCTGGTCGGCGACCTCGGCGCAGCGGATGGTCACGACCCACTCGCCGTCGCCCGTCGCGTCGCCCCACCCGACCAGGCCCGCGTACAGGCCTCGGTCGAACGACTCGATCTCCTCGATGGCCTCGCGCGCGGCGCCCGCGGGCGTACCGCAGACGGCGGGGGTGGGGTGCAGCACCGTGGCCAGTTCCAGCGACGTGACCGCCGGGTCGTCCAGCACGCCGGTGATCCGGGTCGACAGGTGCCACATGGAGGCGGTGGACAGCGGCGAGGGCCCGGCGGGGACCGACAGCCTGCTGCAGTACGGGCGCAGCGCCTCCACGATGCTCTCGATCACCAGGGCGTGCTCGCGGAGGTCCTTGTCCGAGGCGAGCAGGGCGCGGGCCCGTTCGCGGTCGACGACGGGGTCCGGGTGGCGGGGCGCGGACCCCGCGAGCGGGTTCGTCGTGATCCGGCGGCCCGAGCGGGAGACGAGCAGCTCGGGGCTGGCTCCCAGGAGGGTACGGGCCGTGTCGCCGCTCGACGGCAGGTCGACCGCGTAGCCGTAGGCCTGCGGGTCGCGCCGGATGAGGTTGCGCAGGACGCGGCCGACGTCGACGGGGGTGCCCAGGGTGATGTCCAGGGTGCGGGCCAGCACGATCTTCTGGAGCTCTCCGGCGGTCAGCTTGGCCAGCGCCTTCTTCACGCCGCGCACGTAGTCGCCGGGATCGGAGACCGGGCCGGATCCGGTGAACGTCCCGGTGATCCGCTCGGGGGCGGTGGTGGGACCGGCCGGCGGGCTCGTCCAGCAGACGGCGGCGGGCACCAGCAGGCGCGCGGGACGGTCGTCGCGGAAGGGGATCGCGCCCACCACGACGGGGTTGGGGTGACCGGAGTCCCGCGCGTCGCGCAGGGTCGAGGCGACGCGCCCCTGCAGGCTCGTCGTCACGGAATCGGGGACCTCCTGGACCACCCCCCTGGCGAGCAGGGTGCGGGTCGGCGAGGTGAAGAAGAAGGTGCCGGGCTCGTAATCTCCCAGAAGGTCGGGCATTCGAGACATGGTGAGGACGTCGTTCGACGACATGGTGAAGAGGTCTCCTGTCGAGAGGGATCCAGGAATGGGAGAGGGGGCGGTACTACGACCGGAGCGTGGCGCCCCCGTCGACGTACAGGTCCTGCATGGTGATGTGCCTGGCACGGTCGGAGGCCAGGAAGAGGACGGCGTCCGCGATGTCGGCGGGATCGGCCAGCCTGCCGAGGGGGATGCCCACCCGGAAGGTGGCCGGCGATCCCTCGATGGCCGTGCGGGCGTCGTGGCCGCCGGTCCACAGGGCGCGCTGCATGGGCGTGTCGGTGGAGCCGGGCGACACCACGTTGCAGCGGATGCCGTACGGTGCCAGCTCCAGGCCGAGACACTTGGTGAACTGCGCGGCGGCGGCCTTGGAGGCGGCGTAGGCCGACATGTTGGTCCGGGGCACGCCGGCGGCGTTGGAGCCCACGGTGACGATCGCCCCGGATCTGCGGGGGATCATCCTGCGGGCGACCGCGCGGGACAGGTGGAAGACCCCGCCGGTGTTGACGGCGAAGGTGCGGGCCCAGTCGTCGTCGCTGATGGCGACGGCCGGTCCTGAGCAGAGCACTCCGGCGACGTTGACGAGCAGCCCGACCGGGCCGAGATCGGCCTCGACCCGGGCGACCACGGCGTCGACGGCGGCGCTGTCGGTGACCTGGCAGGGATAGGCGACCGCGGCGCCGAGCCCCGCGGCGACGCGCTCGACCCGCTCCGCGTTCACGTCGAGCGCGGCGACGCGCGTGCCCGTCGCGGCCAGGGCTCGCGCCACCGCCTCGCCGATGCCCTGTGCCGCACCGGTGACCACGGCCACCGCGCCTTCCGTCACCATGTCCTCGCGTCCCCGCCGTTCTCGCCGTCGTCAGCCTGTGCCGGTAGGCAGGCTAGCCCCATCACTTTGGGTTGCGCAGCAAAAACTTATAGTTACTTTTCACAGATCAGGAGGACATCGGGGAAGTTAGTGGGACCACTCCGGCCGATGGGACACGGTCCCCGGAGAGAGGCCGGGCGGTCTGAAGGGTCCTTCAGTAACGGAGCGGGCCGTCGGGCTCCTCCCCAGCTGGGGGCCCGAATGTACGCGTTTATCCGCAATCAACATCGTGTCAACCGCTATGTCTTAACATCATCCCTCGTGACAAGTCAGGATATTTCAGAGCAACAGAGGTACGTTCCCCCGGCACCCCCCGCCGAACCTCGCGCAGGGAACGAACCTCGCGCAGGGGCCGAACCTCCCGTGGAGGAGGAGAACACCGGCGTCCTGGCGATGATCGAGCGCATCGGCTCGGTCATCGTCCCGATCGGTGTCGCGCTCTACGCCGTCCTCTACCTCGGCGTGGAGCAGATGTACGGGGTGTTCAACATCAGCCCGCAGCAGGCGGGCATCGACCAGTCCGTCCTGCTCGGCCGGTTGATGGGCACGCTGATCCTGCTCCTGCTGATCGTCGTGCCGCTTCTCGGTCTCGTCGTCGGGCTCGGCTGGCTGATCAACACGGTGACCCGCGGCACGGTCGGAAGGTTCACGACGGCCGTACGGCGACGCCCCTGGATCGCCGCCCTGATCGCCGCGCTGTGGTGCGGCGCGACCTACTGGGGCCTGCTGAACCTCGTCGGCGATCTCGACATCGCCGTCATGGTCGTCGTGGCGGTGGGGCTGGGCGTGCTGACGTTCCTGGTGCCGTTCCGGCTGCTGCGCCGCAAGCCCGTCGGCCGCGCCGGCATGAAGGTGCTCACCGGCGCCCTCACGGGCATCGGCCTGGGGTTCCTGCTGATCCTGCAGATGATCACGGGAGCGATCGAGGTCCAGGAGACGGGACAGGCCAACGACCTCCTGCCCTTCGTCGGGTTCCAGGACCAGTGGGCCGTCATCAAGAACGCCGAGGACGACAAGCCCCTCTACGAGGGCCGGTGGATGATGCTCCTCGGCGAGAGTGAGGGCACGTACGTCTTCTACGACTGCGACAAGCTGGACACCTTCCGGCGCCCGATCGAGACCACGAACCTCGGCAGCATCCAGCTCCAGCCCGAGCGGGAGGCCGGCTACAAGTGCGGCACGCTCGCCGAGCAGGACGCGCAGGGCGAGCAGGGCGAGCAGGGCGAGCAGGCGCAGACGGGCGGGGGCGGAACTCAGTAGGGGGTCCTGGCCTCCCCTTCTTCGAACCCTCCCGGCTCTCCCCTTCGAACCCTTCAGAGCCTTTCAGGGCCCTCTTCGAGCGTCTTCGAGCCCTTTTCGAGCCTTCACCACGCCCCTTTCGAGCCCTCCCCTTTCGAGTACTCGAACCTCCCCGCGACGCCCGCCGGCGGCGGGACCCGATGCTCGGGGTCCCGCCGCCGGGGACGGCACGGGGGATCGGCGCGGAGGTCGGCTCCCGCACCGGTGCCGTCGAACGAGATGCCGGGTCGGCACACCGCTGTCAGGACGAGATGTCAGGACGGCACACCGTTGTCAGGACGGGATGCGAGTCCGGCGTTCCGGCGTCAGGACGGGGTGCCGTCCGCGCCGCACTTGATGACCGGGCGGATGCAGTCACGCACGCGACGCTCCATCTCGGCCACCGGCCAGGCGTTGAAGAAGTCGCCGTGCATCGTGTATCCACGGCCCGACGCCAACCGGAAGTTGGCCGGGTTCCCGTTCACCGGGTAGCGCAGCACCTGGCGCAGCTTCGGCACAGGCACCGGGTGCGAGGCCGGGCAGGCCTGGCCGACCGGGTAGGCCATGTGACTCTTGTGGTCGGCCGAGTCCAGGTCCCTGCCGTTCCAGCACTGCGGGAAGTCCAGGTAGGACTCCATCATGGTCCCCGCCGGGCAGGTCACGAAGTCCTTGGACGGCGGGACGTGACCGGCGTGCAGGCACGACCAGCGGGCGTTGCTGGTCGGGTCGTTGGGGGTGGTCGCCTTGGCGTTGCCCGCGACGATCCGCAGGCCCAGCGGCAGCGGCTGGGTCCGGGCGACGATGTCGTCGCGCACACCCTCACCCAGGTAGTAGAACGTGGTGATCGTCGGCTCCACCGGGGTGTTGCCGTTGTAGAGGGTCGGCACCCAGTACGACGACAGGTCGGTGCGCGGGTTGCAGTTGCTGGGGGAGCTCTGCAGGGACGCGAGGGTCGTGTTGGCGTTGGTGGTGGTGCTGCCGAAGAAGCTGTGCATGTGCGACGCGCCGGGCATGCCGGGGAAGATGATCGGGTCGTCGGGCAGCCGGTGGCTGAACGGGCAGTCGGCGAGGAACTCCGCCACCCGTACGACCGCGGCGGACGAGCTCCCCGCCTGGGCCTTCGACGTCGCGTTCGCCTGGGTGGTGTGGACGACGAGAGATGTGCCCAGGAGCGCCAGTATGGCGGTCACCAGGGTCAGCGGGCGTAACCGGCTTCGTAGACGGGCTGGGGCTAGTGCCGGGTGCATGGATGGACTCCTTTTTGGGGGGACTCCGGCCGTGAGGGCTCCGGTTCCGGGGAGGCTCCGGCACGGCCCGGGTGGGCCGTACCGGAGCCGAGGGGGTTACTCGCAGGAAGGGCGTTACCTGCGGGAGGGGGTCACTTGTAGACGCGCACGTAGTCGACGAGCATCTGCTTGGGGAAGCCGGTGCTGGCGTCCGGCGGGCCGGGCCAGTCGCCGCCCACCGCGAGGTTGAGGATGATGTAGAACGGGTGGTCGAAGACCCACGGCCCGCGCGTCGCCTCGACCTGCGCCTTGCTCAGGGTGAAGACCGTCCGCCCGTCCAGGGTGTAGACGATGCCCTTGCTGTCCCAGGTGGCGGCCCAGACGTGGAAGTCGTCGGAGAAGTCCGCGCCGTTGGGCAGCGTGTACGGGGTGCCGATGCCGCCACCGCCGTTGTAGGCGGGAGCGTGGACGGTCGAGTACGAGGTCTTGACGTCCTTGCCGAGCACCTCAAGGATGTCGATCTCCCCGTTGTACGGCCAGGGCCTGCCGGTGAGGAAGTCGGCGCCCATCATCCAGAACGCCGGCCACAGGCCGTTGCCCTTCGGGACCTTGACGCGGGCCTCGACCTTGCCGTAGGTGAAGGTGAACTTGCCGCCGGTGTTGATGCGCCCGGAGGTGTACCGGCAGGGGCCCCCGGGGCAGGACGATCCGGCGGTGGTCTCCTGGCGCGCCGTGATGACGAGGTTGCCGGCGCCGTCCATCGCGGTGTTCTCGGGCTTGTAGTACTCAAGCTCGTTGTTCGGGCCGGTGCCCGGGTCCTGGGTCCACTTGGCCGTGTCGGGCCTGGTACCCGCGCCGCCGTTGAACTCGTCACTCCAGACGAGCGTCGTCGGCGGGTTGGCCGGGTCCGGCGGGAGCGCCGGCGGCGTGATCGGGGCGCCACCGGTGCCCCAGACCTGGAACTCCCACAGCGAGTAGCCGTACGGGGTGGCGCGCTGGGTGCCGTACATGCGCACGTAGCGGCCGGTTCCGTTGACGGTCAGCGTCTGCTTGAACCCGGTGCCGGTGGTCGTGGAGTAGATCGGCGTCCAGGTGGTGTTGTTGTCCGAGACCTGGATCTGGAACGCCCTGGCGTAGGCCGGGTCCCACTGGAGGACGACCTGCTTGATCTGCGCGGTGGCGCCGAGGTCGACGGAGATCCAGCCCGGGTCGACCCAGCCGGTGGTGGAGCTGGTCGCCCAGCGGGAGGCCGCGTCGCGGTCGAACGCCCTGGCCGGGGTGCACTCCCAGCAGTTGCCGTCACTCTGCGAGGTGGAGGCGGCGCCGGGCCTGCCGTAGGACAGCAGCTTGAGCGCGCCGGGGTCCTCGGGAGAGGGGGTGGGAGTCGGGGTCGGGGTGGGCGGGGTGCCGCCGATGGTCCCGTAGACCTGGAACTCCCAGAGCGAGTAGCCGTACTGGGTGGCGCGCTGGGTGCCGTAGACGCGCACGTAGCGGCCGGTGCCGCTGACGGCCAGCGTCTGGTTGCCGCCGGTGGCGGTGGTCGTGGAGTGGATCGGGGTCCAGGTGGTGCCGTTGGGCGAGGTCTGGATCTGGAAGGCCCTGCCGTAGGCGGCCTCCCAGTTCAGCGTCACCTGCGTGATGGTCGCGCTGGCGCCGAGGTCGACCTGGATCCACTGCGGGTCGCTGAACGCGCTGGACCAGCGGGTGCCCGCGTTGCCGTCCACGGCCGCGGACGCGGGGAAGGCCGCGGTGCTCTCCGAGGACGAGGCGGTCGCCGTCTTGCCCTGGGAGATGAGGGCGTCGGCGGCCGTCGCGGGCATGATCGCGAGACAGGACGTGACGAGTGTGACGGCCGCGGCTATCAGCAGGGCCATCCGGCGGCCGGGACTTCGGGACGAGGGCATCGCGTCTCCTCGGGAGTGGGGGGTGCGTACCGGTATCGAGTCGGGGAGCGCTCTCTCAACCAGAGATTGCTCTCGTCCGACAGGAGCTGTCAAGTGTCCGTTTAACCAGGACGAAACGGGCTACACATGATCCGGCAATCATCCGCACATCTCGGGGAGCGCTCCCGGATAATCGTTTGCATCGTTACAACGAGCTGTGAGCTGGGGCTAAGAAGATCCTCTTCGGGGAGCGCTTTCCCGGATTTCTCCCGTCGGCCGCCGCGAGGGAAAATCCGGCCCGGTTCCGGGCATTGACAGAAATCTCCCTTCCGGTCACCCTTTGTGAGGGAGCGCTCTCTTCATGATCACCGACTAAGCTTGGGAAAGGGTGGGACCGCGCGTTCAGGCACCACCGGTCAGGCGGCGGCACGAACTGCGGGAGAACCACATGAGACGACCCACCCTGGAGGCGGTCGCCACCCGGGCCGGCGTGTCCAAGTCGACGGTCTCCAGGGTGGTGAACGGTGAGCCGACGGTCGCCTCCGACATCCGCGACCTCGTCATGCGGGCGGTGAACGACCTGGGATACACCCCCAACCCCGCGGCGCGCAGCCTGGTGACCCGGCGCACCGACTCCATCGCGGTGATCGTCTCCGACCCGTCGTCCGGGCTCGTCTCCGACGACCCGATGTTCTCCACCGTCGTACGCGCGGCCAGCCGCGAGTTCGAGGCGGCGGGCAAGCAGGTCGTGCTCATGCTCGCCGGTTCCGACGACGCCCGCGTGCGGGCCAGGCAGTTCGTGGCCGCCCGCCACGTGGACGCGGTCATGCTCGTGTCGATGCACGGCGCCGACCCCCTGCCCGCGGCGCTCGCCGCCACGGGCGTCCCCCTCGTCTCCCACGGCAGGCCCGCCTTCCGGCTGGACGTGCCCTGGGTCGACAACGACAACACCGGCGGGGCCGCCCAGGCGGTGCGGCACCTGCTGGAACGGGGGCGGCGCCGGATCGCCATGATCTCCGGCCCGCTGGACATGTCCGCCGCCCAGGACAGGATCGGCGCCTACCGCGAGGTCCTGAGCGAGACCGGACGGCGCTCGATCGTGGCCATCGGCGACTTCACCCGGATCTCCGGGGCCGAGGCCATGGCGCAGCTGCTTGAGGACGACCCCGCTCTGGACGCGGTGTTCGCCGCCAACGACCTGATGGCGATCGGCGCGATGCGGGCACTGCGCCGGGCGGGCCGGCGGGTGCCCGACGACGTGGCGGTGGTGGGGTACGACGACATCGAGGCCGCCCTCTACACCGACCCCCCGCTCACCACGGTCCGCAGCCCCATGGGCGAGCAGGCCGCCGCCTCGGCCCGCCTGCTGCTCGGCCTGCTGAGAGGCGAGCCCGCGCCCCCGGTGATCCTCCCGACCCAGCTCGTGGTGCGGGAGTCCAGCTAGCCGGGAGCCGGCGGGCCCGTGCGCCGTGCGCCGTGCGGCCGGCCTCGACGGCGCCGAAGCGGCGGGGCAGACGGATCGGGATGGGAATCGGGGTCAGGAACCGGAGTCGGGAATCCGCGATGAGGCCGCGCGGTCCACCTCCGTGAGTCGCGATCCGTAAATCATGACAAAAATCCCCAACGGTACGCTAATGGCCCTTGAGTCGGATATACCGACTGGTGGAATAATCATCCACCAAGCGCACATAGCAGAGAAAGTAAGTAATTTGGATATATTCCCGTCTTGACGAATCCGTTTAAACCTTGTTAACGGGAATTGCGCTTTGCCACGTCGATCATCGGGTAACTCCTGCTTGCCGCCACTGTCGCGGTTTAGGAAATCGGATCCCTTTGGATCATAAAAGACATGGAATGCGATGACTTCTAGCAGTAGAAGACGGGCTCCAAGTATTAATTCCGGCAAACGTGCTCGAAATTGGTCCGTCGCAGCAACAGCAATCGGCGCCATCCTGGCGCTTTCCTGCCAGACCCCGGCCAGTGCCGCCTCCGACACCACGGCAACCCTTCTTCTCAACGCGCGAACCGTCGACAAGCAGACCGCTCCGGCCCGCAAGGTCACCGGCAGATCCGGCCATTCGCGTATCCATGTGATGGGAACCGTCGCGCGGCAGAAGTGCAAGTGCGGCAGGAACCGCTGCGGGTGCCGCGACGGCCGCGACGGCCGTGACGGCGAGGACGGGCTGCCGGGGATCGGGCTGCCCGGCCCCCGCGGACCGGTCGGTCCTCCGGGACCAGCGGGTGGTCCTCCCGGTCCGCCCGGTCCTCCCGGTCCCGCGGGTCCCCCGGGACCAGCGGGAGCGACGGGAGCCACCGGGGCCACCGGGGCGACCGGGGCCACCGGCCCCGCGGGAGCCACCGGACCGTCCGGAGCAACCGGAGCCACGGGCGCCACCGGAGCCCCCGGCCCCGCCGGAGTGGCGGGAGACCCGGGACCGGCCGGCCCCGCCGGCGAACCGGGAGCCGCGGGACCGCCTGGAGCGACCGGGGCGACGGGCGCGGCGGGCTCACCGGGCGCCCCCGGACCGGCGGGAGCCACCGGAGCCACCGGAGCCACCGGCCCCGCGGGACCGGCAGGACCCCCGGGGGCCGCGGGAACCACAGGACCGGCCGGGCCCGCGGGACCGGCGGGCGCCGACGGCGCCGCAGGACCGTCGGGACCCACGGGGCCCACCGGAGCCACCGGAGCCCCCGGCCCCGCCGGAGTCGAAGGGGCCCCGGGGCCGACCGGCCCCGCCGGCGAACCGGGAGCCGCGGGACCGCCTGGAGCGACCGGGGCGACGGGCGCGGCGGGCTCACCGGGCGCCCCCGGACCGGCGGGAGCCACCGGAGCCACCGGAGCCACCGGCCCCGCGGGACCGGCAGGACCCCCGGGGGCCGACGGCGCCACGGGACCGGCGGGACCCGCCGGTCCCGCCGGAGCCATCGGCGCCACGGGTGCCACGGGCGCGGCGGGACCCGCGGGAGCGGAGGGAGCGGCGGGACCGACCGGACCCTCCGGTCCTCCGGGACCCGCGGGACCGGCCGGAGTGGACGGCGCGACGGGCGCGGCGGGAGCACCGGGTGCCCCCGGACCGGCGGGAGCCACCGGAGCCACCGGCCCCGCGGGACCGGCGGGACCGGCAGGACCGGCAGGACCGGCAGGACTCATCGGGCCGATCGGGCCCATCGGGCCCATCGGCCTGACCGGGGCTGTGGGACCGGTGGGACCGACGGGCCCCGCCGCCCTGATCACGAGTGCGGCCGTTCCAGGACTACCGACACCCGTTCCGCCCAGTACGGCGGTATCCATCCTCGGCGGCATCTGCCCGGTGGGCACGCTCGCCGTCAGCGGACAGTGGGTCGGCAGCACCGTGGGCGTCGACGTGACGGCCAACCAGGCGCTGCTCCCCACCCAATGGAGTGTGACCTTCGCCAACAGCGGGCTCCTCACACCGACGGTGACGGTCTCCTCCACATGCGTGGGACCCGCCTAGGCGTCGGCGCTTCTTGAGGTGGTACGCGCTCCGACGGCACGTTCAGGAGTCTCCCGAGAACGTGATCGAGTCATGTGAATCACGTCGATGAGGCACCCGGACGTGGCGGGGGTTCGTCCGAACGCCGGCAGGCGCCTTCGAACCGCGCCGCCGTTCGCAGGTGGCGGGACTCTTGACGGTGTCGCGATCGATCGAGATCGCCTCCATCGAGGGCTCCGCCACCTGCTCGTCCATGACGCACGAGCCGGTTTCCCGGCGGGCCGGTGACACCGGTGACATTCGCGCTCCGGCTCGTTGCCGGGCGGTCCGGCCGGAGGTCCGGCCGACGGCACCGCTCCGGAGCGACTTTCGGCGCCGCGCGAGCGACAAAGGCACCCGTCGGGACGGAGAACCGGTGGGGAAACCGTACCGGCTCCATCACGGGGCATGATCCGAAAACTATTCAGAAGTCATCCGCGTCATCAGGAACCCATAATTCTGACATACAATCCAATAAGCCAAATTCCGGCCAGCTATATACATACATCAAGCTTAACAAGCCGGACATATTCTCGCCGTTGACGAATCCGTTTAAACCTTGTTAACGAGGGTCGTGCTTTGCCGTGTCGATCATCGGGTAACTCCTGCTTGCCGCCACTGTCGCGGTTTAGGAAATCTGATTCCCTGGAATCATAAAAGACATGGAATGCGATGACTTCTAGCGGTAGAAGACGGGCTCCAGTTACCGATTTCGGCAAACATGCTCGAAATTGGTCCGTCGCAACAACAGCAATCGGTGCCATCCTGGCGCTTTCCTGCCAGACTCCGGCCAGTGCCGCCATCGACACGACGGGCACTGTCCTCACCACGCAGGACAGCGGCATCAAGCCCGCTCCGGCTCACCTGGCGACCGGCATTTTCGACAGCTCGCGGATCTACGCGATGGGGACCACCGTACGGGAAAATTGCAAGTGCCAGGGAAAGCACTGCAAGTGTGACCGTCTCGGCAAAGGTGACCGTGGCACCGGGAAAGGACTTCGGGAGGTCGGACCGCAGGGGACCGGGCTGCAGGAATCCGCGAGCTCTGTCGATCTGGCGGCTTTCCAAGAGCCCGGTCCTCCTGGCCCTCCCGGCCCGGCGGGTCCTCCCGGCCCGGCGGGTCCGCCCGGCGCGCCGGGCCCGGCGGGTTCCACAGGAGCGGCCGGCCCGGCCGGACCGAGGGGATTGACAGGAGGAACGGGCGCCACCGGCGCACCCGGCGCGGCGGGCGCACCGGGCCCGGCGGGCGCGCTGGGAGCGACGGGCGCCACGGGCGCGGCGGGCTCACCGGGCCCGGTGGGCAACACCGGGCCGGCGGGCCCCGCCGGACCGGCAGGACCGACGGGAGCCACCGGAGCGACGGGGAGCGCGGGGCCGGCCGGGCCTGCGGGTCCCGCCGGACCGGCGGGACCGATCGGACCGATCGGACCCATCGGGGTAACCGGAGCCGTCGGAGCCCCGGGACCTGCGGGACCCGCCGGACCCGCTGGACCGGCGGGAGGCACTGGACCCGCAGGACCGGCAGGACCCGCAGGACCGGCAGGACCAATCGGACCCGTTGGACCCATCGGAGCCACCGGAGCCGCGGGAGCGACCGGAGCGACAGGACCCATCGGCCCGATAGGCCCGATAGGGGCGACCGGGGCCGTCGGAGCGACCGGAGCCACCGGAGCCACCGGACCCGCGGGACCCATCGGCCCGGCAGGACCCGCCGGACCCCCCGGACCCGCCGGAGCGATCGGTCCCATCGGTCCCATCGGCCCCACCGGGGCGACCGGAGCCACCGGAGCTCCGGGACCCGCCGGAGCGGAGGGAGCCGCAGGTCCGACAGGTCCCGAGGGACCTCCGGGAGCCACCGGACCGGCCGGACCGACCGGAGCCACCGGAGCCGCGGGCCTTCCCGGCGCGCCCGGACCGGCCGGAGCCACCGGAGCCACCGGAGCCACCGGACCCGCGGGACCCGCCGGACCTCTGGCACCGCCGTCCGCCGTATCCACGGACTATCTGCTTCTCGACCCGATCACCACATCGGTTCAGAACGACGGGACGACACAGGTCCGCGACCCACGGACGACACCGCCCTGGCATGTCATCTCAACGCTCACCGGTTATCCCGCCAACGTGGTGGACGTTGGCACGGCGGTGGTCGTGGACGGCACGCTTCCGTACCTCAACGTCACGGTTCAGAGTTCGATCGGTCAGGTCGCCCGGACACGGTGCCTCCTCGGGCTCCCGATTCCGGTCGTGGGAGGCTTCTTCGCTCCCGGAGCGCCCCTCGGGCCGCCCGCCTATCCCGCGAACTGCGACAGCTTCACCAACATAACGCCACCGCTCTAAGAATTCCTGGAGCATGACAGGGTAAAACACAATGCCGTGCCCGGCGTCAAGCCAGGCGCGGCATTTGTCCTTTCGCCTTCGTCGCACACCCGGTCACGCGACACCCCGGCGCGTTTTCCGGCCGAATTGAGTGCCGCCGGCCCGTCGATCCTCCGACGCGCCGCCCTTTTGTTCTTGCGATGAAGATGAATGAGAGCGGGCATAGAATATCGGCGATCGCATCTGGGAGTCGGGGGACGTCCCCATGCGCGTGGTCCGCGACCGGTCCCGACCGTCCACGGGGTCGGGTGATCCGAGAGCCGTCCGCCGGCCAGCCCGCCATGGTCTCTTCTCCCGCTCCGGAAAAGGAGCACCATGCCGCCGGTCCTGCCGTTCACGGCCTCGGCCGTCCTGGCCCTCGGGCTCGTCGTCCCAACCGCTCCGCTCACCGCGTCGCCCCACCTGGTCGCGCTGAAGCTGGCGGGCCTGGACATCACCGTCCCCGCCTCGGTGAACCTCGGCGGCGCGCAGATGAACGGCACGATCAGCGCCCAGCTCGGCACGGTCACGGTGGCCGACAGCAGGTCGGTCCTGGCCAGCTGGGTGGCGACCGTGTCGGCGACCGACTTCGCCAGGGTCGGCACCCCCGCGGTGGTCATCGACAAGGCCCGGGTCTCCTACTGGTCGGGCCCGGTCACCGCCTCGGTGGGCGTCGCCGTACGGACACCCGGGCAGGCCACCGCCGCGGCCGCGCAGAGCCTCTCGTCGCCGCGCACCGCGTTCACCAAGCAGCTGGGGGTTCTCGGCACCTCCACCAGCTGGAACCCCACCCTCATCGTGTCGGTCCCCAACTTCGCCGTCGCGGGCACCTACACGGGCACGGTGACGCACTCCGTGGTCTAGTCCCGCCCGGGAGCGGCCGGCGGAGGCGAGGGGCGGGGGCGCGTCAGTTTCTGACGAGGACCAGCTGCGCGGGGTCCTCCCCGGGCAGCGGGACACCGAGGTGCCGCCTGGCGGCGACGGCCCGGTACGCGGCGGCGCACGCGTTCGCACCCAGCGCGACGACGACGAGCAGGCCGAGGCGGAGCAGGTCCGGCCTGCCGAAGCTGAGCTCCCCGGCACCGTTGACCAGGAATCCGGTGCAGAAGAACCACGCCATGACGGCCGTGGCCAGCGCGACCCCGGCGCGGACCCCGCGGGCGGCGTGGGCGTACACGACGACCGCCATGATCAGCACGCGGCCGGTGACCTCCGCCGGGGCGAGGAGCAGCGAGGCGGCCGCGGTCGCGGCGACGACGGCGACGAACCCTCCGGCGAGCGAGAATCCCACGGGTTCGGTGCCGAACACCACGACCACCCCTTTCGCAAGGCTGACATCCGTTGCGGAGCAGCCATTTTCCGCAGGGGGCACAGCTCCGCCCCTCCATGAAACACCGGGAAACGCCCGCGGGCCGATATCGATATGTTTTCTTCACCCTTTCCCTACGCTCATTTACGCCGTTCCCCACCTTTCGCGGCCTGCGGGAACCCTCCTACAGGCCCACGTCGCGGCGCATCAGGTCCTGCTCCATCTCCCTGCGGACGAGCAGCCTCGCCCGGCCGTCGCGCACGGCGACGACCGGGGGCCGGCCCATGAGGTTGTAGGTCGAGGCCATCGAGTGGTGGTACGCCCCGGTGGCCGCCAGCGCGACGAGGTCACCCGGGCGCAGGTCGGCGGGGAGCGGGACGTCCTCCGCGATCGTGTCGCCCGTCTCGCAGTGGTGGCCGACGACCGTGAACGGGCGCGGCCCCTCGCGGGAGACGCGCCCGGCGAGCCGTACGGTGTAGCGCGACCCGTACAGGGCCGGGCGGGGGTTGTCGCTCATGCCGCCGTCGACGGCGACGAACGTCCGCGAGCCCCCGCGCTTGACCGCGACGACACGGTAGAGCGTGGTCCCCGCGGTACCGGCGATCGCCCGGCCGGGTTCCACGACGAGCCTGGGCACCGGCAGGCCGAACCCGGCGGCCCGCTCCGTGATCGCGGTGACGACCGCGTCCGCGAAACGCTCCGGGACGAGCCCCTCCGTACCCGGAAGGTAGGCGATGCCGTGCCCGCCGCCCAGGTCGAGCTCGGGCAGGACCACGCCGTGGGTGTCGCGGATCCGGGCCATCTCGCCGACCAGGATCCTGGCCGCCCGCTCGTACGGCTCGACGTCGTCGATCTGCGAGCCCAGGTGGCAGTGGAGCCCGGCCAGTTCCAGCCGGGGCTGGTTCAGTACCCTCGCCACGGCGTCCCCCGCGGCACCGCTCAGGATGGACAGGCCGAACTTCTGGCCCTCTCCCGCGGTACGGATCTTGGGGTGGGCACCCGCCTCGATGTCGGGCGTCACCCGGACCAGCACCTTCTGGCGACGGTCGATCGGGACGAGCGCGGCGAGCCGGTTGATCTCGCCGACGTTGTCCACCACGATCCTGCCGACGCCCTCGTCCACCGCCCTGCGCAGCTCGGCCGGTGTCTTCGCGTTGCCGTGCATGATGATCCGCCTCGCGGGGAACCCGGCGGACCTGGCGACCGCCAGCTCGCCTCCCGAGCAGACGTCGAGGCTCATCCCCTCGGTCCGCATCCAGTCGGCCATCGCGCGGCAGAGGAACGCCTTGGCCGCGTACGCGATCTCGGCGTCCGGGAGCGCGGCCCGGTAGGCACGGCAGCGCAGCCGCACGTCCGTCTCGTCGATCACGTAGCTGGGGGTGCCGAACCGGTGGGCGATCTCGGTGAGGGACACCCCGCCGATCGTGACGTCTCCCTCGGCCGTGACGCGCGTGGTCGCCGACCACGGGGCGCCGGCGGTCTCGCCGGGCGCGGTCGCCCTTCGCCCGGGGAGATCGGTGACCCTTCGCCCGGATGGACCGGAGGGATCGGCGGTCCGTCGTTCGGAGGAACCGGAGGGATCGGTGGTCTTTCGCCCGGGGAGGCCGGTGGCGGGGGCCGGGGCCGGGATCTCGGGACCCCGGCGGACGGGTAGCGGCAACGGGGTTCCACTCGCGTGCGAGACGCCCATGCTTCCTCCTGCTTTCGCGGCCCGGCCGGATGGCCGGACACAGGGGACGCTAGGTCGGCGAAGGGCGGATCGAACGGTTCGGGACGAGACCCTGACGCTCCTCCGCCCTACCCTGACACCTCCTTGACGGCCGGACACGGAGCGTGGGAGTGGAAACGCGGAACGTCCCCCGGCGCGGAGGACCGGCGGAGGACCGGCGGAGGACCGGCCGCCCGACGGGTCGGCGGGCGCCTGGCGGATGTCTAGCGGGCGCTCTTCAGGAGCTTCTCGGTGGCGACGAGGCGCACGCAGGTGGCGAGGCCGGAGATGGCGAGCTCCAGCTCGTCGAGCTCGGGGTAGGTGGGGGCGATGCGGATGGTGCTGTCACGGGGATCCGTCGCGTACGGGTGGGTGGCGCCCGCGGGGGTGAGGGCGATGCCCGCCTCTCCCGCCCGCCGTACCACCTCGCGCGCGCAGCCCTCCAGCACGTCGAGGCCGATGAAGTAACCGCCCTCTGGGCTGGACCAGGTCGCCAGGCCGCTGCCGCCCAGCTCCTTCGTGAGGATCGTCTCGACCGCGTCGAACTTCGGCCGGAGCAGCTCCCGGTGGCGGCGCATGTGCTCGGCCAGGCCGTTCGCGTCGCGCAGGAACTCCACGTGGCGGAGGTGGTTGAGCTTGTCCGGGCCGATGGTGCGCTTGGCGGTGTTCCCGAGCAGCCAGGCCACGTTGGCCGGGGACGACCCGAAGAAGGAGACGCCGGAACCGGCGAAGGTGATCTTCGAGGTGGACCCGAAGACGAGGGCGCGGTCGGGGTTGCCGTTCTCCGCGCACAGCGCCAGGACGTCGGCGATCTCCACGGGCGTGTCGGTCAGGTGGTGCACGGCGTAGGCGTTGTCCCAGAAGATCCGGAAGTCCGGGGCGGCGGCGGGCATCGCGGCCAGGCGCCGCACCGTCTCGTCACCGTAGGAGACACCGCCGGGGTTGCTGTACTTGGGCACGCACCAGATGCCCTTGACCTGGGGGTCGTCGAGCACGAGACGCTCCACGACGTCCATGTCCGGCCCCTCGGCGTTCATCGGCACCGGGATCAGCTCGATGCCGAACCGCTCGCACAGGGCGAAGTGGCGGTCGTACCCAGGAACCGGGCACAGGAACGCGATCCGCGGCTCGTCGGCCCAGCGGCGCTCGGCGCCGGGCAGCGTCCCGAGCAGGGCGTGGACGATCGAGTCGTGCATCAGCGAGAGGCTGGAGTTGCCGGCGGCGACGAGCTGCGCGGCGGGCACCTGCAGCGGGCCGCTGAAGATCTCCCTGAGCTCGGGGAGCCCCTGGAGCCCGCCGTAGTTGCGGCAGTCGGTGCCGTCCGCGGCGGTGTGACCGCCGGGCAGGTCCAGCAGCCCCTCGGAGAGGTCGAGCTGCCGCGCCGACGGCTTGCCCCGTGTCAGGTCGAGGGACAGACCGCGCCGGACGAGCGCGTCGTAGTCACGCTGGGCGTCGTCCCGCCGGGCGGTCAGTTCGTCGATGGTGAGGGCCGGAGAGGTCACGGGAGTTCCTTCGCCTGCTGGTGATCGGCTCCGGAGACGGTCGGCGTCCGGCTGGGAAGACGGTTGTGGAACGGCTCCGAAGGTGGCCTGGTCGACTTCGAAGAATAGAAGACCACGCCGCCCGATCGGAAGCCGGGCCGTTCGCGTCGCGCCGTCCCCGGCGATTCGACCCGCGCCGTCCCCGGCGATTCGGCACCCGGCCGTGCGCGCCACGCGACCGGCTCGCCATACGATCACCGTATGGCGGAGGTCATGGTACGTGACGGAACCTGGACGTTCGACGGCGAGATCCTGCGGATCGTCCCCGGCCGCGACCGGAGCGTGAAGAAACTGCGGCAGCTGCTGGGCGAGGTGCGGGTGCCGCTGGAGGCGGTGGCCGGCATCGCGTACGAGCCGGGCAAGAAGGGCGGCAGGCTGCGGCTGCGGCTGCGCGAGGGCGCCGACCCGTTCAGCCAGGCGGCGGGCGGGCGGATCCCCGACGCCGCCGATCCCTACCAGCTGGTCGTGGACGCCGACCGCACCGGCGCCGCCGAGTACTTCGTCGACGAGGTGCGCAACGCGCTGGTGATCGAGCAGGTGCCGGCCGGTCCCTCGGAGCGCTACCTCATGCCGGGCCCGGCGCTGCCCGTGGTGGTCCCGGCGGGCGACGGCACGGCGACGTTCGACGGCGAGTCGCTCCGCCTCGAATGGAGCTGGTCGACGGAGGAGGGCAAGAAGTCGGCCGGTCCCCAGCGGCTCGCGCTGAAGGACCTGGACGGCGTGGAGTGGTTCCCGGCCTCGGGCCTGGAGAACGGCTATCTCCGCTTCCACGTGAGGGGCGCGGCACCGCACAAGCTCGCTCCCAAGCACGACCCGAGCTGCCTGGTCCTGTGGGGCTTCGACAAGGAGACCCGCACGACGGCGCTGCTCGTCGCCGCGATCCTCGCCAGGCTGCCGCACCCCTCGGGCGTCCGGCCGTCCCCCGCCGCGGAGCCCCCGGCGATCGAGGCCGCCGCGACACCCGCGTCCCCCTCCGGCGGCGACGACCCCGACTCGCTCCTGCGCCGCCTGCGCGAGCTGGGCGACCTGCACAGGGACGGCGTCCTCACCGACGAGGAGTTCACCACCGCCAAGCAGTCCCTGCTCCGCCGCTTCTGACCACCGGCCGTACGAGCGGTAAGAGCAGCGCGGAGGTCACCGGCACTGGGCGAGCATGACGGTCTTGTCCGCTCGGGTGACCGGCAGGTTGTACTTCAGGGCCACCTGGGCGAAGCGGACGACGTAGGCGCAGCGGACCCCGCGTACGGGAGGGAGCCAGGACGCCGGTCCCGAGCCGCCCTTGGCCTCGTTGGCGTCGCCGTACACCGGGAGGAGGTTGAGCGGGTCGTTGGCGATGCGCTTCCGCTTGGACAGCGGCCAGCGGGAGGCCCCCATCCGCCACTCGTAGGACAGCGGGACCACGTGGTCGACCTGGATCTCGTCGGAGCGCTTCTTGGTCCAGCGGACGATCCGGCCGGTGTAGGGGTCGCGCAACCTCATGGAGACGACCACGCAGTCGGACCCGCGTCGGTAGCGCACGTTCTCGCCGTCGCGGGCGAGCAGGTCGTCGCGGGTACGGCAGCCGTTGCGCGCGTACGGCACCCCCTTGGCGGTGTCGGCCCAGTCCTCGCCGAACCTGGCCCGGTCGTAACCGGCCTTGGACCCCATCGGCCCGACCCGGAGCCTCCCGATCAGCCTGACGGCGGTGCCCCGGTCGCCGGTCGACCTGACGGGCGCCAGACCGGGGCCCACGCCATCCGGGTTGTCCAGCGGCGCGACCCGGGCCGGCGCGGCCCTCGCACGCGTGTCGTCGTGCGTCGACAGTGAGAAGAGCACCGCGGCGCCGAGCATCACGGTGACCACCCCCCGCGTGCTCACCCATGCCTCCAGAAGGGTCTACCGGCTCACGCTTGACCGATTCCCGGTATTCCCCTGGTTGACACGGGGGCGTCCGCTGGTTGAGACCGTACCCGGAGAAGGGCCGGTCAGGGCTGGAAGCGGTAGCCCATGCCCGGTTCGGTGAGCAGATGGACCGGGTGGGCGGGGTCGCGCTCCAGTTTCTTGCGCATCTGGGCCATGTACTGGCGGAGGTAGTTGGTCTCCTTGCTGTAGGCGGCGCCCCAGACCTCGTTCAGCAGCCGGCGCTGGGTGATCAGCTTGCCGGGGTTGCGGACCAGGATCTCCAGCAGGCGCCACTCGGTGGGGGTGAGCCGTACGCCACCGGAGACGGTCTTGCCCGCCAGGTCCACCTCGTGCTCGCCGATCACGAACCGGGCCGGTTCCTCCTCGGTGACCGAGGCGCGGCGCGACACCGCGCGGATCCTGGCGAGCAGCTCGTCGACGCCGAACGGCTTGATGACGTAGTCGTCGGCGCCCGCGTCCAGGGCCTCCACCTTGTCGCGGCCCTCGGCCCTGCCGGACAGCACGATGATCGGGACGGTGGTCCAGCCGCGCAGCCCGTGGATGACGTCCACCCCGTCCATGTCGGGCAGGCCGAGGTCGAGCACGACCAGGTCGGGGTGCCGGTCGGCCGCCTGGCGCAGGGCGGCGGCGCCGTCGGCGGCCACGGCCACCTCGTACCCCCGGGCGGCCAGGTTGATCCGCAGCGCCCGCAGGAGCTGGGGCTCGTCGTCGACGACGAGGATGCGCGTCACGGGTCCTCCACAGGTACGGGCGCGGCCCGGTGCCGCGGGAAGACGGGCAGGGTGAGGACCATGGTGAGGCCCCCGCCCGGTGTCTCGTCCGGTACGAGGGTGCCGCCCATCGCCTCCGCCAGCCCCCGGGAGAGCGCGAGGCCGAGACCGACACCGGTGGCGTTGTCGCGGTCGCCGAGCCGCTGGAAGGGCATGAAGACCCGGTCGCGCGACTCCTCGGGGATACCCGGCCCCCGGTCGACGACCCTGATCTCCACGTGTTCGCCGCCGTCGCCCTCGTCGCTACCGTCGCCGCCGTCGCTCACGCCCACGCTCGCGCCGACCAGCACGGCGACGCCCGGCGGGCTGTAGCGGACGGCGTTGGAGACGAGGTTGACCAGTACGCGTTCGAGCAGCGCGGGGTCGGCGGCGATCTCGGGGAGATCCTCCGGCAGGCGGTTCAGCACCCGGTCGTACGGCGGGCCCAGCTCGTCGACGACCCGGGGGACGATGTCCTCAAGCGCCGTCGGCTGGAGCGTCAGCCCGAGCACCCCGGCCTGCAGACGGCTCATGTCGAGCAGGTTGGCGACCAGGCGGTCCAGCTTGACCAGGGACTCGTCGGCCGTGGCGAGCAGTTCCGCCCTGTCCTCCGGCGACCAGTCGACGTCGGTGGCGCGCAGGCCCTCCACGGCCGCCCTGGCCGAGGCGAGCGGGGTGCGCAGGTCGTGGCTGACCGCGGCGAGCAGCGCGGTACGCATCCTGTCGGCCTCGGCGAGCGGGCGCAGCCGTCCCGCCTGCTCGGCGAGGCGCTGGTGGCGCAGCGCCACCGCCGCCTCGGCGGCGAACGCCTCCAGCACCCGGCGTCCGGACGTGCCGGGCAGCCACCCGCGTACGGCCAGCACCAGGTCGTCGTCGACGACCACGTCGGTGTCGGCCACGCCGGGACGGGTGGACGGCTCCCCACCCCCGGTCGCCACGATCCGCCAGCAGTCCAAGCCGTCCAAGCCGTCCAAGCCGTCCGAACCGGGTGGACCGCTCGGACCGCGCGAGCCGGACAGACCATCAGGCCGGCGTTCCAGCAGGGTGACGGAGGCCAGCCCGAAGATCTCCCTGAGCCGGGAGAGCAGGGACGGCAGCGCCGCCTCGCCCCGCAGCACGTATCCGGCGAGGGTCGCCAGCACCTCGGCCTCCGCGCCCGCGAGGGCGGCCTCCCTCGCGCGGCGGGCCGCCAGGTCGACGACCGCGCTCACCATGATCGCGACCAGCACGTAGACGACCAGGGCGAGCAGGTTCTCCGGCCGCGTCACGGCCAGCGAGTGGAACGGCGGCGTGAAGTACCAGTTGAGGAGGGCGAAACCGGCCACCGCCGCGGTGATCGCGGGCCACATGCCACCGGCCAGCGCGACGCAGACCACCATCAGCAGGAACAGCAGTATCACGCTCGGCAGCGTCGCGTGATCGAACCCCAGGAGGGCGGCGGTGAGCAGGGGGAGCCCGAGCAGCGCCGTCCCCCAACCGGCGAGCCTGCGGGAGCGGGTGAGCGCGGCGCGCGACGGGCCGCGGCCGGACCTCCCCGTCTCCTCGTGGGTGATCATGTGGACGTCGACGGTCCCCGAGTACGCGGCCGTGGTCACCCCGACCCCCCGGGAGAGGACCCGCGCGAGCCATCCGCGCCGGGAGACCCCCAGCACCAGCTGCGTGGCGTTCACCCGCCGGGAGAAGTCCAGCAGCGCCCGCGACACGTCGTCGCCCACCACCTGGTGGTAGCCGCCGCCCAGGCTCTCCACCAGCGCGCGCTGCCTGGCCAGGCGTGCCGGATCGGCGTTCGCCAGGCCGTCGGCCATCGTCACGTGCACCGCCAGCAGGTCCGCCCGTGGGGACCTGGCCGCGATCCGCGCCGCCCGGCGCACCAGGGTCTCCCCCTCAGGGCCGCCCGCCAGCGCGACCACCACCCGCTCCCGGGTCTCCCACACCCGCGCGACGCGGTGTTCCGAGCGGTAGTGGCCGAGGCTGTCGCCGACCTCTCCCGCCACCCACAGCAGCGCCAGCTCGCGCAGCGCCGTCAGGTTGCCCGGCCGGAAGTACTTCGACAGTGCCGCGTCCACCCGCTCCGGCGCGTACACGTTGCCGTGCGCCATCCGGCGGCGCAACGCCTCCGGGGCCATGTCCACCAGCTCCACCTGCCCGTCCCGCCGTACCACCTCGTCGGGCACCGTCTCGCGCTGGACCACCCCGGTGATCTTCTCGACCGCGTCCCCGAGCGACTCCAGGTGCTGGACGTTGAGGGTGGAGACCACGTCGATCCCGGCCTCCAGGATCTCCTCCACGTCCTGCCAGCGCTTGGCGTTGCGCGAGCCCGGCACGTTGGTGTGGGCCAGCTCGTCGACCAGGACGACCTCAGGCCGCCTCGCGACGACGGCGTCCACGTCCAGCTCGCCGAACACGGCCCCGCGGTGCTCCGCCGCCAGCCGGGGGACGGTCTCCATCCCCTCCAGCAGCCTCTCGACGCGCTCGCGCCCGTGCGTCTCCACCAGCCCGACCACCACGTCGGTGCCGCGCTCCGCGCGCCTGCGCCCCTCGGCCAGCATCGCGAAGGTCTTGCCCACCCCGGGAGCAGCCCCCAGGTAGACGCGCAGCCGTCCGCGTGCCATGCAGCCCGTCCCTCACCGATCGCCGATCCCCGCCGGATGCCGGGGCTCTCCCCTGAGGCCAGGCTACGGCGGACGGTCTCCCGGCCGATCGGGTGACCCGGGACGGCGGCCGGGTCAGAGCCAGTTGCGCTTCTTGAACGCCCGGTAGAGCAGCACCGTGCCCACGACGATCAGGATCGTGGAGGTCCAGAACCCGATCGACTGGGCGAACCCGGGGTAGGGCACGTTCTGCCCGTAGAAACCGGTGATCATCGTGGGCACCGCGATGATGGCCGCCCAGCTGGTGATCTTCTTCATGATGTCGTTGAGCCGGAACCCCTGCTGGTTCATGTGGGCCTCGCGGACGTTGCTCACCAGGTCCTGCAGGGACTCGCTCCACTCCGCGGTGCGCAGGGTGTGGTCGTAGATGTCCTGGTAGTACGGGGTCAGCTTGGGATCCAGGACGTCCTCCCTGCGCAGCAGGCTGCCCACGACCTCGCGCGTCGGCACCGCCAGCCGCCGGAAGCGCACCAGCTTCTTGTGCATCTCGAAGGTTCGTTGCTGGATGTGCGGCATGTCCCCGGGATTGTCCTGGAAGAGGTCGTCCTCCAGCTCCTCGACCCGGTCGTCCACCCCCTGCAGCACGTCGAAGTAGCCGTCCACGATGTAGTCGAGCAGGCCGTGCAGCAGGTACGGCACCCCGAACCGCACCATGGCGGCGTTGGCGTCCCAGCGCCTGATCACCTCGTCGATGTCGAACTCGGGGTTCTCCCGTACGGTGACCAGGGCGTTCTTGGTCGCGAAGATCGAGACCTCGATGAAGTCGATCCCCCTGTCCACCAGCCTCGCCGCGTAGGTGGTGATGAACAGGTGGCTGTCGTAGGTGTCGAGCTTGGGACGCTGGTGGCTTTGGAGCGCGTCCTCGACCGCGAGGGGGTGCAGGCCCAGCTCCTCGCTGATCTTCGCCAGGTCCGCCTGCGTGGGCGAGCAGAGGTCGAACCAGACAACGGCGGACTCGTCCCCCACGTGCTCGGAGATGTCGTCGATGGGGAAGCCCTCGGCCTCCAGGACGCCGTTGCGATACAGGCGGGTACGGTCCATGGGCGTCAACCCTAGACCCGCCACGGCAGGCCGGGAATCTCCGGGAGATCCCCATTTCCTCCCCTCCTCGACGCCCGCGCCGTCCCCACCCGGCCGTGATCATCTATGCCGCCGCAGAGAGGCCCCGACGCCGTGGCCGCCTCCACCCGGGGGTCGCCGGGTAACCGGTGGCCCCGACCACGCCGCCCGGTGTGAGTCCCGCGCGGACGCGGGCGTCGTGAGTCCCGCGCGGACGCGGGCGTCGTGAGTCCCGCGCGGACGCGGGCGTCGACCCTGGCGGCGGCCTCGCGGCCGGGGTTCTCGTCGAACGGCCCCGTACTGAAGGCGGGAGGTGGAGCTGCCGCCCCCGGAACGTCTCCCGGCCCGGACAGCGGGCCCAGAACGGGCGGTCCCAGGTGCCGGTGGCGTTCACCAGCGCGCGGGCCGACCGGTCACCGGCCCCTGTCTCCACCAGCAGCCGCCCTCAGGCGTCTCGCGGCGGCTCGTCCTTCACATTCCCTGGCAACCAACGGGATCCGATGAATAATCCCGCCCGCCGGGGGCAGCAGTGGCTATCACAACAGCCAAAGCCTGAGGTGGTAGCCACATGATAGTGCTGGGACTTCTCTTGATCGTACTCGCGGGTGCGACCGTGATCGCGGTTTCCTGGGATGAGACCGCGGCATCGACCACCACCGCTTCGTTCACCGTGTTCGACCGCCTGTTCCAGTTCACCCAGCTGGAGCTCTTCTTCGCGGGTGTGGCCACCGGAGCGGTCTTCCTGCTCGGCCTGGGGATGATGTTCTCCGGTATGCGCCGCTCGGCCGCGAAGCGTCGCAGCCTCCGCGCCTCGCGGGTGGAGGCGCGTGACCGCGTCACCCGCCTGGAGGAGGAGAAGCGGGAGCTGGAGCGCAAGCTCGAAGCGACTCCCGCCACCCCCGCGACCCCCGCGACCGCCACGGCCCCCGTGGTCGACCGCGACCGCGACGGCGTCGACGACCGTGTCGAGGACACCGCGCCCCACCCCCGGGTCGAGGTGCCCCGCCAGTCCTCCACCGACCAGCTCGTGGCCGGTCGCCACGGACGCTCGGACCACCGCTAGTCACATCCGCCCTCAGCTCTCAGCCGGTGCGCCCCGCAGGCCGCACCGGCTGAGACGTGTCCGGACCTCTTTCGTCCGCACCCGAACCCTCCTCGTCCACGTCCGGGCCTTCTTTGTCCGCGCCCGTATCTGACCCGGTCCCGTCCACCGGCGCCTCGTCGGCCGGGGTTCGGGAGGGTGGTCTCGCGCGACGGTGCAGGAGTGTCATGAGCCCGCCCGCGACGAGGCCCCAGAAGGCGGCGCCCACGCCCAGGAGCGTCAGTCCCGACGCGGTGACCACGAAGGTGACGGCAGCGGCCTCCCTGCCCCCGGGGTCGGCGACGGCGGAGGCGATGGCCGAGACGAGCGCGCCGAGCAGGGCGAGACCGGCGACGGCCTCGACGAGCGGCGGCGGGGAGAGCAGGACGAGCGCGGTGGCCAGCCCCGAGCCGATCCCCAGGACGATCATCGCGACGCCCGAGGAGACCGAGGCGATCCACCGGCGGGCCGGATCGGGGTCGGCGTCGGGCCCGGCGGACAGCGCGGCGCTGATCGCCGCCAGGTTCACCGCGTGGCCGCCCAGCGGAGCGCCCAGCGTGCTCGCCAGGCCGGTGGAGACGAGGATCCCGCGCAGCGGGGGGCGGTAGCCGTACCCGGCGAGGACCGCCATGCCCGGCACGTTCTGCGAGGCCATGGTGACCAGGAACAGCGGGAGCGCGACGCTGACCATCGCCTGCGCGCTCCAGGACGGGACGGTCACCTCCAGTACCGGCCGCACGTCCACCGCGCCCAGCCCGGGACCGGTCAGCGCGATGGCCGCGACGGCGACGAGGAGAGCCGCCGGGATCGCCCACTTGCGGGCGAACCTGCTCAGCAGCGCCCAGGTGAGTACGACGGGACCCGCCATCAGCGGTATCTCGGCGAGTGCCCTGACCGGCGCGACGCACAGGTTGAGCAGGACACCGGCGAGCATCGCACCGGCGATCGACGTGGGGACGGCCGCGATCCACCGGCCCAGGACGGGGAAGAGACCGGCGGCGGTGAGGAGGAGTCCCGAGACCACGAACGCCCCGACCGCGACGGGGAAACCGCCCTCCACGGTGCCGGTCGCGACCAGCAGCGCCGCCCCCGGGGTGGACCAGGCGCCGACGATCGGGACGCGCTGCCGCAGGCCCAGCCAGACGGCCACCACACCACTGGCCACGCAGAGGGCGAGCAGCCCCGACGCCGCCTGCCGCTGGTCGGCGCCCACCGCCCTGAGCCCCGCCAGGACCACGGCGAAGGAACTGGCGAACCCGACCACCGCGGCCACCACTCCGGCCAGCACGGGTTGCAGCAGACGTGTCATTTCCGTTCCTCACACGTTGACGGCGACGTCGGCGCGTCGCGACGAGGACGCCAGAACCCGGTGACCTCCCTCCGGCTCCCTCGCTCCTCTTCGCTTCTCGGCCCGGTCACCGGCGCGTCCTCACAGGGGGGAGCGCCAGCCGTTCCGTAAACGGAACGGCTCTCGTGCTGCACGATAGCCCCATGGACTCCGGAGCACAAAGCCCCAGGCCCGCCGGGGAAACCGGCACACCCGCCCGGCCGGCCACGGACACCGGCACACCCGACAGGCCGACCGGGGACGGCGACACGCCCAGCAGACCGGCCATGGGCGGCAGCGCGCCCGACAGACCGGCCACGGACACCGGCACGCCCGACATCGGGCGGCGGATTCGCGGGCTGCGCGAGGAGCGCGGCATCTCCCTGTCCGCCCTCGCCCGCGCCGCCGGTGTCGGCAAGGCCACGCTCTCCGGCCTGGAGAACGGCACCCGCAACCCCACCCTGGACACCCTCTGGGCGATCACCGCCGAACTCGGCGTCCCCCTGGCGATGGCCGTCGGCACCCCGCCGCCGGTGGACGCGGGCGGGAGCGGGCGGACCGGGGGGATCCCCGTCGTCCACGGGACGGCCGTCGAGGGGACACTGCTCCAGGTCTTCGAGGACGAGGGGGTCACGTACGAGCTCTACCGGCTGGTGATCCGGGCGGGGACGACGCAGGTCTCGCCCGCCCACCACGAGGGCGTCACCGAGCACGTGACCGTCTTCGCCGGGACGCTCGACGCCGGACCGGCCGGGGCTCCCCTGCGGGCCGGTCCCGGCGAGCACATCTCCTGGCGGTCGGACGTCCCGCATTCGTACGCCGTCCCCGGTGACCTGGACGTCCACGCCAGCCTGCTCATCCGCTACCCGCGCCGCCGAGCCCGGCGGCCCTCGTGGACCCGATCGCATTCGTAAAACACGTAAAAAGTAATATTTGCCCCATGACACCACGGTCCATGGCGATCCTCTTCTGGGCCACGGGCGTGGTTGCCTACGTCGTCGCCGTCTTCCACCGGCAGTCGCTGGGCGTGGCGGGCATCGAGGCGGCGGCGAGACTCGACGTCGGCGCGGCGGGACTCTCGGTCCTGGCCATGTGCCAGCTGCTGGTCTACGCGGGCATGCAGGTGCCCGTCGGGATGCTGGTCGACCGGCTCGGTTCCAAGCGCATGCTGGTCCTGGGCGCCGTGGTGATGGCCTGCGGCGAGCTCGTCTTCGCCCTGGCCGGAGGGCTGCCGCCGGGGATCGCCGGGCGGGCGCTGATCGGGTGCGGGGACGCGATGACGTTCATCAGCGTGATCAGGCTGGTCGGCCTCTCCTTCCCCGCCCGCCGCAACCCGCTGATGGTCCAGCTCACCGGACTTCTCGGCCAGCTCGGCGCGATCGCCTCCGCGGTGCCCCTCATCTACTCCCTGCACACGTACGGCTGGACGCCGACCTTCCTGACCGCCGCCGTCGTGGGCGTGGTCTCCGCGTTCCTGCTGATCACCGTGCTGCGCGACCCCCGCCCCGAGCGTACGGGGGAGCCGCCGAGCCTGAAGGCCGCCTGGGCGGAGCCGGGCACCCGGCTGGGCATGTGGACCCACGCGGCCACCCAGTGCTCGGCCGCGGCGTTCCTGATGCTGTGGGGGTATCCGTTCCTGGTCCAGGGCCAGGGCCTGACCCCCGCGACGGCGGGCGTGCTGCTGACCACGCTGACCCTGTGCGGCATGGTGTGCGGGCCGCTGCTCGGCTACCTCGCCGGGCGGTTCCCCTTCCACCGCTCCCGGATGGTGCTCATCGTGATCGGCACCACCGCCGGGGCGTGGACCGCCGTGCTGGCCTGGCCGGGACGGGCGCCGCTCTGGCTGCTGGTGGCGCTCGTGGTGGTGCTGGCGGCGAACGGCCCCGGCTCGATGATCGGTTTCGACTACGCCAGGACCTTCAACCCGGCCACCCGGATCGGCGCGGCCACCGGCATCGTGAACGGCGGCGGCTTCGTCGCGTCCGTGGCCGTGATCGCCCTGATCGGCGTCACCCTCGACCTCCTGGGCGGCACCGGCCTGGACGCCTTCCGGTGGGCGTTCGCCACCCAGTACCCGATCTGGGCACTGGGCGCCGTCCAGGTCGTCCGCTACCGGGGCAAGGCGAGGCGCCGCCCGGCCCCCGCCACCACCGCCCAGGCGAACCCGTGACGCCCCCGGCCCGGACGACCCCGGCCGCCCAGGCGAACCCGTGACGCCCTCCGCGCAAGACCCCGGGCCGGACGAGCCTCGCGGAGGGTCCCGGCTCAGACGATCCTGGTGAAAGGCTCGGCGAAGTGGGCGGTGCCGATCGTCCCGCCCGCCGCCCTGACCCGGTCGAGCAGCTCCACGCGCGTGGCGGCGGCCAGCTCGGGATCGGCGTCGTAGAGATAGGGCACCCGCGGATCCTCCAGCTGCACCGGATGCAGCACCACGTCGCCGGTCAGCACCAGATCGCCGACCTGGACGACCTGGTGACCCGGGGTGTGCCCCGGGGTGAGCAGCACCCGGATGCCGGGCAGCACCTCCGCCCCGCCGTCCACCGCCTGCACCCGCTCGCCCAGCGGCCGTACGACGTGGTCGAGGACCGCCTCGCCCGCCGCGTCGATCTCGGCGCGCTGCAGGACGTGCCGGGCGTTGGCGAAGACCGGCGCCCCCGCGACCACCGCGCCGCTCGCGTGGTCGCTGTGCAGGTGCGTGATGACCACCGCGTCCACCTCCTCGGGGGCCGTCCCCACCCGGGCCAGCTCCGCGCCCAGGGCGCCGGGCACCGGCGCCCAGCTCGCCGCGGGCGAGTCGCGGGGGCCGACGCCGGTGTCGACCAGCACCGTACGGCCCGCCGCGTCGCGCAGCAGGTAGCAGTGGAAGTGCAGGATCCACTCGTCCGACTCGCCGTGGTGGCCGCCGGGGAACATCTGCGGCAGCGGGCGCCGGATCGCGTCGCCCATCGGCCCCACCGCGTCGCACAGCGGGAACACCTCGACCCCGGCGACCGTTATGGGTTGATGTAGCATCCGCTCTCCTGTTCGGGATGAGGCAAGGGTGCTACCGTGATACCGGGCGTGACGCACCGCTGGCTAGGCCGCGTGCGATGATCCGCCCCCGTTTCTCACTTTTTTCTCTCGGCACCGCCCCTGTCTCAGGCGTGCGGTCCCCATCTCCCGTGAAAGGTCGTTCATGACCGCCGAACCCGTTTTCAAGGAACCCACCATCGAGAAGATCACCGCCAAGAAGGTGCCGCGCCCCCGTGGAGGCGACGCGGGCACCACCGTTAGAACCCCCCGCAGGAACAGTACGACCACGGCCGGACGGCCCCCCGTGCGCGACGCCCCCGCCGAGACCGTGACCGGCCTGCTCGACGTCCGCGACCGGACCGGATACCTCAGGACCAATGGTTACCTGCCGTCCCCGCGCGACGTCCAGGTGCCCCAGTCCCAGATCTCCGAGTACGGCCTGCGCCCCGGCGACCACGTCGTGGCCACCGCGCGCGCCCCGTACGACAGGCTGGAAGGGGTGGAGAGCGTGAACGGCGCCGCCGCCTGGCGGCACCGGCCCGACTTCGCGGACATGACCCCGATCCACCCGCGCGACCGGCTCCGCCTGGAGACCGGGTCGCTGACCGGCAGGGTCGTCGACCTTTTCGCGCCGGTCGGCAAGGGCCAGCGCGGGCTGATCGTCGCCCCGCCCAAGGCGGGCAAGACGATGGTCCTGCAGGACCTGGCCGCCGCGATCACCGCCAACCACCCGGACTGCCACCTCATGGTCGTGCTCGTCGGCGAGCGCCCCGAGGAGGTCACCGAGATGCGCGAGTCCATTCGCGGCGAGGTCGCCGCGTCCACGTTCGACCGTCCCGACCGCGACCACACCGCCGTCGCCGAGCTCGCCGTCGAGCGCGCCAAGCGCCTCGCCGAGGCCGGGCACGACGTCGTCCTGCTGCTCGACTCCCTCACCCGGCTCGCCCGCGCGTACAACAACCTCGCCCCCGGTGGCGGGCGCACGCTCGCCGGGGGCATCGACGCCACGGCCCTGCTCCCCCCGCGCCGCTTCTTCGGCGCCGCCCGCAACCTGCGCGACGGCGGCTCGCTCACCATCCTCGCCACCGCGCTGGTCGAGACCGGCTCGCGGATGGACGACAGCCTCTTCGAGGAGTTCAAGGGCACCGGCAACATGGAGCTGCGCCTCAGCCGCGCCCTCGCCGACAAGCGCCTCTACCCCGCCGTCGACCTCGACGCCTCCGGCACCCGCCGCGAGGAGATCCTCCTCGACTCCCGGGAGCGGCAGCTCACCTGGCGGCTGCGCCGCACGCTGGGCGGCCTGGAGCGGCAGCAGGCCCTGGAGCTCCTCACCGGCAGGCTCAGCGAGACCCCGTCCAACGCGGCCTTCCTCCAGCAGATCCAGCAGGCCGCCTGACCGCCCCGTCCAGTACGACATTTCGGTCCCGGCGGGACGCGAGATGATGGGGAGATGCTGGACGATGTCGTCGAACACCTCGCCTGCCCGGTCTGCCACGGCTCCCTGGAGCTCGGGGAGCGGGTCCTGCGGTGCGCCCTCGGGCACGGCTTCGACGTGGCCAGGCAGGGATACGTCAGCCTGCTGACCGGGTCCAGGGTGCCGGGGACGGCCGACAGCGCGGCCATGGTGGCGGCCAGGGACGCCTTCCTCGCCGCCGGGCACTACGCCCCGCTGGCGGAGGCGGTCGCGGGCGCCTGCCGTACCGGCGCGGAGGTGGTGGCGGACGCCGGTGCCGGGACGGGCCACTATCTCGCGCGGGCGCTCGACGGGCTGCCCGGGACCGCCGGGGTGGCGCTGGACGTCTCCAAGCACGCGATCAGGCGGGCCGCGCGGGCCCATCCCCGGCTGGGGGCGGTGGTGGCCGACGTGTGGAAGCCGTTGCCGCTGCGAGATGACACGATAGATGTGCTTCTCAATGTGTTCGCCCCTAGAAATGGGGCAGAGTTCGCACGAGTGCTCAAGGGGGACGGTGAGCTTGTAGTGGTCACGCCCACCTCGCGGCACCTATCGCCACTGGTGGAGCGCCTGGGGCTCCTGTCGGTGGACGACTCGAAGGAGCGGCGTGTGGCGGAGAGCCTGAACGATCACTTCGTCGAGACCGGCCGGAGCGCACTCGCGTTCGAGATGGCCCTGGGGCATGATGCGGTCGGGGCGGTCGTGGGAATGGGACCCAGCGCCTGGCACACGGATACGGAAGTTATGCGAAGAAAGATCGTAGAACTACCAGAAATGTGCCTTGTGGAAGCTTCTTTCCGTATGTCTATCTTTAAGCACCGCCTCTGAGCAAGCTGTGTGCTTGACAGCCCCCTTCGGGGCACCTGTTACTGATGTGACTTTTAGTCCGAAATTCCCCGACATTACTCAAGCAATTAGCCGGTGAAGACGCCATACTGGACCGCAATCCGGCGAGCCCGCGCCTGGACGCGTGTAGCTGATGCCTTGACGGAGGGAAGCGCCATATGAAGGCGGAGGAGCGCTGGCAGGCCAGGTTCCGTGCGCCGCGCGCGACGTTGCCCGCGTGGGCGGCCCAGGCTCCCAGCCGGTCCGTCTACCGCAGCAACGCCTCGGGGGCGTGGGAGGTCTACGCCTGGGACCGCGCGGGCGGCTCCGCCCGCCAGGCGACCTCCAGGCCCAAGGGCACCTCGCACGGCGCGATCGACCCCACCGGGCAGTGGATCTGGTGGTTCGACGACACCGACGGCGACGAGTGGGGCCGGTGGATGCGCCAGCCCTTCTACGGCGGCCCCGACCAGCCGGTCGACCTCCCTCCCGGCTTCCCCGCCGGGCTCGGGCTCTCGGCGACGGGTGACGCGGTCGTCGGCATGGCCAGGCCGGGGCAGGGCTTCACCATCCACCTCGTGCAGCCGGGCGAGCCCGCGCGGACGATCTACGAGCACACCGAGGCGGCCGCCGTCTCCGCAGTCTCCCTGGACGGCTCGCTGATCGCGATCAGCCACAGCGAGCGCGGCGACGCCCGGCACCCCGGGCTGCGCGTGCTCAGGCGCAACGGCGACGTCGTCGGCGACCTGCACGACGAGCCCGGCAAGGGGGTCGTCGGCCTGCGCTTCGCGCCGGTGTCCGGAGACCGCCGCCTGCTCACCCTGCACGAGCGCAGGGGCCGCCGCGAGCCCCTCGTCTGGGACCCCGAGACCGGCGACCAGCGGGAGATCTGGCTGCGCGACCCGGGCGAGATCACCGCCGACTGGTACGACGACGGCCGCTCGCTGCTCGTCGTGCGCGGCAACCGGGGCCGCACCTACCTGACCCGCTACGACCTTCCCGGCGGCGGGTTCTTCCCGATCGAGACCCAGCACGGCGTGATCGACGCCGCCGCGCCCCGCCCCGACGGCTCCGTCGAGTACTCCTGGTCCAGCGGGGCCCACCCGCCGCTGATCCGGTCGACCAGCGGCCACGTGGTGATGAACCACGGCGGCCCCACCTCGCCCCCGTCGGTCCCGGTCGAGGACGTGGACGTGGAGGGTCCCGGCGGGCGCATCCACGCCCTGGTCTCCCGCCCCGAACGCGGCTCCGGCCCCTTCCCCACGGTCTTCATGCTGCACGGCGGGCCCACCGCCCAGGACGACGACTCCTTCGTGCCCCAGGTGGCCGCCTGGGTGGACCTCGGCTTCGCGGTCGTACGGGTCAACTACCGGGGCTCCAGCGGATACGGCTCGGCCTGGCGCAACGCCCTGCACGGCGACGTCGGGCACATCGAGCTGGCCGACGTGGCCGCCGTCAGGGACACCATGGTCGACCGCGGCGTCTCCGACCCCGACAGGCTGGTGCTGTCCGGCGCCTCCTGGGGCGGCTATCTCACGCTGCTCGGCCTGGGCACCCAGCCCAAGATGTGGGCGGCGGGCATCGCCACGGTGCCGATCGCCGACCACGTCGCCGCCTACCGGGAGGAGACGGAGGCGCTCCGCTCCTACCACCGCGCGCTGCTCGGCGGCTCACCCGACGAGCAGCCCGATCGGTACGTGAACAGCTCGCCGATCACCTACGTCGACCAGGTCGAGGCCCCGCTGCTGGTCCTCGCCGGGGAGAACGACCCGCGCTGCCCGATCGGGCAGATCGAGACGTACGTGGCCCGGCTCGCCGAGCGCGACCACGAGCACCGGGTGTACCGCTACGACGCGGGCCACGGCTCCCTGGTCGTCTCCGAGCGGATCGCGCAGATGTCGGCCCAGCTGGAGTTCGCCAGGAAGCACGTGAAGACCGACATCTAGCCCGCACCGCCTCGGGCGGGCCCGTCAGCGGGCCCGCAGGACCACGATCGCCATGTCGTCGGCGCTCGGCTCGGGGGCGAAGTCCTGGACCGCGCGGCGGATCCGCTCGGCGACCGCCCGCGCCGACAGCCCCGCGCACTCGGCGAGCAGCTTGGCCAGCCCCGCGTCGTCGTCGAGCAGCCGCCCGTCCCTGCGGCGCTCGGTGACCCCGTCGGTCACCGCGAGGAGCACGTCACCGGGGTCGAGGTGGACCAGCTCCGCCTTGAAGGTCGCCTCGGGGAAGACGCCCAGCAGCGACTGCGAGGTCACCACGGGCTCCACGACGCCGCTGGGCCGCAGCCGCAGCGCCTCCGGGTGCCCGGCGGAGACCATCGCCACGTCCAGGCCGGTCGGCACGGGCGTGATCTCCCCGTGCAGCAGCGTCAGGAAGCGGGCGCGCTCACCCTCCTCCAGGATGGCCTGGTTGAGGCGGTCGAGGACGGCCGCCACCCCGTACCCCTCCCGCGAGAGCAGGCGCAGGGTGTGGCGGGCGAGGCCGGTGACCGCGGCGGCCTCGGGGCCGGTCCCGCAGACGTCGCCCACCGCGAACCGCCAGGAGCCGTCTCCGGCCGCGAAGAGGTCGTAGAAGTCGCCGCCGACCTCGTTGGTCTCCCCGGCCGGCTCGTAGACCACCGCGGGGTCCAGGCCGGGGATCTCGCCGGGCTCGTCGGGAGGGAGCAGGCTGCGCTGCAGGGCCCGGTTGGCGGCCGCCTGGGTGGCGTACAGCAGGGCGTTGTCCAGGGCGAGCGCGGCGCGGCGGCCGATGTCCTCGGCGTACTGGAAGACGTCCTCGGCGAACCGGTCGGGCCGCCCCAGGCACATCGCGCCCAGCGTGCGCCCGCGCGCGAGGAGCGGGATGACCAGCATCTGCGAGTCGGCGAGCTGCATGGACCCGCCGGTCTGCGGGATCTGGACGCTGGCGAGCTCCTCCCTGAGCTCGTCGATGCGCCGCTCGTCGGTGTGCCAGAGGTAGGCTGGACGCTGCGGGCCGCCGCCGTTGCTCCATGTGTAGACGGCACACCAGGTGGCCAGCCGCGGCACCACGATCTGCGAGATGATCGCGGGCACCATGTCGGGATCGAGGGTGCCCGCCAGCAGATCGCTGGCGTCGGCGAGAAAACCCATCCATATCGGCCCGCGGTTGGGTTCCTCGGCGGTCCACTCCGAGGACGGCCGCCCGGAGGAGCCGGGCAGCCGGATCCTGGCCCAGTGCGTGCGCTGCTGACCGGCGAAGGTGACACCCCATTCCTCCACCGGTACGGACGGGGCACCGGGGCTCCTGTCGGGGGCCTGCTTCTGGCGCACCTCTATCTGCAGCCCGTCGCCCAGATGGCTCCAGACGATCTCGAACGGGACGTCGGTCACCTGCGACGACAACTCGGCCGCGAGCCGCTCGGCGACCGCCAGAACGGACGCGGCGGCCCAGGCGGTCATCACCTCGATGGTGAACCGCCTGGCGGCGGGAACGGCCGTGTGTCCCGGGGCGAAGGTCGCCGCCAGGACGGCTCGTGGAGCACTGGTCACTGTTCCGTGACTACCACACTTCCCGTTGACATGGGGTGAATCGAAGGTGGGACTACACATTGCGCACCGTGACAGACTGGGGTGACTCACGGCTGCGCCCCCGGGAGTCAAGGAGGTCATATGACCACGGTCAACACCGTGCCCGACGTCGAGGAGCGACGTTACAGCGAATCCGACCTGCGACCGATCCTGCAGACGCTGATCACCTGGCGCGACGGTGACTTCCGCCGCCGGGTGCCGCACGCCCCGCCGGGAATCCTCAGCGAGATCCGCCTGCTGCTCAACGAGGTGGCCGACCGCCGCGAGCACCTGGCCAACGAGCTGCACCGGGTGCGCCGCGAGGTGGTGAAGGAGGGCCGCTTCGGCGAGCGCCTCACCCCCGGTCCGGGCGTCGGTTCGTGGGCCGAGAGCGTCGATTCGGTCAACACGCTGATCGACGCGCTGGTGGGCCCGGTCAGCGGGGCCGCGGACGTGATCGACGCGGTGGCCAAGGGTGATCTGTCCCGCCGGATCGATCTCGACCGCGGTGCCAGGGGCGAGGTGCGCCGCCTCGGCAAGGCGATCAACGGCATGGTCGACCAGCTGTCGCTGTTCACGTCCGAGGTGACGCGGGTGGCCAGGGAGGTCGGCACCGAGGGCCGCCTGGGCGGCCGGGCGAACGTGCGCGGCATGTCGGGGAGCTGGCGCGATCTCACCGAGGCCGTCAACACCATGTCCAGCCGCGTGTCCGCGCAGGTCCGCGACATCGCCGCGGTGACCACCGGGGTCGCGCGGGGCGACCTGAGCCGCAAGGTCACCGTCGACGCGGTCGGCGAGATGTTCGAGCTGAAGAACACCGTCAACACCATGGTCGACCAGCTGCTGGCGTTCGCCGAGGAGGTCACCCGCGTCGCCCGAGAAGTCGGCACCGAGGGCCAGCTCGGCGGCCAGGCGCAGGTGCGGGGCGTCTCGGGGGTCTGGAAGGACCTGACCGACAACGTCAACGTGATGGCGGGAAACCTGACCACCCAGGTCCGCGCCATCGCGGCGGTCTCCACGGCGGTGGCGCAGGGTGACCTGTCCAAGAAGATCACCGCGGACGCCCAAGGTGAGATCCTCCAGCTCAAGGACACCCTGAACACCATGGTGGACCAGCTGTCGATGTTCGCCGACGAGGTCACCCGGGTGGCCCGCGAGGTCGGCACCGAGGGCCAGCTCGGCGGCCAGGCCCGCGTACGCGGCGTCTCCGGCGTCTGGAAGGACCTCACCGACAACGTCAACTCCATGGCCAACAACCTGACGTACCAGGTCCGCAACATCGCCGAGGTCACCACCGCGGTCGCCAACGGGGACCTGACCCGCAAGATCGACGTGAACGCCCAGGGCGAGATCCTCGCCCTGAAGACCACGATCAACACCATGGTCGACCAGCTGTCGTCCTTCGCCTCCGAGGTGAGCCGGGTCGCCCGCGAGGTCGGCTCGGAGGGCCAGCTCGGCGGGCAGGCGCAGGTGCCCGGCGTCTCCGGCACCTGGAAGGACCTCACCGACAACGTCAACGTGATGGCGAACAACCTGACCACCCAGGTCCGCCAGATCGCCGCGGTCTCCACCGCCGTCGCCCAGGGCAACCTGTCCAAGAAGATCACCGCGGACGCGCAGGGCGAGATCCTCCAGCTCAAGGACACCCTGAACACCATGGTGGACCAGCTGTCGATGTTCGCCGACGAGGTCACCCGCGTCGCCCGAGAAGTCGGCACCGAGGGCCAGCTCGGCGGCCAGGCCCGCGTACGCGGCGTCTCCGGCGTCTGGAAGGACCTCACCGACAACGTCAACTCCATGGCCAACAACCTGACGTACCAGGTCCGCAACATCGCCGAGGTCACCACCGCGGTGGCGTCCGGGAACCTGACCCGCAAGATCGACGTGAACGCCCAGGGCGAGATCCTCGCCCTGAAGACCACGATCAACACCATGGTCGACCAGCTGTCGTCCTTCGGCGCCGAGGTCACCCGCGTCGCCCGCGAGGTCGGTTCCGAGGGCAAGCTGGGCGGCCAGGCGCGCGTCGAGGGCGCCGAGGGCATCTGGAAGCGTCTCACCGACAACGTCAACGAGCTCGCCGCCCGCCTCACCACCCAGGTCCGCGCCATCGCCGAGGTCACCACCGCCGTCGCCACCGGTGACCTGACCCGTTCCATCACCGTCGACGCCGAGGGCGAGATCGGCGAGCTGAAGGACAACATCAACATGATGGTGGCGGTGCTGCGCGACACCACCACCGCCAACCAGGAGCAGGACTGGCTGAAGTCCAACCTGGCGAGGATCTCCCGCCTCATGCAGGGCCACCGCGACCTGATGGAGGTCGCCAAGCTCATCATGAGCGAGCTGACCCCGCTGGTGTCGGCCCACTACGGCGCCTTCTACCTCGCCGAGCCCACCGGCGACCACGACCTGCACCTCATCGCCGGGTACGGCGCCCGCCCCGGCAACGGCCCCAGGCAGCGGTTCGCGACCGGCGAGGGCATCGTGGGCCAGGCCGCGATGGAGGGCCGGGGGATCGTCCTCGGCAACGTGCCCGCCCGCTACCTGACCGTCGACACCGGCCTGAGCACCTCCACCCCGGCGCAGATCGTCGTGCTGCCGGTCCTGTTCGAGACGCAGGTGCTCGGCGTGCTGGAGCTGGCCTCGTTCAGCGAGTTCAGCGAGATCCACCACGACTTCCTGAACCAGCTCGTCGAGACCATCGGCGTCACGATGAACACGATCATCGCCAACTCCAGGACCGAGGACCTGCTGACCGAGTCGCAGCGCCTCACCACCGAGCTGCGGGAGCGCTCCGACGAGCTCCAGCGCCAGCAGGAGGAGCTGCGCCACTCCAACGCCGAGCTGGAGGACAAGGCCGCGCTGCTGGCCAAGCAGAACCGGGCCATCGAGATCCAGAACTTCCAGATCGAGCAGGCCCGCCGCACGCTGGAGGAGCGCGCCGAGCAGCTCGCGGTCTCCTCCCGTTACAAGTCCGAGTTCCTCGCCAACATGTCCCACGAGCTGCGCACCCCGCTGAACAGCCTCCTCGTGCTGGCCAAGCTGCTCACCGAGAACGCCGAGGGCAACCTCACCGCACAGCAGGTGGAGTTCGCCAGGACCATCCACGGCGCCGGCTCGGCCCTGCTGCAGCTGATCAACGACATCCTCGACCTGTCGAAGGTCGAGGCGGGCCGGATGGACGTCCACCCCCAGCAGATCTCGCTCCCCAAGCTCGTCGACTACTTCGAGGCCACCTTCGCGCCGCTCGCCCAGGACAAGGGCCTGTCGTTCACCGTCGAGGTCGACCCCTCGGTCCCGCAGGAGCTCCGCACCGACGAGCAGCGCCTCCAGCAGGTGCTGCGCAACCTGCTCTCCAACGCGATCAAGTTCACCCCCAAGGGAGAGGTCCGGCTGCGCGTGATCCACGCCAGGCGCGCCGTCTCCTTCGTGGACGACACCCTGCGCGGCGCCGACGGCATCCTCGCCTTCGAGGTGGTCGACACCGGCATCGGGATCGCCTCCGACAAGCTGGAGGTCATCTTCGAGGCGTTCCGCCAGGCCGACGGGACCACCAGCCGCAAGTACGGGGGGACGGGCCTGGGCCTGTCCATCTGCCGCGAGATCGCCCGCCTGCTCGGCGGCGAGATCCACGTGGTCAGCGAGGTCGGCGAGGGCAGCACCTTCACCCTCTACCTGCCCCCGTCGTACGGCGGGCCGCTGGCCTCGCGCGACGGCGGGGCGAGCGCCCCCAGCTCCTCCCCCCGCGAACCGGCGCTCATCGGCGCGCTGGAGGGACCGGACGACCTGCCGGAGCTGACGTTCAACGACGACATGCCCCTGCCGCAGTTCCCGCAGGGCGAGGGCAAGCCGTGGAAGGGCGACGACCCGCTGACCGGGGCGAAGATCCTGATCGTGGACGACGACATCCGCAACGTGTTCGCGCTGACCAGCGTGCTCGAACGCTACGGCTCCACGGTGATCTACGCCGAGAACGGCCGCGAGGGCATCGAGCAGCTCGAACGCAACGAGGACGTCGCCCTCGTCCTGATGGACATCATGATGCCGGAGATGGACGGCTGGGCCACCACCTCCGCGATCCGCAGGATGCCCCAGTTCGCGGACCTGCCGATCATCGCGCTAACCGCTAAGGTCATGCGAGGCGACCGGGAGAAGAGCATCGCGTCCGGCGCCTCCGACTACGTGCCCAAGCCCGTGGACGTCGACCGCCTCCTGGAGAGGTTGCGCGGCTGGCTGACCCGGGGCAAGCCGGCCGGCGACTCCAACGAAGGCGTGTGATCGATGCCGGACAGAGCCAAGATCCTCCTGGTGGACGACCGGGAGGAGAACCTGATCGCGCTTGAGGCCATTCTCAGCTCGCTCGATCTGATACCCGTCCGGGCGAAGTCGGGGGAGGAGGCGCTGAAGGCGCTGCTCGGCACGGAGTTCGCGCTGATCCTGCTCGACGTCCGGATGCCGGGCATGGACGGGTTCGAGACGGCGGCCCACATCAAGCGCCGCGAGCGCACCCGCAACATCCCGATCATCTTCCTGACCGTGGTCGACAGCGCGCCCGACTACGCCTTCCGCAGCTACGCCGCGGGCGCCGTCGACTACCTCACCAAGCCCTTCGACCCGTGGGTGCTCCGGGCCAAGGTCGCGGTGTTCGTGGAGCTCTACAACATGAACCGCAGGCTGGCCGAGCAGGCCACCATGCTCCGCGAGCGCCTCGGCACGGAGCTGCCGCCCGGTGAGGCGTCGGACCAGGCCGCCGTGCTGCCCGAGCTGTCCAGGCGCCTGACCGCCGTCGAGGAGGAGCTCGGCCGGGTCGCCGAGCTGACCCGCAAGAGCGGCGACCACAGCCTCGCGGGCCCGATGGCCGACCTGTCCAACCGCCTCAACCACCTGCGCGCGGGCTTCGACGCCCTCACCTGACAGGCGTTCCCGCCGGTGCGGTGGGTCCTCAGCGGCGGGCGCGCTCCAGGGCGTCCCAGAAGCCTCGGCGCAGGGCGTGGCGGACCTCGTCGTGCAGGAGGAAGTCGATCGGCAGGGAGGAACCCTGGAGCAGGCGGGCCTCCAGGTCCGAGGGCATCCGGGGCTTGCGGGCGAGGACCGCCTCCAGCCACAGGGCGGGCGCGTCCTTGGCCACGGACTCGCCGAAGTCGTGGCCCTCCTTGTGGGCGGCCTGCACCGCGTCGGAGAGCGTCGTCGCGGTGCCGATGCTCTGCGGGGGGACGGGGGCCGCCTGGGGACCGGTGTAGGCGCCCATCTGCGGGGCCTGGTAACTCGGCATGCCGCCGGTGTTGCCCAGTGAGTACTGGGGCGCGGCCGGCAGCGGGCCGGTCTGGGTGCTGCCGGTGGCCGCGTGCGAGGGCGTGGAGGCGGGCGGGGGCGGCGGGGGTGGCGGAGCGGCGGGAGTGACCGGGGTGATCGGCGACTCCTGGGTGTAGCTCGGGTAGGCCGAGGGCGGCGAGGGCGGCGAGGGCTGGGCGTGTGCCGCGCGGGAGGTCTGCACCGCGGGGATGGGGCTGGTGGCCGGGGCGCCGTTGCTCACGCCGGCGCCGCGCGAGGTGGCGGACTGGCCGTTGACGGAGCCGTGCTGGTGGCCGTTGGTCACCAGGGCGGGCACGTCGCCGCTGAGCACGCTGACGTGGGGGCGCAGATGACCGGCGCCGATCTCGATCAGGTCGTCGCACTCCTGGCGCAGCGTACGGGAGACGGCCCAGCTGCCGTCGGCGCTGATGTGGACCACGGTGACCCGGACGCCGAGGTCCTGGGCGTCGCAGACGACCTGCGCCAGGTCCTCGTCACCGCTGACCACGACCGCGTCGCAGACCGCGCCGTTGCGGGCCAGCGTCATCAGGTCGCGGTGGACCTGGGCGTCGACGCCCTCGCGGCGGCCGGGGCGGATGCGCGACAGGCGGAGCTTGAGGCCGGGAATGTCGGCCAGCGTGTCGTGCTCCGGGGTGCGGCGGCCCTCGACGGTCGCCTCGTACCAGTAACAGCGCAGCAGCGGCAGGCCGGTGCGCTCTCTCGACAGTTTGTTGAGCAGCTGGAGCAGCCCCGGGTAGTCCCAGGAGACGGACTCGCGGTGGCGGGTACCGTGCACCGCCATCGCGCCGTCGGCCAGCAGGTAGCCGGCGTCCACGAACAGCGCGCAACGATCCACACGACACCGCCCTTCCTACGTAGCCCGACCCTTCGGTTCAGACAAGCCTGAAAGAACCCCTAAGAGACCGGACAGACGGCCCTTCCTCAGGGTAATCAAGCAGCTGACCATCCGAGGGTGAATCCCGACGATTCCACCCGCGCTCGACCATACGCTGGATCGTTCACGCAGACCGTACCAGTTTGTCCCGTTCGTGGACCCCCTCGGCGGGGTGCCACTCGGTCGGGTTTCCCGCCGCCCCGCCACATGTGTCCCCGCACCCCGCATGACGCCCTCACCGCACAACGAACCCGGGCGAACAGTGCGCCCCCTCCACCACCGGGGACGCCCGCGAGGACACCCGCGGCGAACGCGGCCGGACATCTCCTCAGGTCGCGAAGGTCGCGGCCGTCACGCCCGTCACGGCCGTCACGGCGCGGTCCGCACGCTCACCGCCGCCGCGCCGAACAGCAGGACGTCCTGGCGCGTGCTCAGCTCCAGCACCGGGTCGCGGCCGAGGGGCGCCCGGAAGCGGTCCACGTCCGTGCCGAAGGTCGTGCCGGTGCCCCTCGCCCCGGCGGCGGACCCGTCGAAGGGGTTGCGCGGGTCCCGCTCCCCGCCCGCGGGCCGCAGGGGCCGTCCGCCGAGCCTCACCCGGTCACCCATGACGCCCGCGTCACCCTCCCAGGTCACCAGGGCCAGCCTCGCGGGCGCGCCGGAACCGGAGGGGGTCAGCCCTCCGAGCGGTATCCGCGCCGAGCGGTGCCCCCCGTCCAGCACCGTCGCGGTGTCCACGACGACGGCCTGGCTGTACGGCCGGCGCGGATCGGCCACGATGATCACCAGGCTCCAGCCGGCATGGCGCGCCACCCCGGCCCGCACCGAGGCGTCGGCCACCCAGTACGTCCCGCGGACCGTGCCCACCAGCCGCGTCACGTCGGCGAACGCCTGGTAGCCGCGTCCGGCGGGCAGCTCACGCTCCACCACCTGCGTGGCCCTGACCTGCCGGTACCGTTCCTCGCCCGGCACCCTGAGCTTGATCCGCCCGCTGGGTGGCGCGCTCGCCGACCAGTAGAGTCCAGCCCAGACCACCTTGCTCGCCGCGGGCAGGACGAGCCTGGCGGCACTCGAACTGCTCGTCGACAGGTCCCCGTCACGGTCGAGGGGACGCATCTCCCAGCTGTTGTTGTCGCGCCTGCCACCCCGCCGCGAGTGGGCGGCCTCGCACGCGGGCTCCGAGGACGCGCAGCTCATCAGGGTGTTGCCGATCGCGGAGACGGCCACCCTGCCGTCGGTGGCGAACCTGGCCGGGGCACCCGTCGCCCGTACCCCGCCGCGCGACCTCGCCGCCACCCGCGTCCCCGCGGTGGAGACCGTGACCGAGGGCACCGCGCCGTAGGGCGCGTCGCCCGACACCAGGACCCTCAGGAAGACCGCCGTGGCCCGGCCCGCCGGCAGCGGGCCGCGTACGCACCGGGCGCCCCGGCTCCTCGCCCGGCAGGACCAGCCGTCGACCGTGCCGACCGGCGTGACACCGCCGACGGCGTTTCCCCTGCGGGCCCCGGACGGCAGCGTCACGCCCCGTGGCAGGCCGACGTCGGCGACGACCTCGCCGCTCTGCCCCTGGCCCGCGTTGCGCAGCCGCACCGCGACGATTCCGGCCTCGGACCTGACCAGGGCGCCGAGCGCGTCGATCCTGGCCACCAGGCGAGGGGCGAGCCAGGAACCCGTCCGGCCGTCCTGCCCCGCTCCGGCCGTCCCCCGCGGTTCGCCGCTCCCGCTCTCCGCCGCGCCGGGACTCGTCGTACCGCCGGATCCGGGCGTCGTCCCGGTCTCGGCGGGCTCGCGGTCGGGGCCCGCCGACGGACCCGGGAGCGGCGGTACGGGCGAGACGGGGGTGTCCGGCTCGCCCGGGGACTCGCCCGGAGCGGGGGAGGTGGGCGCGGGGGCCACGACGATCGGCTCGGAGGCCGTGCTCGGCCGGGGGACGGGCCCCTCGGCCGACACCAGCACGAGGGCCGCGACCACCGCGAGCGCGGTGGCCGTCGCACCGGTCACGACGGCGCGCCGTACGGACCGGGGAGCCCGGTGCCAGCGTCCGGACAGCCCGCCACCCGCCGTGGCGCCCATCCTGGCGAGTGCCGTCAGGTAGGCGGGGAACGCGGGACCGGCGACGAGCGGTCCGATCACGGAGCGGACGCCCTGGCCGATGCCGGTCAGCTCCGCGAGCACCGCGCGGCAGCCGGAGCAGCCGTCCAGGTGCCCGTCGATGACCCTGCCCTGTTCCCTGGGCAGGCCGCCACGGGTGTAGGGCCCCAGCCTGGTCAGCACGGGCCTGCACTCGGGGGCGGACGTCTCGGCCAGGTGGATGCGCAGGCACGCCTGGCGCGTCCCCTCCCGTGCCCGGTGGGCGAGCGCGGCCGCCCCGTTGACCGTCAGGCCCAGCAGCAGCCCGACGTCCTCGGCCCTCAGCCTCTCGACCTCGGCGTGCCACAGGACGAACTGCCACCGCTCGGGCAGGGAGAGGAACGCCCTCGCCACCGGCGAGCGTTCCAGGCCCTCCACGGACGGGTCGACGAGAAACGCGCGCGGACCGAAGGGGATCTCCCCGTCCGCCCGCTCGTCGACCTCCCCCTCCCCCGGCTCATCGGCCTCCGCCCGTTCGCCGGTCTCCCCCTCCGCCCTCTCCCCACCGGATTCGGGGACGGCGGCCGACGGGTCGTTCCCCGCGTCGGTCGTGACGGCCATGTCCGGACGGGCGCCGGCGGTGCGGCGGAGGGTGGTGAGCAAATAAGCGCGGAAGGCCTGTTCCGGGCCGTGCCCCTGGGCGATCACGCGGTGGACCCCGGCGAACGTCCTCTCCACGACGTCCACGGCGTCGGCCTCGGTCTCGCCCGGCAGGAGCAGGCGGGCCAGGGCACGCGCGGCGGGGGCGTGTCGCTGATGGAGCACCCGGTAGGCGGCCACGTCGCCGTTCCTGGTGGCAGCCAGCAGTTCAGCGTCGCCTTGAGATGTTTTCACACTCATTGTGACCTCATCATTACCCGGAGTTGCCTGCCGGATAATCCCGCAGTACGCGCCGCGAGTAAACCCGGATCGCACTTTTGCCACCCCCGGCCCGAAATCCGCGTTACGGCAGCCCGGTTCCCCGGCGGGGCCCGATCGGACGGCTTCCCGGACCGCCCTAACCTTGTGCCATGAGCGATCGCGAGAACCTGCTGACGGAGATCAAGGGCAAGGCCGTGGTGCACGGCAAGGTCGTGCTGTCCTCGGGCGTGGAGGCCGACTTCTACGTGGACATGCGCAGGGTGACCCTCGACGGGCAGGCCGCGCCGCTGGTGGGGCGGGTCATGCTGGACATCACCGAGGACCTCGGCTACGAGGCGGTCGGCGGCCTGACGCTGGGCGCCGACCCGGTGGCGACCGCCATGATGCACGCGGCGGCCGCGCGAGGCCGGAGGCTCGACACGTTCGTGGTCCGCAAGGCGCAGAAGACCCACGGCATGCAGCGCCGGATCGAGGGGCCGGACGTGTCGGGGCGGCGGGTGCTGGTGGTCGAGGACACCTCCACCACCGGCGGATCCCCGCTGACCGCCGTGGAGGCGCTGCGCGAGGCGGGCGCCGAGGTCGTGGCGGTCGCCACGATCGTGGACCGGGGGGCCGCCCCGGCGATCGCCGGGGCCGGGCTGCCGTACCTGACCGCCTACACCCTCGCCGACCTCGGCCTGGCCTAGAGCCGCGTACGGGGGGCCGGGGGCTAGTCGCGGGAGACCGTGAACTCCTGGCGCTCCCCCGCCTTGCCCGGGGAGCGGACGGCCCCGTTCACCTGGACGCGGACGGCGGCGGAGTCGGCCAGGACGACGTCGACCTTGGTGTCGAAGGACTGGAACCGCTCGCCGCGTACCAGCTCCCTGTCGAGGAGCACGTCGCCCCCGGTGACCTTCAGGAAGACCGTGGGGCAGTGCTCCCGCAGGCACTCGACGTGGACCGTCGGGACGCGCTCGGGGGTGGCGGAGGAGGGCGGGGAGGCGGCGGCGGGCGACACGCCGGTCGAGGAGGCGGGCGGCGCGGCCGTCTCCGCGCCGGAGCCCAGGCTGCCGAACAGCGAGAGCGCTCCGAACACGATCAGGGCGACGAGCGCCAGCACCGCCAGTCCGACGAGGACCAGGCGCGCGATACCCATGGGGTCAGACCTGTGGCGTCCCACACAGTGGAGGTTAGCGGTTCGTGAGGAGATTTCACGACCGACCCGGCGGAGTTTCACGACCGACCTGGCGGATCCGTCGGGAAGACCGGCGATCTGGAAGATCGTCCGCTCCCGCCCAGGTCGTGCGCCCCCCGGACCCTCCGGCCGGGGAAGGACCGGGGAAGGGCTGGGGAAGGACCGGAGACGGGTCGGAGACGGGCCGGGGATAGGTTGGAGACACGGCCGGGTACACATCGGTACGGACCGAAGTGGCACCCGAGCTATCCGGCCGGGCACGAACCCGGGATACTGGCCTACGGGCTATGTCCTCATAGCCACGCGCCAGCTGTTCACAGCCGTCTCCAGGGAGATGACCCGATGCCTATCGCTACTCCAGAGGTCTACGCCGAGATGCTCGACCGGGCAAAAGCAGGCGGTTTCGCCTACCCGGCCATCAACGTGACCTCATCACAGACCCTCAACGCGGCGCTCAGGGGGTTCGCCGAGGCGGAGAGCGACGGCATCGTCCAGGTGTCGACCGGCGGCGCCGACTTCCTCTCGGGCACCACGGTCAAGAACATGGTGACCGGCTCGGTGGCCCTGGCGGAGTACGCCCGCGTCGTCGCGGCCAACTACCCCGTGACGATCGCCCTGCACACCGACCACTGCCCCAAGGACAAGCTGGCCGGTTTCGTACGCCCGCTGCTCGACATCTCCCTTGAGAGGGTGGCCAGGGGCGAGGACCCCCTCTTCCAGTCGCACATGTGGGACGGCTCCGCCGTACCGCTGGACGAGAACCTGGAGATCGCCAAGGAGCTCCTGGAGAAGACGGCCCGCGCGCGGATCGTCCTCGAAGTGGAGATCGGCGTGGTCGGCGGCGAGGAGGACGGCGTCGTCGGCGAGATCAACGAGAAGCTCTACACCACCACCGAGGACGCCCTCGCGACCGCCGAGGCCCTGGGCCTGGGCGAGCGGGGCCGCTACATGCTCGCCGCGACCTTCGGCAACGTGCACGGCGTCTACAAGCCGGGCCACGTCAAGCTCCGCCCGAGCGTGCTCAAGGAGATCCAGGACGCGGTCAGCGCCAAGTACGGCACGGAGAAGCCCTTCGACCTGGTCTTCCACGGCGGCTCCGGCTCGCTGCTGGAGGAGATCCACGAGGCCATCTCCTACGGCGTGGTGAAGATGAACATCGACACCGACACGCAGTACGCCTTCACCCGCCCGATCGTCGAGCACATGTTCAAGAACTACGACGGCGTGCTCAAGGTCGACGGCGACGTCGGCAACAAGAAGGTGTACGACCCCCGCTCGTACGGCAAGGCCGCCGAGACCTCGATGGCCGCGCGCATCGTCGAGGCCGCCCAGCACCTGAAGTCCGCGGGCACCAAGATCTCCTAGGCCCCGAAGGGGTCACGCCACACAAGGCCCGGAAAGGGTCACGACAGGGATCACGAGACCGGCCTCCGGAAAGACTCCGGGGGCCGATCTTGGCCTGACGCGGGTACACCGGGTAGGACTGTCGTTATGGAATCGCACGAGAATCTCCTCGCCGGCCCGCCGCCCACCCTGCTCCCGGACCTGCCCGAGGCCCGCGAGGCACTGGAATCCGGCGCCCAAGCATCCGACGTCGCCGCGCGTTTCCCCGCGTACCCGGCCGCCTGGGCCGTGCTCGCGGACGAGTACTTCGCGGCGGGGCACGCCGTGACGTCGTACGCCTTCGCCCGCACCGGCTACCACCGCGGCCTGGACCAGCTCCGCAGGTCGGGCTGGAAGGGGCACGGCCCGATTCCCTGGCGGCACCTTCCCAACCAGGGGTTCCTGCGCTGCCTGCACGCGCTGGCCCGCGCCGCCCAGAGCATCGGGGAGAAGGAGGAGGCCGAGCGGTGCTTCCAGTTCCTGAAGGACTCCAGCGCCGAGGCCTCCGAGGAGCTGACCAGCCGCTGACCGGCCGGTCTCCCGTCCCCCGATCCGCCCCGCTGAGCCGCTGATCAGCTTCCGATCCGCCCCCGGGATCTCTCGCCGCCCCCTCTTTCGCAAGGTGGGAGATCCCCATTTCGGACGCCGTCGGGTATTCTCTCCACGCAAGAGCCCCTGTCGCGATTGCGCCAGGGGTTTTCGTTTTTGTGGTGGGAGACTCACGATGCCGGCTGTCGTTCTCGTTGGTGCCCAGTGGGGCGATGAGGGCAAGGGTAAGGCGACCGACCTGCTTGGGGACCAGGTCGACTACGTCGTCAGATACCAGGGAGGCAACAACGCGGGCCACACGGTCGTCATCGGCGACCAGAAGTACGCCCTGCACCTGCTGCCCACGGGGGTGCTCTCCCCGAACGTCGTCCCGGTGATCGGCAACGGCGTCGTCATCGACCCGGGCGTGCTGCTGAGCGAGATCGACGGGCTGGAGGCCCGCGGGGTCTCCTCCGAGCGTCTGCTGATCTCCGCCAACGCGCACCTGATCATGCCCCACCACAAGGCCCTCGACAAGGTCACCGAGCGCTACCTCGGCAAGGCCAAGATCGGCACGACCGGGCGCGGCATCGGTCCCGCGTACGGCGACAAGATCTACCGGATGGGCGTGCGGGTCCAGGACCTGCTGGACCCGGGCATCCTGCAGAAGAAGATCGAGGTCGCGCTGGGCGAGAAGAACCAGATCCTCACCAAGATCTACAACCGCAGGGCGATCGACGCGGGCAAGGTCCTGGACGAGTATCTCGGCTACGCCGAGCGCCTCACGCCGCACATCGCCGACACCTCGCTCATCCTCAACCGGGCGCTGGACGACGACAAGGTCGTGCTGCTCGAAGGCGGGCAGGGCAACCTGCTCGACATCGACCACGGCACCTACCCCTTCGTCACCTCCTCCTCCCCGACGAGCGGCGGCGCCTGCTCGGGCTCCGGCATCCCGCCGACCCGGCTCACCGGCGTGATCGGCATCCTGAAGGCGTACACCACGCGCGTCGGCTCCGGCCCGTTCCCGACCGAGCTCGACGACGAGATGGGCGAGTGGCTGCGCACCACCGGCGGCGAGTACGGGGTGACCACCGGGCGCAACCGCCGCTGCGGCTGGTTCGACGCGGTGATCGCCCGCTACGCCAGCCGGATCAACGGGATCACCGACTACTTCCTCACCAAGCTGGACGTGCTGTCCGGCCTGGACACGATCCCCGTCTGCGTCGCCTACGAGGTCGACGGCGTCCGCCACGACGAGATCCCGATGACCCAGACCGACTTCCACCACGCCACGCCGGTGTACGAGGAGTTCCCCGGCTGGAAGGAGGACATCACCGGTGCCCGCAGCTTCGAGGACCTGCCCGCCAACGCCCAGGCGTACGTGAAGGCCCTGGAGGAGATGAGCGGCGCCAGGATCTCGGCCGTCGGGGTCGGCCCCGGCCGCACCGAGACGCTCCAGATCCACTCGATGCTCTAAGCGGGTTTCTGCCGGTACGGCCCGCGCCCGGCGTCGCCGAGGCGCGAGCCGTACCGGACGATCGGCGCTCGGGGTGGATAAGGTCCCTGTGTGCATGCCGAGATTCACGGTCACCGCGGCGCCCGCGGGCTCCGTCCCGAGAACACCCTGCCCGGCTTCGCCCACGCCCTGGAACTGGGTGTCGACGCGCTGGAGCTCGACGTCGCGCTCACGGCCGACCGGCGGCTGGTGCTCACCCACGATCTCACCGTGTCGGCGGTGACCAGCGCCGACGTCCGTCCCGCCTTCCGCGACGACCCCGCCTTCCCGTACGTGGGCCGGCCCGTCGGCGCGCTCACGCTGGCGCAGCTGCGCACGCTGGAGTGCGGGGTGCGGGTGCCGCGTAACCCCGACGACCGGTTCGCGCCGACCCAGCTGCCGGTGCCGAACACCCGGATGCCGACCCTGGGCTCCGTGCTGGGGCTGATGGACGCGTACGGCGCCGACGGGGTGCGGGTGCACGTGGAGCTGAAGTCCGACCCGACCAGGCCCGAGCTGAGCGCCGACCCCGCCGAGTTCACCGAGATGGTGGTCGCCGAGCTCGACCGGCACCGCAGGCTCGGCAGGGCGGCGATCCTCAGCTTCGACTGGCGCGTCCTGCGGATCGCCCGCTCGCTCACCCCCTCGACCCCGCGGTACGCCCTGATCGAGCGCGCGACCATGGACAGCGCCTGGCTCGACGGTCTCCGCCTGGACGACTTCGGCGGCGACGTCCCGGCCGCCGCCGCCGAGGCCGGGGGCACCACGCTCTCCCCCGAGCACGTGATGGTCGACCGGGAGTTCGCCGGGCGGGCCGAGAAGGCCGACCTGCCGCTGGCCGTGTGGACGGTCAACGACCCGGGACGGGCCGCGGAGCTGCTCGACCTCGGGGCGGCCGCGATCGTCACCGACTATCCCGACCGGATGATCGCCCTGTGGGCCGAGCGGGGCATGCCCGTCCCCCGGCCGGTCACCCCCGCGCGTCCGCTGAGCGCCTGAGAGGCCGGGTCACATCCAGCCGTTGCGGCGGAAGCCCCGGTAGAGCAGCGTGCAGGCGATGACCATCACGCCGATCACCAGCGGGTAGCCGAAGACGGAGTCGAGCTCGGGCATGTGCTCGAAGTTCATCCCGTAGATGCCGGCGATCATCGTGGGGACGGCCATGATGGCGACCCACGAGGAGATCTTGCGCATGTCCTCGTTGGCGAGCGCGTTGGAGCGGGCGAGCGCCGCCTGCAGTATCGAGTTGCAGAGCTCGTTGGACGACTCGACCTGCTCGCAGACGCGGGCCAGGTGGTCGACGACGTCGCGGAAGTACTCGCGCATCTCGGAGGGGATCATCCGGCGCTGGGCCAGCGTGGACATCGGCGACTGGAGCGGCATGACGGACCGCTTCATCTCGATCATCTCGCGCTTGAGGTTGTAGATCCGGCCGATGTCGCGGGCGCTGACGTCGGCGAAGACCATGGCCTCGACGTCCTCCAGCTCGGCCTGCATCCGGTCGGCGACGCTGAGGTACCTGTCGACGACGTGGTCGGCGATCGCGTGCAGCACGCCGGTGGGACCCCGGTTGAGGAGCTTGGGCTTGTCCTCCAGGCGGGCGCGCACCTCCGAGAGGGGGCAGTGGCTGCCGTGGCGCACGGTCACCACGAAGTCGGGGCCGACGAACACCATGAGCTCGCCGGTGCCGATGATCTCGCTGGTGGCGGTCAGCACCTCGTGGTCGATGTAGGCGACGGTCTTCAGGACCACGAAGATCGAGTCGCCGTAGCGCTCGACCTTGGGCCGCTGGTGAGCCTTGACGGCGTCCTCGACGGCGAGCGGGTGCAGGGCGAAGACCTCCGCCAGCCACTCGACCTCGGGGGCGTCGGGCTCGTGCAGGCCGACCCAGACGAAGGCGTTGCCCTTGCTGGAACCGCCCGAGTCTCCGTCGGAGGCCGCTTCGACGGCCGCGTTGTGGGCGCGGACGATCTCCAGGGCGTCGGGGATGCCCAGGGTGTCGATCTTCTTGCCGCCGACGTAGGCGGCGTACTCGACGAGCGAGTCGCTCGGCGGGACGCAGACGCCGGTCATCCGCTCACGGAGCGAGACGGCGGGCGCGTGCGCGGCACGGATCGTACGGGTGTGCTTGATACGGGGAAAAAGAAGCGAGGAGCGCATGGCGAGCCTTTCCCGCCCAACCTGGCGGGATCCACACGCGATGCGATGTCACCCCCGGTGAGGGAGGCGATGCGTGTGGCGCCGGTCGGGCACCGAGATGGGGTGGTCGAGGGTGCGCACAGCAGGCGTGCGCGAGCACGTACTGCTGGGATCGCCAGAGGACATCCCGAACCACCTCCAATCAGCAAGAGACACGCAAAGCCACCCAAAAGCTAACACGATTGGGGGGATGTCTCTCAGTTTACTCCCAGGTTCAAGTGTTGATCATGCACAACCAGACAAAATTCACACGTCCTTTACGGCATCATCCCCGCGTGCGGGCACCCGGAGTTGTCCACAGGCTGTGGACAACCTCGCGAACCCGGGCCCGGCCTCCCGGAGAACCGGCCTCCCGGGGCTCGGCCGACAGGACCGTCCGGCGACCGGACCGGGCCCGCGGGCGAGGCGGTGACGGGGAAGGCATGGCGGACGCGGGCCCGGGAAGCCGTCCTGGCCGCGAGACCAGGGGCGGCGGAGGCGAGACCGAGGGGCAGGCCCGGAGGGCGATAGGCTCTGACGAGTGCGCGTTCTTGTGATTGGATCCGGCGGGCGTGAGCATGCCCTGTGCCGGTCGCTGGCGGCCGACCCCCAGGTCACCGAGGTCCACTGTGCTCCGGGAAACGCGGGGATCGCGCGGGTCGCGACCCTGCACCCGGTGGCGCCGGCCGACCCGGCCTCGGTCACCGGGCTGGCGGAGGGCCTCCGGGCGGACCTGGTCGTGATCGGCCCCGAGGCCCCCCTGGTCGCCGGGGTCGCCGACGCCGTCAGGGAGGCCGGGATCCCCTGCTTCGGGCCCTCGCGCGAGGCCGCGCTGATCGAGGGTTCCAAGGCCTTCGCCAAGGACGTCATGGTCGCGGCGGGCGTTCCCACCGGGCGGTCGCACACCTGCGTCACGCCCGAGGAGGTCGCCGCCGCGCTCGACGAGTTCGGCACGCCGTACGTGGTCAAGGACGACGGCCTGGCCGCGGGCAAGGGCGTGGTGGTCACCGGTGACCGCGACGAGGCGCTCCGGCACGCCGCCGCCTGCGGGCGGGTGGTGATCGAGGAGTTCCTCGACGGTCCCGAGGTGTCGCTGTTCGCGCTCTGCGACGGCTCCACCGCCGTGCCGCTCCAGCCCGCCCAGGACCACAAGCGCGCCTACGACGACGACCAGGGCCCCAACACCGGCGGGATGGGCGCCTACACCCCGCTGCCGTGGGCGCCGGACGACCTCGCCGACCAGGTGATGGCCGAGACCGTCATGCCGACCGTGACCGAGCTGGCCAGGCGCGGCACTCCGTACACGGGGGTGCTGTACGTGGGGCTGGCCCTCACGTCCAAGGGCCCGAAGGTGATCGAGTTCAACGCCAGGTTCGGCGACCCGGAGACCCAGGTCGTGCTGGACCGGCTGGAGACGCCCCTCGCCGCCCTGCTGCTCGCCTGCGCGAACGGGACGCTCGACCGGTTCGGGCCGCTCTCCTACCGCGACGGCGCCGCGGTGACCGTGGTGATCGCCGCGGAGAACTACCCCGGGGAGCCGGTGAAGGGCGACGTGATCGAGGGCCTGTCCGACCCGGTCGAGGACGCCTACGTGCTGCACTCGGGCACCGCCCGCGACGGCGACCGGATCGTCTCCAACGGGGGCCGGGTGCTCAGCGTGGTCGGCACCGGGCCCGACGTCCCCGCGGCCCGCGCGGCGGCCTACGAGGCCGTGGAGCGCATCCGGATGCGCGGCTCGCACCACCGCACCGACATCGCGGGCCGCGGCGCCTGAACCCCGGTTTTCCCCGGAGGCGTAGCGCCTGATCGGCATGTCGCGGTAAGCCTGGGGCAGTCGGTGCCCGCCGTCCCAGGCCGCTCCCCCGGAGGAACGATGTCGCTTGACCCCGCGATGCCCCCCGAGCGGATCGGTGACACCGGCGTGCTGCGCTGGCCGGGCACCTGGCGGGTGTACGTGGCCACCCGGAGCGAGGAGATCAGGGCCGACGCCGAGCGGGCCCTCACGATGCGCGACGAGGCGGGCCAGCTGGTCTCGGTGGGCGAGGGCATCGGCACGCACCTGGCCCGCGCGGAGACGTACGCCCGCAGCAGGCACGGCGTGCGGCGCTGGCTGACCGGCCAGGCCATCGAGGGCGCCTGGTCCAACGTCAACAGCGCGACCGTGATGCTGTACGGCGTGCTGCCGACGGCGGAGCTCTGCGGGCGGGGCCCGGAGGTGGCGGCGATCGGCCGGGCGTACCTGCCGGGCGACGACCCCCGGCTGGTCCATCTCCAGGCCAGGCTGGCGGCGGGAGACCTGGTGGAGAACGACAGGCCGCTGATGCAGTCGGTGCTGCGGGCCGCGTACACCGCGCAGGCGATGGAGACCGGGCGGGTCCGCAGCTTCCGCAACCTGCTGCTCGGCGGGGTGGTGATGCTGACCCTGATCGTGCTGGGCGTGGTGGTCATCGGCGCGATCTGGCCGAACGTCATCCCGATGTGCGGCGACCAGTCGGTGATCCGCACGCAGGGGCTGATGCCCGCCCAGATCTGCCCGACGGGCGGCCTGCAGCCCGGCCACGGCGACGTCCCGCTCGTGGCCCTGATCGGCATGCTGGGCGCGGCGCTGGCCACCGCGGCCTCGCTGTCGACCCGCTCGGAGCTGTCCACCCGCTACTCGCTGGCGGTCGTCCAGAACCTCCTCAAGGCGCCCGCCGGGGTGGCCACCTCGGTGCTCGGGCTGCTGATCCTGAACTCGGGCTTCGTCCCCGGTTTCGCGGGGCTGGGCTCGCAGCCCGCGATCCTGGTCTGGGCGATGGCGTTCGGGTACGGCCAGCAGCTCGTCACCCGCCTCGTGGACCAGCGCGCCGACAGCCTCCTGTCGGCCGCCTCACCACTCACCGCCGCGGGCGGCACGAAGGGCAGGTGACGCCCGCTCGCCGGGGCGGCACGAAGGGCGGACGACGCCCCCTCCGGAACGGCGCGAAGGGCGGGCGGCGGCCGCTCACCTGAGCGGCGCCGAGGGTGGACGGCGCCCGTCCGCCAAGGCGGCGCCCTCATCTTTCGTGGTCGGCGGGCCATGAGATGATCTTCTACGCGTCCCGGCCGCGGGCGGTGCGGGAGACATGGTCGAGGAGGCGCGGGGACACCGGGGAACACGGGCGGACGGGCCCTCGTCGCCCGGCGGCGTGAAGGCCCGTGATTACCGGTCATTCGAGGGGTAGTTCCCCCCTGAAGTGGCCGGTTCAGGGGCATCCAACGGCTACTGTTGGCCGAATAAACTCGGCTGCCGCCCCGCGCCACACGAATCACCCAAACCACTTCAAGGAGCATGACGCATGGTCCGTTACCGCGTGCGCGGTGGCAACCCACTTCGTGGAACCGCCTTCATCCAGGGTGCCAAGAACGCCGTGCTGCCCATGATCGGCGCGGCGCTGCTGGCGTCCAGAGGCCGGACGGTCCTGCGCAACGTCCCCATCATCGAGGACGTCCGGCGCGCGGTCGAGCTGGCCGAGACGGTCGGCGCCACGGTCGAGCTCCACGAGGCGGAGCGCACCCTGGTGATCGACGCCTCGACGCTCAGCAGCCCGGTCCTGCCCGCCGAGATCGCCCGCCGCTTCCGCGGCTCGGTGCTGTTCGTGCCCGCCCTGCTGCACCGCCTCGGTGAGGCGATCATCGAGGGCGTGGGCGGCTGCAACCTGGGCAGCCGCAACCTCGACTTCCACTACCTGGGCTACAAGCGCCTGGGCGCGCTCGTGGACGAGGGCGACTCGGTCATCCACGTCAAGTCGGCGGGCCTCACCGGCGCCACTTTGTACCTGGACACCCCCTCGCACACCGGCACCGAAAACCTGATCATGGCCGCCGCCCTCGGGCGGGGCACCACCGTGATCGAGAACGCGGCGCTGGAGCCCGAGGTCCTCGACGTGATCGACATGCTGACCCGGATGGGCGCGAAGATCAGCGGCGGTGGCACGGGGTTCATCACCGTGGAGGGCGTGGAGGAGCTCCAGGCCGTCGAGCACACCGTGATGCCGGACCGCCTCGACGCGGGCGTGTTCGCCATGGCCGCCGCCGTCACCGGCGGCGAGGTGAACCTGGTCGGCGCCGACCTGGACCACCTCGGCGTGGTCCGCTACAAGCTGGAGCAGATGGGGGTGGAGTTCGCCGACCACGGCGCGGTGCTCCACGTGCGCAGGGACCGCCCGCTGCGCCCGATCAACGTGATCACCGACACCTACCCCGGCTTCGCGACGGACCTGCAGTCGCCCATCATGACGGTCGCCTGTCTCGCCGACGGCGCCAGTTACATTCATGAACGTATCTTCGACGGGCGTTTCGCTCTGGCCTCAGAGCTGAACAAGATGGGCGCCGATATTGAAGTGAAAGAGAACAGCGCTGTCGTTCGCGGTGCCACTCCGCTCACCGGAACGCGGGTGACCGCGCACGATCTGCGTTCGGGAATCGCGCTCGTGCTCGCGGGCCTGGCCGCCGAGGGGGAGACCGTGATCGAATCGGGATATCTCATCGACCGCGGGCACTCTTATCTGGCCGAGCGTATGCAGTCCCTGGGGGCCGATGTGCGCCGAGAGATTTCAGCGTCATAATCAGCAGGTTTGAGACGCTCAAAAACCGCTCTGACCTGTGTAAACGGTGCCAGTCATGGCTTTAACCCGGAAGTGGCTTCCGGAATTGGCCGCAAATCGGGCGTGACATTACGGCCCTCGCGAGCGATCGTTCCAAAAGAGAGCCGAAAACAAACGGACGGCATGATGGGACGAACATTGGTCGAGCGGGCCGAAGAAGCGCCACGAGTGTCACGCCCGGGTGCCATGACACCGGACCTCACTATCGGTGTGGTGGGCCCCCATGACCTCGTCGAACGGGTGATGTTGATGGGGCATGCGGCTGCCCCGTTACCCTGCCGCCTGGTGGCGGCGGCATACCGTGACGAGCAGGAGGCAGCCGACAAGGTCACCCGGCTGGGAGCCGGGGTCGACGCATGTCTGTTCGCCAGCCCGGTCCCCTACGACCTGGCCCGGCGATCGGGGGTGCTGACGATGCCCGCGACGTATGTCCAGCTCGGCGGCGCCGCGCTGATCGCCGCGCTGGCGAGGGCCGCGCTGGACGAGCGGATAGACCCGCGCAGGGTCAGCGTCGACGTCCTGGGCAGAGCAGAGGTCGAGGAGGCCTATAACGATCTGAGCCTTCCCTCAGGGGACGTACAGAGCCGCGACGAACCGGGAGCCACCGGTACGATCGCGGCCTTCCATGAACGCCTCGCCCGCCAGGGCAGCACGAGCGGGGCGCTCACCTGTCTGCCCGCGGTCGCCGACCGCCTCCAGACGGCGGGCGTGCCCGTCGTGAGGATCCGCCCCACCTCCGCCGCGGTGCGCACTGCGCTGCACACGGCGGCCCTGCTGGGCGCGCACCACAGACTGGAGGAGTCGCAGCTCACCGTGGTCCTGGTGGAGGTGCCCACGCTGCGCGAGCCGGTCCGCCGGGCCGCGCCGCGCTACTGGCGCGACGAGCTCCGGCTGTCGCTGCACCGGTTGCTGGTGCAGGAGGCCAACCGGATCAACGCGTCGGTCACCGCGGTCGACGACCACAGCTACATGGTCACCGCGACCCGCGGTTCGGTGGCCGCGGCCACCGAGGGCTTCCGGGTCCTGCCGTTCGCGGCACGGGTCCGCGACGAGCTGGGCCTGGCGGTCGAGGTGGGCGTCGGCATGGGCCGTACCACCCACGACGCCGAGTCGCACGCCAGGGCCGCGCTGGCGCGTACCCAGGCGGGCAAGCAGGCCCAGGGCTTCGCGGTCGACCGCGAGGGCAGGGCGCTGATCCCGGCGCCCAGGATGCCCCCTCAGGGCGCGGGGCCGCTGAAGCCGAAGGGCGTGGAGGTCCTGGCCCGGCTGGCGGCCAAACTGGAGGGTGGGGACACGGTGGTGGACGCGGAGGGCGCGGGCAAGATGCTCGGCGTCACCCCGCGTACGGCACGGCGGTTGCTGCGCACGCTGGTAGACGAGGGACTCGCGTGGCCGCTCCCGCCGAACCGGACGCCGCAGCCCGGCCGCCCCCGGCAGCTGTACCGACTGATCGTGGAGAAGCTCGGCACCCGCTGAGCCCGGCGCCACGGTCCGCACCGACCTGGAGGATTCCGCCGCACCCGGACGGCGGAACCTCCCAGGTCACGGCGCGCCGGTCCCGGTGTGACGTGACCCTCCGGGCCGCGTCCCAGCGGTCGCGGCGTGTTCGTCGCGGGCTGTTCACCACGGCCCGCCCGGCCCGGCGTGTTCACCACGTCTTGTTCATTCCGGCCTGTTTATTTTGGTCTGTTCACCGGACCTGTTCACGGGGTCCGTTCATTCCGGCCCGGTCATTACGCCCGCCCTTACGGACGCCCGCCCTTACGGCTCGCCCGTTCCGGCACGGCGAGGATCCCGGGCCGCGACTCCCCGGGGCGCGCCCCGCCGGATCCGGTGTCGCGGAACCCGTCGGCGCACGGTCCGCCGCCCCGGATCTCAGGGGCCGAAACCCGCGAGCGGATTGTCGGTTTCAGCCGCTATTGTCATGAGCTATGCGTCAAGACAGTACTGACAGCCGCAAGGCGCTCCTCGTCTGGGGCGCGCTGGCGATCGTGTACGTGGTGTGGGGTTCCACCTACCTGGCGATCATGATCACGATCGAGACGATCCCGCCGCTGCTCAGCGGGGCTGTCCGCTTCACCACGGCCGCGCTCGTCCTCGGCCTCGCGGTGTACCTGCTGAGGGGCCGGGACGCCTTCCGGATGACCTGGAGGGAGGCGGGCGGCGCGGCCCTGGTCGGCCTGCTGCTGCTGAACGGCGGCAACGGCATGGTCGCCGTGGCCGAGCAGCACATCTCCAGCGGCCTCGCGGCGCTGCTGGTGGCCTCGACACCGCTCTGGCTGGTCGTCTTCAGGATCCTGTTCAGGGACCGGCCGCGGGCGCTGACGCTCGTCGGGGTGCTCATCGGGTTCGGCGGTGTGGCGGTGCTGTCGCTGGGCGGCGGGAGCAACGCGGCCGACGGCACCGGAGTCGCGATCATCCTGCTGGCGTCGCTGTCGTGGGCGGCCGGTTCGTTCCTGGCGTCCCGCATCCCGATGCCCGCGAACCCGTTCACCGCGAGCGCCGTCGAGATGGCGGCCGGTGGCGTCGGGCTCGCCCTCACCGCCGCCGCGATGGGCGAGCGCCTCGACGTCGCCGCCGTCTCCGCGCGGTCGTGGACCGCGCTGGCCTACCTCATCCTGATCGGGTCGCTGGTCGCCTTCACGGCGTACGTGTGGCTGCTGGGCAACGCGCCGATCTCGCTGATCTCCACCTACGCCTACGTCAACCCGGTCGTGGCGGTCGTGCTGGGCGCCCTCGTGCTGAGCGAGCCGGTCACCGGCTCGATGATCGCGGCCGGCGTGGTGATCGTCATCGGCGTGGCCCTGGTGGTCTCCACCGAACGGCGCAGGAAGCCGGAGCCCGTCCCGGAGACGAAACCGGAGCCCGCGGCGGTGTAGCCCGCGGCCGCGCCGGCCACACGGTTGTACTGCCACATGGTTATACGGCCACACGGCCACACGGCCGCGAGCACCCGGCGCGAAGACGGTCCGGCACGGAGGCGCCGGGGTGCGGGAAGAGCGGTCCGGCACGCGGCCGACCCAGGCGGGACGACCGCCCCAGACAGGACAGCCGACCCAGACGGGACGGCCGGTGCAGGCAGAACGGTCGGCGCAGGCGGGATGCCGGGCTCAGGCGCTCCAGAAGGCCGACGCGGCGGCCAGGAAGGTGTCGTTGGCCTCGGGGTCGCCGATGGAGACGCGGGCGCCCTCCCCGGCGAAGGGCCGCACCGCGACGCCCTCGGTCGCGCACGAACCGGCGAAGTCGAGCGTGCGCTCCCCCAGCCGGAGCCAGACGAAGTTGGCCTCGCTCACCGGCACCTCCCAGCCCTGGGAGACCAGCGCCTCGCGGACCCGGTCGCGCTCCTTGACCACGGCGTCGACCCGCTCCATCAGCTCGTCCTCGGCGGCCAGCGAGGCGATCGCGGCGGCCTGGGCGAGGTGGTTGACCGCGAACGGCACGATCGTCTTGCGGACGGCGGACGCCACCGGCTCGTCGGCGATCAGGTAGCCCACCCGGAGCCCGGCCAGGCCGTACGCCTTGGAGAAGGTCCGCAGCACGGCCACGTTCGGACGGTCGCGGTAGACGGTGAGCCCGTCGGTGACCCCGGCGTCCCTGACGTACTCGCGGTAGGCCTCGTCGAGCACGACGAGCACGCTCTCCGGCACCCGGTCGAGGAAGGCCTCCAGCTCGGCCGCCTGGACGACCGTGCCTGTGGGGTTGTTCGGGTTGCAGACGAAGATCATGCGGGTGTGCGGGGTGATCGCGTCGGCCATCGCCTCCAGGTGGTGCGTCTCCCCCAGCAGCGGGACGCGCACCGAGGTCGCCCCGGCCAGGTCGGCCAGGAGCGGGTACGCCTCGAAGGAGCGCCAGGCGTAGATCACCTCGGCGCCCGGCTCGCTCACGGTCTCGAAGAGCTGCTGGGCCACCGTCACCGAGCCCGCGCCGAGGGCGACGTGCTCGGCCGGGACGCCGTATCTCTCCGCGATCGCCCCGGTCAGCTCCGTGGCCGCCGGGTCGGGATAGCGGTGCATCTGGGTCGCGGCCCTGGCGACCGCCTCGACCACCGAGGGCAGCGGCTCGTAGGGGCATTCGTTCGAGGAGAGCTTGTAGGACCGGCCGTCGGCGGACACCACGGCCTTGCCCGCCCGGTAGGCGGGCATCGTGTCCAGGATCGCGCGGAAACGAGGCATGGCCTTACTTTATGAGCAGCGGGCGGATGAGGCATCCTGTAACACTGGAGGTGAGAGGCATGCCCGACCGGAAGGACGACATGAGCATCGCACCGCTGGCCGAGAGGCCGAGCGCCGAGGCGCCGAACACCGAGGCGGACGAGACGGGGTCGCCCGAGCTGGAGCCGCTGCCCAGTTGGGTGTTTCCCCCCAAAGAGGGCTTCTCGGCCGAGGACCTCGACCGACTTCGAGGGATCCCTCCGCACACGGAACTCATCGATGGCACTCTCGTCTTCGTGAGCCCCCAAACTCGTTTCCACTCACTCATCATGTTTCTCCTGGAGACCACGCTGCGTCGAGCCCTCCCGGCCGGCCTGCGCGTTCGCAGGGAGATGACGGTGACACTAGGCGATCGCCAGCGCCCCGAGCCCGATCTCGTGGTGATCCGGGCCGACGGCGACCTGGGGATGAAGCAGACCACCTACCAACCGGCCGACGTCGTCCTCGCCGTCGAGCTCGTCTCCGCCGAGTCGGAGATCCGCGACCGGGAGCGCAAGCCCGTCCTGTACGCCCAGGCGGGCATCGACCACTTCTGGCGGATCGAGGAGAAGGACGACCGCCCGGTCGTCTACGTCTACGAGCTGGACCCGGCCACCAAGGCCTACGCGCTCATGGGGATCCACCACGACCGGCTGAAGCTCAGCGTCCCGTTCGACGTCGACGTCGACCTGACGGAGATCGACGACCTCTGAGACGACCGCTGAGACGACCTCTGAGACGACCGCTGATCGGCGACGAGGCCCCACGGCTCACAACGACGGGCCCCGGTCACTCCTTCAGGGAGCGGAGCATCGGGGGGTGCAGTGCCACGGCGGGGCCTCGGCGGTAGAGCTTGGCGGGGCGGCCGCCGTCGCGGGTGGTGGTGCCGCCGGTGGGCACCAGGAAGCCCTCGGCCTTGGTGACCTTCCGGTGGAAGTTGCGCGGGTCGAGGGCGCGGCCCCAGACGATCTCGTAGACCCGGCGCAGCTCGGCGACGGTGAACTCCGGGTGGCAGAAGGCCGCGCCGAGCGGGGTGTACTCCAGCTTGGCGCGGGCCCGCTCGATCCCGTCGACCATGATGCGCCGGTGGTCGAAGGCCATCTCACACAGCAGCGCGGTGACCGGTTGCCAGCTCATGTGCACCTCGGTGGAGGTCGGCAGGTGCGGGGCGAGCCCGAGGTAGGCCACGCTCAGTACGCGCTGGCGCGGGTCGCGGTCGGGGTAGCCGTAGGTCTGGAGCTGCTCCAGGTGCACGGGGGCGCCCGGCAGGCCCGCCCGTTCCGCGAGGACCCGGGCCGCGGCGGCGGGCAGGTCCTCGTCGAGCTGGATGAACCCGCCTGACAGGGCCCAGCGTCCCTCGTACGGCGGATTGTCGCGCCGCCAGACGAGCGCGCTCAGCACCTGGCGGCGCACCGTGAGGACGACAAGGTCCACGCTGACGGGAATGCGCGGCACCATGGCAGGCACGTTACACCGGTCAGACCCGCACGCGGACGTGCAGCGGCTCGGTGGCGGCGCGTCCGTCGGCCGCCGCGACCGAGACCTGGACCCAGGTGTCGTCCGGCACCCTGGACCAGTCGAACGGGATCCACGCCGTGCTCATCCGCACCGGCAGGTCGGGCGGCGGCTCGGTCAGGTTCACCCCGGCCACGTCGACGACGTGGGGCTCCTCCTGGCCCTTCCAGGTGAGCGTGACCTTGGAGCCCATCGGGATGTTGTAGCCGCGGATCTCCACGCCGTCCTGGATGTCGCGCTGCATGCGGATCGCGTCGGCCGCGATGGGCCGGTTGTAGTCGCGGGCGATCTCCTCGGCGAGGGACGGGGAGCCGCAGGTGTAGAAGTCGCTCCACATGTAGGAGACGATCTTGGAGACGTAGCGGCCGACCTGCGCCACGGCCGTGTCGAGCCGCTCCTTGTCGGTGCGTCCCCGGTCGGAACCCGCGGCGCACCGCTCCTCGCCGTCCGGCTCGAAGGCCTCGACGTTGGCCCAGAGCTGCACGTCGAAGCCCTGCTCGACCATCCTGGTCCTGGCCAGGGACATCTCGCGGTAGTAGTCGCGGGTCGAGCCGTGGTACGCGTCGCCGTTGGTCTTCTCGTCGACGACCGGGCGCAGCCGCTCGTCGACCTCGTCCTCGCGCTGGTCGGGCCAGAACAGCCCGACCTTGCCCGTACCCCGGCTGTCCTGCGGGGCGATGATCCCGACACCGGTCCTGGCGAGGGCCTCGAAGCCCTTGGCGACCTGCTTGGGGGTGGCGCTGAACGGGCGCTCCTTGCGGGCGTCGAGGTAGGGGCTGACGAGGACGGGCCTGCCGGGCATCTCCTGCTCGACGATCTCGTGCTGCGAGGCGTAGACCCTGAGCGTCGGATGGTCGTCGCCTGCGTCACCGATGTACTTCATCTCGCGCATCTGCAGCTCGAACGGCTGGTAGAAACCGCCCAGCGACTCGCGGTCCTGGAAGCGCGCCCCGTAGTCCTGCATGATCCGCCGGGTGAGCGTGGTGAGCGTGTCCGTGCCCTGCTTGGCGGCACGGGTCTTCTGCGCCGGGTCGCGCGGGGCGAGCGGCAGCGCGGGGTAGACCTTCACCCCGAACCGGTCGCCGAGGTCGAGCAGCTCGGTGAGGCTGTCCTCGTGCGCGGCCGCGACCAGGATGACGTGGTAGCCGCGTCCCTTCGCCCGGATGTTCGAGCAGCTCGGGTCGTCGGAGCCGTCGTCGGGGGAGACGATCCGGTAGAAGACGGTCTTCTCCGTGACGATCTTCCGCTCGAACTCGGGGCAGCGGAACAGGTCGGGGCCGAACGCCTCGTCGGTCCGGTAGACGAACGTCCAGCTCACCCGGTTGCCGGAGTTGGCGGCCTTGAGGTCGTTCTCCGCCGCCAGCGCGCACGGCACCCCGTCCTCCTCGCACGGCTCGTAGCGGGCGTCGACGTTCTTCTCGCCGTCGAGGATCCGGCCGTCGTCGTCGAGACTGCGCGCCTGCAGGCCCCAGCCGATCCGGATCACCGTGTCGCCGCCCACCTCGTGGATGGCGCCGAACTGCCGGCGCCAGGTGCAGTGGTCGGCGGTCGGGATGAGCCAGTAGCCGGTGATGGCGTACGGCCAGCGCATCGTCGTGTCGAACGTTCCACACGGGTCGGTGAACTCGGCCACCTCCGGCACCGGGACCGAGGGGGACGCGGAGGGCGAGGGGGAGGAGGGCGAGGGCGACGCCGCGAGCGGCGAGCTCCCCGCCGTCGGGGAGCCGTTCCCGGCGGGAGTGGTCACCACGAACGCCGCCACCCCTGCGAGGATCGCCACGCCCAGGAAAGCGATGAGCCAGCGCACGTTCAGGACACTACCGTTCTTGTGATCAGGCAGACATAAGGAGCCGGGCGGGCACCGCGGTCCCCGCCGTACCGTAGATCAGCTCTTGACGCCCGCCCACGCCTCCAGCTGGGAGACGAAACGGCGGGCCGAGTTGGGCCAGTGGTGGTTCGCACGAGCCGCCGCATACCCTCGGGCGCCCCGGCCATACCGCTCCCTGGCGTCGTCTCGCAGGAAGAGCACCGCCTGGGCCACGGCCTTGGGATCCTGCCAGGGCACGACGATGCCGCTGTCGTAGCGTTCGACCAGCTCCACCGCGCGGGGCGAGGGAGTGGTGATCACCGGGATGCCGTGCGCCATGTACTCCACGATCTTCGTGGGCATGGAGTGCCGGTAGTTGGGCTCGTCGTGCAGCAGGGAGAGCCCCGCGAGCGCGCCGTCGAGCCGCTTGAGCGCCTCGTCGTTCGGCATGAAGTCGCGCCACTCCAGCACGCCCTCCGCGACCGCCTCGTTCAGCGTCGGCCGCGACTGCGGGTCGGCGTAGCCGATCAGCTCGACCGCCACCCGGTACGGCTGGAGCAGCCGGGCCACCTCGATGGCCTCGCGCACCCCGCGCGCCCCCGACAGCCAGCCGAGGTAGACGACGCGGTCGTCACCCGGCGGGGTCACCTCGTCGGGCACCCAGGTCTCGTTGGGCACCACCAGGTGGGCCTGGCGGAACCGTCCGGCGTAGGCGGTCTCGGCGAGCAGCAGGTGCAAATGCCGTTCGGCCGTGCCTTCGAGCAGGCGGGCCAGGAACCGCACCGGCGGGCGCAGGAACGCGGGCAGCCAGGGCTTCAGCGACAGCGTCGCCGGGGTGTCCTCGTGGACGTCCCAGACGACCGGGGGCCGCTTGCGCATGCCCACCACCGCGAGCAGCAGCTCCGGGTCGTGGATGACCACCAGGTCGACCTGGCCGCGCATGCGCTTGAACACCTTGCGCGCGGCGCGCACGGCGGCGAACCGCTTGCGCTCCGCGGCGCGGGGGAGGTCGACGCCGTTGACCCAGGAGCGGGCCATCACGCCCCGCGCCGTGTACGGGGCCGCGTACGTGACCTCATGACCGGCGTCCACGAGCGCGCGGATCTGCCGGTGCAGGATCCGGGCGTCCTCGGGGTGATGCACCACCGTCATGACGAGCACGTGCACTGCGCGCAGCCCTCCGTCGCTAGAGCCGCTCGACGCGTTCACCCTCGGCGAGCACGCCTCGGGTGTCGAGCACGAGCTTGCCTTGGTCCTCGACGACCGACAGGTCGAAGGCGGCGTGCTGCTGCAGCAGCAGCGTCACGTCGGCTTCGGCCACTGCCTTGGCGAGGTCTTCCTCACGTGGCACCTCGACGTCGTCGACGCGCCACTCCTTGACGTACGGGTCGGCGAAGACGAGCTCCGCGCCCAGTTCCAGCAGCGCCCGCGCGACCGGCAGGGCCGGTGTCTCGCGCTCGTCGGCGATGTCGGGCTTGTACGTGACACCGAGCAGCAGGACCCTGGAGCCGTTCACGGGCTTCCGCTGCCGGTTGAGCAGGCGCTGCACGCGGGCGACCACGTACGACGGCATCCGCTCGTTGATCTCCTGGGCCAGCTCGACGAAGCGGAACGGGTAGCCCAGCTTGCGCACCGTGTAGGAGAGGTAGGACGGGTCGACGGGGATGCAGTGCCCGCCGACGCCCGGCCCGGGAAGGAACTTCTGGAACCCGAACGGCTTGGTGGCCGCGGCCTCGATCGACTCCCACAGGTCGACACCGAGCTCGTCGCAGAAGATCGCCATCTCGTTGACGAGGGCGATGTTGACGTGGCGGTAGGTGTTCTCCAGGAGCTTGGCCATCTCGGCCTCGCGGGTGCCGCTGACCGGCACGACCTGCTCGATGAACTGGGAGTAGAACCCGACCGCGCGGTCCTTGCAGGCCGGGGTGTAGCCGCCGACGACCTTCGGGGTGTTGCGCAGGCCGTACTTGGGGTTGCCCGGGTCGATGCGCTCGGGCGAGAAGGCGAGGTGGAAGTCGGTGCCCGCGGTGAGGCCCGAGCCCTTCTCCAGGATGGGGCGGGCGACCTCGTCGGTGGTGCCGGGCCAGGTGGTGGACTCCAGGACCACCAGCGATCCGGCCCGCAGGTTGCGGGCGACGGTGCCGGTGGCACCCTCGACCGCCGACAGGTCGGGGCGGTGGTCCTCGTCCAGCGGGGTCGGCACGCAGATGACGATGGTCCGGCTGTCGGCCAGGACCGATTCGTCCAGCGTGGCGGTGAAGCCCCCCGCCAGCATGTGCTCAAGGTCGGCGTCGGTCAGGTCGTCGATGTAGGACGAGCCCGCGTTGAGGGCCTCGACCTTCGCGGCGTCGACCTCGAAGCCGACGACCCGCAGACCAGCGGCCGTGGCCTCCTTGGCCAGGGGCATGCCGACGTAGCCCAGACCGATGATGGCCAGGTCGTAGGCAGTCACTGGATGACCTTGGAACGCCGGAAACAACACTTCATGGTCGCAAAGGCTATCTCAAGTCCGAACGAGCTACGCCTAATGCGATTGAACGCATCGCAAACGGCTGGTCTCCCTGTTACCAACACGAGACCATCAACCAGCAATCGATCGGTAAATATCACGGTAAGTCTCCGCGATGCGGCTCCACGTACGCTTCGCCGCCACCTCGGCCCGTCCGGCCTCACCCATCTCGGCCCTTCGCCCCGGATCGTCACGCAGCCCGGCGATCGCCTTGGCGAGCGCCTCGGGGTCTCCCGCGGGCACCAGAAGCCCGGCTCCCTCGGAGCCCACGAGCTCGGAGAGGGCGGGCAGGTCGCTCAGCACGACCGGCTTGCCGAGGGCCATCGCCTCGACGGGTTTCAATGGGGTAACGAGTCGGCATACGCGCAGGTCCTCGCGGGGGCAGACGAAGATGTCGATCGCCGCCTGCGCCTGCAGGGCCTCGTCGGGACCGACCCGGCCCGGCAGGATCGCGATATCGCCCAGCCCCAGCTCCTCGACCTGTTCGAGCAGCGCCGCCCGCTCCACGCCGTCGCCGACGAGCAGCACCCTGACCGGCGCGCCCTCGTCCCGCAGCAGCGCGGCCGCGTTGATCATGGTGGCGAAGCCCTCGTAGGCCACGATGCTCGACACCGAGCCCATCACGATCTCGCCGGGCTCGATGCCGTACGCGGCGCGGAAGGCCGCGCCGTCGTACTCGGCGCTGAGCAGCGCGTCGTCCACCGCGTTCGGCGCGAGATAGATCTTCTCCCTCGGCACCCCGCGTTCGACGATCTCGACGGCCATGGTCTCCGCGAGGGTGACCACGGCGTCGGCGGAACGCATGATGAACGCCTCGCGGTCGCGCTGGAGTACGTGCCGCTGGCTGCCGATGCGCTTGGGGTCGCGGGAGGCCCAGGTCTCCTCCAGGAAGCCCCGCACCTCGTAGACCATCGGCGTGCCGGTGCGCTCGCGCACCGCCAGCGCCACCGAACCGTTGCGGTGGTCCGTCGCGGCGTGCAGCACCTGCGGCCGCAGGGTCCTGACCAGCTCGGTCACCTCACCGGCGCCGCGGATCATCCGCCCCTGGCTCTCGAACGGCACCTCGCCGCTCGGGATCAGCCGGTGGTAGGGGATCCCGTCGATCTCCTCGTACGGCGTCGCGTCGGCGTGCCCCTGCATCATCGGCCAGCCCCAGCTGGTCACGACGTGCGGGTCGAGCCCGGCGGCCTTCTGCGAGGTGACGATGCGGTGCGTGCGGACGGTGTACCCGGCCTGCGTGTACGGCAGCGCGTTGGTCACGCAGTGCAGCACCCGGCCGGGGAACCGCTCGCCCACGATCACCTTCGCCTTGGGCGGGATCGGGTTCGGCTGGATCGCGGCCAGCTCTCCCGCGTAGTAGGCGGCCCGGCGTCTGATGAAGGGATAGCGCGTGTGGGCCTGCAGCACCGCGGCGGCCTCGCTCATCCGGCCGGAGTCGAAGTGCTCCTTCGCCTCGCTCCACGGGCCCTTCACCAGGCGCATGCCGAGCTTGCGTACGACGATCTTGGCGCGGCGCGCGACGGGCCAGGCGAACCGGCCCACGACGGGTCGGACACTCGGCGGGAGCGTCTCGGCCGCCGCCTGCGCCACGCGCAACGGGTCGGACTTCACCTTGGTCGCCACGACCCGGGAGACGATGACCGGGTGCTGGACGAATCCCTTGATCAGCCCGCGCAGTCCCGCTCTGGCCGACTTCGCCGCCACCGGGGTCGCCGGGGGCGTTGTGGAGCCCGGGGAGCCCGGGGAGCCCGGGGGCGTCGGGGGGGCCGAGGGCGCCGGGAGTGACGCGGGGACCTTCTCCTCGTCCTCGTCCGAGGGCCTCGCCGGGACCGTGGGCATGTCGGAGACCGGGACCGTGTCCGGGGCCGGTGTCGCGTCCGTGTCACGGTTGACGGTGAGGTCCGGGTCACGGTTGACGGTGAGGTCCGGGTCACAGTCGACGACGAGGTCCGGGTCGCGGGTCGCGGTGGTGTCCGAGGTCGTGTCCGCGAGGGGAGGCGTCTCCGCGCTCGGCGGGGGCGGCGGCTCCGTGGGCGTGTCCACGGCGGGATCCGCCACGACCGGCGTCGTCTCCTGGACGGCTTCCCCGTCTTGGACGGCTTCCCCGACGGAGGGTGTCTCCGGCGCGGAGGGTTTCCTGTCGGAACCCTCCGGACCCGGGGGCGTCACCGGCTCCGCGGAGGCGGGAGCGGGGGCCTCGGTCGCTGGAGGGGTCACCGAAGCGGAGGGCTCGGCGCGGGTCTCCTCGGCGGCCGGGGTCTCGACGGCCGGGGTCTCGACGGCTGGAGGCGTCACCGGAAGGGAGGGTGTCGCCGGACCCGAGGATGTCGCCGGACCCGGGGGCTTCGCCGGAACCTTCGCTGGAACCGAGGGGGAGTCTGGCCTGTTGGCATCGGATACCACGCCGTGACCGTACCATAGGCAACGTTTGCCCCACTGCCGCATGAAAGGCGAGGTCAATGAGGGACTTTGCCCGTCCGGGCGCTGCTCAGGGCCCCGATAATCCCCTCGTCCTGCACGTGCTCGGCGCGCGCCCCAACTTCGTGAAGGCCGCGCCCGTGGTGCGCGCCCTCGGCGAGCTCGGGGTGCGGCAGGGCATCGTCCACACCGGTCAGCACTACGACGCGCTCATGTCGGACGTGTTCTTCGCCGACCTCGGTCTCCCCGACCCCATCGCCAACCTCGGCGTCGGTTCCGGCTCGCACGCCCGCCAGACGGCGGCCCTGCTCGTCGGCCTGGAGGACGTGGTGCTCGAACACCGTCCTGCCCTGGTCGTCGTCTACGGCGACGTGAACTCGACGCTGGCCGCGATCCTCGTCTGCGCCAAGCTCAACGTGCCGACCGCGCACGTGGAGGCGGGCCTGCGTTCCTTCGACCGGGAGATGCCCGAGGAGGTCAACCGGATCGTCACCGACGGCCTGTCCGACATCCTCTTCGCCACCTCGCCGGACGCGCTCTCCCACCTGGCCGCCGAGGGCATCGACCCGGCCCGGGTGCACCTCGTCGGCAACCCGATGATCGACAGCCTGTTCTCCGCGCTCGACCACCTCGACCCCGCGCCGGTGCGCTCCCGGCTCGGCCTTCCCGAGCGGTACGCGGTGGCCACCCTGCACCGTCCCGGCAACGTCGACGACCCGGCCTCCGCCAAGGAGCTGGTCGACGCCGTACTGTCGGTGAGCGAGCGCCTCCCGGTCGTGGTGCCGCTGCACCCGCGCGGCCGGACCCGTCTGGCGGAGGCCGGACTGGTGAACGGGGAGAACCTCTTCATCATCGACCCGCTGGGCTACGTGGAGTTCCTGTCACTCGTGCGGGGCGCGACGCTGGTCGTCACCGACTCCGGCGGCGTGCAGGAGGAGACGACCATGCTGGGTGTCCCGTGCCTCACGGTTCGGCCCAACACCGAGCGGCCGATCACCATCACGCACGGCACCAACCGGCTCGTCACCCCCGCGCGGCTGGCCGCCGCCGCCGACCGGGCGCTGGCGGACGGCGCGGCGACGCCGTCGGGCGAGCTGCCCCCGCTCTGGGACGGGAAGGCCGGTCCCCGGATCGCCCGGGTGATCGAGAACTGGCTGCGCGGCGGCAACCTCTCACCGGCCGGCCAATCCGTATCGCCCAAATCCCTTTAAAACGACTTTTTCGGTACGGCTATGGTCGTACGCTGGCACGACCCCTGACAAAGGCGATTCCCCATGAGCGATGAGACCCCAGAAGAGCCGAAGTTCCAGCGTCTCGGGCCGATCAACTGGCTGCCCGAGGAGCGCAAGGTCGTCGAACGCCTTGAGGAGCGCGTCCAGGATCTGGAGCGGCGGCTCGCCATCGCCGAGGCGCGGGCCGACTACGCGCAGTGGAAGCTGGAGTCGACCAAGGTGCAGCGCCCCTACCGGGTGGCCGAGGCACTGACGGCGGCCAAGGGTCCCGGGGTCACCGCGCTGCCGGGCAGGTTGCGCTCCGCCATGCAGGCCCGCAAGGGGCCCAAGCCGCCCCGCCCGGTGGCCGAGGTGGTCGAGGAGCTCAAGCAGCAGGGGCCGGTGGTCGACGTGCCGCAGGTCAAGTGGCCCGCCGGTCCGATCGTCCGCCCGGATATGAAGGTCGCGGTCATCCTGGACGACTTCTCCCGGATGGCGTTCAAGTACGAGTGGGACCAGATCGAGTTCGGGCTCCGCGACTGGCCGCAGATCTTCGCCGAGCGCCGTCCCGAGATGCTGTTCGTGGAGTCGGCCTGGCACGGCAACCAGGGCCGCTGGCGCTACCAGATGACCGGCACGAAGGCTCCCAAGCCCGAGCTGCTCGCCCTGATCGACTGGTGCCGCGCCGAGGGGATCCCCACGGTCTTCTGGAACAAGGAGGACCCGCCGAACTTCGACTTCTTCATCGACACGGCCAAGCTGTTCGACTACGTCTTCACCTGTGACGGCGACATGGTCCCCCGCTACCGCGAGGTGCTGGGCCACGACCGGGTCGACGTACTGCAGTTCGCCGCGCAGCCCCGGGTGCACAACCCCGTCCAGGACAAGCGCGGGCGCGTGAACGACGTGGTCTTCGCGGGCATGTACTTCCGGGACAAGCACCCCGAGCGCCGCGAGCAGATGGAAACGGTCATCGCCCCGATCCGCGAGCTCGGGCTGCACATCTTCGCCCGCAACGGCACCGTGGACCCCAAGTACGCCTGGCCGAAGGAGTACGTCCCGCACATCGTGGGCGAGCTCCCGTACGACCGGATGCTGGCCGCGTACAAGATGTACAAGGTCTTCCTCAACGTGAACTCGGTGCTCGACTCGCCGACCATGTGCGCGCGCCGCGTCTTCGAGCTGTCGGCCTGCTCGACGTCGATGGTCTCCGGCTGGTCCCGGGCCATCGAGGAGACCTTCGGGTCGCTGATCCCGATCGCCCGTGACGAGCTGGAGTCGTACAACCAGGTCCTGCACCTGATCAACAGCCCCGAGCTGCGCGCCCGCCAGGGGCACCTGGCCATGCGCGAGGTCTTCGACAAGCACCTGTTCTCGCACCGCGTGGACCAGATCCTCGGGATCCTCGGCAAGCCGGTGCAGAAGCGGACCCGGTCGATCTCCGTGGTCCTGCCCACCAACCGCGCCTCCCAGATCGAGCACGCGATCTCCTCGGTGGCCCGGCAGATCCACCGGCCCGTCCAGCTCGTCATGGTCCTGCACGGCCTCGACATCGACCCCGTCGTCGTCGCCGACAAGGCCCGGATGGCCGGGATCACCGACGTGGTCGTCCTGCCCGCCGACGAGTCGCTGTCGCTGGGCGCCTGCCTCAACATGGGCATCGCCGCGGCCGAGGGCGAGCTGATCGCCAAGATGGACGACGACAACCTGTACGGCGAGCACTACCTGTCGGACCTGGCCCGCTCCTTCGACTACACCGACGCCGAGCTGGTCGGCAAGGGCGCCCACTACGCCTACTTCGAGGGCAGCAACACCACGATGCTGCGCCTGCCCGGCCTGGAGCACCGCTACGCGTTCCTCGTCCAGGGCGGCACCTTCCTCGGCAAGGCCGACATGTTCCGCCACTACGGCTTCGAGGACATCACGCGCGGCGAGGACACCCGCCTGGTCCGCCGCCTCAAGGAAGACCGCGTCAAGATCTACTCCGCCGACCGCTTCAACTTCGTCTACTGGCGCAGCGGCGACAAGTCCATGCACACCTGGCAGGCCGACGACATCAAGCTCACCCGCAACGCCCAGTTCTCCTTCGCCGGGCACCCGGAAGCGCACGTCATGATCTGATCGGTGGAGCGGTTCCCTTTCGGCAGGGCGGTTCCCGAAGCGGGGTTTTCCCCTGCCGTCCGGTTGCTCTGCCCGTATTCGTTGGTCGCCTGGCCGGGCGGGTTCGCGCTCCGGTGGGTGGGTGCGGGAAGGAGCGCATGGGCGCTCGCCGCGACTCATTCACCGCGACTCGCTCGCCGCGACTCGCTCACCGTACGAGGCCGGCGGCCGTTTCGTGGCGATGGGTCATCGACGGATCACCTTTGGTTCTCGCCGGCGGGGCCACCCGTGAGTCGTCCACTCTGCGAATCAGGTCTCCTCCTACCGCCTGTCGTCGTATCGTGACTTTACGTGATCGAACAATCGCCGATGCCCTGGTGCTCGCTCGCCGGAACAGCCCGGCCGCTACGGCTTCCGCCTCGACCGAGGCGTGGAGGCACCCCGAAACGCGGTGATCCGCTCTCCCTCGCCGTCTCCGGTTACCCGGTCGACCCCGCCGCGTTCCCTGGCCTCGCCCCCGGAGCCGGTGGGTGAGACGACCTCGCTCGGTCACGACAGCACGACAGGAGACCCGCTTCCCCATGGCGACTACCAGCGCCCCGATCCGCGGCCCGGTTCAGGTCGGCGAGCGTGTGCTCGCGCCCGATCTCGCCCGTGGCTTCATGCTGCTGCTCATCGCCGTGGCGAACACCCCCTGGTATCTGTGGGGGCGGGAGCTCAGGGCCACCACGATCCATCCGCCCGGAGGCTCGACGCTGGACCGGATCGTCCAGGTGGCCGCCATCGTCGGGGTGGACTGCCGGGTCTACCCGATGTTCGCGTTCCTGTTCGGCTACGGCATGGTGCAGCTCCTGTCGCGCCAGCGGGCCGCCGGGCACCCGGAACCGGCCGTGCGGGCGCTGCTGCGCCGTCGCGGCCTGTGGCTGCTCGTGTTCGGGTTCGCGCACGCGGCGCTGCTGTGGCAGGGGGACATTCTCGGCGCGTACGGCCTGGCCGGGCTTCTCCTCGCCGGGCTGTTCCTGCGCCGGAAGGACCGCACGCTGCTCGTCTGGGCCGCGATCGGCATGGGCGTCCTCACCCTGGCGACCCTGCTCAGCGCCGTGGGGGCCTGCTTCGCCACGGACGCGTCCCCTGAGATCGCCGGCTACCTGCCCATCGGGGCGGCGAGCGTCGCCGAGAGCGATCCGTTCGCCGCGGCGTTGGGACGTCTGGCCTTCTGGCCGATGGTCGTGGTCGGCCAGGGCCTGCTGGGGCTCGTTCTGCCCGTCGCGATCGTCCTCGGTTTCTGGGCGGCCCGACGGCGGATCCTGGAGCGGCCGGGCGAGCACCTGCCGCTGCTGCGCCGCGTCGCCGTCGTGGGCATCGCCATCGGCTGGCTGGGCGGGCTGCCGCACGCGGCGGCGGTCATGGGGGTGCTGAGGATCCCCGAGGAGTCGATGTTCGTCTTCGAGGTGTCCCAGTCGGCCACCGGCCTGCCCGCCGGGCTGGGCTACGCGGCGGTGTTCGGACTGGTCGGGCACCGGCTCGGACGTCGGCGACGGCCCGGCCTGGCGGTCACGGCGGTGGCCGCGGCGGGCAGGCGATCGCTGTCGGCCTACCTCGCCCAGTCGCTGCTCTGCGCCCCGGTGCTGGCCGCGTGGGGCCTCGGGGTCGGAGCCCACCTGCACAGCGCCTCCGTGGCCTGCTACGCGATCGGCGTCTGGCTGATCACCGTGGCCGCGGCCTACGGCCTGGAGCGCCGTGGCGGCCGAGGGCCCGCCGAGGTGCTCCTGCGCAGGCTGACGTACCGGACGCGGCATACTCCGGACAGCCCGACCGGCTCACGCGCTGACGGCGTTCAAGAAGGTCGCCCGCGGCACTGACCACTCGGATCCTCTCGCCGTACGTACCTCGAACCGTGAATGACGAGACGGAAGAAACAGTGAAGCGATACATCCTCACGGGCACCCCCGGTGCCGGGAAGACGTCGATCCTCCGGGTTCTGGGGACTCAGGGGTACGGCGTCGTCGACGAGGCGGCGACCGCGGTCATCGCGCTGGGGCAGGCGCGGGGAGAGGCCGAGCCGTGGTCCCGGCCGTCCTTCGTCGACGACATCGTCGCCCTGCAGCGACAGCGGCAGACACGGACGTCCGGCGCCGCGAACATCCAGGTCTACGACCGCTCGCCGATCTGCACCCATGCGCTCAGCACCTATCTGGAACGCCCGGTCCCCGCGTCGCTGTCCGCCGAGATCGACCGGATCACACGCGGCGGGATTTACGAGCGTCAGGTGTTCTTCGTGCGCAATCTCGGGTTCTGCGAGCCCACCGCCGCCCGGCGGATAAGTTTCGAGGACTCGCTGGAGTTCGAGCGTGTGCACGAGGAGAGCTATCGCGCGTTCGGCTACGAGCTCGTCGACATCCCGGCCGGGAACCTGACCGATCGGGTGGCCATGATCAGGGAATCGATCTCACGACTCACCGCGTGAGACCCGTGCGCTCCCCCCTCTCAGCTCAGGGACGCGAGCCAGCCGGTCAGGATCTCGTTGACCTCGTGGGCGCGTTCCTGCTGGATCCAGTGGCCGCAGCCGTCGAGGAGGTGGGAGGAGGCGAGTCCGGGCAGGGTGACGGGGTAGGCGTCGATCGCGTCGGTCAGCCAGGTGGTGGAGGCGTCCAGGGCGCCGCCGACGAACACCGACGGCTGAAGGATGGGGGCCCCGTCCCAGGGAGCGAGGTCCTCCCAGTCCCGGTCCATGTTCCGATAGCGGTTGAGTGCCGCGCTCATGCCGGTGCGTTCGAACTCTCCGGCGTAGACGTCCAGGTCGTCCCGCGTGAGCCAGAACGGTAGCGGACCGGTGGGGAACCGCTCGCGGAGCGTGCCGCCGCGGGTGGCGAAATGGGGGTCGGGCATCCCGGGGGCGGGCATGGTGTCGCCGGAGAGCGCGGCGTAGAACCCGGCCAGCCAGCCGCGGACGTCCGGTTCGATCTCGGCCTCGGCCCGGCCGGGCTTCTGGAAGTAACTGACGTAGAACTCTTCCTCCCCGCCCATCCGGGCGAAGACCTCACTGGGCCGGGGCCCGCCCCGAGGCGCGTAGGGAACGCTCAGCAGCCCGACCGCGGTGAACACCTCCGGCCGGACCAGGGCGCTGTTGGCGGCGATGCTCGAACCCCAGTCGTGACCGATGATGGTCGCGGTCTCCTCGCCGAGGGCGCGCACCACCGCGACGTTGTCCTCGACCAGTTCCAGCATCCGGTAGGCCGTCACCCCGTCCGGCTTGGACGAACGGCCGTATCCGCGCACGTCCACGGCGACCGCCCGGTATCCGGCCGCGGCCAGTGCCGCCAGCTGGTGGCGCCAGGAGTACCACGACTCGGGAAACCCGTGCACCAGCAGCACCAGCGGCCCGGTGCCCCGCTCCACCAGATGGGTCCGGCCCGCCGGGGAAGGAACCAGACGGCGCGTTTCCCCGTCCTGAACAGCTTGAACTTCCCGTGACATGAGTCCCCCCGAATCGAAGCGCTCCTCCGACGCACCTCCTCATCGTGGGGTGGTGGCCCGGAAGTCCGCGAATCCTGTTGCCGCTTTGGCAACAATCTTCGGCTCACCCGTCCCAGCCAGGATCAATTGATGGCGAGGTCCGCGAGTGGACGGGTCGATCTCCTGGCCGTGCGTCCTCTTAACAAGTTCCATACATGTAATAATCTAAAGTACTAGTACCGTAGATAAATGGAGGAACCGGTGATCGAGTTCCATCTGGATGCGAAGTCCGGCGTCTCGCCGTACATGCAGCTGGTCCAGCAGGTACGGCACGCGCTACGACTCGGCCTCCTGCGCGAGGGCGACCAGCTGCCGACCGTCAAGGAGGCCGTGGCGCGACTGGCGATCAACCCCAACACCGTCCTCAAGGCCTACCGGGAACTCGAACACGAGGGCCTGGTCGCCGCCAGGCCGGGGGTGGGGACGTTCGTGACGGCGACCCTCACCGACACCTCGCTGGCCGCGCACGGCCCGCTGCGGCTGGAGCTGCAGCGCTGGCTGGCCAAGGCCCGCCGGGCCGGCCTCGACGACGAGAGCATCGAGGCCCTCTTCACGACCACCTTTCGGACCACCGCTCAGGAGGAAATAGCGTGACCGCTGTCTTGAAGGCCCAGGCACTGGGCAAGCGGTACGGCAGGCGCTGGGCGCTGCGCGAGTGCACCGTCGACATCCCGGCGGGCCACGTCGTGGGGCTGGTGGGCCCCAACGGAGCCGGAAAGACCACGTTGCTGAAGCTGGCCGGCGGCCAGCTGGAGCCGACGGCGGGCGACATCACCGTGCTCGGCGGCCGGCCCGTCAGCGGGCGGGCGCAGCTGGCCAAGGTCGGCTTCGTCGCCCAGGACACCCCCGTCTACGCGGGACTGACCGTCGCCGAACACCTGCGACTGGGCGCCCGCCTCAACCCCCGCTGGGACGCCGCGATGGCACGGGAGCGCATCGCGCGGCTCGATCTCGTCCCCACCCAGCGGGCGGGCAAGTTGTCCGGCGGCCAGCGCGCCCAGCTCGCCCTCACCCTCGGCCTGGCCAAGCGCCCCGAGCTGCTGATCCTCGACGAGCCCGTCGCCTCGCTGGACCCGCTCGCCCGCCGCGAGTTCCTGCGGGGGCTGATGGAGGCCACCGTCGAGCACGAGTTCAGCGTCGTTCTCTCCTCCCACCTGGTCTCCGACCTGGAACGGGTCTGCGACTTCCTGATCGTGCTGGTCGACTCCCGCGTCCAGGTCGCCGGGGAGGTCGACAAGTTGCTGTCCACCCATCACCGGCTCACCGGCCCGCGCCGCGACCCCGACCGGCTCCCCGCCGACCAGCACGTGATCTCCGCGCGCCACACCGACCGGCAGAGCACGTACGTGGTCCGCACCGACACCCCGATCCACGACCCCGCCTGGACGGTCAGCCGGCTCGGCCTGGAGGACCTCGTCCTGGCCTACATGGAGAAACGCACCGCCGAGAACCGGCGACCCGCCCTGGAGGTGCGGCGATGATCTGGCTGACCTGGCGCCAGTTCCGCGGCTCGGCCACGATGACGGCCGCCCTGCTCGTCGTACTCGTCGCCACCCTGGCCCTGACCGGCCCGGACCTGGCCTCCCGCTACTCCGCCGGGATCGCCGCCTGTGTGCGGGACGACACCTGCGACCGCTTCTTCGACGGCCTCTTCGACGACTACCAGATGCCCTTCATGGCCGTCAGCCTCCTCGTGCTGCTCCTGCCCGCCCTCGTCGGGCTCTTCTGGGGAGCGCCGCTGATCACCCGGGAGCTGGAGGCGGGCACGCACCTGCTGGTGTGGAACCAGAGCATCACCCGCGGCCGCTGGCTGGCGGTCAAGCTCGGCCTCACCGGCCTGGCGGCCATGGCCGCCGCCGGCGTGTGCGGCCTCGCGGTGACCTGGTGGTCCGCCCCCCTGGACAAGTCGGCCACCTCGGAGCTGGCCCTGATGGCCCCCCTGGTGTTCGGCGCGCGCGGCATCGCCCCGATGGGGTACGCGGCCTTCGCCTTCGTCCTCGGGGTGACCGTGGGCATGCTGGTGCGCCGCACGCTGCCCGCGATGGCCCTCACCCTGGCCGTCTTCGCCGCGATCCAGATCGCCATGCCGCTGCTCGTCCGGCCCCATCTCATACCCCCTGTCGCCGGGACCTTCGAACTCAGCCAGGCGAACGTGGACCGCATCGGCATAAGACGGGACGAAAACCAGCTCGTGCACATCACGCTGGACTCTGCCGTTCCCGGTCAGGCCGGGGCCGGCGCCTGGGTTCTGTCCAGTGACTTCATCGATCCGTCCGGGCGCATGATCTCCGGCAGCAGCGAGGAGGGCGCCGCCGTCAGGACCTCCACCACGTCGGGGCCCTGCGCACCGCCGGGACTGGGAGCGGCAGCGGGACAGGGCATGGACGGGTGCCTGGTCGAGATCAACCGGCTTGGTTACCGGCAGCAGGCGACCTACCAGCCCCTGGAGCGCTTCTGGCCCTTCCAGTGGATCGAGACCGGCATCTACGCCCTGCTCAGCGCCACCCTCACCTGGTTCTGCTTCTGGTGGGTCCGAAGGCGCCTGTCATGACCACCGCCAAAACCACCGCCAAAACCACCGCCGCCGGACTCGCCCTCCTCCTGGCGGCGGCCTGCACCACACCGACACCACCACGCGTCCAGGCGGGCACCGCGGGCGCGGCGATCTGCGCACGCCCCCAAGGCCCGCCCGCGGCCGAGAAGCCCACCACGATCGACGTCATCGAACAGGCCTACCGCTGCATCCTGGGCACCTACTACAGCGGCGCCACCCTGGACGCCCGCGCGCTGCTGATGGCCGGATTCGCCGCCCTGACCCAAGAACTCAACCGCAACGGCCGCGACGTAACCGAGGCGACCATGCCCGCCCTGACCGGCGACCGCACAGCCGACTGGGCCGCCTTCGAGGCCACCTACACAAAGGTCACCGACCAGGTCCCCGACCTGCGCGACAAGCTCGCCGTCGTCACCTTGGAGGCCATCGTGGCCGCCCTCGGCGACAACCACGCCCGCTGGACACACGACGTCAAAAGGCCGCCCGGCCACTACGACGGCGACGGCTACGGCCTGGGCCTGACGGCCAACGTCACCGGCCCGCAAGCGGACGCCAACCCCGGCACCGCCCTCGCCCCGCTGTTCGTCGCCACCGTGCAGGGCGGCGCCGCACAAACCGCCGGGGTCCGTCCCGGTGACGTCATCGAAGCGATCAACGAATCAGCCCCCTTCATCGGCGGAAAGGCCACCCCCGCGATCACCGCCCTCTACCCGCAGTATCCGGAGGCGCGGCCGGTGCGGTTGCGGCTGCTGCGCCAGGACACCGGCCGCCGCTGGAGCATCACGCTCAAGCCCGGCCTCTATCAACGCGACCTGGACACCCTGCAGGTGGTGCGATCGAAGCTGCTGGACGACGACGTCGCCCATGTGCGGATGACCGGCTTCGCCCCCGACGCCGCCAACCGGGTCCTCAAGGCCATCGCCCGGCTGCGCACCGGCCGCACCCTGTCCGGCGTGGTGCTGGACCTGCGCGGCAACGGCGGCGGCAGCCCCACCGAGGCGGTCCGCCTGCTGAGCGCCTTCGCCCACGGCAAGAACACCGCCTACCAATGCACCGTGGACGGCACCTGCGAGGCCATGCGCACCGACGACACCGTCGAACTCCTTGGCCTGCCACTGGTAGTACTCACCGACCGCGGCTGCGCCTCGGCCTGCGAACACTTCACCTCCGCGATCAAAGACCTGCGCGCCGGACACCTGGTCGGCACCAGAACCGCCGGGCTCGTCTCCGGCCCGGCCGGCTCCTACCTGCTGAGCAACAACACCCTCCTGAGCTTCCCCGACAAACACCACCTCGGACCCGACCGCGAGGTGATCGACAAGATCGGCGTACCCCCCGACCACCACGTCCCTCTCACCCCCGAAGACGCCGCCACCGGACACGACCCCGCACTGGCCAAGGCCTTGGCCTTGCTGCACAAGTGAACGGACTCCTCTCCATGAGACAGCTCCTGGCCGTGGCCGCGGGACTGGTCGTCCTGGCCGCGTCCACCTGCTCGGCCCCCACCCCGCCCCGGGCCGACGCCGGCCCACCGGTCACACCGACCGGCCCCGCCACCCTGCCCGCCCCCACCGGCCCCCACCCGGTCGGCAGCACCGTCCTGCACCTGACCGACACCTCCCGCCCCGACCCCTGGGACCCCGACGCCGACGCCAGGGAACTCAAGGTCACCCTGTGGTACCCGGCCAAGCGGCGTGACGGGCGGCGGGCGCCCTACATGACGGCCAAGGAGTCGGAGCTCGTGCTGAAGGGCTCCGGGATCTCGACCGCGCCGTACGACACGTTGAGCAAGACGCGCACGAACGCCATCCAGGACGCCGATCCCACGGGGCGCGGGTTCCCGCTGGTGGTGCTCTCCCCCGGCTTCACCAAGCCGGTGAGCACGCTCACCTCCCTGGCCGAGGACCTGGCCAGCCGGGGCTACGTGGTGGCCGGGATCGACCACACTCATGAGAGCTACGCCACCACCCTGTCCGACGGGCGGATCGCCGAATGCCTCGCCTGCGACAGCGACACCGACCCGGGCTTCGGCCCGAGAGTGGTCCAGGGCCGGGCCGCCGACGTCTCCTTCGTCCTCGACCGGCTGCCGTCGAAGTGGGACGGCTCCGGCATGATCGACCGCACCCGGATCGCGATGGCGGGCCAGTCGATCGGCGGGGCCGCCGCCCTGGCGACCATGGTGAAGGACCCCCGGATCCGTGCCGGGATCGACATGGACGGCACCACCTACGCCCGCATCCCCAAGAGCGGGTTCACCAAGCCGTTCATGTTCGTCGGTGCGCCGCAGCACGTCCCCGGGGGGCGTGACACCTCCTGGGACCGCGACTGGAAGCTGCTGACCGGGTGGAAGCGATGGCTCGTCCTGACGGGCGCCGAACACCAGTCCTTCACCGACCTGCCGCTGCTGGGAGGCGCCCTCGGCATCAGGCCCGCCCCAGGCGTTCTACCGGCGGAGCGCGGCGCGGAACTCACCCGCGCCTACGTGGCGGCCTTCCTCGACCGGCACCTGAAATCGCGGCCGCAGCCCCTCCTGGAGAGACCGTCACCGCGCTCTCCCGAGGTCACGTTCTGCCCCGCGACGTGCGGCACCCCTTGAGGGCCGTACGGCACCGTGCGTGGACGGTCCGGTCATCGGTGTTCCTGGGCGGCTGGGCGGTGGTGGCAAACTTCGCACATGGACTCGGAGAGCGTCACGGCGGCGGTGGCGGGTACATGGGAGCTCGGCGATCTGGTCGTCAACCGGATCGGGTTCGGCGCGATGCGGCTGACGGCGAACGCCGACGGCACGCCGAGCGACCGTGACCGGGCGATCGGCGTGCTGCGCCGCGCGGTCGAGCTAGGGGTGAACCACATCGACACCGCAGCGTTCTACTTCTCGCCGCTGCGTTCCGCCAACGAGCTGATCAACCGGGCGTTGGCCCCGTACCCGGACGACCTGGTCATCACCACGAAGGTCGGTCCTGGCAAGGATCCGTCGGGCGCGTGGCTGCCCCTGGCCAGGCCGGAGCAGCTGCGCGGCCAGGTCGAGGAGAACCTCCGCCAGCTCGGCCGCGACCACCTCGACGTGGTGAACCTGCGCGTCCACGGGCCCGACTCGATCGCCGAGCGCTTCGGCGCGCTGGCCGAGCTGCGCGACGCCGGGCTCATCCGCCACCTGGGCATTTCCAACGTCAGGCCCAAGCACCTCGCCGAGGCCCTGGCCATCGCCCCGGTGGTCTGCGTGCAGAACAGGTACGGTCTCGGCGCGAGCCCCGAGCGCCACGAGTTCCTGCGCGCCTGCGGTGAGCGGGGCATCGCGTTCGTGCCGTTCTTCGCGATCGCCGGGGACGGGCGCGAGGCGGGCGCGGGCGGCACCGAGAACGACGAGGTCCTCGCCGTGGCGCGTGCCCACGGGGCGACGGCCGCGCAGGTCCGGCTGGCGTGGACGCTGCGGCGCGGGCCGCACGTGCTGGCCATCCCGGGCACCGGCAATCCGGATCACCTGGTCGCCAACGTGGCGGCCGGGGCGCTGCGGCTCTCGGAGGACGAGGTCGCCCGCCTCGAAAGGTCGACCCCGGTCACCTTCTGATCTCCGAGGTGTCCGGGCGTCTGTGGGGGGCCGCGGGGCCCGGAGGTCGGCGACATCGCGTGCGCGGCGTCACGTCTCCGGGCGTCTGCGGGGTCTCCGGGATGTTCTGCGGATCTAGCCGATCGGCCGGTAGACGCACACGTTCGCGCCCGTGGCGCTGGTGACCGTGGAGACCAGTTCGAGCGTGCGCAGGGCACCGTCGTCGGGGAAGAGCGACTTGCCTCCGCCGAGGAGCACCGGCATGACGACGAGCCGGAGCTCGTCGGCCAGGCCCTCGCTCAGGAGGGTGCGCGCGAGGGTGGGGCTTCCCATCACCACCAGGTCGCCGCCGTCGGTCTCGCGCAGTTTGCGGAGGTGCGCGACGGCCTCCTCTCCGGGGATCCGGGTGGTGTTGTTCCACGTCAGCTCGTCGTCGCCCAGCGTCCGGGACACGACGTACTTCGGGATGCCGTTCATCTGATCGGCGAACGGGTCACCGGCCCGCCCTGGCCACGCCTCGGCCATGGTCTGCCACGTGCGGCGCCCGAACAGCAGCGCCTCGGCTCCGCTCAGCGCGCCGCCGAAGGCGCCGCCGACCACCTCCATGTCGAAGAACGGGTGCGACCAGCCGCCGTGGGCGAAGCCTCCGTCGGTGTCCTCCTCGGGCCCGCCCGGAGCCTGTACGACGCCGTCCAGGCTCATGAACTCGATGATCACGATACGCATGGGATTACTCCTTGGGGGTGGCACCACTGCTTTGGATCGCTGCTTCGGAAGAGCCGGCCGAGGTCGGCCGGTCAGGCGAAGTTCTCCGCCGTCCAGGCGTCCCACGCGGCCTGCTCGTCGCGGCCCGCGAAGTTCTGGTGGCCGAGGACGAGGGCGTCGCCTCGGGCGGTGCCGGAGTGGATGAACCGGTACAGGCCCTCGTCCGTCCGTACGCCCAGGTTGACGGGCAGGTTCGCGTAGTAGACGACCCCGGCGGAACCGTCGGGGAGCCGGACGGGGTCGCCCTCGCGGACGTCCGGTGTGACGGCCAGCGACTCCGTGACGATCTTCCAGAGGGTGTCGGGGCCACCCGCTCCCGGCCGGAAGACCGTGGTGATCGACGGGGTGCGGCCGGTGAAGTGGGCGAGGTACTGCCTGAGGGTCTCCATGTAGATGGGCCAACCGGCCTTCATCGCCTCGAACTCGGTCTCCCAGTCGTCGCCGAGCATGCCGTTCTGCACGAGCCGCAGCACGGTCGTGCCGCCGCCGCGTCCCTCGACGAGATACTCCATCGCCATGAACCGGCCGTCGGGAGCCTCCGCGCCACGCGTCGCGATGCGGGTGCCGGGCTCGTAGGCGGTGATCGTGGCCTGCTGGGTGTGGCCCATCATCGTCAGGTGGGCGGGGCCGCCGGTGGAGGCGCCGAGCTCGGTGCGTCCCATGAACCAGGAGTCGACGCCCGGCCCGGTCGCGATCGCGTCCCAGACCTGCTCGGGGGTGGCGGTGAGCTCGATCTCCTGGGTCAGCTCGAACGGGTGCGTCATCGGGTTTCCCTCACACTCGGGTGGACGGCGACGACGATCCGGTGGTCGCGGCCCTTCTCGGCGGACTCGTCGTGGTACTTGGACACCAGGGCCGTGACGGCTCCGGCGAGCTCCTGGGCGAACGCGGCCCGGTCGGCGGCCGAGGCGAAGCGCACCTCACCGTCGATCGCGAAGGTCGCGACGCGCTTGCGCGCCTTGGCTGCGCCGGTGATGAGCGCCCCGACGTCGCGGACCAGCCGGGCCGCGACGGCCAGCAGCCAGCCCGCCGACAGCTGGTCGGGGGAACGGGCCGGGTCGGGCTCGACCGACGCCAGCGCGGTCGGGGAGATCACGTAGGAGGCGGCGGTCGCGCGCATGATGCGCTCGTTGACGTTTCCCTTGCGCCGCTCCTCGATCATCTCGACGAGCCCGTGCGCCTCAAGCGCCTTCAGGTGGTAGTTGACCTTCTGCCTGGGCAGGCCGACCTTGGCGGCCAGCATGGTCGCGGAGCCGGGCTCGCTCAGCTCGGCCAGTAACCGGGCCCGGATGGGGTCCAGTGAGGCCTCGGCGGCGGCCGGGTCCTCGATCACGGCGATGTCCTGCATGACCACAGACTATGACCGACAAATTATGTTGTCAAGGAAGTCTTATTTGCCGGTGGGCGATCCTTCACGGGCTTCCCCGGTTCGGGGTCGGGCCGGGCAGGTGTGGGGGCTTCCGTGAGGGTCCGATTCCATTTCCTGGCCTCCTCGCCGCAGCGGGAAAACGGCGACGGCCCCGCCCCGGAAAGATCCGGGACGGGGCCGTCGCAGGTGCCTGGGGTGGTGGTCTCCGGATTTCCTCGGGTTACCCCCGGGGAAACCGGCCGCCCCAGGTCACGGGCTAGCGGACGCCTCGCCTGCCGTACAGGCTCACCGCCAGGATGACGCCGACTGCGGCCAGGGCGATCTGGATGATCAGCTCGATCCAGTCGATACCGGACGTAGCGGAGACCCCCAGGGCTCCGGCGATCGCGGTGCCGATGAGTGCGGCGACGATACCGATCACGATGGTCAGCCAGATCGGGATGCCCTGCTTGCCGGGCACGACGAGCCGACCCAGGGCACCAATGATGGCGCCGATAACGATGGCGGTAATGATGCCGGTGACTGTCATGTTCCACGCTCCCTGTCTGCTCAGCTGCCAGGCGTATGCCCTGGGAAGAAGGAACAACACATAACGGGGTGCCCTGAATTAGTGTCCGCCGGTCACGAGTCCGTCGCGCGATGGTCTCAGGCCGGCTTCGGCCCGCCACCCTCCGTGAGGGAAACCGGGCTTCACCTGCCCCGGGAGTCCCATGGCCCCCACCTGCCCTCCGGTCCGTCCGCCGGAGGGAGCGGAGAAAATAATCGGAAAAATGAAGCAAAATCCTGAGGGTCAGGGGGTGGGGGCGGGTCTTCCAGAGGGTGGTTCCGCCGGATCCGCCGATTCCGTCGCTCCTGCCGGTTCCGCCGCTTTCATTGGTCGCCGGTTCTGCTGGGAGCGGCCGTGCCGCCGGTGCTCGTGCCGTCGGCGGAGGTGCGGGAGGTGGAGGCACGGGGGGCGGAGGTGTCGGGGGCGGCTTTGACCTGGGCGGGGATGGTTTTCGCGGGGGCGTCCGGGGTGGTCGCGGGAGTGACGGTGTTCAGGAGGGAGCGGGCGAGTCCGAGGCCGGCGCCGCCGAGGGTGAGGGCCTTGGCGAGCATCTCCTCGACACCCTGGGCGCCGTTGAGGACGACCATGTGGTCGACGTTGCCGAAGGCCTTCGCGCCCGCCTCGACGATCTGGGGCCACTTCTCGGCGAGCTGCTGGGCGATGACCGCCTCCTGGTTCTCGGCGAGGGCCTCGGCGCGGGCCCGGATCGCGTCGGCGGCGGCCAGGCCCTTCGCCCTGGCGGCGTCGGCCTCCGCGAGCCCCTGCGCCTTGGAGGCGTCGGCGGCGGCCAGGCCGCGGGCCCTGGCGGACTCCGCCTCGCCGAAGCCGGTGACCTTCGTCGCCTCGGCGGTGGCGATACCGCGCAGCCGCACGGACTCCGCCTCGGCCGCGGCGGCCTGCTTGACCTGCGACGCCTGCGCGGCGGCGCGGAGCTCGGTCTCACGCGCCTCGGCCTCGGCCTGGGCGATCCGGGCGTCGCGCTCGGCCCGGGAGACCGTCACGGTCTCGTACGCCCTGGCGTCGGCGGGTTTGCGGATCTGGGCCTGGAGCCGCTGCTCGGCCAGCGCGGCCTCCAGCTCGGCCGCGCGGGTCTCCTGGACGACGACCTCCTGCCGGGCGGAGGCCTCGGAGAGCGGCCCCGCCTGGCGGGACCTGGCCTGGGCCTCGTCGATCTCGGCCTGGTAGACGGCCTGCTTGATCTGCGAGTCGCGCCACGCCGCGGCCTTGTTGGCGGCGGCGATCTGCTCGGCCTGGGTGGCCTCCTGGTCACGCTGGGCCTCGGCGATGCGGGCCGCGGCGGCGATGCTGGCGGCGTGCGGCTTGCCGAGGTTGGTGATGTAACCCGTCCCGTCCTCGATCTCCTGGATCTGCAGGGAGTCGACGATCAGGCCGAGCCTGATCATCTCTTCGGCGGCCGAGGCGCGGGTCTCGCCGGTCAGCCGCTCGCGGTTGAGGATGAGGTCCTCGACCGTGAGGTTGCCGATGATCGAGCGCAGGTGGCCGGTGAACAGTTCGTGGATGGCGCCGTTCATCGAGTCCTGCTGGTCCAGGAAGCGCCGGGCGGAGTTCGCGATCGAGTGCAGGTCGTCGCCGACCTTGTAGATCACGACGCCCCTTACGACCACCGGGATGCCCTGCTGGGTGACGCAGGAGACCTGAAGATTGGCGGCGCGGCTGTCCAGGCGCAGGCGGCGCGCGGTCTGGAAACCGGGGAGCACGGAGGTGCCCTTGCCGGTGACGATCCTGAACCCGAGGCTGTCGGCGTCCGCGGAGTTACCCCGGGCGCCGAGACCGGAGATGATCAGCGCCTCGTTGGGCTCGGCCACCCGCCAGACGGTCTTGAACAGCAGGATCATGACGAGAAGGGCGAAAAGGACCACGCCCCCTATGACGAAGTACTCCGTGGGCATCTCGGCCTCCGCGGTGTGGGGGAGAGCAGGGGAGAGGAAAGGTCGGGGATCGGGTTCGAGGGAGTGGGGTGCTCGGGCTCAAGACAGCGAGAGTGAGCGAAAAGGGTCCAAGAGGAGGGGAGGTGAGTGAGAGGGGTCAGGGGAGCGCGCGGGCGACGTAGACCGTGCGCGGCGGGAAGAACTCGACGATCACGACGATCGAGGTCGGGGCGATCTCCTCGTCCGGGACCGTCGGGTGGGCGTAGAACGCCTCGACGCCCCCGCGGACCGCCACCATCACCTCCCCGACCAGGCCCGGGCCGATCCTTCCGGTGACTCTTCCCTGCTTACCGATCACGCGATACTCCCCCGTGACATCCGTCAAAGAGGAAAAGCGAATGCGGACGCCGCCCCCGGCATGCCGCGCCTCACCGTCCGGCGACACGGAGGCGCCGGATCCATCACTAATCCCCTCACTTCACTTTATACGGGTAACGAGCCGACTGACCATAACGTTCCGGGTTATCCGGTAATTCATATGACGCACCTTCCCTGCCCTCACGGAATCCCCGGGGAGCGGCACCGGAAGGGCACGGAGCAGCGGAAACGGGATGAGGCCGGCTCGGGGACGGCGTGGGACGCGCACCGGGCCGCTCGCGACATGGGTGGTTTTCCCCGGATCGGATAAGCCCAGGCGACACCGAAGCCGCATCACCCCCTCTCCCCCTTTAATTCCCAGCCACCATGGCATGCCTCTCATGTAGGAGATGTCACGACAGCGCGTTAATGGCCCGGGTAAAAACTTCCCGAAAACGCAGCGCGGCAGCCCCGCCGATCCATTCACATCGTGAGGATCGCCCCATGACCGATCCACACGAGATCAATCCCCGTAAGGCCCTGGAACTCGGCATGGACCGGCCCATCTCCCGTCGAGACTTCTTCGATGGGGTGATCGCGGCCACCGGGATCGCGGCGGCCTGCTCGCTGCCCGGGATGGGCGAGTGGGGCGGCTCCCCTCACGCGCCCCCGGAGAATCTGGAGCTTTCGCCGGACACGTCCTATCCGCCGTCCCTCACGGGGCTGCGCGGCGACACCGCGGAGGCGATGAGCGTGCCCCACGCGCTCCGCGACCAGCGGTTCTGGCCGTACGCGGGCACGCCGGAGCCCACCGGCGAGCACTACGACCTGGTCGTGGTCGGCGCGGGGATCAGCGGCCTCAGCGCGGCCCACCGGTGGCTGGAGCGCGACCCCTCCGCGCGGATCCTGATCCTCGACAACCACGACGACATCGGCGGGCACGCCCTGCGCAACGAGTTCCGTCCGGCGGCGAGGAAGGGGCCGCTGGTCGCGTACGGCGGCTCGCGGTCGATGGAGCACCCGTCGGCGTGGACCCCCGAGGGCAAGGACCTGCTCGCCAAGCTGGGCATCCGCCCCGAGAGCCTCGGAGAGCCCACCGGCCGGGGACTGTACGCGAGCCTGGGGATGCACGACAGCGTCTTCTGCGACCGGGAGACCTTCCTGCGGGAGAAGCTCGTCGTGCTCACGCCCGGCGAGGACGCCGCCCGCTGGATCGCCGAGCTGCCCGTCGCGGAGCAGGCCAGGAAGGACCTGCTCATGCTGTACGGGAATCCGCCCGACTGGTTCCCCGGCCTGTCCGCCGAGGAGAAACAGGCGCGGCTGGCCCGGCTGACCTACTCGGGTTTCCTCAGGGACGTCTGCGGGGTCCACCCGGACGTGCTGGCGTTCGTCAGGACCATGCCGAGCGACGAGTGGGCCTACGGCTCCGACGCCTTCGGCGCGATCGACGCCTGGGGCGGCGCCGACGAGCACCGGTACGCGGGGTTCCAGGGGCTCGGGCTCGACAGGTCCAAGCCGTCCAGGTACAACTCCCCGACCGTGATCAAGGAGTGGGACGCGGGCGAACCGCGCGCCTGCCGCTTCCCTGAGGGCAACCAGGCGATCGCCCGGATGACGGCCGCCCGGATGATCCCCGGCTTCGCCACGGCCGGCGGCGTGCGGGACGTCACCACCGCGCGCTTCGACTACGACGTGCTCGACCGGCCGGGCAACCGGGTCCGGATCCGCCTGTCCAGCCCGGTGGTCTCGGCCGCCAACGACGGCCTCCCCGGCGCCGGTCCCGGCACGGATCCCGGCACGGATCCCGGCACGGCCACCGGCGCCACGGTCGGCTACTTCGACGGCGAGCGGGTGAGGACCGTACGGGCGGGTGGCGTGATCATGGCCTGCTGGAACGCGATGATCCCCTACCTGGTCGGCGACCTCCCGCCCGCGCAGCAGGCGGCCCTGCGGCGGTCGGTCAAGGTGCCCCTGCTGTACGCGACGGTGCAGCTCCGCGACTGGCGGGCCTGGCGGGAGCTGGGGATCAGGCGCGCCCGGTTCACCGGCGCCCGCTGGTGCGTGGCCGAGCTCGACGACCCGGTCGACCTCGGCGGCTACCGGTGCCCGAGGAGTCCCGAGGAGCCGATCGCCGTGCACATGGTCAGCACCCCCGTCACCCCCGGCATGTCACCCGCGCAGGGCTCGGTCGCCGGGCGGTACTCCCTGATCGGGACGTCGTACGAGCACCTGGAGTACGGCATCCGCGACCAGCTCGCCCGGCTGCTCGGCCCCGGGGGCTTCGACGCGGCCCGCGACATCGAGGCGATCACGGTCAACCGGTGGGGACACGGCTACGCGCCCGAGTACGCCACCCCGTGGGACCTCGACTTCTACCCCGACGGGCAGCCCCCCGCGGCCGTCGCCCGCAGGCCGCACGGCCGGATCGCGATCGCCAACTCCGACTCCGTTCCCGCCGCCCGCGCCGACGCGGCCGTCACCGCCGCCTACCGCGCGGTCGCGGAGCTCCAGGTCCGGCCGCCGAACCCCTCCGGTGGACCGATCCTGATCTGACATGCTCTGAGGCTGACCTGCTCTGAGTCCGGCCGGTCCCGAATCCGGCTGCCGCGCCCCTGGCGGTTCGGTTCTCCCAGCCCGGGTTCTCCCAGCGGAGGTTCGCTCAGCCCGGGTTCGCTCAGCCTGGTTTTCTCAATTTGGTGAAGGCCCAGCTCATGCGGGGCTCGACCGCCCAGCGGGTGGCGCGCCGCACCGGCGCCGTACACAGCAGGGCGGCGAGCCCGACACCGAAGAGCGCCACGGCCGCGACCCCCGGCACGGTCTGGGACCAGTCGCCGTAGAACCGCTCGGCGACCTTCACCACCAGGCCGTGGAGGAGGTAGGCGTACATGGTCGCCATGCCGAGCCCGGAGTACCAGGTGCGCCTGGACGGGGTGATCGCCAGGAACGCGGCGACGAGCAGTGTCCCGGCGGCCAGCATGCCCAGGCGGATCAGGCTGCCGGTGAGGTCGTCCACCCCGATCACGTCGTTGGCGTGCCGCCAGCGGATCCACTCGGTCTTCACGGAGGTGTGCACGGCGAGCGCCAGGGCCGCTCCGGCGACGAGGGTGACCGCGCCCGCGACCCGGACCCACCGCCTCTTGAGCCACTCGAAGTGCTCGGGCCGCAGCATGAGCCCGAGCACGTAGAACGGGAGCAGGCCGAGGGTGCGGTTCATCGACAGCTCGTCGGGGAGCCTGCTCATCCCCGACAGCAGCGACAGTCCCACCGCGACCACCAGCGGCCACCGCAGCTGCTGCCAGACCGGTGTGGACAGCCGCCACAGGAACAGCGACATCAGGAACCAGGTCAGGTAGTACGGGTCGAGGAGGCTGATGTCGAGCTTGCCGTACAGGAGGAGGCGGGGCAGCGAGTAGATCAGCTCGAAGATCACGTACGGGACGGCGAGGGTGCTGATCAGCTTGCGCGCCTTGCCCGACCCGAAGGTGAAGTTCCGCGACAGATAGCCGCTGAGCACGATGAACAGCGGCATGTGGAACGTGTACACGAAGAAGTAGGCGGCGTGCGCGACCGGGACGTCCCGCAGGTCCTCGATCAGGTGGCCGGACACGACCAGGGTGATCGCCAGGAACTTGGCGTTGTCGAAGAACGGGTCCCTGTCCGCGGCGGCCGGGAGGACGACCCGCAGCGGGGTTGTGACGCTCACAGCCCCGGACGGTAACCGGACCCGCCCAACACCCGGCGAACGGCCGGTGACGCGCGGGGAAATCCCCGCCGCGAACCACGGCATCAGGCGCCCGCGAGCAACCGGGCGCTCAAGGACGGCTGGACGCCCACGCGCAGCCGGACGCCCAGCCCAGGGACGGCGGAAACGCCCTGGCGCCCACGGACACATGCGCGTATCCGTGGGCGCCAGGGCGGACGTCGTCGTCGTGCCGCGCGAGCGGTCACGCGCACAGTCACTCGACGGCGGCGGCGCTCGCGTCCCAGAGGGCTCGGGCCAGCGCGGGGTCGCGCATTCCCCGGGGGACGGCGGCGGGGGCGCTCTTGGCGAAGTAGCGGCCCGGATGGGCGGCGCCGTCCGGGTGGGTGGCGAGGTGGACCATGGTGCTCGCGCCCTCCTCGACGGTCTGGCCCATGCCGGGCACGTTCTTCACCATCCACATCATGAACGTCGACGGGGCGAACTCGGTCTTGATCACACCGGGATGGAAGCAGGTCGCGGTCACCTCGGTGTCCTGGAGGCGCCGGGCCAGCTCCACCGTGAAGAGGGCGCCCGCCTGCTTGGAGTCCCCGTACTGGAGCCAGCCGTTCCAGCGCCGTCGCTCGCGGTCGAGGTCGGACGGGTCGAGGCGCCCGGTCTTGCCCGCGCGGGAGGTCGTGGTGATCACTCGTCCCGTGACCCGTTCGAGCAGCAGGTTCGTCAGGAGGAAGGGGGCCAGGTGGTTGACCTGGATCATCGTCTCGTGGCCGTCGCGCGTGAGCGTGCGCTCGGTGGTCATGACGCCCGCGTTGTTGACGAGGATGTCGATCCGTTCGTAGCGGGACAGCAGTTCCGCCGCCAACCTTCGTACATCATCCAAAAGGGTGTAATCGCAGGTAAACGTATCTGGAAGGGACCCGGAGACCGCCTTCACCCTTTCCGCCACGCGCGCTGTCTTGTCGGGATTACGGCCGACCAGAACTACCTTCTGCCCGCGTCTCGCGAGCTCCACCGCAGCGGCTTCGCCAATTCCGGCACTAGCCCCGGTAATCACACTAATCATCAGATCCTCCACTGCGCAAAAACCTTATTCGGTGCTAGTCTCCTGTGCGATCTTCGGAGGCGTATCCATCCCTAAACCGGCACGAGCCTCCACACGCTCAGGGGTTGGGACGAGTGGACATGAGCTCTAGAAACCGCTCGATTCGGTTCAAGATTTTCCTGCTGTTGCTCCTGCCGCTGCTGTCGCTGAGCGCGCTCTGGGGCTTCGTACTCAACCTGACCGTCGGTGACGGCATCGCGCTCCTGCGGGCGAACACCTTCTACCAGACGGTGGGCGTCACCTCCACGGAGCTTGGCCTTCAGCTCCAGGCCGAGCGGACGCTGGCGTCGGTGGCGATCAGCTCCCGGGTCCTCACCAGCGGGATGGGCGAGCAGCGCGCCCGCACCGACCGCGCGGTCGAGGGGTTCAGGGGAGCCGCCGCCGGTGACCATTCCGACAGTCCGGAACTCGGCAAGTCGCTGGACGAGCTGGTCCGCCAGCTCGACAGGCTCCCGAGCGTCCGCTCCGGCGTCGACAGCGGGCAGCACTCGCGTCTCGGCGTGCTGTCGAACTACAACCAGATCCTCGACGCGGTCTTCCAGGTGTACGACCAGATGGTCGCGGTGCCCGACCTCTCGATCTTCCAGCAGGCCGCGGCCATGCAGGGGATGGGCAACGCCCACGAGATGGTCGCAAGGGAGGACGCGCTGATCAGCGGGGCGCTGATCGACTACCGGCTGTCCGAGGAGGAGCGCAGGGCCTTCGGCGAGTACGTCGCCACCCGGCGCTTCCTGCACACCAAGGGCGCGGCCGCGCTGGACTCCGAGCTGGGCGCGCAGTACCGCGACACCTTCGCCTCCACCGCCTTCGAGAAGTTCGCCAACCTGGAGAAGGCCATCGCCGGGTCGTCCGGCGGCCGGCTCGCCCCCGAGGCGAGCACGTGGAAGGCGACCACGAACGCGCTCTCGACCTGGCTCGACCAGGTCAACCTCGCCGCCTCCAAGAAACTGGCGGGCCGGGCCCAGGACGTCGCCACCGGCGTCATGGCCCGGATCCTGATCGCCGGCGGCGTCGGCCTGATCGCGGTGGTGGCGTCGATCATCATCTCGGTCCGCTTCGGCCGCCGCCTCGCCACCGAGCTGGCCGGGCTCCGCTCGGCCGCCCTGGACCTGGCGGACGTGCGGCTCCCCCGCGTCGTGGACCGCCTGCGACGCGGCGAGGACGTCGACGTACGGGCCGAGGCTCCGCCGATCCAGGCGGGCGGCTCGACAGAGGTGCACGACGTGGCCCACGCGTTCGGCTCGGTGCAGCGCACCGCCGTGGAGGCCGCCGTCGGCCAGGCCAACCTGCGGCGCGGTGTCAGCCAGGTCTTCGTGAACCTGGCCAGGCGCAAGCAGAGCCTGCTCCACCGCCAGCTCACCCTGCTCGACAGCATGCAGCGCCGGGCGACCGACCCCGACAGCCTTGAGGACCTGTTCCGGCTGGACCACCTGACCACCCGCATGCGGCGGCACGCGGAAGGCCTGATCATCCTGTCCGGCGCGGCGCCCGGCCGGACGTGGCGCAAGCCGGTGCCCGTGATCGACGTGCTGCGGGCCTCGATCGCCGAGGTCGAGGACTACACCCGGGTCAACGTGCTGCCGGTGCCCGACGTCTCGCTCGACGGGGCCGCGGTCGCCGACATCACCCACCTGGTGGCCGAGCTGATCGAGAACGCCACGATCTACTCGCCGCCGCAGACCACGGTGACCGTACGCGGAGACGTGGTGGCCAACGGGTTCGCCGTCGAGGTCGAGGACCGCGGCCTGGGCCTGAGCACCGTGGAGTACGCGGCGATCAACGAGCGGCTGGCCAGCCCGCCGGAGTTCGACCTGGCGGACAGCGACAGGCTCGGCCTGTTCGTGGTGGGCCAGCTCGCCTCCCGGCACGGCGTCCAGGTCATCCTGCGCGGCTCGCCGTTCGGCGGCACCACGGCCATCGTCCTCATCCCCCGCTCGGTGATCGCCCAGCAGGAGTCGCCGCTCGCCCTCACCGTGGAGCGGACGTCCTTCACCGCCGAGCGCGTCCCCGGGCGCCAGAAGGAGATGTTCGAGCCCGCCCCGCCCGGCGCGCTCGCCCCTCCCGCCGGAGGCAACGGCCTCCCGCGCAGGACGAGGCAGGCCTCCCAGAACCAGCCGGGCCACACGGGCCAGCCCGCCCAGCAGAACCAGCCGGACCAGTCCGCCGCCCCGTCCCTCAGCGTGGTGACCGACCTGCCCGCCCGTACCCCGTCCCCGGATCAGGCGGGGCAGCCGCCCGCGGGCTGGGAGACGGGCCACGAGACGGGCTGGGGCGCGGCGGCGCGCGAGGCCCCGCTCAGCGCGCCCTTCCCGGCGTCGCCCCAGGGACCGCCCCAGGCGCCCCGTGAGTCCCACGAGACGCCTCGCGACACTCTGGCCCGGGAGAAGGGCGGCAACGGCGGTCCGACGCGTCAGACGGCCACACAGCCCCCCACGGGGCCGGGCGGCCTGCCTCGCCGGGTCCGGCAGGCGAACCTGGCGCCTCAGCTCCGCCAGGAGTCCGAGCCGGCCGAGCCGGAGCCGAGGGCGGACCACGGCGAGGAGCGTTCGCCGGACGAGGTCCGCGCGCTGTTCTCCGCCTTCCAGGCGGGGGCGCGACGCGGGCGCGAGGAGCAGGACAATGACTTCGCGCACCATACGACAGGCGACAAGGGGGACAAGTGACCGGGAAATTGACCAACACCGGCGAGCTGAACTGGCTCCTCGACGACCTGACCACCAGGGTGGGCGCGGTGCGCCAGGCGGTGATCCTCTCCACCGACGGGCTGGCCGTCGGATTCTCGAAGGGGCTCCTGCGCGAGGACGCCGAGCATCTGTCCGCGGTCGCCGCCGGATTCCAGAGCCTGGCGCGCGGCGCGGGACGCCACTTCGGCGGCGGTGAGGTGCGCCAGACCATCGTGGAGATGGAGTCGGCGTTCCTCTTCGTCACCGCCGCCGGTCAGGGGACCTGCCTGGCCGTGCTGAGCAGTTCCGACGCCGACGTCGGCCACATCGCGTACGAGATGGCGATGCTGGTCAAGCGGGTCGGCCAGCACATCTCCACCAATCCACGCCAGGGTCTCTCGTGAACGAGGGAACGGGGGGCCGCGTCGTCGACGGACCGTTGGACCCCCGATCCCGGTGCCGGAGGTCCGGATGACGAACTGGATGGACGAGGAGGCCGGACCGGTCGTCCGGCCGTACGCGCTCATCGGGGGCCGCACCCGCTCCTCCGGTGACAAGCTGGACCTGGTCGCGATGGTCACCTCGACTCGCGGCGCTCCGTCCGGGGGATTCGTCCCAGGCCCCGAACAGGAACGCATCCTCGCCATGGTCACCACTCCGACCTCGGTCGCCGACGTCGCCTCGGACCTCAACCTGCCGCTCGGCGTGGTCAGGGTCCTTCTCGGCGACCTGCAGGACCACAAGCTCATCTCGATCGGGCGCGCCTCCGCGAGCGAGCGCATTCTCAAGGAAGTGATCAATGGACTTCGGGCCCTCTGACGAACCCGTCGCCCTCAAGATTCTCATCGCGGGTGGCTTCGGAGTCGGCAAGACCACGCTGGTGGGCGCCATCAGCGAGATCCGGCCGCTCCGCACCGAGGAGATCCTCTCCGACCGCGGTATCGGCATCGACGACGTCGACGGCGTCGAGGGCAAGACCACCACCACGGTCGCGATGGACTTCGGCCGCATCACGATCAGGGAGGGCCTGGTCGTCTACCTGTTCGGCACGCCGGGCCAGGAGCGGTTCTGGTTCATGTGGGACGAGCTGTCCTACGGCGCGCTGGGCGCCGTGGTGCTCGCCGACACCCGGAGGCTCACCGACTGCTTCCCCTCCATCGACTACTTCGAGCAGCGCGGCACGCCGTTCATCGTGGCCGTCAACTGCTTCGACGGCGCCGACCGGCACGAGGCGGAGGACGTACGCGTCGCCCTGGACCTCGACGTGGACGTGCCGGTGCTGCTCTGCGACGTGCGGCGCCGCGTATCGGCGAAGACGGTGCTCGTGACGCTCGTGGAGCACTCCCTGAGGGTGCTGACGGCCAGCCAGAGCTGAGGATCGGGCCGGGGCGCGCCCGGCCCCGCGGGGTGCGCCACCGCTCGGGCACCACGGCCGGGGAGCGGGTACGCCACCGGCTCGGGACACCGCGGTCAGGACAGGACTCGGGACACCGCGGTCAGGACAGGAAACGAGCGCGTCACCGGACACCGCGGTCGGGAAACGAACGCGTCGCCGCTCGGACACACCACGGCTCGGAAGCTACCGACTGGAAACGGGCACGCCGACCCGGGCGCCATGGCCGGGGAGCGGGTGCGCGCCCGCCGTCGGGGGCGCGAGCACGGGTGCTGTGTTCTCGGCGTTCTCTGTGCCCTCTGTGCCCTCTGCGCCCTCGGCGTCCTTCCCCGCCGCCGGGGACGCGGGAGGTGTCACAGTGTCACAGCGCCCGCAGGCCGCTGATCAGTTCCTTCAGGAGGCTCTCCGGGGGCATGGAGGCGGCGGGCAGCGGCGGCCGCACCAGGATCAGGCCCTGGTCCAGCAGGTCGCCCAGGAGGACCTTGATCACGCCGACCGGCAGTCCCGCGTCCGAGGCGATCTCCACGATCGGGCGGGCCCGCCTGACCAGGTTGAGCAGCCGCCGGTGCTCGGAGCCCAGGTTCGCCCCGGGGCCGGCCGGCACCCCGGTCGCCACCGCCATCGCGAGCAGGTCGAACGAGGACGACGACGCCCGGGTGCGCCCGCCGGTCATCGCGTAGGGGCGGACGACGGGACCGGCCTCCTCGTCGACCCACTCGACGTCGTCGTCCTTCATTGGCCGGCCACCCGGGGGCCGGTGGCCAGGTGCTGACCTACGCGGGTGACCAGGCGGGCCATCTCGTAGGCGATCAGGCCCACGTCGGCGGCGCCGGTGGTCATGACCGACAGGCAGCTTCCCTGACCGGCGGAGGTGACGAAGAGGAACGCGGCGTCCATCTCCACCATCGTCTGGCGTACGGCACCGCCGCCGAACTGCAGGCTGGTGCCCTTGGCGAGGCTCTGGAAGCCGGAGGCCACCGCGGACAGGTGTTCGGCGTCCTCCTTGCTCAGCCCTCGCGACGAGGCCATCATCAACCCGTCGTTGGACAGGATCAGCGCGTGCGAGACGTCCGCCACACTCGTGACGAAGTCATCCAGAAGCCAATAAAGCTCACCCGGCACGTGGTTAAACCCCTTCCCCTCTGATGATCTCGCTGGTCGCCGGCCCCCACCGGCTCGGTGAATTCGTTTCCCGGCTCATCGCCTGGCGCCGCCGTCCTCGTCGCCGCGGCCGCGCCGCCACCCGGACTGCAGGGCGCTCATCAGCGCCCTCGCCTCCTCGGGCGACCGTCCCTCGACCTCGACCTCGGCCCCGGCTCCGGTCCCGGGAGAGACGGGCGAGCTGGACTCCTGGGCCTGGCGCGGCGACGGCATGTTCGCCTGCCGCACCCGGCGGGGCAGCCCGTCTCCACCGCGCCGCAGCGGCTTCCACAGGTCCGCGGGGATCGGGACCTCGCCCGAGGAGTCGCCGGGCCGGTCCACCCGCTCCACGACGGTCCCGGTGTGCTGCCCGGCGGACTCGGACCGCACGCTGATGACGGTGAGCACCGGCGGCTCCAGGGGCTCCTCGACGGGCTCGGGGTCTCCGAGCAACTGCTCGGGGATGAGGACGACCACCCCGGTACCGCCGTACGGCGAGGCGCGCAGCGCCACCTCGACCCCGTACCTGGCGGCCAGCAGCCCGACCACGGAGAAGCCGAGCCGGTCGGTCTCCGCCGGGTCGAACTCAGGCGGGCTGGCCAGGCGCTCGTTGATCGCGGCGCGCTTGTCGTCGGTCAGCCCGAGCCCCCTGTCCTCGATCTCGACCGCGAAGCCCCGCCCGACGAGCTCGCCGCGGACCGCGACCTGGCTGCCCGGCGGGGAGAAGACCGTGGCGTTCTCCAGGATCTCGGCGAACAGGTGCATCATGTCGGCGACGGCGTTGCCGACCAGGGTGGTGCCGCCCGTCGGGAAGATCCGCACCCGGGCGTAGTCCTCGACCTGGGCGGCGGCGCCGCGCAGCACGTCCTCCATCGGCACCGACGAGCGCCACTTGCGGCCCGCCGCCCCGCCGGACAGGATCACCAGGCCCTCGGCGTGGCGGCGCATGCGGGTGGTGAGGTGGTCGAGCTTGAAGAGGTTATCCAGCGCCTCGGGGTCCTCCGCCTGCTTCTGCATGCCGTCGAGCATCTTGAGCTGGCGCTGCAGCAGCGACTGGCTCCGGCGGGCGAGGTTGCGGAAGGCCTGGGAGACGCCCTCGCGCAGCCTGGCCTGCTCCACGGCGGCGTCCACGGCGCTGCGCTGGACGCTGTTGAAGGCGTCGGCGACGTCGTGGATCTCGGCCGTGCTGCCCGACGGCCTGAGCGCGGGCGCCTCGGCCTCCACGTCCACCCTGTCGCCGCGGCGCAGCTTCTCCATCACCCTCGGAAGGCGCGCCTGCGCGAGCTCGATGGCGGCCCGCCGCACGGCGGCGAGCTCCTTGGTGATCCCGCTGCCGATCCGGTAGGAGACCAGGATCGACGCGACGACCGCGATGAGGCCGAGCACGCCGATGACGCCGGCGCGGACGAAGACCCCGACGGCCGCGGGCGTGGCCTGCTCGACGAGCGCGGGGGCGGCCGCGGTGAGGGACCGCTGATAGGCGGCGTCCAGCGCGTCGCCGGCGGCGCGCCAGTCGGTGGACCGCACCTCCGCGCCGGTCAGGATGTGGTTCTCCAGCGTGATGAAGCGGGCGTACGTCGAGGAGGCGATCATGTCCGAGAAGGGGGCGCGCAGCCCGGGCTCCAGCTCGGGGAGCGCCTGCTCCATGAGGAAGATCCGGTTGGCGGAGAGCCGGGTGAACAGCCGCATCTCGCTCGGCGTCATCTTGCTCCCGAGCGCCAGCGAGCCCGCGGCGAGTGCCCGCTCGCGGCTGAGCAGGTCCATGGCGTGGTTGATCGTCGTGATGGCGCGCGACTGGCGGTAGAGCGGGAGGTCGTTGCTGAGGCTCAGGGTGTTGAAGAGCCGTCGCAGGGCGTCCGGCAGCCTGGCGAACTCCTCGGAGAGTCCCACCGGGCCGATCCGCCCCGAGTCGACCCTGGCGCGGATCATGTCGAGCGCGCCCACCTGCCGCATCAGCTCGTCGTGGCGCGTCCTCATCTCCTCGGACATCGCCCCCTGCGCCGTGTCCCCGCTCGTCTGCTGGCGCAGCCGCGTGCGGGCCTGGTCGGTGACCGAGCGCTGTCCCGCGAGGGTGTCGCGGTCCGCGTCCGAGCGGGTGGCCAGGTACTCGGCCGACAGGATGTGCTCACGCTGGACCGCGGCGCCCAGGTCTCCCGCGGGCTTGGCGACGGTGTCGTACAGCGTGCCGACGGAGAGCAGGCTCACCGAGTCGCCGACCGTCACGACCGTCGCGAATCCCCACAGCGCCACCAGCGATGCGAGCGGGATGACCAGCAGCACCGAGACCTTGAACCGGATGGACCTGCTCGCTGCCATGTCACCTCAACGGCTCGCTCTCGGAGCGCCAGGGGGAGCCCCGGACGATCTCTAGATCGCCGACGAGAATAGCACTGGCGGCTCCTGCTATTTGTAGCCTATTCGTGACATGTCGTGAAAGAGTTTTCAGAAGTGAGTGATTCACCCCAGAGCGGCGCGTGATGCGGGAGCGGCGGCCCGTGCCCAGGTCAGTCGCGCGAGCCGGACGGCCAGCATCCCGATCAGCGCGACCTCGGTGCCGAGCAGGGTCCACTCGACGAGACCGGCGAGCACCCCGTCCCCGGGAAGCATCACGTAGGTGAGCGCCAGCAGCCCGAACCCCCCGGCCAGCGTCAGCCACTCCAGCGGCCTGGCCACCGGCCGCCACCGCTCGTCCTCGCCGAACCGCGCCACCGTCAGGCCACCCGCCGCGGGCACCGCGGCCAGCACGGCGAGCGACACGTAGCGGTACGCCTGGGAGAAGAGGTCCGTCCCCGTACCGGGGAGCGCCGCGGGCACCACCGCGAGCACGACGAGCCCCACGCCCCAGGCCAGCATCAGCCGCTCGGCCAGGACACCCACCGGCGCCTCCACGGCCCGCAGCCCGGCGACCACCGCGAAGGCCGCGATCCCCAGCGACACCATCGCGAGCCCGGTGGCTCCGGTGCGGTCCAGCGCGGCGTACTCACTGATCGTCAGATCGAGCGGGTTCGCGTAGGGAACCGGGTCGGCCTGTCCGGCGGCCACGGCCGCGGCGGCCACGACGAGTCCGGCACATGCGATCAGGGGGTAGAGCCTCTTCGACGCGAGCATGGGCTAAGACTGTCCTCCAGAGGAGGTTTCAGACATCCGGCGGCGCCCCTGATCCAACCCTGAGCCACCCCTGAGACGCCCCGCCCGGGACGTCCGGCCCGTCGCCACGTGATGGCGCGCCCCGCCCTCCGACGGGACACGCGTCGGGCGGGACACGCGGTCAGACGTCGGGCGGGGCACGCGGTCAAACGGGGCACACGGTCGGGCGAGGGCGCGCGACCGTGTGCCCGTGGCTCAGCGGAGGCTCAGCGGAGGCCGCGGACCTCGGCGTAGCGGGCCCTGACCTCCGGTGCGGGATCGGCCTCGTAGTGCTCGGCCTTGCCCGCCTCCCACTCCGGGGGCTCGTCGCCGCCGAGCAGCCAGGCGGCCTGCCTCGCCGCCCCGTCCGCGACGTACTCCCCGGGCTCGGGGACCACCACCGGCCGTCCGAAGACCGCGGGGGCGATCCGCCGTACGGCCTCCGACCTGGCGCCTCCGCCGATGAGCAGGACCCTGGCCGGGTCTAGCCCGAGGGCGTCGAAGGCGTCGGCGAGATGGCAGAGCATGCCCTCCACCGCCGCCCTGGCGAGGTGCGCCGGGGTGGAGGTGGCGAGCGTCAGCCCGTGCAGCGAGCCCGTGGCGGTGGGCAGGTTCGGGGTGCGCTCGCCCTCCAGGTACGGGACGTGGACGAGCCCTCCGGCCCCCGAGGGCGCCTGCAGGGCCAGCCTGCCGAGCTCGTCGAGACCGACCCCGAGGATCCGCGCGGCGGCGTCGAGCACCCTGGCCGCGTTGAGCGTGGCCACCAGCGGGAGGAACCGCCCCGTGGCGTCCGCGAACCCGGCCACGGAACCGGCCGGGTCCGCGCTCGGGGCCGAGGCGACCGCGAAGGCCGTCCCCGACGTGCCGATCGACACCACCACGTCCCCGGGCAGGGCGCCGACCCCGAGGGCCGCCGCCATGTTGTCGCCCGTGCCCGGCGCGAGCCGCACGCCCGCGCCGGAGACACCGGCCGCGGGCCGCACCTCGCCCGCGGAGTCGCGGGGACCCAGTACCTCGGGGAGCCCGGGTACGGAGCCGAAGGCCGTCCGGAGAAGGTCGGTCCGGTAGGCACCGGTCGCGGGCGACCAGTACCCGGTGCCCGACGCGTCGCCCCTGTCGGTGACGAACTCCCCGCCCAGACGCCAGGTGAGCCAGTCGTGCGGCAGGCACACCCTCGCCGTACGGCGGGCGGAGTCGGGCTCGTGCTCCGCGAGCCAGCGGAGCTTGGTCACCGTGAACGACGCGACCGGCACGCTGCCGACCGCCTCGGCCCACACCTCGGGACCGCCCAGTTCCCTCACCAGGTCGGCGGCGGCGTCGGCGGAACGGGTGTCGTTCCACAGCAGCGCCTTCCTGACGACGTCGCCGGACTCGTCCAGGCAGACCATGCCGTGCTGCTGCGCGCCGACGCTCAGGGCCTCGACGCCGTCCAGCCCGCCCGCTCGCGCGATCGCCTCCTGGAGCGCGTCCCACCAGGCCCCGGGGTCGACCTCGGTGCCCTCGGGGTGGGTCGCGCGACCCTGGCGGACCAGGGCGCCCGTGCGGGCGTCCCTGATCACCACCTTGCAGCTCTGGGTCGACGAGTCGACCCCGGCCACCAGCGTCATCCGCGGACTCCGAGGAGGTAGTCCATGGCGAGCTGGTTGAGACGCGTGAAGTGGAAGCCGCGCGCGGCCACCGCGTCGAGGTCGAACTCGTCGCGGTTGAGGTCGGCGATCGTCTCGCCGGGGGCGAGCGTGGGCTCGGAGAGCTCGGCGACCTTGCTCGCGGCGAGCGCCTCGGCGACCTCCGGGTCCGCGCGGAACGCCGCGACCTTCTCCTTCAGGATCAGGTACGTGCGCATGTTGGCCGCGGCGGAGACCCAGACGTCCTCGGAGTCCTCGGTGCGCAGCGGCTTGTAGTCGAAGTGCCTGGGGCCGTCGTAGCCGCCGTTCTCCAGCAGGTCGACCAGGAAGAAGGCGTTCTTCACGTCGCCGTGGCCGAAGATCAGGTCCTGGTCGTAGCGGGGGCCGTGCTGGCCGTTCAGGTCGATGTGGAAGAGCTTGCCGTGCCAGAGCGCCTGCGCGATGCCGTGCGCGAAGTTGAGCCCGGCCATCTCCTCGTGACCCACCTCGGGGTTGAGGCCGACGCGGTCGGAGTGCTCAAGCTCGTTGATGAACGCGAGCGCGTGGCCGATCGTCGGGAGCAGGATGTCGCCCCGCGGCTCGTTCGGCTTGGGCTCGATGGCGAACCTGATGTCGTAGCCCTGCTCGATCACGTACGAGGTGAGCACGTCCATGCTCTCCTTGTAGCGGCTGAGCGCGGCCCTGATGTCCTTGGCGGCCCCGGACTCCGCGCCCTCGCGCCCGCCCCAGCAGACGTAGGTGGTCGCGCCGAGCTCGGCGGCCAGGTCCACGTTGCGGATGACCTTGCGCAGCGCGTAGCGGCGCACGTCGCGGTCGTTGCTGGTGAACCCGCCGTCCTTGAAGACGGGGTGGGTGAACAGGTTCGTGGTGGCCATCGGGACCTTGAGCCCGGTCTCGGCCAGGGCCTTCTTGAAGTTCGCGATGGCCCTGTCACGGTCGGGCTCGACGGCGAGCAGGTCGTCGTCGTGGAAGGTGACGCCGTACGCGCCGAGCTCGGCGAGCCTGTGCACGCTCTCCGCCGGGTCCAGCGGGGGGCGGGAGGCGTCCCCGAAGGGGTCGCGGGCCTGCCAGCCGACGGTCCACAGCCCGAAGGTGAAGCGGTCTTCGGGCTTGGGGGTGTAGGCGCTCATCTTCGTTCCTCCGATTTAATCCACTTTATGGACTTAATATGGATTGAGGTGGTGGGATCGTCAAGAGGTGGATGTTCCATGACACAGGCCGTACGCCACAATTCGATGCGCGCCCGCAATCTCGGGGTGGTCCTCGGCGAGGTCCGCAGGAGCGGCCCGGTCACCCGGGCGGCGCTGGCCGAGATCACCGGACTGACCAAGACGACGGTGTCGAAGATGGTCGGCGACCTGATCGAGGCGGGCATGGTCACCGAGTCGGGAGCGCTCAGGGACGGCGAGCGGGGGCGGCCGGGCACGGCCGTCGCGCTCAGCGGGCGGCGGGTCGCCGCGCTCGGCCTGGAGATCAACGTCGACTACCTGTCCGCCTGCGTGGTCGACCTCACCCTCGCGGTGCGGCTCAGATATACACAGGCTGTGGACAACCGTACGTCCTCGCCTGTGGAAACCCTTTCCCACCTGGAGGAACTCGCCCACAGGGCTGTGGACGAAGCCCGCGAGGAGGGTCTCTCCATCGCCGGATCGACCCTCGCGGTGCCCGGCCCCGTGGACGGGGGGCTGGTCCACACGGCCCCCAACCTCGGCTGGCACGACGTCCGCGTCTCCGACCTGCTCGGCTTCCCTATCGAGGTGGACAACGAGGCCAACCTCGCGGCCCTGGGCGAGCTCTGGTTCGGTTCCGTGCCCGGCGACTTCCTGCACGTGTCGGGGGAGATCGGCATCGGCGCGGGCCTGGTGGTCGGCGGGACCCTGTTCCGCGGCGCCCGCGGCCTCGCGGGGGAGCTGGGACACGTCGTCGTCTCCCCCGACGGCCCGGCCTGCCGCTGCGGCGGCCGGGGCTGCCTGGAGCAGTACGCCGGGCAGGACGCCCTGCTGAGGGCCGCCGGGCTCGCCGGGGTCCCCGACGGGGTGGCCACGCTGCTGGCCCACCTCCACGCGGGCGAGCGGGACTCGCTGGAGGCCTGCGAGCGCGCCGGCCAGGCACTCGGCGTCGCCCTCACCTCGGCGGTGCACCTGATGGACCCGGGGACCATCGTGCTGGGCGGGGTCTTCGCCCCGCTGTTCCCGTGGGTCCGGGGCCCGGCGCACGAGACGATGACCTCCCGGCTGGGCGTGATGCGCCGGGCCGTCCCCGAGCTGACCGTCTCACGCCTCGGCGGCGACGCCGCGACCCTGGGCGCCGCCGGACAGGTCATCCACCGGGTCATCGCCGACCCCTGGAGCCATCTGTAGCCGTCCGAGGACTCCTGCGCCTACGCCTGGAGCCCGCCCATGGCCGCTCAGGTGGGGAGATCGGGGTGGGCTTGGCGAGGCGTGACGTCCAGACCGCTCAGGCGGGGAGGTCAGGGTCGGGCTTGGCGAGGATGGCGGCGCAGATCGCGGCCAGCTGGACGACCTGCTCGGGGGCGAGGCGGTCGAACACGGTCTGCCGTACGGCCTCGACGTGGCCGGGGGCGGTGGCGGTGAGGACCGCGAGGCCCTGGTCGGTGAGGATCGCCCAGCTCACGCGTTTGTCCGTGTCGCACGGCTCACGCCGCACCCAGCCGCGCTCCTCCAGCCGCTTCACCGCGTGCGACAGGCGGCTCTGCGAGGAGTTGACCTCCGCCGCCAGCTCGCTCATCCGCATCGTGCGGCCCGGAGCCTCGGAGAGCTTCACCAGCACGGCGTAGTAGGCGTGCGGCATGCCGGAGTCCCGCTGCAGCTGCCGGTCCAGCTCCTCCTGGACGCGCTGCGAGGCGGCCAGGAACGCGCGCCAGGTGCGCTGCTCGTCGTCGTCCAGCCATCGCGTCACGCGCACAGCTTACTTGAACTCTCAAGCATGCGGAGGTAATCTACTTGAGAGTTCAAGCTTTTGGGAGGAACCATGCCGGTCCAGCGGCTCAACCACGCCGTTCTCTTCGTACGCGACGTGGAGCGCAGCGTCGCCTTCTACCGGGAGGCCCTCGGTTTCAGGGCGGTCATGGGCATGCCGGGCGCCGTGTTCCTCCAGGCCTCGGGATCCACCAACGACCACGACCTGGGGCTCTTCGAGATCGGCGCGCAGGCGGGCCCTTCGGGGGCCGGGCGCTCGACCGTCGGCCTCTATCACCTGGCCTGGGAGGTCGACACCCTCCAGGAGCTGGAGCGGATCGCCCTCAAGCTCGGCGAGCTCAACGCCCTCGTCGGCGCCTCCGACCACTCCACCACCAAGGCCCTGTACGCCAAGGACCCCGACGGGCTGGAGTTCGAGGTCTCCTGGCTGGTCCCCGCCGACCTTCTCACCGACGAGGTGCTGGGCGGGCGCTCCGGCATCAAGCCCCTCGACATCGCCAAGGAGAAGGAGCGGTACGGCGCCGAGACCCGCGGCGGCCTCGGGGTCTCGATCCCCGTCTGATCGTTTGATCGTTCCGGGGGTCCGGCCCGCCTGGTGGACGAGGTGGGGAAGAGGGGGGTGATCCGGCGAAGGCCTCCCCAGCCCTTCGCCGGATCACGGACTCCACCGACGTGCCCGCACAGCTCGGGGATACTCCCCTTTCCGCGGTTTTTACCTATCCGTAAACCGCCCCGCGTTGCTCGGGGACCTGCCGGGCCGGTGTCAGAGCCTGCCGAACCAGTCGCGTACGGCGTCGATCCCGCCGGTCCCGAGGGCGACCATCAGCGCGCACCGCGCCTTCGAGGGCGCCAGGCCGCGGGCCCCGATCGCCCCGACGTGCGCGGCGAGCCCCGCGCCGAAGCGCGTCTCGTCGAGCGGGACCGCGGAGGTACGGCACCTCGACGCGACGACCACCGGGATTCCCCACTCCGTCAGCTCGGCGATCGTCGTGAAGAGCTCGACCGGTACGTTGCCCAGGCCGGTCCCCTCCAGCACGACGCCCTGGGCCCCGGCGTCCACGACGGCGGTGAGCAGCACGGGGGCGATCCCCGGGTAGGTCTTGATCAGGGCGACGTCCGACGCCGGGTCCCCCACGAACGCGGGCGGCCGGGGCGGCGGGGCGGACAGCGTCTCGACCCGGCCGCCGACCACCCGGCCCAGCAAGGGGAAGGGCGCCGACGAGAACGCCGCGACACTCGTGGCGTCCACCTTGGCGACCCAGCGCGCCGCGTGGATCTCGTCGTTGACACACACGACGGCCCCGGCACCGCGCGGCGAGCCCTCGGCGGCCGCCGTGATGGAGGAGGCGAGGTTGCGCGGGCCGTCCGGGGACAGCTCGTCCAGGGAGCGTACGGCGCCGGTCAGCACGATGGCACCGGCCTCCGCGGCCCGGCCCGCGAGCAGGTCCACGAGGTAGGCGGTCTCCTCCAGCGTGTCGGTGCCGTGGGTGATCACGACGCCGTCGAACCCGCGGTCCAGGACGGCCGAGCGCGCCCTGCGGGCCAGTTCCAGCATGGTCGAGGGCGACATGTCCCAGCTGGGCTCCGCCATCACGTCCTCGGCCACCACGTCGGCCGTGATCGCGCCGGGCGGGAGTGCCCGCAGGAGCTCGGCCCCGGACAGGACACCCGGGCGGCCGGGGGCGTAGGAGTGGGCGATGGCGTCGCCGGTCGCCAGCAGCAGCACGCGCTTCAAGGAGACGGTCCCTTCGATGGCCGCTTTCGGATCGCCGTCTATTTATAACCCATACCTACCCCCATTGGGGTTATCTCCAGGCGAGCCGGCCTCCGATCAGGAGCGCCCACACCGTCGGCGAGCCGGGGGGGGACCGCGAGGTCGGCCTCCGGTCAGGAGCGCCCGAGCCGTTGGCGGGCCGGGGGACGTGGCGGCTCTCCGGCGAGACCGGCCCCGGGGTCGGCGAGCCCCTCGCTCCTGAACAGGGCGTGGGCCGCCTCCCGCGTCCCGTCGTCCCGCCGCGCCCTGGTCACGAACTCCTCGGGTGTCCGCCCGAACAGGCGCCGCAGGTTCGCGGAGCGCGCGAGCAGGTGCCCGATCAGCTCCGGCTGGGGAGCGAGCCGCAGCGGCTCCCCCTCCTCGTCCACCAGGCATCCGTGCATGCCCGCGTAGACGTGGCACGACGGAAGGGTCTCCCCCGTGGAGAGGGTGACCGGGAAGGAGCCCGGGGGCAGCGGGAGCCGGAGGTAGTTCGGCTCGGTCGCGTCCAGCGCGGCGAGCTGGGCGTCGTCCACCCACACGACGAACAGGAGTGACGCCCCCGCCACCCTGATGGGCGCGGCGGGCAGGTAGGCGTTCCGGCTGACGTGCGCCGACACCCCCGGGGCGACGCCGTGCACGGTGGCCGGGGTGAGCGGGACGACGGGCCGGACCCCGGCGGCGGTGAACTTGCGGTGCAGCTGGCCCGGCGCGGCGTTGGACCCCACCGCGACCACCGGGTGGCGGGCCTCCATCGGCCCCGCGCCGAGGCTCTCCAGGTGGTCGGCGAGCCGCACGACCCGGTCCCCCGGCCGGACCCGCCCGCCGCCGAGGGCACCGGCCTCCTCGGACATCGGCAGGAAACGGCCGTCGGCCAGCAACCCGGCTCCCGGGGGGAGACGGCCCGGGTAGGTCAGGGGCTCGGACATCGGGTCGTCGGCGAGAAGCCGAACGGGATCGGCGGTGCCGGGGAGGCCGGGAAGTCCAGAGAGTCCAGAGAGTCCGGAGATGCCGGGGAGCACGGGAAGGCCGGGAAATGCGGGGATGTCAGGGGGCACGGGAAGGCCGGGGCGGTCGGGGGAGCCGGGAGGACCAGGGGGAGCGGCCCGGCCGGGAGGCGGCCGGTCCGCCGCCCGTTCCGCGCCATGCCGTTCGGCATGCTCGCGGGGGCTCATTTCTCAAGGGTAGGTGAAACCGACAAACAACTTCTTTACCCAGGAAGCGGACGGGCCGTACGGCCGCGAGGGCGGGGCGCGCCCGCGACGGGACCCCCGGCCCGGGTTCGGGGGTGGGGTTTGCCCCACCTTTTTCCGGGATACCTCGCCCCTGTGTCCCGGCCGCCACGGTCCCTACGGTGGATTCCATGACCGGCACCGAGATGACCACCCCCTGGGAGAGGATCAGCGCCCACTGGTCCACGCGGGCCTGGCTCCGCACCGCGCACCTGGTGACGGGCGTGCCGATCGCCGTGCTGGGCACGGCGGTGATCGGGGCGCTGGTGGCCGCGTCGGTGGTGCTGGTGTGGACCGTGGTGGTCCCCGTGGTGGCGCTGCTGCTGTTCTTCTGGGTCGTCCGGCTGCTCACCCTGGTGCAGCGGTCGCGGTTCGCCGCCTTCCTCGACGTGGACATCCTCCCGGTCCCACGCCGCCCCCTGAGCATGAACCCGTTCAGGCGGCTGCTCCAGGAGGCCAGGACGCGGAGCACCTGGCGCCGCCTCGGGTATCACCTGCTGGCCCCGCTGATCAGCGGCATCGGCGCCGCCTCGGTCGTCGGGGCGTGGGCGGGCGGCCTGGTCACCGCCGGGCTCGCCGTCCGGCACTGGGCGATGGAGGAGACCTGGCCGAGCGTGGCGTTCGTGCTCGCCTCGGGGGCCCTGCTCGTCGCGGGGCCGTGGGTGGCGCGCGGGTTCGCGGTGCTGGACGTGATCGCCGCCGAGGCCCTGCTCGGCCCCAGCCTGAGCGACCAGCTGGCCCAGCGGGTGGAGACGCTGCGTGAGAGCCGTACCGGGGTGGTCGACGCCGCGGACGCCGAGCGCCGCCGCATCGAGCGGGATCTGCACGACGGCACCCAGCAGCGGCTGGTGTCGCTCGCGATGAACCTGGGCATGGCCCGCGCCACCCTCACCGACCTGCCGGAACCCGCCCGCGAGGTGATCGTCCAGGCGCACGAGGAGGCCAAGCAGGCCCTCAAGGAGCTGCGCGACCTCGTCCGGGGGCTGCACCCGGCCGTACTCAACGACCAGGGCCTGGACGCCGCGCTGTCCGGCCTGGCCGCGCGGGCCCCCTTCCCCGTACGGCTGAGCGTCGACATCTCCGAGCGGGTCTCCCCCACGGTCGAGGCGGTGGCGTTCTTCGTCGTGTCCGAGGCGCTGACCAACATCACCAAGCACGCGGGGGCGTCCGGCGCCGAGGTCGTCGTCGACCGCCTCGGCGACCGCCTCCACGTGGCCGTCAGCGACGACGGCCGGGGCGGCGCGGACCCGGACCGGGGGACCGGCCTGCGCGGCCTGTCCCGCCGGGTCGGCTCCGTGGACGGCATCCTGTACGTCGACAGCCCGCTCGGCGGGCCGACGACGATCAGAGTGGAGCTACCGTGCGCGTAGTGCTCGCCGAGGACTCCGTACTCCTGCGGGAGGGGCTCGTCCGCCTGCTCGGCTCGGCGGGCATCGAGGTCGTGGCCGCCGTGTCCGACGCGGAGGGGCTGCTTCGCGCCGTGGACGAGCACGTCCCCGACCTCGTCGTCACCGACGTGCGGATGCCTCCCTCACACACCGACGAGGGCCTGCGCGCGGCGCTCGTCCTGCGCCGCCAACGGCCCACGCTCGCGATCCTCGTGCTCTCCCAGTACGTCGAGGAGCGCTACGCCACCCAGCTGCTGTCCACCGCGACCAGCGGGATCGGCTACCTGCTCAAGGACCGGGTGGCAGACGTCGAGGAGTTCCTCGACGCGCTGCGCCGGATCGCCGCCGGAGGCACCGCCCTGGATCCCGAGGTGGTCGCCCAGCTGCTGCTGCGCAGGCACAGCGACCCGCTGGACCGGCTGACCCGCAGGGAGCACGAGGTGCTCGCGCTGATCGCGGAGGGCCGCTCCAACACCGGGATCGCCGAGGCCCTGGTGGTGTCGGAGAGCGCGGTCGGCAAGCACATCAACAACATCTTCACCAAGCTCGACCTCTCCGGCGCCGACAAGGATCACCGCCGGGTCCTCGCCGTCCTGCGATTCCTGAAGGTTTGAGAGCATGCCGACACGAAACAACGTCCGAACCGCCTGGCTGGTCGCCGGCGGGACGCTCACCGCGCTCACCGTGGCCTTCACCGCCCTGGCCTCGTGGGCCGAGATCATGACCGTCCCCCCGAGCTTCGAGACCACGCTGCAGTCCCGGGCGCTCACCTCGCCGCGGATCGTCGTGGAGACCACGAGCCACGTCAACATCTCGGTCGTGCCGGGCGCGACGAAGCGGCTGGGCATGGAGCGGACGCTCTTCTGGACCCGGGACCGGCCCCAGGTCACCGAGGAGTGGGACGGGCGGACGCTCACGCTCGACGTCCACTGCCCCGGCGGCGACCGTCCCGGCGGCCCCGTCTGCCAGGCCGACTACACCCTGAGCGTGCCCGCGGCCACAGACGTCGAGGCCGCGTCCCACCGCTTCGGGACCGTCTCGGTGAGCGGGATCCAGGGCGACCTGCGCCTCTCCACCGTCACCGGCGACGTGGTCGTGGACGGTACGGGGGGCGCGCTGCGGGTGCGGACGCAGAACGGGCACGTGATCGGCACCGGCCTCAGGTCCGCCGGGACCGACGTCGAGACAGGCAGGGGAGACGTCAATCTGAGGTTCGTGGCCCCGCCGGGCGACGTCAGCGCCGTGGTGAAGACGGCCGGGGACGTGGAGGTCAGGGTGCCGGACGGGGAGGAGTACGAGGAGGGCTACAACGTGCGGACCAACACCGGGAACGCGACCGTCAGGGTGCGGCTCGACCCGGCGGCCCCACGGCGGATCACCGCCCTGACCGGGGCGGGCCGGCTGAGCGTCCTCCCCTTCTGACCCGTCGTCTCCCGTCTGCGGCCCGTCTTCCGGCCCGTGGCCTCCCGTCTTCCGGCCTGTGGTCTCCCGCCCCGTGAGTCCCACGGGCACGGCGCGGTGAGGAGCGTCACGCCCCCTGCCCCCGCCGGGCGGGGCGGGGCAGGGGGCATCGCGCACACAGGTTTGACCAGGTCAAAACCAACACCAGGGCGTCTCCACCCGTGCGGGGGACTTGAATCGAGTCATGACTCCCGCCGACGACCCGCAGAGCCAGGCGGTCATCGACATCGCGGCGCGGCTCTTCGCGGCGTTCGGTCATGACGGCACGTCACTGCAGGGGATAGCGGAGGCGGCCGGGCAGGACCTGGCGTGGGTGCAGCGACGGTTCGGCGACAAGCACGATCTCTACCTCGCCGTCATCGACCACGCCGGCCGGGCGGAACGGGCCGTCGTGGAGGAGGCGCTCAGCGCGCTCCCCGCCGCCGATCCCGAGGCGTTCGCCGCGGTCATGTACGAACTCTCCGAGCGCTATCTGGAGTTCTGTCTCGACAACCCGCAGATCCCCGCGCTGTGGATGCACCGCTGGCTCGGCGACGCCGCCGACCTCCCCGACCTGGAGCGGGCCTACTCGGTCTCCCTCATCAACCACACCCGCGACGCGATGCGCTCCGCCGCCAGGGCCGGGCTGATCGACGACCAGGTGGACCTGGGCCTGCTGCTGCGTACGCTGATCTGGAGCGTGTACGGGTTCCTGCACGGCCAGACGATCGCCGAGGCGCACTCCGTCTCCACCGACCCCCGGGCCCGGCAACGCCTCCTGGCCCATCACCGCCAGCTGCTCGACCGCATGCTGAAACTGCCCGGAGCCTGAGGGCGCCGGGCGGCGATCAGGCGTCTCCCGGCGCCAGACCCGCCTCGTAGGCGATGATCGCCGCCTGGACGCGGTTGTTCAGGCCGAGCCGGAGCAGGATGGCGCTGACGTGGGATTTGACGGTGCCCTGCGAGAGGAACAGCTCGCGGCCGATGTCCTGGTTGGACATGCCCCGGCCGACGAGGGCCAGCACCTCGCGCTCCCGCGCGGTCAGCGACCTCACGTGCTCGCGTGCCACCCCCGCCCTGGAGAGTCTGCCGCCGCTCAACCGCGTGATGACCTTCCGCGCGATCCTCGGCGACAGGTACGCCGCGCCGTCGGCGACCGCGCGCACCCCGATGATCAGTTCGCGGGGGTCCGCGGCTTTCAGCAGGAACCCGCCGGCCCCCTCGTCGAGCGCCCTGGCGACGTACTCGTCCTCGTCGAACGTGGTCAGCATGACGACCGCGACCTCCGGCATGGCGACGCGCAGCTCGGCCGCGGCGGACAGGCCGTCGAGGCGGGGCATCCGGATGTCCAGCAGCGCGACGTCCGGCCGGTGCGCGCGCACCAGTTCGACCGCCTCGCGCCCGTCGGCGGCCTCGGCGACCACCTCGATCCCCTCGTCGGTGGCGAGGATCGCCTTCACCCCCGCCCGGATCATGGCCTCGTCGTCGGCCAGCACTACCCGGATCATCGGCTTCCCTCGTCTCCTCTCCTGCCGGGCGGGGCCTCGTCCCCGCAGGCCCGGTCGGGCGGGACCCCCTCCAGACTGGACGGGAACCGCGCCGTCACGGTGAACCCGCCGCCCCGGGGACCGGCCCGCAGGGTGCCCCCGAGCAACCGCACCCGCTCGCGCAGACCCGCGATCCCGCTCCCCGCGCTCGCCGGAACCGAAACCGGATCCTGGCCCGGAGCCGGGACCGGATCCTGGCCCGGAGCCGGGACCGGAGCCAGGACCGGGATCGGAGCCAGGACCGGCACCGGCACCAGAGCCGGGTCCAAAGCCGGACCCGGACCCGCACCTGGACCCGGAGCCGGGACCGGCACGGCACGGGTGGCGGAGTTGGACACGGTGACGGTGACCGCCTCACGGGTCCGTTCGACGCGGACGAGCACGTCCGCGCCCGGGGCGTGGCGGGCGGCGTTGGTCAGCGACTCGCGCACCACCCGGTGGGCGGCCCTGTCCGCCAGCGGCGGCAGGGGCGCCCGCTCGCCGGCGCGGTCGAGGGTGACCGTCATCCCGGCGCCACGCGCGCGGTCCACCAGCGCCTCGATGGACTCGTCCGGCGGCTCGGTGGAGACGGCTCCGGTCTCGCGCAGCACCCCGAGGGTGTGGCGAAGCCGGTCGGTCGCGGTGACCGCGGAGGCTCGCAGCCGCGCCGCCGCCTCCCGGTTACGCGGGGTCATGTCGGCGGCCAGCTCCAGGGCTCCGGCGCGCAGCGCGATCAGTGCCAGTTCGTGGCCGAGCGAGTCGTGCATGTCCTCGGCGATGCGGGCGCGCTCGCGAAGGGTGACGCGCTCGGCGACGAACTCCCGTTCCCGTCCGAGCCGGGCGACCCGTTCCCGGCCCGCCTCCAGCAGGTCGGCCTGCTGCCGCTGGAAACAGCCCGCCAGCCACGGCAGCACCACGAAGAGGCCGAAGACCGCCAGCGCGCCGGCGACGGTCGCGAAGTCCGGCACGGCGTAGACGGTCCCGGACACCGCGAGAACGGCCAGCAGCAGCCGGCCTCGCCGTACGGGAAGGTGGCGGCCGTGCAGGTAGGCGGCCACGGCCAGCATGACGAAGAGAAGCTGCCGCCACAGCGGAACGAAGTCGAGGTGCAACCCGCTGACCAGGACGGATCCCGCGATCACCGCCAGTATCACGCCGTTTCTCACCGGGTCGACACTACCGACCGCAGCCTCGCCAGTCGCATCGCGGCGGTGACGGTCCCCGCCACGGCCGCGACCGCCAAGGTGATCGTCAACGGGGCGGCGAAGTAGGTGAGCTGCCCCCAGGTGACCGTCCGGCCGTTCGAGATGAAGGAGATCGACCACGGATACACGGCGAACAGCGCGACCGGCAGCAGCGACGGTGCCAGCCGCAGCCCGATGCGCCAGGCGGGGTTCCCCGCCCTCCGGCTCGCCCAGCGGCGGGACCGCAGCCCGCCGAGCACGCCCAGGCCCACCGCCGCCAGTGCGACCAGTCCCAGGACCAACTCGAACATCCGCCGGTCGCCGCCCGGCACGTCCGGCGTACCGCCCCGGCTCATCGCGACGAGGCCGGTGAGCACGTCGTAGGTGTCGTCGTGGAGGGCGGCGCTGTTGGTCATGACCGCGAAACCGTACCCCGTGTCCGGGACGATCGCCTCCGCGGCGGTGTAAGTGAACAGGTTGCCCGAATGCACGAGCAGTCTGGTGCCGTCCACGCTCTCCTCGACCCAGCCCATGCCGTAGTCGCCCACCGCGGACGGCGTGTGCATGGTCCTCAGGCTCTCCGGCGTCACCAGTCGCCTTCCGTTGCCGGTCTGGCTGATCAGCCACCTGCCCATGTCGGCCGCGTTGGTGACCACCCCGCCACCGCCGCCGTCGCGGAAGCCGGGCAGTTCGGGACGCGCCACCCAGGCGCCGTACATCGAGTTGAATCCCTCGGACGGCCTGACGACACGGTCTCCGACGGCACTGCCCGTCATGCCGAGCGGGCCGAAGACACGCCGCTCCATGTAGTCGGCGAAGCCCTGTTCGCTGACGACCTCGACCAGCCTGGCGGCCACGTCGTAGTTGACGTTGCAGTACTCCCCGCGCGTACCGGGGTCGGCGGCCAGCGTGCCGGTGCCCAGCGCGGACACGTAGCCGGCGAGCGACGGGGCCGCCTGCGTCGCGCCGATGTCGACGGTGGTGTCCGACAGGCCCGACGTCTGGTTGAGCAGGTGCCGCACGGTGATCCCGGTGACGCGCCGATCGGCCATGCGGAACTCCGGCAGCCGCCCGGCGACCGGCTCGTCCAGCGAGATCCTTCCGTCCTCGACCAGCGTCATGACGGCCATGGCGGTGAACGACTTGCTGACCGAGGCGACACGCATCGGGGTTCTCTCGGTGACCGGTTCGCCGTCCGACCCGCGCCCGTACCCACCGGCGTGCACGATCTCGCCCTTGTGGGTGACGACGACGGACATCCCCGGCAGTCCGGTGGACTCCATCGTCCTGTCGAGGTAGGCCTCGACGGCGGCCGGTGTCAGCCCGGTGGCGGGTGACGCGGCCCGCGCGGCGGGAACCGCGACGGGGGCCGCGACGAGGATCGAGACCAGGCCGGTCGCCGCCACCAGGCGGATGAGCTCGTGTTTCATAGGGAGAACCTAGGAATCCCGGGTCCCGGAAAGATCCGACGATCGGCCACCGCCACCCCCGACCAAAGTCTGATTTCCGGCCGGCGAGAGGCGGCGGCCGGGCGTCCCTGGGAGCCCTCGGCCGGAAACCCGCGTGGTCGTCCACCCAGCGCGGCGGCCCGCCCTTCACCCCACGGGCGTGATGGAGGGCGGCTCCCCGTCCCCGCTGTCGGTGGCATCCGTTACCGTGTCGTCGATCATGGACGTGGACGAGGTGGGAGCGTGCCCACGCGGGTCGGGAAATACTCTCGACGCCGGGCCGCGACCGTCCCATGATGGCGGTGGGAGACTTCCACCTACAGGGACGACGGCAACCCCGCCACCGCCCCGCGCGTCCCGGCAGTCGCGAGAACCAACGGGGGTTTTCGAAGGATGACCGCAACGACCATCTCGGCCCGGGGCGAGACCCTGGCCTTTCCCGAGGGCTTCGTCTGGGGAGCCGCCACCGCCGCGTACCAGATCGAGGGCGCCGCGCGAGACGGGGGCCGGGGCCCGTCGATCTGGGACACGTTCGCCCACACGCCGGGCAGGACCACCGACGGCCACACCGGCGACGTGGCCTGCGACCACTACCACCGCTACGCCGGAGACGTCCGGATGATGGCGGAGCTGGGTCTCGGGGCCTACCGGTTCTCGGTGGCGTGGCCCAGGATCCAGCCGTCGGGCTCGGGACCCGCCGTCGCCGCCGGGCTCGACTTCTACGACCGGCTGGTGAACGAGCTGCTCGCGGCCGACATCACGCCCTACGTGACGCTCTACCACTGGGACCTCCCCCAGGCGCTGGAGGACCTGGGCGGGTGGACAAACCGCGACACGGCCTACCGCTTCGCCGACTTCACGCGCCTCGTGCAGGACCGGCTCGGCGACCGCGTCGAGACGTGGATGACGATCAACGAGCCGTGGGTCGCCGCCGTGCTGGGGTACGGCATCGGCATCCACGCGCCGGGCCGCGCCTCGGCGGCCGAGGCCTTCCGCGCCTCCCACCACCTCCTGCTGGCCCACGGGCTGGGCGCCCAGGTGCTGCGCGACGGAGGCGCCCGCGAGATCGCCCTCACACTGAACCTCACGCCGGTGATGACACCCGGCCAGCTGAGCGACCCCGACCTCGTCCCGTCCGCCGAGGACGCCGAGGCGGTGAACCGGATCGACTGCCTCATCAACCGGCAGTTCCTCGACCCCGCCCTGCGCGGGAAGCATCCCGACCCTGTGCTCGACATCATGGAGCGCACGGGCGGGACCGACCACATCCGCGACGGCGACCTCGAAACGATCAACCAGCCCGTCGACCTGCTCGGGATCAACTACTACACCCCCTGCGTCGTACGGTCCGAGCCCGGCGAGCCCGCCAACGCCGCCTACCCCGGCAGCGAGGACATCCAGTTCAGCGGCACCCACGCCCCGACGACGGCGATGGGCTGGGCGATCGTGCCGACCGGGCTCTCCCAGCTGCTCACGCGGCTCTCGCGCGACTACCCCGAGGTCGGCCTGCTCGTCACCGAGAACGGCGCCGCGTTCGACGACGTGGTGGCGGGCGACCGCGTGCACGACGCCGACAGGACCGCCTTCTTCGAGGGCCACCTGAGGGCCGCGCACACCGCGATCGAGGCCGGTGCCGACCTGCGCGGCTTCCTGGTCTGGTCGCTGCTGGACAACTTCGAGTGGGCCGAGGGCTACCACAAGCGCTTCGGGATCGTGCACGTCGACTTCGAGACGCAGCGGCGGCTGCCCAAGGACAGCGCGCTGTGGTACCGCGAGGTGATCCGGCACAACGGGCTGCACCGCGAACGCGCCAGGCGCCCCACCCTGGAGGCGGTCGCCGCCCGCGCGGGCGTGTCGAGGTCGACCGTCTCCCGGGTGATCAACGGTGAGGGCACGGTCAGCGACGCGTTCCGCGCGATCGTCATGCACGCCGTCAACGAGCTGGGCTACGTCCCCAACTCGGCGGCCCGCAGCCTGGTGACCCGGCGCACCGACTCGATCGCGCTGGTCGTCTCCGGCTCCCCCGGCGGGGCCCGCTCCGACGACCCGCTGTTCTCGGCGACCGTCCGCTCGGCCACCCGGGAGCTGGAGGAGGCGGGCAAGCGCGTCACCCTCATGCTCGCCGACTCGACGTCCGGCCGGCTCCGGGTGGAGCAGTACGCCGCCTCGGGGCACGTCGACGGGGTGGTGCTCGTGTCCACGCAGGGCACCGACCCGCTGCCCGCCGCGCTGGCCCGTACGGGCATCCCCGTCGTGTCGCTGGGCAGGCCGGCGGTGGCGACGCACGCCGCGTACGCCGACGTCGACAACGTGGGCGGCGCCGCCTCGGCGGTCGGGCACCTGCTCGCAGGGGGACGGCGGCGGATCGCCGCGATCTCCGGGCCCCCGGACGTGGTCGCCGCGCAGGACCGGCTCAGGGGATACCGCGAGGCCCTGCGCGACACCGGGTACCGGTCGATCATCGCCGTCGGCGATCTCACCCTCGCCTCGGGCGCCGACGCGATGCGCCAGCTCCTGCGCGACGACCCGGCGCTCGACGCGGTCTTCGTGGCGGGCGACCTGATGGCGATCGGCGCCCTGCGGGTGTTGAGCGAGTCGGGGCGGCGGGTGCCGGACGACGTCGCGATCGCGGGATTCGACGACATCGAGGCCGCCTCCTACGCCGTGCCCGCCCTCACCACGGTACGCACTCCCCGGGAGGACCAAGCACGGGCGGCGGTACGCCTGCTCCTCCGCCAGATCGACGGCGGCCCCGTGTCGTCGACGATCCTGCCCACGGAGCTGGTCATCCGGGAGTCCACCTGACGGGGTGACCGCGAGGTCTCGACGTGGGGACCGTGGACCTCGCACGGGGTGACCGTGAACCTCGGCCAAGGGAACCGTGAGCCTTGGCCAAGGGGACCGTTGGGCTTCGCCCGAAGTGACGTGGGTTCCAACCGGGGTGACCGTGAGTCTCAACCGGGGTGACCCTGGGCTTCGCCCGAGGTGACCGTGGTTTCAATCGGTGGAGCGCACCCGGGTCTCCCGGGTGCGCTCGTTCACGTCCTTTTCCCTCTGGGTCGGCTCAGTCGCGCGCCTTCTTCCCGTTCGCGCCGACCGCGTACCAATCGTCGCCGAAGCCCTCGACGTCCTGCCCCTTGGTGTCGCCGGCCTCGGTGTCCTTGGCGAAGTAGTAGAGGGGATGGTTGTTGTAGGTCACCTGCGTCGTGCCGTCGTCCCGCTCGGTGGTGCCGAGCAGGTTCCCCTCGACACCCTCTCCCGCTTCGGGCGCCCCGTCCGTGACGTACGGCGGCCACGCCCGCGCGCAGGCGTCGGTACACGACGACTTCCCGCCCTTGTCCTTCTCGAAGAGGTAGAGCGTGCGCTCTCCCTCCCCGACCAGAACCTTTCCGATCTTCGTCTCGCCCAGCTCGACCTTGGCCCTGGTCGCCGGCGAGGACGAGGTGGGGGTTTCTGGCGAGGTGGGCGACGCCTTGACCTGGTCCGCGACCATCGGCTCGGTCGTGCTCCCGTCGTCGGCGCCGCCGCATCCGGCTGCGAGCACGCCGAGCGCGAGCACGCCGGCATGAAGCAACTTCCTCATCTCCGACCCTCCAGGTAAGCAGTGCCATTACTGCTGGACAGCAGACACGCTGCGGCACCGGTTGGAGGGCACGACACGGATCGGTTGGACATGCCTTTGCCCGCCCTTGTGAGACCCGTCTCGCGACCGTCCGCGTATGAGAGGCCGGGAGCGAAGACGTCAGGTCACAGTGAGGTCAGGAGGGGCGAGGCGGTCAGCCGGAGGTGGGGAGGGCGGCGCGGGAGCGGCGGCGGTGTGCCCTCTGGCGGCACGCCGTGCCGCAGAACCGGGCCGGGCGGCCGGTACGCGCGACACGGATCGGGTCGCCGCACACCTCGCACCGCGAGAGGTCCGCGCCGGGACCACTCTCCTCACGCGCCGGCACCACGTCCCGGATCTCGTCACGCGGCGGCACCACGTCTCGGATCTCGTTGCGCGCCGACGCCACGTCCTGGATCTCATTGCGCGGCGGCAGCACGCCTCGGGTTTCGTTACGTGACGGCGCCGAAGGCCGAGTTTCGTTACGTAGTGGGCCTGTGGCCGGGGTTTCGTTACGTAGTGGCGTCGCGGGCGGGATTCCGTCACCGCGAGCCACCACCACTCGCACGGTGTCGTGGCCGGTCCTCGCCGAGGGGGCGGGGCCCGTCGCGACCGGCGCGGTGTCCGCGCGGGCGTCGTAGCCGGCGCGGGCGGCGGCGATCTCGTTCTGGTGCTTCTCCGTCCAGGTGACGAGCGACTGGATGGTGTCGTGCAGGGTGACGCCGAGGGGCGTGAGCTCGTAGTCGACCCTGGGCGGCACGACGGGGTGCACGGTGCGGCGCACCAGGCCGTCCCGCTCCAGATGGCGCAGGGTGACGGTCAGCATGCGCTGGCTGACGCCGTCGATCTCGCGGCTCAGCTCGGTGAAGCGGAGGGTGCGGCTGTCGAGGAGCGCGATGACGAGCAGGGACCACTTGTCCGCGACCCTGTCGAGGATCTGGCGGACCTCGCAGTCTTCCCGGGTGTCCCACTGGCGCGCGTCGTAGGCGTCGTCGGTATCCGGGCAGCAACTCGGTGACTTCGAAGTGCCTTCTTCCATGGTCATTGATGGTGTCCCATGATGCGACTACTTACAAGAGGGAACCGGCAGCGGTTTCCGCCTCTCCTCAAGGAGCCGTCTCGTGTCCACACCACTGTCCTCGTCCCCGGATCGCCTGGACGGGCGCGCCTGGGGCATGCTGCTCGTGCTGTGCGGCGCGATCTTCCTGGAGGGGATCGACGTGGCGATGCTGAACGTGGCCCTGCCGTCGATCCGCTCCGACCTGGACCTGACCACCGGTTCGCTGAGCTGGGTGATGAGTTCGTACGTGCTCGGCTACGGCGGTTTCATGCTGCTGGGCGGGCGGGCCGCCGACCTGCTGGGGCGGCGGCGGATGTTCCTGATGTGGCTCTGCGTGTTCATCGTCTTCTCGGGCCTGGGCGGGTTCGCGACCGAGGGATGGATCCTCATCGTCGCCCGTTTCGTGACAGGGGTGGCCGCCGCGTTCATGGCACCCGCCGGGCTGTCCATCATCACGACGAACTTCGCCGAGGGCCCGCGGCGCAACCGGGCACTCCTGGTCTACGCGGGTACGGCGGCGGCCGGGTTCTCCCTCGGCCTCGTCGTCGGCGGCCTGCTGGCCGAGATCAGCTGGCGGTGGGTGTTCTTCGCCCCGGTGATCATGGCCTCGGTGATCCTCGTCGCCGCGCTCCTGCTCATCCCGGACAGCGACCATCCGTACCGGCACTCGCGGGGCTTCGACCTGGCCGGAGCGGTCACCGTGACCGGGGCGATGATGGTGCTGGTGTTCGCGGTCGTCAGCCTGGAGGACCCCGCCGCGGGATGGGGCTGGACGGCCGGGGCCCTCGCCGCCGGGGTCGCGCTGCTCACCGCCTTCGTGGCGATCGAGCGGCGGTCGGCGTCGCCGCTGGTACGCCTGGGCATCCTCCGTTCGGGCCCCCTGGTACGCGCCAACCTCGGCGCGCTGCTGTTCGGGGGCTCCTTCTTCGGGTTCCAGTTCCTCGTCGTGCTCTACCTGCAGGAACTGCGCGGCTGGTCGTCGTTGCAGGCGGCCCTGGCGCTGCTGGCGGTCAGCATCGACGCCATCCTGGCGCCGACCCTCACCCCGCGCCTGGTGAACCGCTTCGGCAACGTGCGGGTGATCTTCGGCGGGCTGTGCCTCGCCGCACTGGCCTACGCCCTGTTCCTCCCGATCGGCCTCGACTGGACGTACGCGGCGATGTTCCCGACCATGATTATTCTTGGTCTCGGCTTCGCCCTGGCGTACGGACCGCTCACCATCGCCGCGACCGACGGTGTGGCCGAGGAGGAGCAGGGGCTCGCCGGCGGCCTGCTGTACACCTCCTTCCAGTTCGGCTCGGCGCTCGGCCTGTCGGCGGTGACCGCCGTGAACGTCGCCGCCACCGGATCCGGCGGATCCCTCCTCACCGAGCTCGACGGCTTCCGCGCGGCCCTGGTCATCCCGCTCGCGATGGCCGTCGTCGCGGCGGCCGTCGTCGCGTCCGGCCTGCGCGGGCGCGGCGTGGCCGGCACGGAACCCCGCCACGCGACTCCGCTGCCCGCCGAGTCGCGGTAGATCCGAGCGCGGTAGATCCGAGCGCGGTGGGCCCGAGGCTCCCGGGGTGGCCGTACAGCACGAGGCCGGCCCCCTGGGGAGCCGGCCGGGTTCGAGCGTGAAAGACCGAGCGGGTCGGTGTCAGTGCCGGGTCGGTGTCGGGC